>JBDSAA010000039.1:0-18336 GCA_039922375.1 Ferruginibacter sp.
CAAGCTATTGGGCTCCGTTACGCTTCGGCTACGCCTTCGCTTCACTACGCCCAATAGCTTGGTTAAAACAATACATTGATTAAATTATTCTACTTTTGAAATGTACTAAAAAAGGGGAGCCTACAATCCTCCAAACCCAAATAGAAATCCAGGAGCAGACCCTCAAAAATATCTCCCAGGAAATTCACGACAACATCGGCCAGGTACTAAGCCTGGCTAAACTCAACATCAATACGTTCGCCGTTAACCCGGATGAAGCGACCCAAATACGAGTAGAAGACACCAAGCAACTGATAAGCAAAGCCCTTCGTGATTTGAGGGACTTAAGCCGCAGCATGCACGGGGATAAAATTGCAGAGCTTGGCCTACAGCAGGCCATTGCCGATGAATTAAAATTGCTGCAAAATACCGGGAAGTTTTTAACCAATATTGTAATTGCAGGCAGTCCGTACAAAATGGAGCAACAAAATGAAATGGTGATTTTTAGAATGTTGCAGGAAGCATTGAATAATGCCATCAAACATTCCAAAGCAAAAAATATAGAAGTGAATTTGCAGTATGATTCCGAAGCCTTTCAGTTAACCATTCGTGATGATGGCATTGGCTTTGACCCTTCCGCCCTGCAATCTGCTGAAACAGGCATCGGGTTAAAAAGTATGCAAAACAGGGCGGCTTTAATCGGGGCTGAGTTCCGGTTGGATTCGAATACTGAACAGGGGACGTCGATCCATATCGAACTTAAAAATCCTGTATAGATCAACATTCAATATACCTCTACATTCTCTCCACCACATCCCTATGCAAGGGATTCCACACCAGGTAATAAAAAGTCAGCATAACGATACCCAATACAAACGGGAGAATTGCCAAATGTTTATAAGTGTAATCACCAAACAATTTATCGGTGTCAAATTCCAAAAATTCACTGATCATCCAATACGAATTGGCCGTTATCCAAAATACGATGGCAAGGTTGTGGCAAACTTCACTCATAAATTGCCGGGTACGAAACGTAATGACAATCGCGATGATCAATGTAGGGAAAATCATTGCAATACCCAACGGTTTCCAGATCATGCACCAACTGATATCTTTGAACAGCCAGAATACAATGTGCAGGTTTTCCATTTTGCGGTAGCGCAAAGGGATCACATATGCTTCATTTCCCATTGAGTTAAATTTTATCAGCAAATATAATTTTATTGCCCTATTAGAAACATAAGGTAAATGCAAAGTGCCAGCGCCTTATAAGGAAGAGGGGGGCTTTGGTAGGAAATTCAGCTGTTCGATTTATACCAAGTCGGAGTCCACTGGTGTTGCAATTGAATAGAACTTCTTATTTAAAAAAATTAAAAAACCCGCAAGGGCTGGCCTTACGGGTTGTAACAGATATTTAGACAAATAGCAAATTACTTTGCGAGTGAATTAATTTTTAGCGCCAGCTTTCTTTTTAAATTAGCCGCTTTGTTTTTGTGGATGGTGCCACGTTTTGCTAACTTATCGATCATGGAAGCAACAAGGGGCTGCTTTTCACTGGCTCCTGACTTATCTTCAATTGCTTTAATATCACGGATTGCATTACGGGTAGTTTTACCATAATAACGGTTACGCTCGTTACGTTTGCTGCTCTGACGCACATCTTTCTTAGTTGCTGAATGGTTTGCCATTTAAATCTTATTTTTGGGACGCAAAGATAGGGATTTGAAATAAGAAAAAATCATTAGCTGGGAGGAATTTTTAAAATCAATTTATTTACACTCAATAATCAATTTTTCAGGCATAAATCAGGGATGAACAAAATTATATTATTGTCGTTGCACCTGCTTTCCATCGTACTGTTAGGGTTCGGATTGGTGGCAGACATGCTGAAAATTGATATTACCGCTAGTTTTTTTATTGACATTAATCTGTTTAATGAGAAACGAAGTGTGCTGGGAACTTTGCAAACTTTATGGGAAAGCGGCTATTATCTCCCATTTTTTCTTATTTTTTTATTCGGGTTGATCGTTCCTTTAGCAAAATCAGGAATTATTTTTTATATACTCTTGTCCAAAAATGTTATTTCAGGTAAATGGCACCGCTTGGTAGGTGCAATCAGCAAATGGGCTATGGCAGATGTGTTCGCCATCAGCATATTTATAGCCTTTCTCGGGGCAAAAGCTATGAAATTTACCAGCGCATCGCTTGAGCCTGGCTTTTATTACTTTACTGCCTATGTTTTACTAAGTGCCCTCATTGTAAATTTTTTAATGAACAAACCCAAAATCCCTGTTTCCTAATACATAAATGCCCGATATTTGCAGTCCTTAAATATGACTGCCACACCCAAATTTTTTATTCCCAATGAAGGATTTTCAATACATCACCAACGCTCACCCCGCATACATCGAAAACCTGTACAATGATTTTGTAAAAGACCCGGAAAGTATAGACGGGGAATTGCGTAAATTTTTTGAAGGATTTGATTTTGCCGTCAGCAATGTAAGTAATGGTACCAACGGTGCCAGGGTAGCCAATACGGCTACCACCTCAGTTGATACTGTTCAACTTGATAAGGAGTTAAGTGTATACCAGTTGATACAAGCTTATAGAAGAAAGGGCCACCTGGTAGCTAAAACCAATCCTATTCGTGAGCGTAAAGACCGGAAGGCAAATCTTAGCCTCGAAAATTTTGGGCTCACCGAAGCGGATTTGCCCCAAACTTTTCACTCAGGCAAATTTGTTGGGTTAGGAAAAGCAACCCTTCAAAATATTCTTGATCATTTACAAAAATGCTATACAACCAATTTAGGTGTAGAGCTGCGGGCAGATAGCAGTACCCGTAAACTGGATTGGATGATCAATGCGGTCGAGCATACCATGCTTCAACCGGTTGCGCTGGAACAGCGGAAAAGAATATTGCAGAAATTAAATGAGGGAGTTATGTTCGAGAAATTTCTTCATACAAAGTATATTGGGCAAAAGAGGTTTTCACTGGAAGGTGGCGAGACAACTATTGCGGCGCTTGATGCCATCATTAACACAGCCTCTTTAAATAATGTGCAGGAAGTTGTGATCGGCATGGCCCACCGGGGCAGGCTGAATATACTGGCTAATATCTTAGGCAAAACCTACGAACAGATCTTTAGCGAGTTTGAAGGAACCGCCGTTCCGGATACTACCATGGGAAGCGGCGATGTGAAATACCATCTTGGCTTTAGCAGTGATATTATTACAGCCTCCGGCAAAAAAATTAATTTAAAGCTTTGCCCCAACCCCTCGCACCTTGAAGCAGTAGATCCGGTAGTGGTGGGGTTTGCACGTTGTAAAGCAGACGTACTGTACGATAGTGATTTTGATAAAATACTACCCATTTTAATCCACGGTGATGCCTCAGTGGCAGGCCAGGGTGTAGTGTATGAAGTGTTGCAAATGTCTGGCCTCAAAGGATACTATACCGGTGGCACCATACATTTTGTCATAAATAACCAGATAGGTTTTACCACCGATTTTGACGATGCCCGAAGCGCTGATTATTGTACTTCGGTAGCGGCAATGGTGAAAGCGCCGGTATTGCATGTAAATGGAGATGATCCCGAAGCGGTGGTAAAAGCTGTGGAAATTGCCACGCTTTACCGCCAGGAGTTTAACAGCGATATATTTATCGATATGGTTTGTTACCGCAAGCATGGGCACAACGAGGGTGATGAGCCAAAGTTTACCCAGCCACAGTTGTATGCACTGATCGATAAGCATCCTAATCCACGTGAGGTTTATACTCAATACCTGATAGAGAACGGTGAGCCGGAAGCTAAGGAACTGGCAAAGGAAATGGAAAAGAAATTTTTGGCAGACTTGCAGGAAAGGTTAGACGAAGTAAAGCAAAACCCGCTACCGTATACTTTTCAAAAGCCGGAGCTGTGGTGGAAAAGTTTGAGAAGAGCCAACACAAATGATTTCGAAGCATCACCGGTAACAGCGATTAGTGAAAATGATTTTACTCTGCTATTTGATGGATTGATGAAATGGCCTGCGGATTTTAAACCGCTTCGCAAAGTGGAAAAATTGTTACAGGACAAAATAAAACTTTATACAGAAGAGAAAAAGATTGATTGGGCTACGGGCGAACTGATGGCTTACGGGAGTTTATTGCTGGAAGGTAAGGATGTACGAATGAGCGGCCAGGATGTAAAGAGAGGAACATTCAGTCACCGGCATTCCGTACTGTATGATGAGAATACCAATACAGAGTACAACCGGCTAAATCATTTCTCTGAAACACAGGCACCCTTCCGAATTTATAATTCTTTATTGAGCGAATATGCTGTGTTAGGTTTCGAATATGGATACTCAATGGCCAATCCAAATGCATTGGTTATCTGGGAAGCACAGTTTGGGGATTTTTGTAATGGTGCCCAAACAATGATTGACCAGTTCATCGCTGCTGCGGAAACCAAATGGCAGCGCATGAACGGCGTAGTGATGTTGCTGCCGCATGGGTACGAAGGGCAGGGGCCAGAGCATAGCAGCGCAAGAATGGAGCGGTTTTTACAAATGTGTGCCGAGCTGAATATGGTGATTGCCAACGTAACTACGGCAGCTAATTTTTTCCACCTGTTGCGCAGGCAACTGGCATGGCCGTTCAGGAAGCCGCTGGTTGTATTTTCGCCAAAGGCAAACCTTCGCCACCCCGGTAGTTACAGCCTGGCAACTGAATTTACGTCCGGAGGATTTAAAGAAGTTATTGATGATGAATTTGTGAAAGACGCAGCTACTGTAAAAAAAGTAATACTGTGCAGTGGTAAAATGTACTTCGATTTGGCAGAAAGGCAATTGAAAGAGAATAAAACAGATACAGCCCTTATCAGGCTGGAGCAGATATATCCTTTACCACAAACCAAATTGGATGAGCTGTACAAAAAATATAGTAAGGCCGTATGGCATTGGGTGCAGGAAGAACCTTTAAATATGGGTGCTGCCACTTTTTTACGCATGAACCTGAAAAATATAAATTTCTTTATCATCAGCCGCACCCCCAGTGCATCAACCGCTACCGGGTACTCAAAGATTCATGCAAAGGAGCAGGCAGAAATCATCGACAAGGCATTTTCCATATAAAGATTTACGCATTAAAAAATGCGGGCAATAACCGGCATTTTTTTTGCACAATATCTAATTGATTATCTAACTAATTTGTCAGGCTGTATTTGCATACTGCAGCAGGTCGTTGTAAATGGTGTTGTTTTTTGGGCCCACCTTCTTTTTACATTTTTGTTTCTTTATAATATCCCGTAACAGATCTACAAACCTGTCTTGAAACACATGGCGGGCGCCATATGGCACCAGTTGGCTTTCAATTACCATTTTGGAAACATTTTCAAAAACCCTGTTACCATTGTGAGTATGTATTTGTACGCTTAAATAATACGTTTCGCTATTTTCCACAATGGTTAAAGCGATTGACTTAATTGTATTTAATTCTTCTATACCAGGCAAGCTTACAGAAAAATTAAGCGATGGGTTTTCTATTTTAAATTGTTCTTCCAGCCGATCGCTCAATTCTTTTATATCCTTCTTGATGTCTTCTATAATATTTTCTATTTTCATGCGGATAATGATTTTCAGGACTTGACTGTTGATTCATTGAATATGTTGATATTAACGGTGTACTCGTTGACTCTATTGTATCGACCTATGGTCGGTTCCTCTCGAGGCCGATAGATTGCAGTTGAATATTTGAAAAATGATGGACTTTTAGTGGTACTAAACTTATCAGCGGAAATTCCGGTTGATAGTTAATGGCATGATGCGTGTGATAAATAGCCCGGCATGTACGATGTATAATACCTGCCATGCGGCAAATAGTCTTGTAGTTCATAGGTTGGATGTTTGAGGTATTCGATAACAAAAATCTTTATTTTTCAGTAAATAAATCTAGACGGAATAGCTATCTGTGTGTAGGAAACATTCTACCAAAACATACAGTTATTCAAGGCATGACTATATCATTTGAGACATTAGATTTTCTTTAAAAAATGTAAGGAAGAAATTTCAAAATGTTTTTGCAGGTAAAGCCTGTGCGCATCCACCCGGTTGAAGCCGGAATCAAGTGTGATAGTTTTTAGTCCTTTTCTTTTACAAACCTCTGTAACATAATCTATCAGTTTGCTTGCATAGCCTTTGGCCGTTTTGCCGGGGATAGTGGCCAGGTCATCGATATAACAATGTTTGCCATTAAAAAGGAATTGCTGAAAACGATAACCAATAACGGATACAGCCTGGTCTTCCTCTTCTATATAAGCCAGGTGGTATCCTTCCGAAATCATTTCTATCACCATTGACACAAATTCGCTTTTGTTCAGGTGCGGCCTTAATATTTTCATCACATCCCAACATTTTAATATTTCCGTTTCGTTGGTTGCCAACAGTATTTTCATTTTTTCCTGTTAAGTTATTTTAAAATGTTTTCAAATCCAACGGTAAAATGTTGGTTTAGGTTTTTATAAAAACAGGCAATACAAAAATAAAAAAGCCCCCGCAAAGGGGCTTACTGCTATCAATACACAAAAACGAAAACTCAGGTTGATTAGATGGTTGGATCCGTCGGCGTATTAGGATTGCCGTCTCTTTCCTGTTGTGGGTAAGGATAATAATTGCGGGTTCTTTCTGCTGTTGCTGAGCCGGGGCCAGGGCGGTTGAACCTACGACTATCCTCCAACTTCATTCCACTCAAATAAAGTTCAATGGCCCTGTTCTTATAAATTTCCTGCAGCAATGAAGCCTGGTCTACTGGACCAGCATACGCCGGCAAATCGGCACCCAAACCAAAAGCATCCTGGGCCGGAGTTTTAGTTAACACTCTATTTAAAAAGATTACTGCATTTGCCAGATCATTCTTCCTGGCATATGCTTCTGCCTGGATCAATAGCATTTCACCAGGTAAATAAATGGGAATTGTAGCCAAATCATTTTTGAAGAACCCTGAGCCATTTGCATCTGTACCGCTATTGGGATTTTTAGTTAAATGAAAAACGATTCTTTTATCGGCAGGCGAAGGTGTAAGCGCACCGGTTAAACCAAAGTTTGTTTTAATTCCATAAGTATTATTGGTGGTTAAACCCGAACGGAACACAGGGTTCGTGTTAATGAGATTATAAAAGAAAACGGATTTTTTTGTAAGATCTACTGCGGCAGCTTTAGCGATCGCAGCATCATTATTGCCCAGCATATTATTATAACGGGCCGACAAAGCTAACAATGTATTTGGGAGGTCAATTTCGGAGCCCACAGAAGCAGTAAAAGTGGACGGAATGGTTGAGGCTGATAACAATGCAGCTGCTTCATCCAGCAACTGAACTGCTTTTGCCAATGCCTCCACCCTTGTGTTAAACTGTGCATTTGCACCCGTTGTTATAGGGGCTTTTTCAAAAAATTGAGATAGTGTTCCGGAAGCCAACGCTTTGTACAGGTGCCCGTAAATTTTAATTGCATTCTTAAGATTTACATCACCAATTTTAGCAGAATTATCGATGAGCTTTTGCGCTTCATTGCTGATAATGTTTGCATTTATCCATAAACCGGTAACCAGCCCATTATTAGGAGCAACATTGGCCCCGCCATTTTCCATTTGAGCAAGGTCAGCATTACCGGCATTTAGCACAGTTAACTCTTTTGTGCTAAGCCCGCTGGCGGCTATGGACGATGGAACACCAAACGCTGCAAAACGTTGCTTTAATCCAACTATTACCCTGGTCATACCATCGGTAGAATTAAAAACTTCCTCTTGCGTTGGTGCATTGGGATTGTTGTATTCTTTTTTACAACCCATACCTGAAATTATCACCAGCGAACACAATATATATAGTAACTTTTTCATGGTGCTTATTTAAAATTTGTGATGATTGATAATTGTATTGTCCTTGGTATTGGAAAGGCGCCAAAATCATTTCCTCTCACAATGGACTGTCCGGACGAACTAACTTCCGGATCAAATCCATTGTAGGTATCAAACGAAAAAAGATTCCTTCCTACCAGCGATATTTTCATGCTATGTGCGAATTTCAAGCGACTCAAAGAATAGCTCAATGCAACTTCCCGGATCTTTGTAAAGCTGCCATCCTGAACATGATCTTCCTGTATGCGTGGGCCAATAAAGCCACCAACTGCAGCACTCCAACCTCTTGTCAGTTCTCCCCTTAGTTCTTTTTCTGCCAGCGGGCCAACGCCTACATTGTTTCTCGTAATATAATCCCAATTGTAAACTTCAAAACCAGACACCCTGTCTAGCTGAACCCTAAGGCCTACATTTTTATACGAAAATTCGCTTGATAACGTAGCCGTATAATCCGGGTTAGGATTTCCCAGCACTTTACGCAGAGGAGTACCAGTGGGCTGGCCGTTCGCATTGCGTTGTGGGGTTTCCAGTAACATTCCTTTTGCATCCTGGCCCACAGTACCCCTTTCAACCTGCGGTAGCATAAAGCCATTTACATTTTGCAATAAAAGACTGCCATCTGTATTTTTTGCATAATAATTTACATAGTAAACGCCGGTAGGCTCTCCCAATAAAATGCCTTGGGTATTGCCCGCATCAAAACCTACAAAAGTTGCGTTCTTATAAATTTCAGTGATTTTATTTTTGTTATGATTGAATAACACAGAAGCGTCCCATTTGAAATTTTCTGTTGCCACGGGGCTCCCCGAAAGCATTAACTCGAAACCTTTATTTGTCATCTTGCCCACATTGTCCAGCAGGGACGAAGAACCGTTAGAGGGTGCAAGATTGAAAGGAATGATCAGGTCCTTTATCTTTTGGTCATACACACTGAATTGTAAACCCAAACGTCCTTTTAAGAATTGTATATCGGCACCTGCCTCCCATTCTGTTTTGATCTCCGGCCTGATATTTACGTTTCCTATTTGGGTACGTGGTGCGAAACCTCCACCCGTATAATTAATAGGCTGATAAGTAATAAATCTATCATACGCTCCAATGCCTGTCAGGTTACCGGCCTTACCATAGGATGCCCTTAATTTTAATGTGTTAAAGAAGTTCCCAATCATATTATTTTTCCAAAAATCCTCATCAGAAATATTGTAGCTGATACTTGCTTTTGGATAAAAATTATTTTGTGCATCCTTGCTAAAAGCAGAAGATCCGTCAACCCTTCCGGCAGCTGTTAAGTACAGTTTGTTTTTATAGCCAAATGTTTGCTGAAAAAAGTACCCGAATATGGACTGTTCAGTCCGGGTTTCCAGCGGGGCCATAAAAAGGTTTTGAGCAGCGGCAATTGTTTTTACCAAGGGAATAATATCTCTTCCTTCCTGGGCGCTATAGGCCGTCTTAATGTACTGTGCAGAGTAACCAGCCGACGTAGTTGACTGCAGGCCGGCCGCCAGGTCGAACTTATAAGAGGCAACTGCATCGCCACTCCATTGATAATAATTATATTTTCCATTGGCCACATATCCGTCTGGAAAAAATGTAGCTGCCACTGGCCCATAGGGCACCCTGTCATGAAACTCAAATCCTTGTTGTGCATATGTATCAAATCCCGTTGTTAAATCTATGCTTAAACCGGTAACAGGGGTTAGGTTTAGTTTCAGGTTTGATAAAGTCCTATTAATCTCCTGCCTGATATCATAATTTTCGATAACAGAAAGAGGGTTCAACCGCTGTTGCTCCACATGCTTTAAATTTCCGAGGGCATCCCGTTCATTGATATCCCAAACATTGTCTATGATAGTTAATGTGCTCACCGGAGAAAAAAAGTTGTTGCCATTGGGCATGTCTTTCGACCGCGAGTTGCTGAATAAAACACCACCTGAAACTTTAGCCCACCGGTTTAAAGTAAGGTCAGTTCTTGCTTTTAATCCGTATCGCTGAAAATTTGTATTTCGAATGATGCCATCGTTTTTAAGATAGGAGCCGGATAAATAATAACTGGCATTTTCACTTCCGCCTGTAACTGATAGATGGTTGTCCGTACCATAGGAACTTTCAAAAATATTATCCTGGTAATCGTAGCGGGTAACGGGATATTTTACTTCATCCAGCCTGCCACCTAAAGCCGCTGGTCCAGTACCGGGTGTTGCCGCCTGGCTGGCTGCGGGCCGTAAATTGGCAATGGCTGTTAACCGGTCGCCAACAGTAGATAATCTTGCATCACCCGGGATACCAAACCTAAACGGGTACATATTTAATTTCAACCTTTGACGCAATGAATTGTGCTGTACGCTGGTGCTAAAACTGACCTGGGCCTTACCGGTTTTACCTCGTTTCGTAAATATCTGCACTACTCCATTTGAAGCTCTTGAACCATAAATAGCAGATGCTGCAGCGCCATTAATTACTTCTATCCGTTCAATATCATTGGGGTTGATATCTACTAACCGGTTAGTCCCAGCTTGAATTTTTGCACCCTGCGCATCCGCACTCAGGTTGATCACATTTGCAGAACTATTGTCGATAATTACGCCGTCTACAATATATAGAGGTTCGGAGGATCCGAAGATGGAACCAACTCCCCGTAGCTTAATGGAAATGCCGCCCGCAGGATCGCCTGAATTCTGAGTAACCTGTGCACCCATTACCCGCCCGTTTAAAATGGCGCTTAAATTAGATGCGCCGGTATTTTGTAATTGGCTTGCATTGACCGTTGAAATGGCGTTGCCTAATTGTCGTTTAGAAGTTCGGCCCAGTGTACCGGTAACAACTACTTCATCAAGGCCAAGGGCATCACTCATCAACTGCGCAGTAGCCGGGTATTCGCCGGGGCCGGTAATAGTTAAGGGGACTTCCAGGTTTTTATATCCAACCGCCGAAAAAATCAGCGTATGTTTCCCGGCTTTCACAGCGTCATTCAAAAGGTATGTTCCGTCTTCATTTGTAGCCGTACCAACGTTGCTGTTCCTTACTGAAACAGATACCGCTGTTATTCCTTTTCCTTTTTCATCAGTCACCTTACCTGATATTTTTACCTGGGCAATGGTTGCCGTTGAAAAGAAGATCATCAGTAAAAAAAGGTAAATCTCTTTGAACCCGCTTACCTTTTTGTGAAAGTAATTAGCCATGGTTATAGTTTTTATTTTTTGTAAAAAATACTTTTTATAAAACTTCCACACCCTTTTCTTTATAGGGCTTTAATAATTCATCTGTTGGATCCAATTCGGTAATCAATATATCCACATCTTCAATTTTACAAACTACCATTCGCTGAACAGTATTTAATTTTTTTGAAATGGAAAGAGAGATCGTTTTTTTAGCACTTCGGATCATTGCCCTCTTTACCTCAATTACTTCCAGTTCCAGGTCGGTAATTCCATTGTCTACGTCAATGCTGTTTGTACCTAAAAAACACAGATCACATTTTATTTCGCTTAGGCGTTGAACAACTTCTGCCCCAACGGCCATCTGGGCATTCTTTAATAATTTGTTCCCTAAAAAAATAATCTCGCCATTAGGATGATCCAGCAGCTCCAATGCTGTCGGAATACTTACTGTAATGAATGTGGCATTCAATTCAGGTGGCAAAGATTTTATCAGTTCAATAATGGTGGTGCCGCCAGATAGTAAAACCAACATGCCATCCTTTATCAGTTCCCGTGCTTTTTGGGCTATTATTTTTTTTTCGGGTTGGGAATAAACGGTGTTATTTTGAAGGGTAAAATGGAACGACTTTGACAACGCCCCACCATGAACTTTTGTCAGGATCCCTTTTTCATCCAGTTCTTGCAGGTCCCGCCGGATGGTATCTTCTGATACAGTAAGTTGCAGGGATAAGTCAGATGACAGTACCTTATTATGGATGTCAATTTCATGCATTATATAAGCATGTCTTTCCCTTTTAAGCATATAGTAGTTTTAGTTAATACTGCATAAATACGCAAATAAATTTAAATTTTAAAATAAATTCAGCATATTTGTGCTGGATACTTCAAAATTAACCGCATAAAGCCGCAACATGAATGCGAACATTGACAGGCTCTATAAAATGGCACTCAAGCCTTTAAGAGTGATAATAGGATTGATGAGCGGCACTTCCGTAGATGGGTTGGATGTAGCACTTTGTAAATGCATTGGATCAGGAAATGATACCATAGTTGAGGTATTGGAGTTTGAAACCTTCCCTTATGAAGATGAATATAAGCAGGAAATAAAATCAATATTTTCTACACGTGAAACTGACCTTCAAAAGGTTTGCCTGCTAAATGGATGGATAGCAGAACAACATGCGATCATCATAAATAATTGCCTTGAAAAATGGAAGGTTGATCCTGGTGGCGTCGACCTGATTGCAAGCCACGGACAAACGATCTATCATGCACCCAAACATTTACATGGGTTGAAGAAATTCTCAAATGCAACCTTGCAAATAGGCGATGGCGACCACCTGGCCGTAAAGACCGGAATTATTACGCTCAGCGACTTCAGGCAAAAGCATATTGCTGCCGGAGGCGAAGGCGCTCCACTGGCAGTGTATGGTGATTTCCTGATCTTTAGTAAAAAAGGGGAGAACCGGATCATGCTGAATATTGGCGGCATCGCTAATTTTACTTATCTGCCGGGCGACATTGATGGAAGCAAAGTTTTTAGTACCGATACCGGTACCGGTAACACGCTGATGGATGCTTATATACAGCAAAATTTTAGCGGTCAGTATTATGATGAGCAATCGGCTGTTGCTGCTAAAGGAAATATCAATCAGGCACTGTTAACCAGCTTAAAAGAGAACGATTTTTTCAAACAAACATTTCCAAAAACTACGGGCCCGGAATTATTCAATCTTGCTTACCTGGAAAAAGCTAAGTCAGCCGCAGGCATTCATTTCCTATCCCACCAGGATATCATGGCTACGTTAAATCGTTTTTCGGCAGATACCATTGCCCATGCCATACAAAGCTGTTCGGCTGATCTCAAAGACGTAGTGATTTATACCAGTGGTGGCGGCATGCATAATCCTTTGCTGATGCAAAACATCCGGGAACAATTACCTGGCTACGCTTTTAAAACAACCGAAAGCTTAGGAATTAACCCCGATACGAAGGAAGCATTGCTTTTTGCCGTGTTGGCAAATGAGGCAGTGGCAGGCGGAAAAGTTGAAATAGGAAATAATAATAATGATATCCCTTACGTAAGTATGGGTAAAATTAGTTTCCCGAATTAAGAAAGTATGAACATTGATTGAATAATGATTTGATTGAGTTGTATTTTTTTATCCTGGGTGAGAATCATATTGGTTCTATGTGGCAGATATATGTGTTCCTTTATTGAAAAATGATTGAACATTGCGATGATTTATCAAATGCATTTTTTATAATTGTGATTGTAATTAGGCGCACATAGTTTTCAAATGCGGTGGATTATTGTTCAGCTACTGGCTTCATATTTGTTAATGCCATTCGATAAGACACAATTTAAATGTTACTATAATTTTTTAATCTCTACCCAAGCCCTTGATCATTTGATTTAAAAATTGCAATTATGAATCAAAGAAAAAATACAGAGTCACCGTCTCACTACAATGATTTAGAAAAAAAATCAGTTATAGAATTGATAACCGATATTAATAAAGAAGATCAAACCATTGCCAGGATTGTTAAAGAATCTTTACCACAGATTGAAAAGCTTATCAGTGCAGCGCTTCCAAAAATGAAAGCAGACGGAAGATTATTCTATATTGGCGCCGGCACAAGTGGCCGGTTGGGAGTATTGGATGCATCGGAAATACCTCCCACCTATGGTGTAAGTCAAAACATTGTAATAGGAATTATAGCAGGCGGTGACAATGCAATAAGGAATGCAGTGGAATACGCTGAAGACGATATCAACCAGGCATGGGAGGCACTCACGGCCCATCACATTTCAGACAAAGATTTCCTGGTGGGTATTGCAGCTTCTGGTGAAACGCCCTACGTGCTCGGCGGCATAAGGGCTGCAAAAGAAAGGGGCATTTTAACAGGGTGCATTGTATGCAACCAAGGCAGTACCATCGCTACAGAATCTGATTATCCGATTGAGCTGGCGACCGGGCCTGAATTTGTAACCGGAAGTACAAGGATGAAGGCAGGCACTGCCCAAAAGATGACGCTCAATATGATCACCACCACCCTAATGATACAATTGGGTAAAGTGAAGGGTAATAAAATGATCGAGATGCAATTGTCAAATAATAAATTATGGAACCGGGCTGTCATTATGTTGACTCAGGAACTAGGCATCACAGATGCGCAGGCGCTGGCATTGATCAAAAAGCATCGCAGCGTTAAAAAATCCATTAAGGCGTTTCAGTCGAAAGCCACTACATAATAGTTTTTCAAGTTCACTGTTGAATAATTGGTAGTGGGTCGTTCAGGCTAATTGGCAATGGGTGAAAGCAACTCTTTTTTTGTTGAAATTATTTTCTCCTGCTTAATTTTAAATTGATTGTATGATAAAAAAGATAACCCTGATTTTTTGTTTTTTTGCCGGCACCGCGATATTGGTATTAGCCCAGGAAGAGACATTAAAGCAAAGCATGAAAAGGGGAAAAGAAGTATATGCTGCCAATTGCGCCAGTTGCCATATGCCTGTGGGTGAGGGAGTGGAAAGCGTTTTTCCTCCGTTGGCCGCCACAACATATTTAAAAGATCAAAAGCGTGCTATCGGTATCATATTGAATGGGCAGGAAGGAGAGATAACGGTGAATGGGAAAAAATACAATACACCAATGGCTCCCGTCAATCATCTTTCCGACAGGGAAATAGCTGACGTGCTGAATTTTGTATCTAATAGCTGGGGAAATAAAAATCCGCAGATCAAACCTGGCAAGGTAAAAGCTGAAAGGAAATGAGGTACAAAGGTTTTAGTTCGGACCTATAAAATTGTTGGTAATGCTAACTGTTACTTTCACGCAAAAAATCTTTTAAGTTCTCCAATTTTTTGACAGATTTTTTTCCGATTTTACTTCATTAAAAGCATTTTTTAGCCCTACAAGGAAATCCAATTTGTTTTGAAGCTTGTTGTTTTCTTCGTTGATCTTAGCCCATGCTTTCATAGAACTAAAGATGAAGGCTTTTTGTCCCTTTTCATCAACCCCATATTCAAAAGCGGTAACCGTACAACCCTTTTCCAAAAAATACAGTTTTTCCCTCTAAAAATTCTTTGCCCGGGTATTCTGCCCAGCATAGGCATTGGAACCCGGCCATGCTTAAAAATGACAAACTAAGAGTAACTTTGGGGCTTAAACAGTCATCATATGGCGGGAAGTTACGGCCTTATTATACTCGCTGCGGGCGCATCTTCCCGGTTGGGGAAACCGAAACAGCTACTGTTATATAAAGGTCAAACCTTATTGGAACATGCTATACAGGCTGCCGCCAATACAGAAATAAAACCTGTGATTGCAGTGTTGGGTGCCAATGCGGATTTGTTCACCAACGAGTTTGAAAATAAAAAGGTCCAGTTTGTTATCAACGAAGAGTGGGACGAAGGTATGGCCTCTTCCATCAGGTGTGGGTTGGAAAAATTATTAAAGGAGGTGCCGGATGCAGAAGCGGTGATTTTTATGGTATGCGACCAGCCTTTTGTTACGGCTCAATTGTTAACGGGATTGGTGGCAAAATACGAAGCTACTGGTAAACCGGTTATTGCAAGCAGTTATAAAAATACCGTTGGTACGCCTGCCTTATTTGATAAAACTATATTTTCAGCTTTGCTAAAATTAAGAGGCGACACCGGGGCAAAAAAAATTATTAAAGAAAATCTGGCAATGGTGGAAAAGGTAGATTTTCCGCTGGGAGATATTGATATCGATACGACCGCAGATTATAAGGCCTTAATAGAACCTGAACATAAGTGAAGTGTTAGCCCAACTTAAGGGAACCCCTATTTGGTGGATACATAAAACGTAAGAAAAGTTGCCCAATGGTATAACGTACAAGAGGGTGACGCAAGAATGTACCACATTGCTTTGATGCCCGGACAACAATATTTTTAAGTGGTTTAAATTGATTGATAACAATGATTTTAGATTCTTTTGGACGTGACCATAATTACCTGAGGATATCGCTTACGGATAATTGCAACCTGCGTTGCTTTTACTGTATGCCTGAAGAAGACTATGATTTTACCCCTGCTTCGCGATTAATGCGGGCTGATGAAATTGAAACACTTGCCAAAATTTTTGTTGATGAAGGCGTAACCAAAATAAGGTTTACTGGTGGTGAACCATTAGTAAGAAAAGATGCAGCAAAAATTATTCTGAGCTTATCAAAACTACCGGTTGAATTGACGCTTACAACAAATGCAACCCGCTTGCATGATTTTGTTGACGTGCTTAAAGAGGCAAATATCAAAACAGTCAACATTAGTCTTGATACATTACAGCCTGAAAAATTTCTATTGATCACACGCCGGAATTTATTTCATCTTGTGCGCAGCAATATTGAGTTGCTGCTGCATCACCAATTTAATGTGAAAATAAATATAGTAGTGATGAAAGGTTTTAATGATGATGAGATAAATGATTTTATCGCATGGACGATGCATACACCATTACAGATCCGATTTATTGAATTCATGCCTTTTAGTGGCAACCGGTGGACAAGCAATAAAGTTGTTGAATTGCACGGGATATTATCAACCATCAATACGCAGTATTCTTTTTTACCATTACAAAATGACAAGCATGATACGGCAAAGCATTATATGATTCCCGGGCATGTGGGATCGTTTGCCGTTATCAGCACGATGAGTTCCCCGTTTTGCAGCGGTTGCAACCGTATGCGTTTGACCGCAGATGGTAAAATGAAAAATTGTTTATTCTCCAATAGTGAAACAGATCTGTTGAGTGCACTAAGAAAAGGTGGAAATATTGCAAGGTTGATCCAGGAAAACATAATGATGAAGGCGAAAGAGCTGGGTGGGCAGTTTATTGCTGATGTTAATTCAGTTGATGCAAATAATATTGAGAACAGGAGTATGATAACAATTGGAGGCTAATGATATCAGTTGACGAAGCAAAAAATATAATAAAAGAAAATGTTGAAGTTTTGCCTTCAATAAAAATTTTGCTTGCCAATGCTATTGGTTATGTGTTGGCTGAGGATATTTTTTCCAAAATAGATTTTCCTCCTTTCAATCAATCCAACGTTGACGGGTATGCCATTGCATTTAAAGATGTACATGAAACTTTAGTGATAAATGGTGAAGTTCCCGCAGGCGCTCATGAAAACAGATCATTATTACCACAACATGCGATGCGCATATTTACTGGGGCGGCTGTTCCCGAGAATGCTGATACTGTGGTGATGCAGGAAAAGGTTTTGTTTAAAAATAATATGCTGATCATACAAGATGAACAAGTACAACAAGGGTTAAATTTTCGCCCAAGGGCAAGGGATATGAAGCAAGGTGCACTGGCATTACAGAAAGATGAATATTTATCTCCAGGCGCCATTGGTTTTTTAAGCGCACTTGGTATAACCGAAGCAATGGTTTACAAAAAGCCATCTGTTAACATCATCATTACCGGTAATGAATTACAGCAACCAGGAAGATCTTTACAACATGGAGAAGTGTATGAAGCCAATTCATTTATGCTGAAAGCAGCCTTACGGCAATTTCATTTTAACAATGTTGAAGTCTTTTATGCAGATGATAACCTGGGAAGATTAACATCAACATTAGGAGATGTTTTAAATAAAAGCGATGTCGTTTTATTGTGTGGCGGAATTAGTGTTGGTGACTATGATTTTGTATTGCAAGCCGCGAGTGATTGTGGTATTGAAAAATTATTTCACAAAGTAAAACAAAGGCCGGGCAAACCTTTATATTTTGGAAAAAAAGAAAACAAGATAGTATTTGGTTTGCCGGGCAACCCCTCTTCTGTGCTGACTTGCTTTTATGAATATGTTTCAGAAGCTTTAGCAATCATGACGAACAGGAAAAGTTTTATTAACGTGACGAAAGCTATGCTGGCAAATGATTTCACAAAGGTTACAGGCTTAACTTTTTTCTTAAAAGGAATACTCGAAAATGATGAAGTAACAGCACTGGATGCACAGGAATCTTATCGCCTGAGTTCGTATGCGATAGCCAATTGTTTAATTCGTTTGGAAGAAAATGAAACCACTTATAAAAAAGGCGATATTGTTGAAGTGCATATACTGCCAAATTAATTGAAATGAAAATTACTGTAAAGTTATTTGGACAAATTGTTGATGTTGTTGAAAGCAATTCAATACAGGTTAATGATGTTGCAAGTACAGAGGAACTTATTACACACCTGCAATTGAAATATCCGGCCCTGGCAAATTCAAAATACAGCATTGCTGTTAATAGAAATATTATTCAGGCCAACACAGCTTTGCAACAGG
>JBDSAA010000040.1:0-3651 GCA_039922375.1 Ferruginibacter sp.
TATTAAAAAGTTCGAATGTTCTGGCGAGGAATTGATGATTCAATTTGTTCTTCTCAGTCACCTGTGCGACAGAGGTTGCCAGCCAGGATGAGCCGCTAAGCGGGGATAGCGGTGTGAATGAAATAGAAGGCTTCTGTTCTTCGGCAGTTACTTCATATTGGCGGAATGCGCTTGTTTTGTCTGCCTTATCTTTCAAACCACTGATTATGCGGGAAGTTTTTAATGCCTTAATGGTAAAATGATTGTCTGTTCCAAACAGGTGTATACTGTCACCATCCGAATACATTCCTGAAGGGCTGAGATAAAAATCTTTTCGTTCTTTGTTTTTAAACAACCAAACATGCTTCGATTCCTGTTTCGAAAGCACAATAATCTGCATTTTACGATTTTGGTCGCCCGTAATGTTTATCACACAAGAAGTGCCTGGTTTAAGATTGCGGATGAAATAGTATCCTTTGCTATGAGCTACACTTCCTGCATTGGTTGTAAGGGACAGGATATGCTGATCGCTGAAACACAGTTCAGGAGCGATGGACACATCCTGAACAAACACCCATTGCAGTAAGCTGTTTCCTGCCAACCGGCAAAGTGGTTGTACCGTGCCGTACTTTAAAAGAACATTGTCCAGTGCGAAATTGACCGGCCATATAAACATTGCGCTGTCGGGTATATCTATCGGCTTTTCTGGAAAAACAACCGTTTCATCTTTTAACTTCACTTCGAACTGAACGCCGTTTTGCGTACCAACGCTCTGGTGACGGACATAATTTATTCCGAATACAAAAGCAGCATTTGATGAGGCCCGTACCGCTACCTGCATATTGCCCGGTTTGGTTAGAAAAAACGGCTTCATAGGGGCCAGCCGGTCACCAAATTCATTCAAAAAGTAATGGAGTTTTTTTATTTCAAAATAGGGTCCGTTAAGCTCTCCCGTTTCCCCGATGGCAGCCTGAAAATCGTACGAAATAACAGGGTTGGTATTATAGGATCCCGATTCCTGGCTTTCTTCCATGGACGTAAGCAAGCCGCGGGGATTGGAACCACCCGCAAACATATAATACCCGGGAAGATTGCTGCCCGAACCTATTTTAGCAATCACCAGCCCAA
This sequence comes from Ferruginibacter sp., assembly GCA_039922375.1. Classification (GTDB taxonomy): domain Bacteria; phylum Bacteroidota; class Bacteroidia; order Chitinophagales; family Chitinophagaceae; genus Ferruginibacter. The sequence continues at coordinate 1,108 of JBDSAA010000040.1, forward strand.
GTCCATCTATGGGGTCGATCACCAGTCGCCGGTGATCGGTATTTTCAATTCCAACTCCCATCTCACAAGTAAAATAAGGGTAAGCGCTGTTATCAAGATAGCTCGCCCTGCCTTGCCCAACCTCATTTCCGATCTTATCGTCATCCCGGAACGGCGTGAACCTGAAATTCTCACCGGTTGTTGTTCGGGTGAGTGTAGTTGCCCAGGGCTCATCGGGGTAGGCTCCCCAGAGCGGAATCACTTCATAAGGAGGCACCGAACCATTTCCCCAACCGGTTACCGTATATAGGGGAACGTCGATACCATATTTTAAGGCAGTTTGCTTCAGCCACATGATATAAGGTTCTCCTGATTTGCCATAAGCATATTCGTTTTCCAGTTGCACACCAATAACAGGTCCGCCATCTTTATACATGAGGCCCCTTAATTGCAGTGCAACCTGTTTGTACCATTCTTCTGCATGCCGCTGAAAAACAGGGTTCATGGAACGTTCCTTAACACCTTCTTTTGCGAGCAGCCAGTCCGGTGTTCCACCATTTCTTACTTCTGCGTGAATCCACGGCCCAATCCGGGGATAAAACCATAGATCATGTTTTTTACATAGAGCGGCAAAGGCTTTTAAATCCTTGTCACCGCTCCATTCAAATTGTCCTTCAACCTCTTCGTGATGGATCCAGATTACATAACTGGCAACGATCGTAATTCCGCAAGCTTTCATTTTTAGAATCATGTCTTCCCATTGATCTCTCGCAACACGGGAAAAATGCATTTCGCCCATTACGGGAATAATTGGCTTTCCATTTAACGTCATGTAGCGGTTATTGACCTCAACCTTTCTTCCTTCCGCACCCGGATTGCCCATCTTCAAATGACCAGATTGAATCGTTGCATTTTGTATGTATGAAGCATCAATAGAATAAACCGTTTGTGCGTTCATGGTTTTAATACCCGCCAATAAAACAATCAAAAAACTAATTGATCTTATATTCATAGTGGCTGTTCTTTATCTTATTAATTAAAAGTTTTGCAACCTTGATTGAATGACAGCTGTGCCTGCAAGGAATGAATTACAAAAAGAAAAACCAGGGATAGAACTATTTTAATTGCCTTATGCGGGTGTTTCATACGGCTATGATATCTGAGTAAATGAATCATAAAAACTTAATTGCAAATCTTTTGAGTCCATGATATTAATAGTTTACTCCAACGTAATAAAGGCGTACGTATATTTTGAGCATATCAACAAGCATTTATAGCGCCAACGTCAGTGCCTTAGTATGGTTAAAGAGTTCATCTTAAACAGCGGCTACCATTGAAATTCGTAGTTACCAGAGCCAAACGTCCAAACTATATATTGTCTTCCGGAATCGGCATCGGTCTCTATTCCTTTGAATTTTATGCCGGATACATTTTCTAAAACACTTTCGTTCATCCAGATTTTGTTTCCGCCTTCTGTTATTGTTCTATCATTACTATAGGGTATGTAAGCGCTCGCTTTCGAGTTAACAGGAATTGTAATTTTCCAATTGACGCGACCGTTTATATTGGTCCATGATGAGCGTATCAATCCCCTGATGGTTCCTGCAGATGTTGTCACGGTTTCAGGCCCTGCCGGAAACTGAGGTTTTAAAGAGATCTCTTCAAATCCGGCCATTGCTGCAGAAATACCACCCAACGACCTGTAGAACCACTCAAAGATACCTCCGTACATATCGTGATTAAAGCTTCGGGTATTTGCAAGGTTCCAGTTTTCACCAATGGTAGTGAAACCCTTGTTAATCATGCTTAGGTAACTTGGCATACCTTCCTGCATAATCATTTTCTGGACAAGATCGGCCTGACCGGCATCTCCCAGTGCCCGCCAAAGGTAAGTTGTAGCAATGTCGCCTGTAGTACTGTGATCGGGCAATACGGGTCCGTGTTTTCCAACCTTTCCGATATTGAGAGAATCTCTGCTTTCTTCAGGATGCCCTATAATCCTTACCAGGTTCTCCGCAACTGCTTCCCGGTCAGCATCAGGCACAATGCCGAAGCTTAAGGGCATAGATAAACTAGCCTGGGTAGCCGGGTGGTAGGTCTTCTTTACTTTGTCGTAATACTTATTATTATAAGCCGTTCTTACACGCTCATATTCATCTTTAAAATAATCAGCATCCGGTGCTTTAAGCAGTTTCGCTGCTGAATACATCAATTTAGTGTTAAGCACATAAACCGCTCCTTCTACATTCGGTACTGAAGTACCTGCGGGAGCCATCCAGTCGCCAAGGCCATAGCTTACTACACCCTCAGAAGTTTCCTTCTTTTTCAAATAGGCCAGATATTTTCTCATATTAGGCATCGTCTTTCTTAAAACACTGCTGTCTCCATAAATCTGGTAAAGCTGCCATGGTACCGTTATCATGGATGAACCCCAGGCAGGTGCATCATCATAAGGATTCCGGGAGGGTGTATTTTCTGTCGACCAATAATTTGGCGCAATGCTCGGGCTCTGACCTGTCACCCGCTGTGCATTCCTTATATCGTCTACAATCTTCGAATAAAAAT
>JBDSAA010000041.1:0-110177 GCA_039922375.1 Ferruginibacter sp.
CGAAATCCGTCCTTTTCAAATTGCGTATTTAAAACATCCGTTTTAGAAAAGTAGCTTTTGGTAAAACAGAGGTAATAAATGGCATCCAACAGGTTGGTTTTACCCCTTCCATTTAAACCGCAAATGCCGATAACCCTTTCAGTAAAAGAGAAAGTGGAAAAGCTGTAATTCTTAAATTGTGTGATGATTATTTTTGTAAGCCTGGACATTGGCCTGCAAGATAATGCAAAAGGTTTTAGCCTAAAGCCATCAACATTCACGCTATTTCCATAATAAAATTACTATACCATAATGCATTTGAAAAGGCTCACAGCCAACCATCGGGAAGCCTTTTATATGCCCGTTTCATCAAGGTGGTTTAACACTTAAATCCATTGGTTAAAAGCATCTTTTTGTCATATTTTAATTTACGGATTTCTCCCTTATCTTTGCCGCCTAAATTATTAAACATTGGCTACAAAGTTTTCAAAAGAAACCTACCTGTACTGGTACGAATTAATGCTTTTATTGCGCCGCTTCGAAGAAAAGACGGGCCAGTTGTATGGAATGCAAAAAATTCGCGGCTTCTGCCATTTATATATCGGGCAGGAAGCAGTGGCAGCAGGTTGTATGACTGCAACGAATCCCGGTGATAAATTTATAACTGCTTATCGTGACCATGCACTCGCTATTGCGAAAGGTGTATCTCCTAAATCTTGTATGGCTGAGCTGTATGGTAAAGCTACCGGTTGCAGTAAAGGCAAGGGTGGAAGTATGCACTTTTTTGGTGTGGACGTTGGTTTTTTTGGCGGCCATGGAATTGTAGGGGCTCAAATAGGCACCGGTGCAGGATTGGCATTTGCTGAAAAATATAACGGCACCGATAATGTGGCGCTTTGTTTTTTTGGCGATGGCGCTGCAAGGCAAGGTATGTTGCATGAAACGTTCAATATGGCCATGCTGTGGAAATTGCCCGTAGTATTTATTTGCGAAAATAATAATTACGCCATGGGAACTTCAGTAGCACGTACCAGTAATGTATTAGATCTGTACAAACTGGCTGATGCATATGATATGCCCGGCGACAGTGTTGATGGAATGAGTCCTGAGGATGTACACAATGCAATTTTGCGTGCAGTAAACAGGGCACGTGAAAAAGGCGGTCCTACATTATTAGAGGTAAAGACTTACCGCTATAAAGGCCATAGCATGAGTGACCCTCAAAAATACCGCACTAAAGACGAAGTAGAGGAATATAAAGAGAAAGACCCGATAGATCACGTGCTCAGAGTGTTGAAAGATGAATATAAAGTAACGGATGAGGAAGTAGAAGTAATGAATGCAAGGGTGAAAGCACAGGTAGATGAAAGTGTGCAATTTGCAGAAGAAAGCCCATGGCCAAATGATGATGAACTTTTAAAGGATGTGTACACGCAGAAAGACTATCCGTTTATAGTGGATTAACTGAAACAAAAAATAATAATTTATAACGTGTCTGGCCCAATGCAGTATTGGTGCAAAAGGCTAAACAAAACAAAGAAAATGTCAGAGAAGCAAATTACAGTACAACCGGTTGTCGAAAATGATATTGTTGACAAAGCGAAAGGTTTTTGGGCGAAATTCAGCAAGCCCATTATTTATGTTGGAGGTGCATTGATATTAATTGGAGGCGCATGGATCGGGTACAAATATTTAATTCTTGAACCAAAGGTGATAAAATCTGCGGATGTAATTTTTCCTGCCGAACAGTTGTTTGGAAAAATGGCGCAAACGGGGTTCAACAAAGATTCTATCAATTTAGTATTGAACGGAGGAAGCGGAATAACCACCGGCGTTTTGAAGATAGCTTCCAGTTACAGTGGCACACCCGCTGGCAACAGGGCAAATTTTATAGCAGGCGCTTGTTACCTGCACAGTGGCGATTTCAACAAAGCAGTGAAACACCTGAAAGAATTTTCAACAAGTGCCACCCAGGTACAAACCGCGGCTTATAATATGCTGGGCGATGCTTATGCAGAATTAAAAAAGAACGATGATGCACTGGAGTACTATAAAAAAGCAGCTTCAGTAAATGAGAAAGATGAATTCATGACCTCTGAATCATTGTTTAAAGCAGCATCCTTTGCAGAAGCAACTGGTAAAACAAAGGATGCTACTGACATCTATAAAAAAATTAAGGAAGAATTTCCGAAAAGCGCTCATAGTGCGGAGGTTGAAAAAAGCCTTGCCAGATTAGGAATTTTTAACTAGTTGTAATAGTGAATGGTGAATGCTCAATTCACTATTCACCATTGCCCATTCACCATTCACCATTTTTTATGTCCGAAAATTCATCAGATTTATACGACACAACAGGCATGCTTTTACCGAAGGGTGCCTGTGTTGTTATAGTACGTACTGAATGGAATGCAGACACAATCGATAAACTGGAGGAAGGATGTAAAAAGGTGCTGGACGAAAACGGTATTCAATATAAAATCATTAGCGTACCCGGCGCATTTGAAATCGCATTTTGCATTAAAAGTTATTGGGAAGCTTTTAAATACAGGGATAATAAGCCAATGGCTTTTATTGCACTCGCCTGTGTAATAAGGGGCGATACACCACATTTTGATTATGTATGTAAAGCCGTGACTGAAGGGGTGGTACAACTTAATCTGATATTGCCTGCCCCAACAATTTTTGGCGTTTTAACAGTTGATAATCATCAGCAGATAGAGGAAAGAACTGGGGGCGCCCATGGACATAAGGGAGAAGAAGCAGCGATTACCGCACTAAAAATGATCGCACTAAAAAATTCTTTTTCTATTCCTTCTTAACTACTTACAGCAGGATGCTGCACTATAAACATCTAGCTACAGGCAGCACATTTTAACTTTTAAAAATTATGTTCCTTTAGCGGGAATGAGGCATGAAAGTTCAATTATTTATACCTTGTTTCGTGGACCAGCTTTACCCGCAAACCGCCTTCAATATGGTAAAGGTGCTTGAAAAAGCTGGCTGTGATGTGCAATATAATCCCAATCAAACCTGTTGCGGCCAGCCCGCTTTCAACGCTGGCTTTTGGGATGAGGCAAAAGCAGTATGCAATAAATTCATAAACGATTTTGAAGGCGCAGAGTATATTGTAGCCCCCAGCGCCAGTTGTGTTGGTTTTGTAAGGAATTACTACGCTAGGTTATTTGAAAATTCATCAGCGCATAATGAGGTAAAGAATTTAAGTAAACGCATTTTTGAATTTTCGGAGTTTTTAACAGATGTGTTGAAAATAGAAAATTATGGTGCGGTGTTACATGGCCGGGCGACATATCATGATAGCTGTGCAGCCTTGAGAGAATGTAAAATAAAAACTGCTCCCCGTAAATTACTAAGCCACGTAAAGGGTTTAGAGATAGTGGAAATGAATGATGTGGAGACCTGTTGTGGCTTTGGCGGAACCTTCGCGGTGAAGTTCGATGCAATATCAATCGCAATGGCCGATCAAAAAGTGAACAATGCACTCGCTACAAAAGCTGAATATATCATTTCCACCGACCTAAGTTGCCTCATGCACATTGATGGTTATATCAAAGGAAAAAATATCTCAATAAAAACAATGCACCTGGCGGATGTGTTGGCCAGCGGATGGGAGTAATGTACAATCTCATTGTTTCTTTTAACAGCATAAGATTCCTTAGTGCTAATTCATCGCAATAATTAAAAAAACATGGCCATTTTAAGTCTGGCAAAAAAAGGTGTCCCTGGCGTAAAGTTAAGCTCAGTTATAGGTGTAGGCTCATCTTTAAGCCTCGACGTAGTGGAAAATTGTGCTTCGTTCCACTTTGCATTCAACAGGTTTTCAATTATAATACCGCATTCGTATTTTGGAGTAGTATAGTTTAATGAAACGTCCGCCACTAAATATCCTTTTGCTACAACCGAATTTATTTCATTAGCAGGCCTGCTTTTTATGTAACGATAAGTAATGCCACCATTTAAGCGTGTGGCAGCTTTGTAGAGTAAGCCGCCGGTGCTTGTAAAAAAGGGTGCTAACGGTATATAGTTTTCTCCCTTGGGAAGTCCTATGGCTCTAGCTTTCGCGACCGTAAGATTTACGTTAGCAAAAACATTTTTTGAAAACTGGTACCTGGCAATAAGGTCAATGCCTTTTCTGCTGGTTTTGCCGCTGGGTTCAATATTTCCATCATCACCGACATACACAAACTCCTGATCTAAATGGAGATACCAGGTTGTGACGTTTAGTAATAAATTGGTGACAGGTTTTAATATAAAACCAATATCACTTCCAAAAGCCGCAGGTAAAATTTCGTTGCCACTATTAGCTGTAACCACTCTTGTATCATTGCTGTGAAATCCCTTACCACTTTTTACATAAAACTGTACTGTTGGGTTAACGGTGTATTGAATGTTTAATTTAGGGCTTACAATCGTTTTATTTTGAGAGGGGTTTTGTTCTGCTGAAAGTTTATTAAAATAATTAAAATAAAGGTGATCCAATCTAATGCCTGCATCAATCAACCACTTACCCAAATTTAATTGTTGTTGCATATAGCCAGATGCATTCAATTCCCTGATATTACCCAGTTTTACATTCCTTATAAATTGGCGCTTATTTACGGCTGATAGCTTCGAGTCAAAAGTGGCATCATACCGGATTCCTGCGCCATATGCAGATTTTAAAGCGAAGCCATGAAATAAATAGTTCTGATTGATTTTAGTGTTATAACCAAATATATCCCGTTGTTCACCCTGGTTAATTTCATCACCATTAACCGCATCATTCGCAAAAAAAGTAAAGTTTGAAAACAAGTTAAATATGTTACGGCTATAGTAGGCCTGGTTCACCAAAACCGTCCCGTTTGTAAATGTATGGGCTAGCAGAAAGTTTGCATTGTATCGCTCAGTATTGCCACCTTCCGATGGATCGATCGAGCCGAATCTATCGATCTTTCCAGTGGCAACAGCTCTTTCCGGTACTTGACCAGATGCATCCCATTTACTTTTAAACATGGAGGCAGTCAATGTTAACCGGGTTCGGTCATTCAATAGAAAATTATATTTTCCAAAAAGATTGAAGCGATTAAAATTTTGCTTGTTCAATGTCGGGCCATTCGTATAATAAAAGTCGCTGGCAATATAGGCGCTTTGTTTTTCCTTTTTCTTTTTCAACAAATCTAATAAAGCCAACGTTCTGAATGTATTAAAGCGGCCGGCTTCAACCTGTATTCTACTCTCTGGAATGCAATTGTACGTTGAATAGGCAACATAACCTGCAGTGTTCAAATTTCCATGATTTGCATAGTAAGGCCCGGTACCGAAATCTATATTGTTGATTGTTTCGGGTATAATAAAATGTGCATCAGCGTAACCCTGGCCATGAGCATGGCTGACCATATTAACAGGCAAACCATCCACACTTATCTCTACATCAGTTCCATGGTCGGCGTCAAAACCACGCAAAAATATTTGTTCGGCTTTACCTCCTCCCGCATGTTGGGCTATAAATAAGCCAGGCACCAGGCGCAGCAGTTCCTGTGTATTTCTTACCGAGTTTACATCTAAATCAATTTTTGTGAGTGTGTTAAACCGGGTTGCCTCGTTGCTTTGTAATACCACCACATCTTTTAAACTAACGATTTCCCGCTGTAACTCAATTGTAATGTTATTTCTGTATAAAACTGGTAGGCAAAGCGCTTTATAACCCAGGCTCGAAACAAACAGATTTGTGTGATTGGTTGGTATTTTTAAAATGAAATTTCCCCGCTCGTCCGTAAAGGTTTTCTTGTGTGTATTTAAACTATCAATAACGATAGCATACGGCAATGGCTCACGACTTGCGGCATCTACAACTTTACCTTTTATAATCGTTTGAGAATACGATAGGTGACAAATAAATTCCGTTAAAATGAGGAGAAAAATATGTTTACTGGTATAAATGTATTTCATTTCACATCCGATTTATTACAATGAAACGATCATAAATAAATTCCATAACATTACACAGTTTTATAGCCATGATAAACGAAATTCTTCCCGAAGTTTACATACGATAAGCCATTTCAAATGGATTGAAAAATGTAAAAATGTAAAGTCGCCAATACATTGTCCATTTAAAATAAATCAATCCACTGCATATTGAAATTGGCCTAATAGTTTTGATACTGTTTTCGATTTAGATTAAGTAAGGTACTAGCAGATTACAAAAACCTGCTTGTCAGTGATGTAAAATATAATGACAAAAGAAATAATCCAAATTGTCAAAAACAAATAAAATAGTATTTTTTAAACAAGCGGATCTACCTGGGGCTTTTCTCTCATGCCTTCCGCTATTTCATTTTTAGCAGCATTTTTTGCATCATTAAAATCACGGACACCTTTGCCAATTCCTTTCATTAATTCGGGGATTTTCTTTCCTCCAAATAGTAACACGACAGCAAGTAAAATAAATATCCATTCCATGCCGCCTGGCATGGCTAAGAACACAAATAGGAGAGCATTTGAAATTATCATGGTAGCGATTCTTTTGTTTATTTGAAATATATGAGAAAGAAAAGAATGGCCATATACAATACAGCCATTCATTTTGCCAAAACTATTAATTGAAGAACGGGGCTACAATTGCTGCAACCTGTTCTTTGGTCAGCGCTTCATCAAATGCCTCGGAAGCAGCATTTGCAGAAATTGCAAACCCGCCAATATTAACAATATTAACGCCGGCCTGGGTGGTAACTTCTTCTCCGTTGTAGCTTGCCTGAACAGCCGAAGAACCAATGCCACTTTGATTAAGCGTGATCCATGGTTTTACATCTACTCCCGCTGGCACAAGGCCTCCATTAGCTTTTCGCATTTGGCGGATATGTGATGCATGCCTTGCTTCCACCGAGTGGATATTTAATGCAGCTGTAAGCACATCATTATTGCTCATTAAATTTCCTGCCTGGCCTTTGTAAGCCCTTACTCCTGTGTCTTCAAAAACTTGTGCTACTGCTAAAAACAATCCGTAGTTTGTAAACACCGTTGGAAATGTACCTTTTGCTGTGAAATCAAAAGACAAAGCCGTAAATGAAACAGGCGTTGCGCCCAAAGACGTAATAGCCCCTTTCAGGAAATTAACGTGAGCTGCTTCATGATCACGGATCGTTTTTATAGCATTCAGCGGAGCGCCTGCGGGGATCGCCAATGTACCGGCAACACCTGCAGCATAGCCTGCTTTGTAAAACTCGGATTCCAGGTATTCTAATGTCAATGCAAAATTTAATACATCTGTTATAGCATCAGTTGTGCCAGACGGACTACCGTAGGCTTTATTAAGCATGGAACCAAATGCCAATGGTAAAGAAGCTAAAGCGATCTTGCCTGAAAATTTTGCAAAATTCCTCATTGCATTTCTTCTGCCATCAAGCCTGCCAAATATTTCCGGATCTACTTTTTCTATTTCGTTGATTATATTTTCAATTTTCATACAATAAATTTAAGAGGTGGGTAAATTGCTTATGTTTAATTTAGTTTTCACATACGTTCCTGCAATAGCAAAAACTTGGGCTGGAGTGCGGCTCATGTCAAGCGCATTTGTATCCAGGCCATCTGCAAAAGTACCATTGGCAATCAGGTCCCTGATGTAGGCCGCATGTCTTGCTTCTACTGAAACGATCTTGCCTGCCAGTAATAAATAATCAGGATTGGTCAATAGCTTACCTGCTCCGTTATACGCAGTTACACCCAGGTCTTCGAAGGCTTTGGCTGTTGCTAATACACTATCCCTGCTTCCAAAATTGATAGAAGTAAAATCTAATTCCAAAGAAGGAATGGCTGATGTAGCCAAAGCAGCTTTAAAGAATTCCCTGTGAGCAATTTCGTGATCTCTTATATCACGCAGCAATGAACTTTCGGCAGCTGTAATACCAGCGTAAGGAGATTCAAAAACCTTGATGTAAAAAGCAGCTTCAATTTGCTCTAAGGCATAAGCATAATTTAAAACACCGGTATCACCTTTACCAAGATCTGTTCCATCATTTGTGGACATGTCATCTTTTTTACAGGCAGTAGCGGTCATTAGCAGGGCGGATGCGCCTCCGAGATAACCCAGGAAGTTTCTTCTGGACAGTGATTGGATACTGCCTCCTGAAACCGCCAATAGATCTTTTTCGGATGAATTTTTTGTTGGCATAACGAAATGAATTTTGAAATGAAGAGAATGAATGGTTAAATAAAAATGCTGAACTGAGGGTAGTTACGAGATATATTTATAAGTGGTTTTAAGAAAATGTTTTTTAAAAGGAATATTTATAAATGCAAATCATTGTGAATAAATTTGCCATGGATTAACATCACTATTTAATTTTTCTTTATGGCATATTGGTTGGTAAAATCTGAACCATTTAAATACAGTTGGGATCAGTTGGTAAAAGACAAACAAACATCATGGGATGGTGTACGCAACTATGCGGCACGCAATCATTTGCAGGCAATGGCCAAGGGCGATGAAGTACTGTTTTATCATAGTAATGAAGGAGTAGAGATCGTTGGCATTGCCAAAGTCGCCAAAGAAGCCTACCAGGATCCAACAACTGAAGAGACAGCATGGGTGGTGGTTGATTTGAAGCCATTTAAAAAATTGAAAAAGGCTGTTACACTTGCACAGGTAAAGGCGGATAAGCGTTTAAGTGAGATGGCATTGGTTCGTTTGGGCAGGTTATCCGTACAGCCTGTTACAACAGAAGAATGGAAAATAATAATGGAAATGGCAGGGGAGAAGCAATGATGAAATACATGGCATAAAAATTTATTCCTATTCACAAAACGCAAGGGGACAATGGAAAAGAAACATATCGTGGTACTCACGGGTGCGGGTATCAGCGCTGAAAGCGGATTAAAAACTTTTCGTGACAGCGATGGATTGTGGAATGGCTTTGATGTATATGAAGTAGCATCGCCGTTGGGGTGGCAAAAGAACCCTCAACTTGTATTGGATTTTTATAATGACAGGAGGAGGGATGTTGCGGCAGCAAAACCAAATGCTGCACATATTGACCTTGCACAATTAGAAAAGGATTTTGATGTAACCATCATAACTCAAAATATTGATGACCTTCACGAAAGGGCGGGTTCTACCAAAGTTGTTCATTTGCACGGCCAGATTTTTTTAATGAGAAGTATAAAGGATGAATCAAAGATTTATCCTATCAATGGAGATATTAAAATGGGTGATACTGCTGATGATGGCGGACAACTTCGTCCACATATTGTATGGTTTGGGGAGGGAGTGCCTATGATTGATAAAGCAATTGGCATAATATCCGATTGCGATTATTTTGTAGTAATCGGAACCTCGTTACAGGTTTACCCAGCCGCTTCTTTATTAGAATTTGCACCGCCGTATCTTCCCAAATTTATTATTGACAAGAAAATCCCAGCCCTAAAAAATTACCCCAATCTTACTTTTATTGAAAAAAATGCAACCGAAGGCGTAGCAGAACTGCAAAAGATTTTGGCTGGAGTTTAGTACATATTTTCTTATTTTTATTATGTTATGTATTCGAATAATTTACTTGAAAACGAGTTTATACTCATCATAGGTTTATTATTTTTTCTCGTCCTAATACCCACTGTTTTTTACATATCGACCTTACAAAAAGCACTGGAAGCCGTAAGTGATGAGAACAGGCGGATGCCGCCTGGCCAGGTTTGGCTGTTACTTATCCCCTTATTCAATTTTATCTGGATGTTTGTTGTTGTCAATAAAATTGCAGAATCTTTCAATGCCGAATGCAGCCTGTTAAATATACCCACAGACGAGACTAACCCCACACAGGGAATAGGCAATACAAAAAATATTTTCAGATTATGTACAATGATACCTGTAATTGGTTTGCTCGCTGGCATCGGGTACCTGGTGTGCTGGATCATGCATTGGATAAAAGTAAATGAATACAGAAATTTAATTCTCGCCAATAAAGACAATCTTATTTTAGAAGCGGAGAAGGGTATATTTCATCATTGACAGTAATGCCCGCTTTTTAAATTAAGCCATAGTTAATTGCTCGCCATCTGTAGTATAAAAGGGATAACTGGGGAAGAGATTTTGGGTTAATAGAAATGTTTTTCTATAAAGGCTTTTGAGCTGAATACGGGCATTGATGAAAAATAAAAATCACCGATGTCTTCCGTAATGATAGCATTGCACTTACTACTTTCAGCCGCATAATATTCAAGCCCATCCTCAAAATCATTCACCTTCTTATTTTGCAAGGATTGAAGCACTTCATGCTTACCTACATCCGCAATAGATAATTTGTTTACGAGTATTTCTATTTTTCTTTTTGCCAGTTGAGTGCCGGATTTTTTTTCAGCAAAATAAAAAGCGATCGCCAAACAAATGGGGGAGGTGTAAACGGTATATTTTTTATTGTCAGCCAAACTCACAATCCGGGCTGAGTAGGTAAACAGGGGATATTCTTTATTGAGCACTGACACTAATATATTGGCATCTAAAAATATCCTCATTTTTTAGATTTAAAGTATTCGTTTTTTAAATCCTTGCTTTTTCGTGGTTTTGTTTGATACTCCGCCTGGCCTTCCCCAACCATATTTACCCAATCTGAAATAGGAAAATCTTCTAAAGACTGGTAGCTTTTACTGGTAACCTTATTTAATAAAAACTCGGTAAGACGGGACAGACTAATATTATTATCTTCTGCATATTGCTTGGCTTTGGCTATAACCGATTCATCAAAGCTCAGCGTGATTTTGGCGTCCATAAAAAATATTTTGAGTTTAAAATAAAGTTATACGACAAAGATAAAAATATTATACGTAAACAAAAATTATTTTACATTCTCTGTTCTTTAAAACAAATGCCTGCATTTTCCAACTCATGTAAGACAGGCACATAAATTTCTTTAATAGTAGGGATATGGATACCTGTAAGCTGAATAGTTCCATTGAGAATTAATTTAACAGCAATACCCAATGGAAGCCCCACGGTTTTAGCCATTGCTGTCCGTAAATGATCATCTCCTTTTACTATTAAGCGGCTCTCTAATTTGGTAGTCACTCTTGCACATTCATATTCAATTTCATGCAGCATCACAATCATGTCTTTATCGTCGGGTTGCATTGCCAGCTTTGTTTCTAATAAATACTGTAATATATCCGCAGCCGTTTTTGAACTGGCGGGTACTGGTTTATCTTCAAACAAGCCAAGGAATTCAAGCATACTTTTATTACCCTCATTCACAAACGGCAAAATGGAAACTGACCATTTAGCAAAGGTTAATCCATTGGCATTTATTATTACAGTATCATTTGCCAGGTCAGCTTGTACTAGTGCATTCCAGGCTATACAAAATGAAGGGTACCTTAAAGTAGTTCGTACAAAAGTTGCCGCATGCTCCAGTTTATAAAGGGGCATATAACTCAAAGAATCCCGGTTTGGATACATGGCCAAATTGCCTAAGCCCTCAAAATTTACCTCCTTGCAATTATTAAAGAGTTCTTTGTAATGCTTGTGTTGAATTTCATTGTCAACTTTGTATTCAGCGCCTGCTTTACCCGCCATCACCACATTGCGTGGGTTCCAGCTTATTTTGTAATGCCATGGATTATCGTCACTTTCAGGTGCAACCAAACCACCACAATGACTTTTAAAAGAGATGACAACACCGCCCTTTAATTTTATTTCGTCAATAATTTTCATTGCGCTCATGTGGTCTATTCCCGGATCCAATCCCATCTCACAAATAAATAATAATCCTTTATTTTCAATTTTGCTCTGCAAGCCTTTTATTGAAGCATCCAGATAGGAGGCAGTCAGTAAATTTTTACCATATTTCACACAGTCCTTAGCGATCAAAAAATGTAATGCAGGCGGCATCATTGAAATTACAATTGTTGCCTGCTGTATCAATCCGGATCGCTGTTCATCGTTTGTGATATCAATTTGGACAGCTTCCGTTACCGGGGCATTATTGGTTTTAGATATGATCTGGTCCATATTAACATCGGCAACAACCGTTGTCCAGTTATTAGCCTTGGCTTCAGCAATCAAATAATCTATTAATACGGTAGCAGATTTACCTGCGCCGAAAAGCAATATTTTTTTCACAATAATTACTTTTTAAACGGCAAGTTATTCTTTAGTTTAATAAAATGATTATTAGAAAAAACAATGCTTCAACTTTCACCACGTCAGGCACTTTTTTACATAAAAATTTATGCCGCAAGCAACAGATAGCAACTTTATTGATTATGTAATGCTAAGTATTATACACCGGCAGCAAAGCTTCTTTATATTCTTAATTAAATGTGTAAAAAAACGTTGTGCAACAGCAGTTTAAAGCAAGGAAAAATGGGTTAAATTGGGTACTTTTGCACACTATAAATTTATATGGAAAATAACGAAGATTTAAATGGTGAAATGCTGCCGCCTAATGATGGCGGAGCAGCAAGTAACAGGGGTAGAATAATCCCTGTAAACATTGAGGAGCAAATGAAAACCTCCTACATTGATTATTCAATGAGTGTGATTGTTGGACGTGCTTTGCCCGATGTGAGGGACGGTTTGAAACCTGTTCACCGGCGTGTGTTATTTGGAATGAATGAGTTGAGTAACTACAGCAATAAAGCCTATAAAAAGAGTGCACGTATTGTGGGAGAGGTGATGGGTAAATTCCATCCACATGGTGATGCTTCTATATATGATACAATGGTGCGTATGGCGCAGGAATGGTCGATGCGCTATACCATGATTGATGGACAGGGTAATTTTGGTAGCCAGGATGGCGATCCACCGGCAGCGATGCGTTACACAGAGGTACGTATGGAAAAGTTTGCAGAAGCAATGCTGGAGGATATTGAAAAAGAAACCGTGGATTATCAACTCAATTTTGATGACTCCCTGAGAGAGCCCACAGTACTGCCCACACGTATTCCTCAATTATTACTGAATGGATCAAGCGGTATTGCAGTAGGGATGGCAACGAATATGCTCCCTCATAACCTGAGTGAAGTGATCGACGCATGTGTTGCCTATATTGATGATAAGGAGATTTCCATAGATGACCTTATCAAGCATGTAAAGGGACCAGATTTTCCGACCGGAGGCATTATTTATGGTTTCGAAGGCGTAAAAGCCGGGTTTCATACGGGCAGAGGCAGGGTAGTTTTGAGAGGTAAAGTAAATATCGAAACAACTAAAGCGGGCAGAGAAAAGATCATTATTTACGAAGTGCCTTACCAGGTAAACCGTGATGCTTTAACAGCCAAGATTGGTGATCTGATCAATGACAAACAGATTGAAGGTATAGCCGACGTTAATAATGAAAGTAATAATAAGGAAGGGACAAGGGTAGTAGTTGACTTGAAAAAAGATGTTGTGGCGCAGGTCGTAATTAACCAACTCTACAAACAAACCGAATTACAGACTTCCTACGGCATTAATAATGTGGCGTTGGTAAGAGGCAGGCCAAGGATCTTAAATTTAAAGGACCTGATAAGTGAGTTTATTTTGTTCAGGCACGAGGTGGTTGTAAGAAGAACTCAATTTGAATTGCGCAAGGCACAGGAGAGGGCGCATATCCTGGAGGGTTACATTATTGCTTTAGATCATTTGGATGCAGTGATCAAACTGATCCGTGAATCAGCTACGCCACATATTGCCCAGGATGGTTTGATCGCCAATTTTGGGATGACGGAAATACAGGCTAAAGCTGTGCTGGAACTGCGTTTGCAACGCCTGACTGGAATGGAAATAGATAAGATCAGGGAAGAGCACGCTGAAATTATGAAGTTAATAGACCACCTGAAAGAAATATTATCCAACGAAAAGATGCGGTATGATATTATTAAAGGCGAATTGGCTGAAGTGAAAGCAAAATTTGGTGATGAGAGAAAAACGGAGATCGTTTATGCAAATAACGAGATCAATATGCTGGACCTGATCGAGGAGGAAGATGTGGTTGTAACTATTTCTCACCTTGGTTATATCAAGCGTACGTCTTCGGCTGAATACCGCCAGCAACGCAGGGGCGGACGTGGATCTAAAGGTAGCAGCACCCGCCAGGAAGATTATATTGTCCATTTGTTTGTAGCGTCTACGCACCATACGCTGATGTTCTTTACCGAAAAAGGAAGATGTTTTTGGTTGAAAGTGTACGAGATTCCCGAAGGTGATAAAACCAGTAAGGGCCGTGCTTTACAAAATATGATACAAATACCTCCCGATGATAAGGTAAGGGCTATCATTGATGTGAAGAACTTCAACGATGAAGAATATGTGAAAGGGCACTACATACTTTTATGTACAAAGAAGGGGATTATCAAAAAGACTGACCTTGAAGATTTCAGCCGCCCAAGGCAAAATGGTATCAATGCAATTAATGTACAGGAAGGTGATGAACTGCTGGAAGCTAGAATGACCGATGGCAATTGTGAAATCATGTTGGCTGTAAAAAGCGGGCGGGCCATTCGTTTTCCTGAAGAAAAGGTTCGCTCAACAGGACGTGGCGGCATTGGTGTATTTGGTATAGAGGTAGAAGATGAAAAAGACGAAGTGGTAGGAATGGTTTGTGTAAACAGGGAAGATAAGTCACGAACTATTTTAGTGGTAAGTGAAAAAGGATATGGCAAGCGTACTTTCCTGGATGATCCTGAAACCGGCGAAGCGAATTACCGCATTACCAACCGAGGTGGCAAGGGAGTTAAGACAATCAATGTTACCGAAAAAACGGGTTCTTTGGTAGGTCTATTGGATGTTACTGAAAAAGAAGACCTGATGATAACCTGCGTGAGTGGTGTAACCATTCGAATGAGTGTATCAAGTGTGAGCGAGCAGGGAAGAGCAACGCAGGGTGTAAAATTAATTAGGGTAGATGATGGTGACGCAATAGCGGCCATTACCAAATTAGATGAAGAGCCAGAAGTTGCAGAGATTGTGGACGAAGAATTAGGTGGTGAATCTATTGGTGATGAACAAATTGAGGCTGGAAAAGAACCGGGAGCTGAAGGTGAAATTCCGGATTCAGATCCAGAATCACCAAAGGATTCAACCGATGAGCCTGACGAGGAAAATGTATAAATTGCTTGTACTTAATAAGTAATAAACTTTATCGGAATAAAAAATGCTGTACTTTGTACGGCATTTTATTTTGATGTGGAGCCCTTTTAATTCGCCTTGAAGCGAATATTATCCTACACAATCATCTTGCACTTACGAATTAAGTCTATGCTTAAAGACATTCATCTTTAAAGTGCAGTAATGGTGTTAATAAAACTATTTTCGGGAAAGAGAATCGATGGCAACTTTTAAATCACTTGGAGGTTGCCTTTGGGGTATTTGCAACAATCTTACCTGTTCTTTTATTGCTTGTAACTCTTTATCTTGTTCTTTCAATTTAGCATTTGATTTTACAAAGATCATAATTGCCAATAATAATGATAGGATTGGAATGCTCACTTGAACCCAGTTTTTTGTCTCATCAAAAATTAATTTTTTCCTTTCTTTTAAATACTTTTTTTCAGCAAAAGAAGCTAACCCTTTTGGTTTAATAGCTATTCCTTCAATGCCGTTAACATTGTAATACATAACCTCGCCTTCAGAAAATAGTTTGGCTGTCATTAATTCTAATTCAGCTTTAGAGCAATTAAATTTTTTCTTGAATGACTCAAAATCGATTGCGACTATTCCTTTTTTCGCTTTCTCCCATTCAAAGTATTGTTCAGCAAGTATCTTAAGTATAAAGTGATCTCTGTGATAATGGTTCATGCGTATGTGTTTAGGCCGGTCAATATACGCTCTAATCTAATTTAAAATGCGAGCGTGAACAAAGAAACAATACAAACCGTGCAAAGGGTAGAATAGCCCTGTGAACCTATTTAACATAATATTAATTATAGGCAAATAAGAGAATGTAAATTCTTATGTTGATAAATGAATTTTTGCTGCAGCGCTTCATCCCGGAATTAAATCTTAAATAGTATAACCCACAGTTAACAAACCAAATTGCCAGTTAGGATCAAAAATTTTATGCAGCAATAATTGATTTTGGAGTAATACATCGCAAACTAATACAATCACGATTGCTCGCCCTGCTTGTAGCTTTCCCTTTCAGTACTGGCCAGCTACTTTATCATACTGCGGTTAAAACTTATACAATAGCCTAAGTACCTCATTCACATACTTTAGCCAGAGAGTGTCGTATGACATTCTCTTTTTTTTGCGCTTCCGGGAATACTTGGTTAAAAATATTTACCTCTCGAATCCCTGTAGATTATTAAGTTTCAAACCTTTAACTTAATAATCCTATATATTTGCCTTACCTAATAATTTCTCTGGACACATAATCAACCACATGAAAACAAAACTTTACTCATTTGTTGCCGTTGCCTGCTTACTTTTTATATTTTCCTGTCAAAAAGAATTTTCAATTGAAGACTCAATTAAACCCGGCACAAGTTCTGGCACGGCTAAATTTTCATATGTAGGTGCTCCCGGCAATTGTATCAATCCTATAATAACCGGAAGCTTCACAGCAGGCACCATTTTAGATATTACTAATACCATTACTGTACAAGTTAACGTGACCGATACCGGCAGCTATACCATTACCAGCAGTTCTGTCAACGGCATGACATTTTTTGCAGCCGGTTATTTTACCCTAACAGGTCCACAGTCTGCGGTTTTTTACGCCACTGGAACGCCTTCCGCTGGTGGACCCTTTAATTTCACTCTCGGCAGCGCAGGCTGTTCGGTGCAAATTGTATGTATCGGTGGCAACACAGCGCCTATAAATAATAGCAATTGCAAAAGCTGCAGCTATATTCCTCTTTGCGTGGGTAGTAAATACAGTTACAATGATAGCACTTATGGCACCGCTTCACTTAGAGCCGTTGACTTGTTAACTACGGCTGATACTACGATCGGTTCGAAAATTTATCAAAAAATAACTGCCTCTAATGGAGTTGCCTATTATAACTGCACCAATGGGGAAACATCAGTAGTTGGGTATGCTCTTGTTTCCAACAATGGTAACACATTACAAAAATATCAATCGACCATGTTAAAGGCTAATGCTGCAGTTGGCACCTCATGGTCCGACTCATTACAAAACCCTACCGGTCAGACTGTAATTCAAAAGTTTACAATAATTTCCAAAGGCACCAGTAAGGCAATCGGTGGTTTTAACTTTACAGATATTATTGTTGTGAGCCTTGAAACCGGAATTGATGTGCCAGGCTTCGGATTTCTCTCTGCCAGCTTATCTTATTATTCTTACGCCAAAGGTGTTGGATTAGTTGAAGTTGTAACTCAAGATCCATTTTTGGGGCAGGTTTTTTATCATTCAGTCATCAAGAGTTATTTTATTCCTTAACAGCCCATTACACTTATTAAAATAGCAGAATGCCTTACCGGCATTCTCTTTTTTGCCCTTTCGTGTAACAAAACTTACTTTTGCCGAAATGCAAAAGAATAACCTATCTACGGATACAATCCTTTCAAATCTTAAGATCGACGCTTTAAATGAAATGCAACATGCATCCATTGAAGCCAATGAAAATAATGACAACATCATTCTATTATCAGCCACCGGCTCTGGAAAAACACTGGCTTATTTGCTGCCTGTTGTTCAATTATTAAGCCCTGAACTTAAAAAAGTGCAAGCACTTATATTGGTGCCTTCCCGTGAACTAGCCATACAGATCGATGAAGTTTTTAGGAAAATGACCACTGGTTATAAAGTAACCTGTTGCTATGGAGGGCATAAAAGAGAAACAGAAGAAAACAATTTAAAGCAGTCTCCTGCTGTTATAATTGGCACACCGGGCCGCGTTGCCGATCATATTCGTCGCAATAATTTTGAACTGCACGAAATAGCAACATTGGTACTCGATGAATTCGATAAATCCCTTGAGCTTGGCTTCCAGGAAGAAATGTCATTTATTATAGGTTCACTCCCCTCGGTTAAAAAAAGAATTTTGACTTCCGCTACGGAAGCAGTTGGCATACCGGATTTTATCGGATTGAAATCACCTGTACGGCTGAACTTCTTATCTGCAGTTACAGAAAAAGATGAGGCGGATGAGCTGGTGATCATGACCATTATTTCGCCGGATAAGGATAAATCCGAGACGCTTTTCAGGTTGATTTGTATGATCGGCAATAAATCCATGATCGTGTTTTGTAACCATCGGGAATCTGTAGAACGCACAAGTAACTTATTAAAGGAAAAAGGAATTGTGAATGTTTTTTATCACGGCGGCATGGAACAGCAGGAACGGGAAAGTGCCATGTGTAAGTTTAAGAATGGCACTTCCAACGTGTTGGTCACCACAGACCTCGCCTCCCGTGGCCTGGATATCCCGGATATAAAGTACATCATACATTATCATTTGCCGGCCACTGCAGATGTATATACGCATAGAAATGGAAGGACGGCCCGTATGGAAGCTGGCGGAAAATCGGTCCTGATTTTATCGGAAGAAGAAAAACTCCCAGCTTATATTACAGGAAAAGTAGAAGAAATCGTTTTACCTGAAAAACTTGAATTGCCAGAGAAACCTAAATGGTCCACCCTGTTTATTGCAGCCGGAAAAAAGGACAAAGTAAACAAAATAGACATCGTTGGATTTTTATCGAAAATGGGCCATTTAAAGAAAGATGATATTGGCCTTATAGAAGTCAAAGACTTTTTCTCATTTGTAGCAATAAGAAAATTGAAAGTTGGTGAGGTACTTGAATTAATAAAGGATGAGAAAATAAAAAACAAGAAAGTAAAGATCGCAGTGGCGAAATGAATACTGGCAACGGCAATTATTGATTTGCCATGGCCTCTCCCTTAGGATTTGTAAAAGATGCTACAAAACTTTTAACCAAGTCGTAAAAGCGGCTTTCATCATTAAACATAAACGCATGCTGGATAGGCATTACATAGATCGGGAAGTCCTTCAATTCATTTTCGAACTTTTGTAACCTCACGCCATCCTTTTCCGTAGTTAAAATAATTTTATTTGAGGCAGGCATCTTTTCAAATTGTTTTTTTATTTCCTCGAGGTCATCAATAGAAAATATATGATGATCCGGAAAATTCAGCATATCATACGTCTGTACATTTGGTATAAGAAATTCTTGCAAAGGCTTTGGATTAGCGATCCCGCAAACAAGTAAAACCTCCATACCTGTAGAAATAGAAAAAGTTTTTTTGCTAAAAAGATGATAAACATCACCGTAAATTATTTCAGTAAAAAAGATGGATTGCTTTGGGAGCGGGTCTAACTCTTCTATGATCGCCTCTTTTTCTATCACCGTTAAATTACTCCTGCATTTTGTTACAATGATGATGTCAGCCCTTTTTGCACTTTGACGAACATCCCTTAAATCTCCTGCCGGTATCAACAGGTCCCTGCTGTAAAGGTTTTTATAGTCCGTCAATAATATGTTTAGTCCAGCCCTTACAGTGCGGTGTTGAAAAGCATCATCTAAGATGATAATTTCTGTGCCTGGTTTGTCATGAAGCAATTGAGGAATCGCTACCAAGCGTTCTTCACCAACAGCAACAGTTATTTCTGGAAACTTTAAATGAAACTGCATGGGTTCATCGCCAATCTCCAGGGCAGTAGTGTTCTCGTTGGCAATTCCAAAGCCCTGTGTCTTCCGCTTATATCCCCGACTAAGTGTGGCTATTGCATATTCACTCCTCAAAATGCGGATAAGGTATTCTACCATCGGTGTTTTGCCAGTGCCGCCTACGGCCAGGTTGCCTACACAAATGATTGGGAAATTGAATGCGGCAGATTTAAGGTAGTTTTTATCGAAAAGCCAATTTCTAACATAAATAATAAGCCCATAAACTAAAGAGAATGGAAGCAGTAAGTATCGGAAACTTTTTAACAATGGATAGAAGATTAATTAAGTGCTTTGAGAAAAGGTATTGCCCATCTTAGCGGGTGCAATTTCTAAAATTCAAAGATAGCATGCGGCGTAATGCCAAAATCGAGTTTTACATCATATTTAGTGATATCATCTATATTGTCGACTGGAGAAAAATAACTAAACCCTATTTTGATACAATCCTTCCGGCAGTTTTTTAAAAAACGATCGTAATATCCTTTTCCATACCCCACCCTGTTGCCTTTTCTGTCGAAACATAACAGCGGTACAATCACAAGATCAATTTCGGAAGGAAACATATCGATACCTTCAATAGGTTCTTCAATTCCGTAGCGGTTTGGTTTGAAAACTGTCTCATCATCCACAATAACTGATCTAATTTGTGGAGCCGTTTTTTCATCTATAACAACAGGATAAAACAATTGCTGGCCTGGATTTTTAAAATAGCAATAATCTGTAATCGTTTGAGGATCAAATTCGTTAAATTTTCTAATGGGAGAATAAGTCATAATCAAAGATGGAATGTCTATTGTCAATTTCTGAAATTGAATCAACAACAGGTCATCTAATTTCATTTTAAGTTGCGGGGAAAGGGCTGAGCGCTTTTCTTTGTAAAGTAGACGAATATCTTCTTTTTTCATTTTGCGGATTCTTACGAATGATAATAATGGATACAACATTTTTCCTAGATTACTGTTCAGAAAAACGGATTAACACAGGCAAAAGAAATTGTAGTAAAACATTAGCTAAATTAACAAAAGCTCTTGGTACCAGGGTTCGCAGGATTATTATGACATTATAAATATAGAAAAAATAGTTGTCCCATAGTTCCGTTCCGTTTTATATTGCTGAATTTTTTTATAATTATTCCTGGGTGTATGTTCCAATACAAACCAACCTCCGGGTTTCAGAAGCTTCTTTTCTATTATTTTTTTTGGCAACTCATCTATAGTTGCCAGTGCATACGGCGGGCCGGCAAAAATAAAATCATACTGGCCGGTAGCCGATTCTATAAATTTAAACACATCCCCTTTTATCACTTTAAAATTGGTAAAAGCCAATGTCTCAGCAGTTTGTTTTATGAAATCATACATTTGATTATCCTTCTCCACGATAGTTATATCACTTGCTCCCCTGCTGGCAAGTTCATAGCTGATGCATCCGGTGCCTCCAAAAAGATCCAATACTGTCAGTTCTCCGATGTCAAGATTGTTTTGGATCACATTAAAAAGCCCTTCTTTTGCAATGTCGGTGGTAGGCCTCGTATATGGCATTTTAGCCGGCGGCTTAATTTTTCTCCCGCCATGTATGCCGCTGATTATACGCATGCCGCTATTGCAAAAAGGTGACTAAAATAATGAGCAGGGTATTGATTGATCTCATCCGGGTATTGATATTGCTCTGGTAAAGGCTGAAATTCCAGTTGAAGAAAATATTTGTACACTTCAGTATATAAGGCAGAGTCAGGGTCTATCATACCACTTAAGTATATTGTAATAGCTGGCATTGCTATTTCGAAGTTTTTGTAAAGATTCAATAAGTGATAAACTATATCGTCAGGCGTTTTATATGTAACGCTTTGCATTAGCTGCAATTTGCCTTCCTTTACCAAAAGCACTTTTAACTGGCCTTTGCCAAAAATGCAATACATATAATTTTCATTGCCTTTAAATACAGCAGGCAACAGCGAAAAAACATGTGTATGTTTCGCTGATCCAAAATAACGATTTAGCACCTGTTCAATTTCGGCAGGCACGCCATATACATTATATATCGCATGCTCGTCTACAAAATCGGTTCTCACTACCCTTTCGCTGGCTTCTCCATATACCAGCTCAAGCATGGCAGTACTATTTTTCTCATCCATATATGCTTCCGGTATCAGCATCGAGGCGGTATAGCCATATATGATGTGTACTTTATTAAACTTTTGCTTAAGAACAGGCTGGGCGGCCATTATCTTATGAATATTGCCGGCCGCTACCTCATCGGAAATGGCTGTATCAAAATGATATGAAGCCAACGCCACAAAAACATTTTTATCGAGAATAGTATAAGACAACCCTTGTGAATTGATCTCTAAAAAAAGTTCGGCATTGCTGGTGTTGATATTGGCAGGTTGTATATAAAATGATAGATTCAATAGTCTTATTTAGCAGGCAAAATAAGATATTTTTGCCGACATATGGAAAGTGCTGTCACAATAAAAGATTTAAAAGTAAAGGTTACCTATAAACAAATACTTTCTATCGCATTACCAATTACGCTGGCCATCCTCATACCGCAGATCAATTTGCTTACCAATAGTATTTTTTTAGGCCATCTGAGTACAGAAGCTCTAGGTAATGCAGGTATTACAGGCGTATTTTATTTAATTTTTGCAGTTGCCGGCCATGGCCTCAATAATGGAATGCAATCTGTGTTTTCAAGATATGCGGGAAGCGGCGATACCGGTGCATTCAGGATCATTTTAGCACAGGGCATGCGCATCAGTTTGCAGCTGGCTGCAGCTGGCATACTCGTTACCTGGTTTATTGCCCCCTACATTATGCAGCAAATAGCTGCTCCGGAATCTTACCCGGAAGAAATGAGTTTTTTAAGGATTAGAATTTTTGGCCTCCCCTTTCTGTATCTTTTTCAAATGGGCAATGCTTTTTTGGTGTCTTCTTTAAACAGCCGTTACCTTATGATCGGCTTCATAGCCGAAGCAATGTTGAATATCCTGCTCGATTACCTGCTGATATTTGGTAATTGGGGTTTTCCAAAAATGGGTTTCAATGGTGCAGCACTTGCGTCTGTATTTGCAGAAGCGGCCGGCTTCGTGGTAGTATTTATAGTGTTGTATAAAACCGGTTTGCAGAAACAGTATGCGTTGCTAAAGGACTACGCCTACGATAAGACGAAGACAAAGGAAATTATAAAAGTAGCCACTCCCCTTACTTTGCAGTTCGTCTTAAGCGTGGGCACATGGCTGTTATTTTTTATTTTAATAGAAGATAAAGGCACTGCGGCCAAGGCCATTAGCAATACCATGCGAAATGTATTTGGTATGGTAGGTGTATTTGTTTGGGCATTTGCCGGCACCTGCAATTCGATGGTCAGCAATCTGATGGGACAAAAAAAAGAAAGCTACGTTATCCTGGCTATTACAAAGATCATGTTGCTAAGCCTGGGGTGTTGCCTGGTTATGTGCCTGATCGTAAATATTTTCCCGGCCACATTCTTTGCTGTTTTTGGACAGGATAAAGAATTTGTGGTCCAGGCAATCCCGGTATTAAGGGTTGTAACGGTAGGTTTAACATTTATGAGCATCGCCAACATTTGGCTGAATGGCGTAACCGGAACGGGCAAAACAAAGATGAACCTCGCCATAGAGATTATTGCTATTATTGTGTATATGGCTTACACCTGGATATTTATGAAACTACATTATATCTCCCTTGCAGTAGCCTGGAGCAACGAGTTGGTCTATTGGCTTACCATTTTCCTGGCATCATTTATTTATTTGAAAAGCGGTAAGTGGATGACAAAAGATAAGGCCAGGTCCGAAAACTGAGTTCCTGATACTGGGTGTTTAGGCGGTATTTAAATTTAATTGGTTATAACTTTTTTACCAACAGATTGCATAAATCAACATCGTTGTGTCACCCCCTTGTACCACATACCTGTGAGGATCTTTTCCCACATTATATAAAAGCGTCTGCTATTCTTCATCGGCATACTTTTCATCCGTTTTCTTCTGCTGGTTATAAAAATCCAATGCTGCCTTCACATGATCAAATCTACCACTTCGTTTTATATGCATACCAGGCTTTAAGGTATTTATCATAGTAACGAATGGTAGCATTAAAGACTGAATGGCTTTCTCATATTTAGGGTATCGATCAACCGGGCACGCACTACGCGGTCCACTACTTCATTTTCAACAAAACATTCCATTATCTCAAATGACTCATGAGAGTCTAACCCTCTAAAGGCAATACGTTCATGAAATTTGTCGTCAATCTCATCAAATACATCTGCCAGTTCTCGTAATCAATATCGAAGTTTGAGTTCCTGTCTCGTGCATACAAGATTTCTTCTGTTGGGATATGGTACCAGCATTCCATCCCAGCTTCCAGGTCCCCCCTATTATCTTTTATTTTATCAGGTGATATATTTACTTCCATACAAAGGTTCTTGAAAGCAAATTAAAAAGCACACAGTTTTCTTAAAATATAGTATGCAGGAATTTTGCATTTCTTTAAAAAAAGTTACAGAATGCAATAAAAAGCGCAGAAAAAAATCTATCAGCCTGTAAGCCGGATTCTGTGGTCCCGGTAAACCGGGATGGCCATCATTTATCTTGCCACAACATTACTGTCATGATCTTGCTGCCTACCCTCCAACGCTGCCGCGGCGCAAACCGCAGCATCGAACGGACCGCCCTCAGGCGCTGGTGTACATGGCATTACAGCACACAAGGTTTACCCATTATTACAGTTGCCTGTTATAATCGTGAGCTCTTACCTCACGTTTTCACCCTTATCCCTATGTTGCCATAAAGACGGTTATTTTCTGTGGCACTTTCTGTATTACCGTTGGTAGCGTTACCACTTCGCAACAGTAACCCCGGCGCTTAACCGGTGTGTTGCCCTTTGCTGTCCGGACTTTCCTTCCTCCCGCTAAGGAGAACGATGGCCTGGCTGATAGAGCTGCGAAGATAACAAAAATGAAAACTCCTAAAGCATAGATAGTTGCCAGGCATTCAGATTAGACAGATAAAAGCCTGCATAAAGAATCAAGCCCGGTCCGGTCAGTTATTCTATAATAATCTTTTTTGAAAAAATTCCTTCCGGCAAGTAAACAACAACGGTATACGTACCCTTGGGAAAATCACTCAATGGCAGTTTATAAACACCATTGACTGCAATAACGTTGTTTAACCGCAATAATTTTTGCCCTAAAGAATTCATCAATTCAACGGATGCCTTGTTGCTGGTGCCGTTAATCAAAATATTTACAAAGCCTTTCGCAGGATTCGGATTTACGGCAATAGTAATATGCGTATCAGCTTTTAAACGGGCACTGCGAATTGCGGAATGTGTCTGCCGGTTGTCAACATCTACCTGCCCGATACGGTAATAGTAAAGAATATCTGGCCGCACATCAATGTCAGTAAAACGGTAAGTAGAACTATTGGATGTTGTTCCTTTGCCATCGACCCAACCAACTTTTGTAAAAGTTACACCGTCAAGGCTACGTTCAACATTAAATCCTAAGTTGTTGATTTCCTGTGAGGTATTCCATAACAACTGAATATTTTTACTAAGTATTGAAACCTCGAAATCAGTTAAAGTAGCAGGCAGGCTTACCAAAGGTGATACTAACATAAACTGTGAAAAGCCGGTAAAATTACCACTGTATGAGATGTAACCACCAGCCGCATCCTCAACCACCGTAGGCGCAATTATTTCCGAGTTGCTGCTCGTTAATGTACCGTCGAGTGACACCCCGTCCTGTACTTTCAAAATTTTAAGGTTTAACCGGTTAGAACCCCAAACGGCTAATTCTGCAGCAGTAAAGTAAAAAGTTGCCTGGTAAGTCACCGCGGGACTGGCCGATGCAGGAGTAATTTGATACACTTTTTGCGTACGCATAAAGGCACCTGCCGTTGTATTAAAAGCTACATTGCCATTCCCGGCCTGGATGATTTGTACCGCTGCGCCACTAATATTGGCCGATGCATTACGGACGGTAACCAATGCTTTATTATTTGTACTTTTAAAATTACTAACCGCCGTACCGGATTGAATATCAAAAGGATAACCGCTACTAATTTCTGTCTCAATGTGGAAAGGCGTTGCTGAAAGTGTAATGTCATCTACGTTAAAACCTGGGTCATTTCCAGTTGCAGATCCATCCGTCTGCCATAAAAAACAAATATTGAATTTCCTGTTGCTTAGTGTAGCTGGTCCTGGGATTAAAGGGATATTGGCCAGCGTAGTTGTATTGCTGCTGTAAGGGCCATACCCCAAATCGCCTGGCGTAGCGCCATAATTGTAAAAAGGTCCTGTGGGGGCAGCCGATGAAGTATAGGCAAGTCTGCCTTCGTCGTGCTCCTCGAGCCCACGGACTTTATACTTAAAACTCAAATTACCCAATGAAAGAACCGAACTTGCATCTATAACAGGTGATTGTAAAACGGCCGCTCCTGCCACACCCTTTGTATAAGTGTTCGGTTTGGTAACAATGTTATTGGTAATGTGTGCGGAAAGCCCCGAGCCTCCGGCATCACCATTGGTACTAGCTACAAACGTATTTACATAACCACTACTGGCAAGCAATGTCCAGCCTGCAGGTAAACCCCTGGCTCCTGTAGGATTTTCAAAATGCTCGTTTAACAGGTTGATGGTATTTTCCCCTACCCTCATATTGTCATCATCCAGCAGGGTAACCGTAAGTGTTTGGGCACTTGCTCCCGCAGCAACACCGGTCCCTGAGATGGTGTAGTTCAGAATGATGGTCTTATCACCGTCTACCCGGGGATTGTCAAAAATACGAATGTTGACAGGTTTGAAATTGTCACCAGCTGCGAAAACCAACGATGGCGTTAACAGTTGATAGTGTAACCCATTAACTGCCGTGCCGGATGTAGTGATCGTTACTGTAGCACTACCGGTGGCTTTATCCTCAACATTCAATGTGTACGATTCGTCTTTATAAATCGGGTAAGTGTTGTTTACACCCTTTTCTGAAACATTCAAGGCACCTGAACAGTTGATAAAAGAAACCCTGTTGGTCCCCGTTACCGTCACTCCCCCAACATTTGAAGTGTTCAGCGACGAACGTCTGGGACTGTTTAACATCACTGTTTGCATACGATCCACCTGGTTTGCCGTGAAAGTGTTTAAGACAATATCATCGCTATAATCCATGTAATTTTCAAACATTTCATCTGGTGTGCCACAACTGTTACTTTTTGGATGTGTTGGTACACCATTGTTTATGGTAAAATGAATGGGGGTGTCATTACAGTAATCATTACCGCAGTCAGTATCACCCCAAATATGCCTTAATCCCAAAAAATGCCCGGACTCATGGGCCAGTGTTTTCCCCAAGCCATAACCCGTATTACAATTATTGGGGAGGTAGGCGCTTCCAACCGTATTCGTTAATATGACCACCCCGGCAGTATTGGCAGTTTCGCTACTGTTATTTAGATCCGGTAATGCAGCAGTCGCAGGAAACGTTGAATATCCCAACAGGTCGGTCGTGCCATTGTCCATTTTTGGTACTATCCATACGTTGTAATACCTGTTAGCGTCCCAGGTCGAATTTGGTTTTACAGCAGCATCAATGTAGGATGGCTGCCATCCGTTACTATAATCGCTCCATCCTTTTGTATTCCTGTTGATACGATCAATACCCGGCTCGGTAAGTACACTGCCCGTAGGATTTCTCTGTGCCAAAACAAATTGAATACCTGTAGCTGCTGCGGAAGCATATCGGCTATTGGAAGCATTGGAAAAATCCTTATTCAATTGTAGTAGCTGCTCCTGTATCAATGCGGCATCGAGGTTGGGTGAAGTACCCAAAGCTTCACCATTATGCACGATATGAAATATTATAGGAATAGTGTAATTAGCGGCGGCAGGGCGCTGTATTCCGGCTCCCGCCTTCATTTCTTTACTTAACCATGTTTCAAACTGTGCATCAGTTTCCAGGTATGGGTTAGTTTGCCGGATTTGCCGGATTCGTTCAACGGTATAACAACGGTGATAATTATTTACAACAGGGTTTATCAGGTTTTGTGAGGAAGATCTTAATCCAGGCATCACAAAACTTATTACAATCGTTACTAAAAAAATCCGCCTCATGGGTTTACAATTTGGAGTTTTTAAAAAATACGGTATATGGCTATTGTAATATATAATTTTTTCTATTTCATTTAGATTGCAAGACAGGCAATTATTTTTTTTGTTGATAAAAAAGTTCTCAACGGGTTACAAAAAATCCCAAAAATTCAGTTGTCTTCCATTTTAGCTTATAACTATTTTTTGTTCAGCCAACTCTTGCTGTAATTTGCCTTCCATAGATCATAGCGCTTAAATTGGTCTCTTAGCCGGGGTTCAAACAAAAGCCAATTCCGGCTTTCTTTAGTACTCCATAACGTTTCGCTTAAAGCACTCATTCTTGGGAAGATCATATATTCTACCTTAGCCGGTGTTGTTATGTATTCAGTCCACACATTTGCCTGCGCCCCCAAAATATATTTTGCCTGATCTGGATTCAATTCCTTTGGAATAGGTTCATAAGAATACACCTTTTCAACATTTGTGAAGCCGCCGATTGTTAACGAATCATCTTTTTCTACTTGCGAATGATCGAAATATACATAATCGCCAGGTGTCATAATTACATTGTGTTGCTGTTTAGCTGCCGCAATACCGCCTTCCTCGCCTCGCCAGCTCATAACAGTTGCATTGGGTGCAAGCCCTCCTTCCAAAATTTCATCCCAACCAATTATTTGCCTGCCTTTGCCGTTCAGGTATTTCTCCATCCTTTGGATAAAATAGCTTTGCAGTTCGTGTTCATCCTTCAAACCCTCCTTCTTTATTCTTGCCTGGCAAAGCGTACATTTTTTCCAATTCGTCTTAGGGCTTTCGTCGCCACCAACATGAATGTAAGGTGATGGGAATAATGTCAATACTTCATCGAGCACATCTTGCAAAAACTGAAAGGTTGAATCTTTGCCGGCGCAATACACGTCATCAAACACACCCCAGGTTTCTTCCACTTTATACGGCCCCGTGCCGGGACATCCCAGCCAGGGGTAAGAAGCAAGAGCGGCCTCGGCATGACCGGGCATTTCAATCTCAGGTATTACTGTTATACGTCGGTCCGCGGCATACTTCACCACATCCTTTATTTCTTCCTGTGTATAATAGCCACAATATTTTATACCGTCATTTCCTGTGCCGGGGTGGTGACCAATAATTGTTCCATTGCGGCAACTTCCTGTCTCGGTTAGTTTAGGATATTTTTTAATTTCAATGCGCCATCCCTGGTCTTCAGTTAAATGCCAGTGGAAATAATTCATTTTGTGCAGCGCTATGTAGTCAATGTATTTTTTTACAAAGGCAACCGGAAAAAAATGCCGGCCAACATCCAGGTGCATACCGCGATATTTAAAACGGGGATAATCAATAATGGTAACGGCAGGAATAGTGAGTGCCGCCCGATGTTCAAGGGGTAATAGCTGGATTAACGATTGGATTCCATAAAAAGTCCCGTTATGTGTAGCGCCTTCAATTACCACCCCTCCTGCATTAACCTTTAAAGCATATTTATCAATAGACGATGATGGAGTGGATGAACGTGTACTAAGTTGAATCGAATTTGGCTTTTGCGCTTTGCTGGTTTGAAGTTTTACCCCATAAACATTTTCAACATATTGTTGAAAAAAAATTGCAGCCTTTAAGTCTTCATTATCTTTTGCAACGATGACAGTGTTGCTACTGATTGTAAATTTCCCTGTTCCTGTTTGTACACTTACCGGCTGTGGTATGATACTTATTTGCTGAGCATGTAGCGGAGTAATAATAAAAACTAAAAAAGAAATTGCAATGATGTTCTTTATCATAATAGAATTGTTTTCTGATTAAATCCTTTAAATTATTTTTTGTATCGTACCATTATAAAAGCTTTGCAGCTTCGCTTTTTTCTATTTAACCGTAAAACCCTGCTTTAAAAAATATTCGTTTGCATTTTTACCCAGGCATAAAAAATAACTTCCCTTGTATAATTTCCAGCTATTAGTCGCGGTATCCCACTTTTTTAATTCACTCACAGGTATGCTTAACGTTACGGAAGAAATTGTTCCCTTTTTTATATGTACTTTTTTAAAAGCTTTTAGTTCTTTTAACGGCATTCCTTCGGATGTAGGATATTCAATATACGCCTGCAGCACATCATCAGCATCCATTTTCCCTGTGTTTTCAACAGCTACAATGAAGTCAATTTTATCAGCTTGCACATATTGATTGTTCGGCTGTTTTTTCCACTGATATTTAAATGTGCTATAACTTAACCCAAACCCAAAAGGATATTGAACCGGACCATTAAAATAACGATAGGTTCTCCCTTTCATACTATACTCTTTGTAATCGGGCAGATCATCCAATGACCTATAAAATGTAACAGGTAAACGGCCGGAAGGAGAAATTTTCCCGAAAATTACATCTGCTACTGCATTACCACCTTGCTCGCCGGGATACCATGCCAGCACAATGGCATCTGCATAAGGTTCAATAGCAGCAATATCCACATTACTGCCCGCATTAACCACTACTATAATCGGTTTTTTATGCGCTTCCCTTAATTTTTTAAGGAATAATATATGAGCCCTTGGCAACGATAAGCTTGCTTTATCGCCCCCGGAAACGGAAAGAAAAGCATCGCCTTCCTCGCCCTCCAGCAAGGGTGTAAGGCCAATAACAGCAATAGTAAGATCACTGTTCTGCGCAGCCCATATTCCGCCAAACCGAACCGTATCCGTGTAGTCGCTGCCCTGGTCATATTGTACAGCCGTTGCCGGGCCCGCAGCTTTTGCTATGCCTTCTGCTATGGTAACAATTTCTCCTGATAATCCATGATAATTGCCTACCATAGCGGCCAAAGAAGCGGCGTTTGCGCCCACTACCATTATTGATGAGTATTTGTCTTTTTGCAATGGCAACACACCATTATTTTTAAGCAGCACAATACTCTGCTGAGCAGTTTTTCTTGCAAGGGAAACATGGTAGCTGTTATGAACACTATCCGCACCATAGCGACTGTAAGGGTTTAATTTATTGTCATCGAAAAGACCGAGTTTCATTTGAGTACGCAGGCTGGCACTTAAAGCGTTATCAACATCGGCTTCATTGATAAGGCCCTTATTGATTGCATTCAATACTTCTGTTTGCAGCACACCACCGCATTCAAGATTTATACCGCTCTTTATTGCTGCCGCAGCCAGTTCTTCCCTGCTCCCAATTACTTTATGGCCGCTGAAAATATCATCCAGTGCACCGCAGTCCGTTACAATATGCCCCTTAAAACGCCATTCTTTTCGAATTATATTCTGCAATAAATTTTTACCTGTGCAGCAAGGCTCATCATTGATCCTGTTATATGCACACATCACCGATTCCACCCCGGCATCTATTAACTTTTTAAACGAATATAAATAAGTTTCCCGCAGGTCTTTTTCACTTACGATGGCATTAAAGCTGTGGCGGCCAGCCTCGGGCCCGCTGTGAACCGCATAATGTTTTGCGCAGGCAGATGTCTTTAAATAACGGCTGTTGTCGCCTTGCAAACCGGTAACATATGCTATGCCCATACCCGAAGTCAGGAAGGGGTCTTCGCCATAGGTTTCTTGTCCCCTGCCCCAGCGTGGATCTCTGAAAATATTAATGTTCGGCGACCAGAAAGTAAGGCCCATGTACCACAGATGCCTGTTCATGCTGGTAGACAAATTATACTTTGCTCTCGCCTCGGTAGATACCACAGTGGCAACTTCCTTTATCAGCACATCATTGAACGTAGCGGCCATGCCGATGGCCTGGGGGAAAACAGTAGCTTCACCGGCACGTGCTACACCGTGCAATCCCTCGTTCCACCAATTATACGCAGGAATTTTTAACCGCTCGATGGAGGGGCTATTGTTCCCCAGCAAGGAAATTTTTTCTGCCAGGGTGAGCTTTTTAAGCAAGTCGTTTATTCGTGATTCGATGGGCGCATTTCCCTGCCTGAATAGAGGTTGCGTCTGTGCAGCAAGCCCAAGTGAAATAAATAAAGCAATACTAAGGAAGAAAGGTTTTGTGATCATGAAAAACTGGGATAATGATTGAGTGAATGCAGGAACCTGTTGATTTTTTTTATCAATTGTATAATTAATATGAAGGTATTAACTATCGATTAACCTCAATTGAATTTTGCAGAAAAATCCAGGATTATTTATCGGTGATGAGGGAAAAAGTATGGAAAATGGGAATCTCTTTATGGCAAAGTAAAATATTGGTTTACTTAAATTACAAAAAAAAGGTTGCCAAATTAAATCAGCAACCTATGAATATTCTATAAAAAACCCAGTTCAAGCTTAGCTTCTTCACTCATCATTTCCCTGTGCCACGGCGGATCAAAGGTTAGCATCACATTTACATCCGTTACACCTTCAATTGTACGAACCTTATTATCTACTTCTGTAATAATTTCACCTGCAACGGGACAACCGGGAGCCGTCAATGTCATCTTGAGATTTACGAAGCCACTATCACTGATATTGATATCGTACACAAGTCCCAGCTCATAAATATCAGCAGGCATTTCCGGATCATAAACCGTTTTCAACACCTCGATGATCTTTACCTCCAAACTTACTTTATCTATCATAAATATCAATTAACGTTGGTAGTAGATTGCAGCGCCAGCGCATATAATTTCATTTGCTTAATCATTGATAATAACCCGTTGGAACGGGTAACCGATAAATGCTCTTTCAATCCGATCTTATCTACAAAATAGAGGTCGGCTGCTACAATTTCTTCGGGAGTATGATTCGATAAAACATGCACTACCATACTCACAAGGCCTTTGGTAATGATAGCATCGCTATCTGCGCTGAACGATATCTTTCCGTCCTTAAAATCTGCATGCAGCCATACTTTTGCCTGGCAACCTTTTATCAGGTTCTCCTCCTTTTTGTATTGGTCTTCAATAAGCGGCAGTTCCTTTGCCATCTGGATAATATTTTCATATTTTTCCATCCAATCGCCAAAGAGGGAAAACTCTTCTACCAATTCATCCTGTGTTTCATTAATGGTCATATTTCCTGCCCTGTTATTTTTATGAAGTAAAATCTTTAGGTTAACATGCTTATTGCTTTCCTTACACCCTCCGCTAAATAATCAATTTCTTCCCTTGTATTATAAAAGGCAAATGATGCCCGTATCGTGCCCGGAATGCAATAAAAATCCATCAATGGTTGTGTGCAGTGATGCCCTGTACGTACTGCTATGCCAAGCTGATCCAGGATAACACCTAAATCATATGGATGTAGTTTATCAATAACAAATGATAGTACGCTTGCCTTGTTTTCCGCCGTGCCCACAAACCGGATCCCTTCAATTTCGGCCAATTTTTCGGTCGCATATTCAAGCAATTCATTTTCATATTGCCCGATATTTTCCAACCCTATCAACTTGATATAATCTACTGCAGCACCCAGACAGATGGCCGCTTCAATATTAGGAGTACCTGCTTCAAATTTGAATGGCAACTCATTAAAGGTTGTCTTCTCAAAACTGACTGTTTTGATCATTTCGCCTCCACCCTGGTAAGGTGGCATTTGGTTGAGCCATTTTTCTTTGCCATATAAAATGCCAATACCGGTAGGTCCATACATCTTATGCCCCGAAAAAGCAAGAAAGTCAACATCCAGTTCCTGCACATCAATGGGCATGTGTTGCACTGCCTGTGCCGCATCCAGGAAAACAGGGATATTCTGCTGATGGCAAAGTTCAATCACCTCTTTAACGGGATTAATAGTACCCAGCGAATTCGACACATAGTTTATCGATACCAACTTTACTTTTTCATTAAGCATCGTTTTAAACGAGTCCATTAAAAGTTCGCCCTTGTCATTAATAGGAATCACTTTCAACTCAGCTTTTTTGTCTTCACAAAGCAATTGCCAGGGAACTATATTGGAATGATGTTCTAATGCGGAGATAATTATAACATCACCTTCCTGCACAAACTGTTTACCATAACTTGCTGCAACAAGATTGATGGCCTCGGTAGTGCCTTTGGTAAATATCACTTCATAGTCGTGAGCAGCGTTGATAAAATCAGCCAACTTCCTCCTCGATGCTTCGAATGCATCAGTGGCCTGTTGGCTTAAATTATGAACGCCCCGATGTACGTTGCTGTTGAGATGTGTATAATAATGTTCGATGGCTTTAATAACCGGCCATGGTTTTTGTGAGGTAGCTGCGTTATCAAAATAAACCAACGGTTTGCCATTTACGTTAATACCGAGTATCGGGAAATCTTTACGGATACTTTCCACATTTATTATCTCCGGTAATGTTGCTGTAGCTGTTTTCATATCCTCAATTCTTAAATCATGCTTCGTTTGAAATTTATCCTCACAGTTTAAATCAATATGGGTTATAAAATTTGTGAACCAACAGTTGTTTTTCAATCAACATCGTTGTGTCACTCACTTGTACCGCATACCTATGTGGAGCTTTACCGAACGTGTAATAATGGTCTTTTGTTACTTTTTAATGTGCAATACATTTTAGCTCTTAATTCTTAATTCCTCAACCCCTCCTCTATCAACTGGTTAATATAAACCTGTACTGCCGCGATCGGTATTTTTTCTGTAACATCATATGCAAATGCATGGATCAATAAAGCCTTTGCTTTTTCATCTCCGATGCCACGGGCCTTAAGATAAAATAACGCATCCTCATTAAATTGACCTATCGTAGAGCCATGACTGCATTTTACATCGTCAGCAAATATTTCCAGTTGTGGCTTAGAATCAACCACCGCCGTTTTGCTTAGCATCAGGTTGTTATTCTTTTGAAAAGCATTGGTTTTTTGCGCATTTTTTCTAACCAGAATTTTACCATTGAATATTGCAACGGCTTCATCTTTCATAACCCCTTTGTACAATTCATTGCTGTGGCAATGTGGCTTTTTATGGTCAACCACTGTATGGTTGTCTACCAGTTGTTGGCCGCCTGCGAGGTATAAGCCGTAGAGATGGCTTTCAATATTTTCACCTTCCAAAGAAACGTTCAAGTTGTTACGCAGCAAACCAGTGCCGGGAAAAGAAGCCTTATAATTATTGTAAAGACTTGAAGCCCGCTGCACTATTTCAGTGTGATGAACATAGCTGGTACTTTTACTGCCGGCTTGTATATAGTAATGCTGCAATTGTGCCTGCTCGCCCACCACTATTTCCGACACATTATTTACAAAAACTCTTGTGGCCGCATTTTCGATACCGTCGTCAGACACATAGCTTTCAATGATACTTACTTGTGCTTGCGCACCAATTATATACAATTGTCGTGGTTGTAAAAACACTTTATTGTCTGCCGATACGATGTGAATGACATGTATAGGCTTTTCAATAATTGCTTTGCTTTTTATTTCGATAAATAAACCATCGCGGAACAATGCTGTATTCAATGCAGCAAAATGGTTTTGATCCAATGCAATCGACTTTCCAAAATGTGCGTTGAATGCGGCCGTGCCTGTAGCAGATGAAAGGCTTGACACCAGTACGTTCTCATCCTGGATAGCATCAGAAAGTGCAGGATCGTACTGGCCATTTATCACTACAAGATGATAACAATCCAATGACTTTATCTTTGCCTTAGCGATCAATGCTACACTGGCAGTTTCCAGCGGTTCAAGATCTTGCAGGGTTATAAACTCACCTTGTAAAAATGGCGTAAGGTTAATATATTTCCAGTCCTCCACCTTTGTACCTGGAAAACCGAGCCCCCTGAATTCTTCAAACGCAGTTTCTCTTAGTGCATGCAATTCCGCGGGTTCAGATGACGCCGACAAAATAGAACGCAGTTCAAAATCGGCAATAAATTGATTGTATAATGAATTAGTTATTTGCTTGACCATGAATTTTCTTTTAAGCCAGTTCTGTTTCTTTTGATGCTTCTTTTAGCCAATCATATCCTTTCTCTTCCAGTTCAAGTGCTAATTCTTTACCACCCGTTTTAGCTATTTGGCCATTGTACAATACGTGTACAAAATCGGGTACGATATAATCCAGCAAGCGCTGGTAATGTGTTATGATGATAAACGCATTTTTTTGGGAACGCAGCTCATTCACTCCTTTGGACACGATACGCAATGCATCGATATCCAAACCAGAATCAGTTTCATCTAAAATAGCCAGTTTAGGATCAAGCATTGCCAATTGAAAAATTTCATTTCTTTTCTTCTCTCCGCCAGAAAAACCTTCGTTTAAAGAGCGGTTAGTAAGTCCTGCATCAAACTCCACCAGCTTTTGTTTTTCCTTTACCATTTTCAAAAAATCCTTTGACTGCATGGGCGGAAGGTTGCGGTAAGTGCGGATCTCATTCATGGCAGTCCGTAAAAAATTTATATTTGAAACACCAGGAATTTCAACGGGATATTGAAAGGCTAGAAACACTCCTTCCCTTGCCCGATCTTCAGAAGATAATTCTAACAGATTTTTGCCATCGAGGTAAACTTCTCCGGTAGTTATTTCAAAGTTTGGATTGCCGGCCAACACCGCCGCCAGCGTACTTTTTCCAGAGCCATTTGGCCCCATGATCGCATGAACCTCACCAGCTTTCACCTCAAGGTTTACGCCCTTCAAAATTTCCTTTCCTTCTACAGATGCTCTCAGATTTTTTATACTTATCATGTTATTTGTTTAATCATTTATTGTGCAATTCCAAATCCATATTACGCTTACCTCTTCACTTGCTAGCCCACGCTTCCCTCGAGTGAAATGGCCAATAATTTTTGTGCTTCTACCGCAAACTCCATCGGTAGCTGGTTTAATACTTCTTTAGCGTAACCGTTTACAATTAGGGCTACTGCCTTTTCTGTATCAATGCCTCGTTGGTTCAGATAAAATATTTGGTCCTCACCGATCTTTGACGTGGTAGCTTCATGCTCTACAATGGCCGAACTATTTTTTGATTCGATGTATGGAAATGTATGTGCGCCACACTGGTCACCAATCAACAGGGAATCACATTGCGTGAAGTTGCGTGCATTTTCCGCACCTGCGCCAATCTGCACCAGTCCGCGGTAACTATTGTTGCCATGGCCCGCAGAAATACCTTTTGATATGATCCTGCTGCGGGTGTTTTTTCCAATATGAAACATCTTGGTACCTGTATCAGCGATCTGTTTATTCTTGGTGAGTGCTACCGAATAAAATTCCCCTGTTGAGTTGTCGCCCCGCAAAATTACACTGGGATATTTCCAGGTAATTGCAGAACCTGTTTCTACCTGTGTCCATGATATTTTTGAATTAACACCTTTGCAAATTCCCCGCTTCGTAACAAAATTGAAAATGCCACCCTTGCCATCTTTATCGCCAGGATACCAGTTTTGCACCGTAGAATATTTGATCTCCGCATTATCAAGCGCTATCAATTCTACTACGGCTGCATGCAATTGGTTTTCATCCCGCATTGGAGCCGTACATCCTTCAAGGTAGCTCACATAACTGCCTTCATCCGCAATGATGAGCGTTCTTTCAAACTGCCCGGTATTCTGTGCATTGATGCGGAAATAAGTGGAGAGCTCCATGGGGCAGCGAACGCCTTTTGGGATATAAGCGAAAGAACCATCCGAAACCACGGCAGCATTAAGGGAAGCAAAAACATTGTCCGTGTAAGGCACTACCGTACCCAGGTACTTTTTTACCAGCTCGGGATGTTCTTTTACCGCATCGCTAAAGGAGCAGAAAATAATGCCCAACTCCTGCAACTTTTCCCGGAATGTAGTGGCTACAGAAACACTGTCAAACACAACATCGACAGCCACACCCGACAACATCTTTTGTTCATTTAATGGTATTCCCAGCTTTTCGAAAGTAGCCAGCAATTCAGGGTCTACTTCGTCCAGGCTATTATATTTTGTTTTTTTTGTAGGAGCTGCATAATAAGAGATGGATTGAAAATCTATTTGAGGCATCTCAAAGTTTTGCCAATCAGGCATCTCAGATTGCTGAAAATACCGCAAGCCTTTCAAGCGCCATTCCAATAACCAGGCAGGCTCATTTTTCTTTGCAGAAATAAAGCGCACAGTTTCTTCTGTAAGACCAATTGGTGCCACATCCATTTCGATATCCGTCACAAACCCATATTCATAAGCCTCCGTGGTTAACCGCTCTAATATTTCATTACTATTGCTCATAAAAATTATTTCATTTTTCAAATATTTATACCGCAAAACTCTCACCGCAACCACATGTTCTGGATGCGTTTGGATTATTGAAAAACAATCCTTTACCATTTAAGCCACCGGTATAGTCCAACTCAGTTCCATACAGGTATAAGAGGCTCTTTAAATCTACCGCTATTTTTATGCCTTTATCTTCAAACACCTGGTCGCTTTCTTTCAGTTCGGTATCAAAACTCATTTGATATTCGAGACCGGAACATCCGCCTGCTTTTATTCCAACCCTTAAAAAAGCCTGTTTTCCTTTATGTTCTTCTTCGAGTAATCGGCTGATGTATTCTTTTGCATTTGCTGATACTGTAATCATATCACCTGTTTTTAAACTACATTATTACCACATGCAAAATTAACAAATAAGTATCTATAAGTTATGAACCGGCTTTCGAAATGGGAAAATAGAAGTTTGTTTACTGTTGGGTACGACAACCAGGTATTGCATTTTTTACGTTCATTTTCAACCGACTGTATCAACGCAATCTGTTGAAAGTAGTGGTGCTGGCATTTGGGAAGTAAATAATTTAATATATCCTTTGCATATTCCTGTGGTTGCATTAACCTCTGATATGATAAGCCTTTGGCTGAACAAATGCCCGGATCCCCTGGTAAGATAAAGTAGCACCCAGGCCCGATTGCTTTCGTCCAGACCATGGTAAAGCAGCACTTACCCTATCACAACAATTCCAGTACACACTGCCTGTATTCATCAGCTTCATCACTGCTTCGGCACGTTCAAAGCTTTGTGAATACACTGCTGCTGTAAGGCCATAATCAGTATCCTGCATACATTTGATGGCTTCTGCATCGTCGGCTACCTTTTGAATACCTACCACTGGCCCAAAAGATTCTTCCGTCATCAGTTTCATTGAGTGATCTGCATTTACCAGTACGGTGGGCTCAAAATAATACCCTTTGCTATCGGGGATCTTTCCGCCACATATAATTTGTGCGCCCTTGCTCACCGCCTCATTTACCTGGTTTAATAAAAATGCCTGCTGTTCTTTCCTGCTCAGGGGACCGATATCTGTACCCTTATCCAAGGGATTGCCAATGGTCATTTTACCGCATTGCTCAGCATAAGCTTGTACAAAAGCATCATATATATTTTGGTGTACATAGATCCTTTCCACAGCGCAACAGCTTTGGCCGTTATTGTACACTACACCTTCCAACGCATCTGCGGCAACTTTATTAATATCGGTTACATCATCCATCACGTACAACGGGTCTTTTCCTCCGAGTTCTAATTGGCAAGGCACCATCTTACCAGCCACTTTTTCAGCAATATATTTGCCCGTTTTGTAACTGCCGGTAAAAAAATATCCATCCAGCGGCAGTTCTAATAATTGCCCGCCCACGTCTCCCCTGCCGATGGCTGTCTGAAAACAATCAACAGGAATCCCGGCTTTGTACAGAAGATCCAGGATATGCAAGCCAGTCAATGTTGCGTATTCAGAAGGTTTATAAAAAACTGAATTGCCTCCAATCAATGCAGGGATAAAAACATTGACACCTACCAGCCAGGGATAGTTCCAGGCAGAAATATTTGCTATCACACCCAGTGGCTCATACACGATTTTTTCTTTTGTGGGGCCTTTGGAAGTAACCCATTCGTCCGCCAAATATTTTGCCGAATGCTCAATAAAATATTTGATACGAGTCCGTGCGCCATTCAGCTCATTGTAAGACTGCTGCAACGGCTTGCCCATTTCATTGGTAAGTGTATTTGCGAGTTCATCTTTATGTTCCTCTAGTAAATCGTCGAATTTTTGTATAGCCATAATGCGGTCTTCAATACTAACTGCACGCCATGCCCGCTGACCGGTTTTGAGCTGCTTAAATTTTTCGAGTATCGTTTGGTTGGTGTCTTCCGCTATATCAGTAATGATTTCTTCTGTTGCGGGGTTTATGATTTTCATGATAGTAGTTTGTTTGTATTATAGAACAAATTAGTCGAGAAAAAAGAAAACAGGGTCTTCCGGACTTTTCCGGAACCAAATCAAAAGTGTCTAATCCAGTTACTGTTTTTAAACTCGAAAAAAGGCTAAATTAACGACATTGATTTACCCTTCACCATTGTTCATTGACATCACCCATTCACCCTTCACGTGAATTCCTGATCTCCCTAATAAACCTGTCACGGATACTTTTGCTTAACGGTGATCGCTGCAGGTGCAATTTATACATTCGTTCCGGGTGCCATTGAACCGCCAAAAAAAAAGACTTGTTTTCTGGCATGCTCCACTCTACGCCTTCTATAATCCCGTCATCCGAGGTGCAATTTATTTCCAACCCTTTGCCCAGCATTTTAATCGATTGGTGATGAGCGCTATTTGCCACACTCCTTTCTACTCCTGTTATTTCATTCAATAAGGTTGCTGCAATTATATTTATTCCGTGCGCTTTATCATTGTCCTCATATTTATGAATGATATTTGCGACAGGCCCGATGTCTTGCGTTAAAGTGCCACCCAGTATGCAATTAACCAGTTGCATTCCCCTGCATACACCCAACAACGGTAGATTGTGTTGCTGGCTTAGCTTGAATATTTCTATTTCAAATTCATCT
This sequence comes from Ferruginibacter sp., assembly GCA_039922375.1. Classification (GTDB taxonomy): domain Bacteria; phylum Bacteroidota; class Bacteroidia; order Chitinophagales; family Chitinophagaceae; genus Ferruginibacter. The sequence continues at coordinate 40,440 of JBDSAA010000041.1, forward strand.
CTTTTTTCATTAAAATGTACGGGTGCATTTGGATAGTTGGTTGTATCACTTTGATAAAATTTAGGGTGCATGTCTATGCCCCCGGATAATACTATGCCATCAAAATTTTTAATATCGTCTAAGTCAGTAGTGCCCGGTGATAAAGCAATCACCTCTATGCTGTCACTGCCTTGTAACCAATGCACATAATTGCTGTGTTTTTCATCCGTGCCGGTATGTGTAACACCGATTTTAATTGATGGGCTCATTATAACGCTTCTGTATATAATTGTTTGAAATCGTTTCTTGTCACCGGTTTAGGATTATTGGGATGGCAAAAATCTGCCAGCGCAAGGTCGGATAAAGTTTCAAGGTGCTCTTCCTTAACGCCAATATCCCGAAGCCTTACCGGCAAGCCTACCTGCTGATTTAATTCAAACAAATGATTCACCACCGCCTCACCGGTTAGTGTTGTAAGTTCCATTGCAAGTGCCATTCTTTTAAATTCCGTTTCCATGCCCGGTGCATTAAACCGCATGCCATACGGAAGGTTGACAGCATTTGCCAGGCCATGATGTGTATCGAGTAAAGATGATAAAGGATGTGCCAGCGAATGCACCACACCCAATCCCTTTTGAAAAGCAACTGCTCCCATCAGTGAAGCAATCATCATCTTGCTCCTTGATTCAAGCGTAGGTTTATTTACAGCAGCAGCAATGGATTGATTGATGAGAAATATACCTTCCAGGCCGATACCACCTGCAAGCGGATGAAAGTTTTTGGAGATAAAGGCTTCCATGTTGTGGGTAAGTGCATCCATACCTGTGGCCGCTGTTATAAAGGGAGGAAGTTCCATTGTAAGTAACGGGTCGGCGAATACAATTTTTGCCATCAGTTTGGGTGCAAACAAAATCCTTTTGCGGTGTGTATCATCTTCGGAAATAATAGCGCTTCTGCCTACTTCGCTGCCCGTGCCACTGGTGGTGGGTACTGTAATAAAGTAAGGGGCATCTTCCGTTACATATTGGTCACCGCCAATCAAGTCGTCATAGTCAAAAAGGTCACGGCGATGATTGATGCGCAATACAATTGCCCTTGCTACATCCATCGCTGCTCCTCCGCCAATGCCGATAATGCAATCACGGTTGGTCACACTATATACCTCGCCTCCTTTCAGCACATCACTCTTCACGGGATTTTTATGTATATCCGAAAACACTTCCACCGAAATCGATTTTGCCGAAAGGCTTTCTTTTATTTTTTTAAAGAAATCTAACCCACTTACCATTGGATCGGTGACCAATAAAGGCCGCATTAATCCATTGTCCAATAAATGATCGGGCAATTCATTGATGGCACCGGCTCCAAAGCGGATTGTTGTGGGAAAGTTGAATTGTCTTATGGTATTGAAATCAGTCATTCGTTTTGTTTTTTAGTACTATTATGTTAGGCTTGATATAGGGATAATTATTTTCGCAAACTTCCATGCCTCTAATTAAACTGGGGGAGAAGCTGCCCACAGATATACAGTACAAGAGTGCGACGCCTGTGAAGCTTAATAAATGTCTTAATGCCTGGCTAATAAAAAATTTTATAAAATGTTCATCCGATATCAGCAAACAGTTTGAAATATAAATGCACGATTGCCCATTCACCATTTACATACCGCTATTAAATGATCTCCAAATACCTCTTTAATTCCCAATCTGTAACCACTTTTGAAAACTGCCTCCACTCCCACTCCCTTGTGGCTGTAAAATGTGCTACGAATGCTGAACCAAATAACTCTTTTGTAAGGGGTGATTCTTTCATCAACTGCGTAGCTTCCCACAAATTTTTCGGTAGTGTGCCATTTTTTGTGTCAGCATAGCCACTGCCTGTTGTTGCCGTTGTTTTTAATTTCAACTTGTTATTGATGCCATACAACCCGGTAGCAAGGCAGGCGGCCATTGCGAGGTAGGGATTGCTGTCGGAGCCTACCACCCTTGTTTCCAGCCGGGTGGAACTGCTACTTCCTGGTAATGCACGCAAAGCAGTCGTACGATTATCTATTCCCCATGTTAATGTGGTCGGTGCCCAGGCGCCTTCGACGAGGCGCTTATAACTGTTGACGGTGGGTGCAAACATGGGCAGTATAAATGGCATGCAGGCCAGTTGCCCTGCCATATAACTTTCCATTAATGCGCTGATGCCTGATGCCTTTTTTTTATCATAAAACAGGTTTTGTTTTTTATCCGTTTGCCAAAGGCTTTGGTGTATATGGCCACTGCAGCCCGGCAACGTTTCATTGAATTTTGCCATGAAGGTTGCTATCACACCGTGGCTATTCGCTATTTGCTTAACGCCTGATTTAAAAAGCACTGCCCTGTCAGCAGCCTCCAATATTTCTGAATAAGTGATGGCTGCTTCATACACTCCCGGGCCGGTTTCTGTATGCAAGCCTTCTAAGGGAACACCAAACTTTTTAAGGAGATCAAACAGGTCATTAAAATATTCATTATTTTCTGCGGCACGTTGCAGGGAATAACCAAACATGCCATTGGTAATTGGCTTTACATCCCGAAACTTTCCGGCATATAATTCTTCGGTATTATTTACGAGGTTGAACCATTCAAACTCCTGCGAAAAATACGGCGTATATCCCCTGGCGGTGGCTTGCCCGGTTACCTGCCTTAATAAACTGCGGGGGCATACAGGCAAATCGTTCCCTTTTGCATCCCTGAAATCAGCGAGGAAAAGTGGTGTGTCATTGTCCCAAGGTATCTGGCGGAAAGTATTCAGGTCAATCACGGCTGTTGCATCGGGATAGCCGGAGTGCCAACCGGTGTATTGACTGTTATCATAAGCAATGTCCCCGGCATCCCATCCAAACACTACATTACAAAAGCCAAAACCTTTTTCAACAATAGAAACAAACTTTTCGAAACTGATCAATTTGCCCCGCAGGACGCCATCGATATCAGTGATAGCCAACTTTACTTTTTCGGTATTTTGTTCGGCTAACTGCTGTAATATTTTATCAGGCGATGGTGGAGGGTTGGCCATTTGATTTTCGTTTTACAATAAAATGAAACCAAATATAAGCAAGTGCCAGTATAGCAAAAAAGAAGATGGCTAATTTAATATTGAGGGTGATCATCGCAACCATGGAAACCACTGCTATCAGCAATGCTGTGATGGGGAAAAACGGGTACAGCGGCACCCTGAAAGGCCGTGGCAGGGCCGGTTCGTTTTTTCTTAAAAGCAGTACGGCGATCATCGCAAAAATATACAACATGATTGCACCAAAACAGGCGATGGTAATGATATCACCGGTTTTGCCCGTAAACAATGCGATGATACCAATGCCCATATTCAACAACAAAGCATTGGCGGGTGTTTTAAATTTGGGATGTATGTTGCCGAAGATGGGTGGTATGCAGCCCGTTTTGCCAAACTCGTATGTAGCACGACTTGCTGCCAGTATTAATCCGTGAAAAGATGCTACCAATCCCATCAAGCCAATCGTGATCAATAAATGGTACAGCCATCCGCTATTGCCCGTTATCTGTGACAGAGCCAAGGGAAGCGGCGAGTCGGACGCATCAGCCCCCGGAGCTGGGTACACTACTTTTTCCCAGCCTCCTACTCCCACAGATGAGATAAAAACCAGTACACATAAAATGATCAGCGTGAGCAAAGCAGAACCAAAACCTTTTAAAACATTTCGTTGCGGATTGACCGTTTCTTCGGCTACGTTGGCCACTCCCTCGAGGCCAAGAAAAAACCAGATGGCAAATGGAGTTGCGGCCCACACTCCTTTCCATCCGAAAGGAAAAGCATTTTGTGTGAGATTGTCCAATTTGAAATGCGGCAATGTAATTCCGCTAAAAAGCAATAGCTCAAATACCGCAAACCCGGTTATGATCAATTCAAAAGTAGCCGCAGCCTTTACACCATAAATATTTAAAGCAGTAAAAAGAATATAGGCAGTAATAGCGATGGCAATAACAGAAAACTGCGGAAAGAAAATATGAAAGTATGCACCGATTGCCGCAGCAATGGCAGGTGGGGCAAAAACAAATTCGATGATCTGTGACATGCCTGCGATAAAGCCAATGTCTTTGCCCATGGCTTTGGTGGCGTAGTCAAAAACACCGCCGGCTTTTGGAATGGCACAGGCCAGTTCTGTGTATGAAAAAGTAAAGGTGATGTATAGAATGATTATAAAAAATGTTGCGATCGCAAGGCCTAATGTACCTCCGGCAGGAAGTCCAAGGTTCCACCCGAAATACATGCCTGATATTACATAACCGACGCCCAGCCCCCAGAGCATTAATGGGCCTAGGGTTCTTCTGAGCTGGGGTGAGGATGTGCTTGGTTTTTCTGCCATGGATGACTTGTTGATTACACTGAATTATTGATACTGAATTATTACACTGATTACACTGATTACACTAATTTATTACACGAATTTTTCTCACGAATTACACGAATTCGTTTGGTGCTACCTACCTTGGTTGGCCAGCGTTTTACTAAGATACTTATTTGGCCTTGTAAATTATAACTGTGTCGTTTGATGTTGGCTGGAATTAATCGATTGTTTTCTTCATGCTATTTGTTTATTGGGCCGCTGTTGCTGATGAACGCTACCTTTTTGCTATCGGGGCTCCAGGACGGGGTGTTGATGGTTCCCTGCCCGCCGTACAAATATGCTATTACTTTTGGTGCGCCTCCATTTACCGGCATTAAACGAAGCATTACCCTTTTATAAAACGGGTGATCGTTGGGCAAGATAGTTGGAGGAAAAGATAGAAATACGATCCATTTTCCATCGGGTGAAATATGCGGAAACCAATTGTGGTATTCATCGAAAGTGATTTGCTCCTTGCCGCTACCGTCTGGTTTCATACGCCACAATTGCATGGTGGATGTTTCATTGCTGTTAAAATAAATATACTTCCCATCAGGCGAAAATTCAGGACCGTCTGTTATTCCTTTATTATTGAAAGTTAGCTGAACCTCGGGCCCCCCATTGACGGGCTTTTTATATAAGTTGTAAGCAGGGCTTTTGCTTATCCTTTGTCCGGCATAAATCACCTCTTTTCCATTGGGACTCCAGCTATGAAGATAGGATGGAGTACTATCGGTGACCAGCTTTGGTTCGCCACCTGCCAATGGTAATACATAAACAGTGGAACCGCCGCCTGGCAAGCCATTGCGGTGATGGCTGATGCCAAGCATTTTTCCATCAAAAGAAATAACATGGTCATTATTATTCCTGTTGGCAAATCCTGTGTTGAGCTTTTCAGGAATACCGCCTGTTAGTGGAATAGTAAATATAGAGCCGCCTTTATTGAACAATATTTTGTTCCCATCAGGCATCCAGTTAGGAGCCTCCAGCCTGCCTGCATCTTTATAAATAATTTTTCGCCTGCCATCAAATACATGTATAGTTTCAAGCTTGCTGGATAAGATGCCATCCCTGTAACCGTCATGTGTGTCCGGAACTGTTTGTTCTGTTCTCACGTTCCATGCCATGCCCTCTTCCAGCACATCTGCATTGTGGCTGCATACGAACAAACCTGCTAATACTTCAGCAGGCATATCCGGCATATCTGTGCGGCCTACTTCCTGCAAAGGCTCCCCGGTGTTGGCTGTCCGCATGATGATGGTTGCACCTGTTCTTTCCAGTTGTATGATCTCTACATTTTTTTTCAGGTGAAATATTTCATCCTGCGGATCCCTCATAAATGCTCCACGCAACCTTCGCCATTGCAATACAGTAAGCCCATCACCATGCAATGTGGCACTGATATGTGCAGCGTCTTCCCTTGCAGATTCACGGATCATCCAGCCGATTTTTCGGTGGGGGTCTTTTCCTTCGCCCAATAGTTTCATATTGGCGGTCAATATAAAATTGCCTTTCAGTTTATTGTAAGTGTATTGGAATTCATCCCGGTTAAACCAGATATTATACCCTCCGCCTTTAAGCGTGTACACCTGCGTGTTGCTGTCATACAATGCACTGCCCCTCATTTTGGGATTACCAATATCAGCATGATCTTGAAAATCGCCGACGGAGTTTTGTGCCATTGTAAATAGGGTGCTAAATAAAAATGTAGTAAGTAACAGGTGCTTCATAACAATCGTTTGAGTTGTGAAAATTACATTTCAAAGGATATGCGAATGTTAATGGCTCTATGCCAGACTGGGATATTTGCAAAATACAGATCAACTTGAATTGCTGTTGATCAAAGAATTATTGATGAAAGTTAATTGGTTTGATCAACTTTTTCAAAACGTTGTTTAGCAGCCGGATTACTTTGAGAAGATATAGCTCTACTTTTCCACGATTTCCATTCCGCCAGGACCATCAGGCATTTTGATCGTTTTACTTTTTAATAGTCGGTCCTTGTCATAGCTTAATTTATAATTTGCCTTACCCTCCCGGATGACCGAAGTGACATTTCCTGCTGTGTCATAAATGTATTCTGTGTTTCCGAAATTTACCGGGGAAGGGGCATCGATGGTTTGTATATATCCCGGATGTTTTTCAGTCGCCTTTTTGTGTCGCATGTCCGGGAGTTTGTATTTCGTGTAAAGAAACCTTCGTTCGGTGCAGATTTATCTTCAGCAAAAATGTGCTTTCCGACCAAACATAAACTGAAATAAAGGGAAATTTTTGTCAGGCTTGTCGTAAAATGTTTTAGGTATGTTTTCCTGCAACTCCTATCCCACTGTTAATCTGAGCCCAGGCTCCATCTACAATAGCCCAGGCAAATTTGAACAAATATTGATCCATGAACGTGTTCATCTGGGGTTGTCGTCAAAAATTAACCTACGGTTCTCTTTTCCAAATTGTGCATCTTACAACGGATTAAAATCTGTTGTAACAATATTGATCAAGGCTACGCCCCTCAAGCCGATATACTTTGTTCCATTTTTTCGCCCGTTCTAAAGAGGGTGGCAATGCAATTCCTTAACTTAATGACATTGTCTGACGGGTTGAATAGAGGCCGGGAATCGGGAAATGAGCGGGGAAGGATGTCACCGGTAGTGGTTTGCTAATCTGGATTGTCGATCTTGGAATTGAGTGCTTTATATTTTAATTGATCATTAACTATTCAGGTACTCGGCAATCTCTCAAAATCAAAAACGTTATACTAACGATTTCTGTCTGACAGGTTCACTGCCTCATTGCGCCACGCAGTTAAATAATTTGAAACTAATTTCCTCTTAACATAATAATAATATATTTTTATGTCGGCAATGATCGCCGCATGAACCATAAAAATATTCCGGAAGGAAATTTAAAAATTGTATTTTGACCCTACCATTGAAAAGCCCGCAATACAAATCCTTGATGATGTTTTAATTACTGCTAAAACCACAGAATCCATTTTTCCTTATACAGAATAATTTTATTATTACTTCAGGGCATTCTGCTTTGAGATTAATGTCGATCAATTATACCCAACCAGCATAATTAAATTATTAACCATGTCAGATAGTGTCTTAAATGAAACTATTCAACAAGTACAACAGGCATCACAGAAAAGGGAACCCAAACAACTGAATTCTGTAGAGCTTGATAAATCATCAGGTCAATATTTGTCCTACTTCAGACATAAGGGGATCAAAGTGAAATTTGAAGATATTGAGGAGGCGTTGCTTGGGTGTGACCTTGTGAGCCAGGCAGTAGTGCTTTCGGATGAAGATAGGGAAGGAAACAGGAGATTGGTAGCCTACATTATTCCCAAAGGAGCATTTAATCAATTTAATATTGAGCAATATTTAATTGAAAAGCTACCCACGCACATGATTCCGGCCTTATGGGTATGCATGGAGAAATTCCCAACTACCCCTAATGGTAAAACGGATAGGAACGCTTTGCATATGCCCGCCACTAGTGAATCAACCTGCAAAGAGTATATAGCACCCCGAAATGAGATGGAAGCTAAGCTGGCGGATATTATCCGAAACTTTTTAGGGGTGGATGTAGTGAGCATTGAGGATAATTTTTTCAGGCTTGGAGGAGGTTCCCTGCAGGCGCTTCAGGTAATATCGGCTATCAGAAAAGATTTTGACCTAGACCTGGATATTAAATACTTTTTCGTTTACCCAACCATAGCTGAGTTGGCAGTTTATCTTAGTAAACTGACTGGCAAAAACGTGGTTGCTCAACCGGGAAACCATGGGGCAGATAACAAGAAGCAAAAATGGACATTCGATCCTGACAGGTCAATTGTTCCGATTAAAGCAGGCAGCAGCAAAAGGCCGCTTTATATAGTTTGCGGCGGGGGCGGAACCGCATTTACTTTTGAAAAATTTGCCTGTATGCTGGATGATGATCAGCCCGTATATGGATTTCAACAGCCCTCCGGTATCAAACAACTGGAAACTTTTCCGCTTACTATTGAAGATATTGCTGCTAAATACGTAGATGAAATGCTGCTACTAGATCCGGAAGGCCCCTATGCATTATCCGGCCATTGTATAGGAGGAGTTATTGCATTGGAAATGGCCCGGAAGCTGCAGGCAATGGGCAAAAAAATAAAATTACTGGCAATGTTCGATGTGATACTGTCAAAAGATGAAAATCTGCATTCCGCAACACCTAAGCAGTTGAATAAAATTCCCTGGATAATAAAAAGAGTTGCGGCAAGGGTCTATTTAAAAATTGCTTTTGAAACTTTTCTCTGGACGAAGCATCCCAAAGAAGCCATAGAATATAAAATTAACAGGCTAAAATCTTTTGTTAATAAAATTTACCGTTTTCAAAAAGAAGATGTTGGAATAATGGTTTTTAAGCAATTCGAGCAAAAATTCGAAAATGCGTTTGAGCATTACCAGGTAAAGAAATATGATCGGGATATCCTTGTTTTTTATGCCCGTGAACATTATTATTTTCTTGATAAAAATAGAAATATCAGGTACAAAAAATTTCTTTTAGAAGAAGATATCAAAAACAGGTGGATGAAATATGCCAGACACGTAACCATGTACGAGATCGAAGGAGAACACTCAACTATTTTTGAACCATTTAATTCTAAGGAGTTTGTAAGGCTGTTGCAGCAACAACTTAATCAACCCTAGGAAGAATAGATTAGAAAGTTTTCTGTGGAAAATATAAGCGAAAGACTATCACAGGATGCATACCACATTAGTACTACCGGAATGACAAATATGAATATAGGGAGGAATCCAGGTAATTAAAAAACAACAGCAATTAAGTAATAGATGTTTGATATAAAAATAGCGCACATTGGTTATTATGTACCCGAAAACCGCTTACAGATTACCGACTTGATAAATATGGTTAACGACCGGGATATTCCCGCCGTTTTTCCCAATAAGGAGGCTTATGCTGCTTTTATAAAAGAGGAATTAAAAGTGGATGCAGTAAGGGTGGAAGATAAATTGGATGATAAAGAAATGCTTACAAATACAGTGGAGCAAATATTTATGGATGAGGCCGCGGAACCTGCTGAAATTGATTTGATCATACTAGCCCAGGAAGGTGATCAACGGCAAACACTGAACCTGGGACAATATATTCAATACGAATTTGAACTTGATAATGCGTATGTATTAAATCTGGATGGTAACCATTGCGCAAACATTGATCACGCATTCACCCTTGCATCGCAAATTGCCAACAAAAATGAAAGGATTAATAATATACTGATACTGGGGAATATTAAGATTGATAACCTGGTAAACAGGCTTGTTGGTACTTATGGTGTGTTGTCGGACGTTTCCGGAGCAATGCTTTTAAAAAAAACAGGAAAGGGCCCGGCGCTTATAAACAGCAGGGCCGTTTCAGCGGGCAGGTTTCATGCGGTTAACCTTAATCGTGATGACTCATTGATACTCTGCAAATATTATGTAAAAACCCTTCGGGAACTGCTGGAGCGGTCAAATGTTACGCCGGATGAGGTGGCCCATATTATCACACAAAATGCCAATCCTTTATTGATCAACCAATGTTTGCAAATGGTTGGGCTGGATGTTGAAAAAATATTTTCTGCCAATCAAACCAAATATGCGCATCTTGATTGTCTCGACTTTTTGGTGAATTTAAAGGACCTGATGAAGGAAATGGAAACCACAAAAAAGGAGGGCCTGATATTGTCTTTCGGAACAGGTTGGGCGGGTTCATTCATTTCTTCTTTTCTATCATATGAGCATTAATGGAAATTGACCAGGTAAACAGGCTTATCAGCAAATTGCAGGATTGCACATCGCATCTTGAAACCTACCAAAACGGTAAGAAAATAGTATTGCCCTTTAAAGAATTGCAAACAAATATTTTACAGGCACTTGCTTTTTTCAGGTCAAAAAAAATAAATCGTGGAGATAAAGTTGGCATTATAGGAACCAATACACTTGAATGGGTAGTGATTGATTTGGCATGCATTGCTGCCGGAATAATAACAGTGCCTTTTGATCCTGCGGTGAAGTATGCAATTGATGATATCCTGTCTGAATTCGAACTACCCTTCCTGCTATCAAATGTGGAAGCGTATAAAAACGTTGAAGGGGTATACCGGTTTGAGGATGTTTGCCAAAATCAACCCATTGAAACAGGAGTAATAATTACACCGGTACAATATAGCCCGCAAGATGTACTGACCTATAAATTCACATCCGGCTCTACTCAACGACCTAAAGTGATTGGCGCAATGAAACAAAGTGTGGATGCAGCTATAACCTTTGTACAGCAAATTTTCCAGCACAGCAGTGAGGATAAATTAATGGTTTTTTTACCATTGCATACCTACCAGCAGCGTTACTGGATATATTCAGCCATCCTGTTTGATTTTGATATCATCTTGGTTCCGAAGGAATATGTTTTTCATGCTATTAAAATTAACCAGCCCACAGTAATCATGGGTGTGCCTTTTTTCTTTGAAACAATCATGAAAAATTTCCTGGCTGATATCGATCCCGCAGAACGGTTACCCACTCCCCTGCTGAAAAAGGAATTCCAACAACAGTTAGGTGGAAAAATCCGTTACCTGTGGACGGGTTCCGCTCCGCTAGGTACTGATACACTGGCATTTTATGAACAAATGGAAATGCCGCTTTACCAGGGCTATGGAATGAATGAGGTATGTATTGTTTCAAAAAATTATTTTGGAAATAATAAGACCGGAAGCGTTGGTAAATTGTTGCCGGGTAAACGGGTAAAATTTGATGAGAACAATCAATTGCTTGTTAAATGTGAATACCCGGTAAATACCAGCTATTACAAAGCCCGGAACGAGGACAACAATGCTACCTTTCTTGAAGACGGGTATGTAGCCACCGGCGACCTTGGGTACCTTGACGAGGATGGTTATTTATTTATCAATGGCAGAATCAAAGAACTGATTGTACTAGCCAATGCTATTAAATTGCATCCTGCTACGGTTGAAAAAAAAATAGAAACCTCCCCCCTTATAAAGCACTGCCTGGTGTATGGGGATGAACACCCCTATTTGGTAGCCTTAATTGTACCGGAATCTATAGAAACCGGTCATGATGATATTAAACTGGAAATTGCCAGGATAAATGAAATGCTTCCGCCCCATGAAAAAATCTGCAATTTTTTTATTACCCGCAAAGAATTTTCTGCGGAAAGCAACCGGCTATCGGCACAAAACAAAATACTTCGAAACAATATAATAAAGGATTATTCATACGAACTGGAAAAGCTATATACCAATTAAAAAATGACACATCAATATGGATAATATACAGGCCGAAATAAATGAAACCATTTTTGCAGTTAAAAAAATTGCGGCTCCTCCTGGTACCGCATTGCTGAAAGAAGATCTTGGTATCGATTCAATGCAATTTGTACAAATCATTACAAAGCTTACCGGAAAGTTTGACGTGAACATTTTTGAAATGAGCGACCAGGACCTGGCTGGTGTAAAGACAGTTGACCAATTAGCTGCGTTGTTTCGAAAAAAATAAGCTCAGTAGTAATGACAGGTCATTGATCTGAGGCATGTGTTTTTTTATTCTTTTTGACCCGGCAATTGAGCCTTGGTAAAGCTTCGGTGGCGTCGCACTCTTGTACTGTTATTCACTATTGAGCAAAAAATAAAAATTGAAATATGAATTATCCGGATGCAGGTGAATTATTTACTGGAAATGTTGAGTTTGAAAATAATATAGTGGTGTTGCGGCCCTTAATGAGTACTGATATTGAAGGGTACAGGAAACTGGTTTTCAACGATGCAATTTGGACATATTTCGCCATTGCCATTAATAATGATAAAGACCTGAACAGCTTTATTGATGATGCCATACAAGACAGGGCAGGCAGGAGCCGGGTTACTTTTACATCTATACATAAAGAATCCGGGCAGATCACCGGCAGCACTTCGTTTGGAAATTTTTCTTTTCGGGATAAAAGAGTGGAGATCGGCTGGACCTGGGTGGCCCCGCAATTTCAACAAACAGGCGTAAACAGGAGTAATAAATTTTTGCTGCTACAATATGCATTTGAAGGGTTAGGCATGGAAAGGGTTGAATTCAAAACAGACTTTTTAAACAGTAATGCCAGGAAAAGCCTTAAAGGTATTGGTGCCACTGAGGAAGGTGTGTTGAGAAGCCATACCCTCATGCAGTTTGGGCGCAGACGGGATACGATTTATTATAGCATTTTAAAAAATGAATGGCCGGACATTAAAAACAGCATTTTTAAAGATTATAGATAAAGAAACATTTTGGTTGACATTTAACCCTTAAAAGAGGCATATGAACAAACATATCGAAACTGACCTGGTCGGGATTGGCATCGGACCTTCAAACCTTAGCACTGCAGCGCTTTTAGATCCGCTGAAACAAATCAATAGTATTTTTTTTGACTGCAAGAAGGAATTCCAATGGTTTCCGGGAATGCTCTTTCCTGAAGCCACTATTCAGGTATCCTGGTTGAAGGACCTGGTTACGCTGGTAGACCCAACGAGCCAATATTCATTCCTTTCTTTTTTGGCACACAAGAAACGTATGTACCGGTTCGCCATGGCCAGGTTTCCGCGGGTAAAAAGAAGGGAATTTAACCAGTATTTCCAATGGGTAAGCGAGTCATTGCCAAACCTGCATTTTGATACGAGTGTCGAAAGCGTAAGTTTTACTGACGGCTATTTCAACCTTAAACATTCCAAAGGAGGAAATAAAGCAAAAAATATTGTAATTGCGGCGGGGCAAACTGCCAAGGTTCCAGACTGTGTACGTCCTCACCTTTGTTCTACCGTTTTTCATGCCACACAATTTATACAGGAAAATAATCCCTTTGCCGATAAAAAGATCGCCGTTGTCGGCGGGGGGCAAAGTGGTGCGGAGCTTGTGAACCAATTGCTTTTGAACAGATCTGCATTGCCAGGTAATATCCGGTGGATATCCCGGCGCCCTAATTTTCTGCCCATTGATGATTCGCCCTTTACCAACGAATTTTTTACTCCATCATACAGCGAATATTTTTACCATTTGCCTGATGACGAAAAACAAAAATTACTCGGCCAGCAAACGCTGGCCAGCGATGGTATCAATCTTGATTTGCTGGAGGAGATTTACCGCAACCTGTATGAAGTGGACCTGATTGAAGGAAAAGGCAAACTTGCTAAACTGCATTTTAATAATGACATCATTGATTTTAGAAAAGCGGAGAAGGGATGGGCACTTATTTGTAAAAACACATCAACAGGCGAGATAAATAAATACGATGCCGATATCGTCATTTTCGCTACCGGTTTCGAATACCAGCCGCCCAAATTCCTTGATGGCATTATGGGGAAACTTAAAACCAATGAGAATGGTTTTGAGATCAGTGAAGATTTTTGCATTGAATGGGATGGGCCCGCACAAAATAAAATTTTCATCCAAAATGGCGCCCGTCATGTACGTGGCGTTGCCGATCCCAACCTAAGCCTGGTAGCCTGGCGCAGCGCCAAGATCATTAACAAACTTGCAGGAAGAAAAGTATATGATATTGAAAACGAAAGTTCGGTTTTTAACTGGCACCAGTATGTCCCAAGCGGGAATGACATAAAAGAAAAAATCACAGAAGGTCTTAATGAATACCTTGTAAAAGAATGAAGTATCTGCAATCTCCGTTAAAACTATATTTTTCCGTGCGGATGTAGGATGAGTTTGAAGTGAACCGGTGTTTTTGGAGTTACAGTAAAACCCTTTTTTCAACCGAATAGCCTTTTCCACTATAAGTATACACTGCTTTTGTTAATCTTGTAGCAAGAGGAAAAAGAAATACAAACGCTAATAAATTATAAATTACTGAAGGCAGTGAATACGATCCCTGAAATTATTTTGAGCGGTAACGCTTATGAACGTGGACTACAACATGGCCGTTTCTTAGGCCCAAAGATCAATGATTTTTTAAATGATAACAGGGCCCGGATAAATAGTATCAGGCAGGTTCCGCTTGAAGAAGAATTAATGCAGGGCCTGGTACTACAACATGCCGCTGTCATTGAAGCCCAACTTCCCGAGATAGCACTGGAACTTAAAGGGCTGGCTGCAGGCGCAAATATATCTTATGAAGATGCGGTTTTATTGCAGGTAAGGGTTGAACTGATTGCCTGGAATGAACAGGATATTTTAGAAGGAGATTGTTCCACCCTTGCTTTTAATATCGCACCCCATTCTGTTATTACCGGTCAAACAATTGACCTGCCGGGCAACATGACTGAACTTGGCTGCATATTCAGAATTATCCCGGAAAAAGAAAACAGTCCTGAAATCTTGATGTATGGCTTTGCAGGTTTATTAGGGTATATGGGATTGAATAGCTACGGACTTTCTATTAATATCAACATGGTTGTATCGGCAGGTTGGCAACCGGGCGTTTCGCCGTATTTGTTAGTAAGGCATTTGCTAAAGCTGTCCACCATAGAAGAATGCCTGCATGAACTCGTGAAAATTAAACGAAGCAGTTCGAGAAGTTTTTTGATCGCTGACGAAAAGCGTATCCTGGCAATTGAGTTAACGGGCAATCATTTGAGGACAATCGAAGATACTGTTCTATTGCATACAAATCATTACCTTGATCATGAACTGGCGAAAGAAGATAAAATGCATTTCCTGTTTAAAAATTCCTCCATAAAACGCTTGAGGCTTTTACAACAGTTGTTGCCAGATGAGCTTGGGAAGATTACCCCCGAAATGCTTTTCAATATTCTTTCTGATCACACCTTGTACCCCGTGGGAATTTGTGCCCATGGCGAAGGCAATATCAGGAGATCTGAAACTGTAGGGGCTGTTGTTATGGAACCGGGTAAATTTGCATTACATGCCCGAAAAGGAAATTCATGTACTGCAATAACAGAAACATTTAAAATTATGAATGAAATTGATAAGTATCACAAAGATGCTAACTAAAAACAAATCCCTGTAACAAGAATTTTTTAACCAAACTATGTTGAATAATCCTAAAGCCTAAACTTAAACCCTTCCAAATGTCAAACTTTCAACGGCTAAAAGA
The DNA here is from genome assembly GCA_039922375.1 of Ferruginibacter sp. GTDB lineage: Bacteria > Bacteroidota > Bacteroidia > Chitinophagales > Chitinophagaceae > Ferruginibacter. The sequence goes on from JBDSAA010000041.1 coordinate 55,897, forward strand.
TGGCAAAAGAAAATACCTTTTAATTCCTGTTATGCCTACTCCTAACGGAGGCTTGCATTTAGGGCACTTATCGGGGCCATACCTCAAAATGGATGTGCTTGCCCGGGCGCAAAGAAGAAATGGCAGCGAGGCAGCTATCTTCTTTGGTTCTGATGTATATGAATCTTATATGAATTTAAAATCATGGCAAACAGGCAAAGATGTAAAAGTTCTTTGTAATGATTTTCACAACAAGATGGAGAACGACCTGGATGCACTTAAGATAGAATACGATGCATTTATAAATCCATTGGATACTGCATACAAAGAGGATTTCAACACTTTTTTTAAGGATATTGTTAAGAGCCTTGTTGATAAAGGCGTGACGGAAATAAGGCCCGAAAAATATTTATATTCCAAGGAAGAGGATTGTTTCCTGGCAGGCTGCTGGATCCTGGGTAATTGCCCCGGATGCGGATCAGCTACGGGTAGCTATCAATGTGAAGATTGCGGTACCCAATACCGCCCGATGGATCTTGTTTCGCCTGCCTTCCGCAGGGGCAATCATCCGCTTACGTCAATAAATGACCACGACCTATACCTTATAATCAATAAAAAAGATGAATTGCTACGGCATCTTGAGAATATGAATGCGGGCGGAGAATTCATAAAGATAGCTAAAACCTATTTCGATCAGCAAGGCCTGTACGTGAGAATTACCAATCCAGCTACATGGGGAATTCAATGGTCAATGGATGGTAGCAATATCCCTCATGTATTATTTACTTATACTGGCTTATATTTTTATTCAATGTTTTGTGGGGAATTGTATAAAAAGAAATTCAACACTACACTCAATCCTTTTCATAAAGATTCAGATGTGATCACCGTTGCAAGTTTTGGTATCGACTGTACCATCCCATATCTTGTAGCCGGTGTTGCGCTGGCGCTGGAATCTGGTGCTTACCGTCCAATTGATTTTTTGTTGCCCAATCATTTCTTTACACTTGAAAATTCAAAATTTTCTACCAGCCGCGGACATGCTATCTGGGGAAACGATATTATAAATAAAACGCCGCTTTGTCCGGATGCGGTCCGCTACTTCCTGGTTTGGAAAAATCCTGAAAACGAAATGTGTGATTTCAACGTGGAAGAATTTCTTGGCTTTGTAAATGGAGACTTAGCGGATCGTCTACAACCGTTGCTTGCATGCGCATGGGCTGCCTTGAATGAACAACCGGCCATTGTGGATGATGTGTTGGCGGAAAAACTGGAAGAGCTGTTGATAACACAAGGCGAATGTTTAACTCCCCCCGGTTTTCAACTAAAAAACAGCATCCCTCCTTTGAAAGAATGGATCAACCTTGGAGGCCAGTTATCCTTTGATGCTAACCCTGCTTATTGGTGGCTGAAGGGATTTGCTTTACTTGCTTTCCCAATTATGCCGGATTCTGCGGTATCGATATGGAACCTGCTTGGCCACAAAGGCTCACCCGCAGAAAAAAATTATTTTCAACAAACACAACCGCAGCTGACGGCATCGTTACCCCAATATTTTAAAACGATCAGTTTTGAAGAAATTAAACCTGCGCTTCCTGCAACATTATTCACAACTGAATATAAATAATCAACCAGCCACTTTACTAATAATATAACAACGGTTACAATTATGAACAACATTCCTAAACTTTCATTTCTGCCCCCGGAATTATACGACAATGTGATGGTAGTGGATGAAATAGACCTGGGCCACGAAAGCGAACATCCGATCGCTCCATTTAAAGGATCCAAATTTATTGTCTACCCAAATGAGACCTCACCGTTGGATCTACATGATGTAAAGGAATGTTGGTTCATTGCTTCCGGATCGGGCATTGTAACTTATAATGGAGAACTGAAGGAAGCAGTAAAACCCGGCGATGTTCTTTTTTTCGACTCACAACAAAGTCACCAGGTATTTAACAACGGCACAGCAAACCTGATGATATTTTCTGTATGGTGGAAAAAATAGTAAAAGAAATAAATACTGAACTTGACCTGGCTGTTATAGGTGCGGGCATAATCGGCGTTTGTGCTGCATGGTATGCAAGGCAACAATACCCTCATTGGCAAATTGGCCTTTTCGAGCAGTCGGAGGTTGGTAGTGGAGCCAGTTTTTATTCTGCCAGTCTCGATCTTCCGTGCGGCCATACCCCGTTGCGTTACCGCCTTGCCGAAAGGTCGCGTTCGCTCTATTCCCAATTGAGGAAAGAGATGCCTGCCTTGCCAATAAAAGATCTCCCATTTTTTGGAATCGTTCAAGAGGTAAATGCACACCTCGTGCTACAGCAATTGGTTGATATAAATGCGACATTGTCGCCCGGAATCATTCCTTGCCTGTTGAAAGATCATCCATTTCTTGTGTTGCCCCCAGGTAACACTGTTATTTCGGGGGGTAACGCAAGCCAGGAGGTAAAAAACGAAGTAGCTAATTTATTAGCTGAAAATTTTGAAATTACTCCCGGTTCTTTTATAATTGACCATACAAAAATATTGGCTGTAAAAGCCCGTGAGGCTGTATTTGATCTGCAAACTGCTGATGGAAAATGCTTTCATTCAAAAAGGGTGATACAGGCTACCGGCCCCTGGATGAACGAAATTTTAGGCCTTGGCCTATTAACTACGAAAAAGACAAGGGTTAAAAAAATTGTAGCCTTTCATATTTACGAACAACCCAAAGCAAGTGACCCCGTATTTTACTTTTTTGATGACGATGCCTTTTTAATGCCAAAATGCGAACACGGTTATTGGCTGTTTAGTTTTAGATGTGATCATTGGGATGTTGTTCCCGAAATTGCAACATTAGCTATTGAGCAAGCCGATATACAAAAGGGCCGGGGCATCCTAAAGAAATACTTTCCTCAGTTGGCTCCTGGCTGTACTACCGGCAGGGTATTTTGTGACACTTACAGCCAGGATGGTGACCCTATAATTGAACCTTCGGCGGATCATTACAATTATATTATTGCCGGTGCGGCTGCAGGCTCCGGCTTCAGGTTGGCGCCTGCAATTGCAGAAGAAGCATTGAAATATTTTTCAGGTAGTAAATAGTCAATTGTCGTAACTCAGCAGAGACGGAAGTTTTAGTTGATACACGATATCGCCTGGCATTTTCAAATCACCTCGTTGAAATTAAAACCCGGTTTTTATACATCTTCCGGATGTTATATATTTAATCCCATAATTAACAACCCCAAAGCTATGGCATACAAAATAGAGCACGACAAGAAGAAGCATTTTTTTGTAGGTATTCCGCTGGGTGCATTGCTGCAATTTTTCTTGTTGTATTTATTTCCGGTACAATCCGTATTAGCTACTGTCCTCAGTTTTTCAGCTTTAGTGGCTATCTGTTACGGTTTCGAATTGTTATCATTGATCACAGGCAGAGGGCATGCAGATAACATAGACGCAATTGCCGGAATTGTTGGAGGTATAATCGGGATGGGTTTGGGTTGGTTCGTTTTTCCTTTTCCTTAAATAATGCTGCAAAATTTAAAATGCCCTCACCTGCACAGCCTTTTGATAAGTGGCTTGTGCTGCGGAAATTGTTTGGACAACACTTCTTCGTTAGCCAGTTCAAAATCACCAAAATCGAAACCCGGCGCCACGGTACAACCTACGAATGAATATGCAGTGCCAGCCGCAGGCTCCGAAGCAAACCAGCACCCTGCGGGCACCACTGCCTGGAACTGTTCGCCATTTTGCAGCTCACTTCCCAGCCTGATGGTTTCAAGCCGGCCATTTAAGTGTATCACGTGGATCAATAATGTTTCTCCTGCATAAAAATGCCAGCATTCATCGCTTTCAATTTTATGAAAAGCTGAAAAGTTTCCTTCTTCCAGTAAAAAATAAATAGCGGTGCTGTAGCTTCTTTCGCCATTAAAACGTTTAGGTAAAAATGCTTTGGGAATAGTTTCCAACGACCTGTAATTCTCTTTATAATACCCACCCTCCAGATGTGGTGACAAGCTGTATTTTTCCACCAGTTGTTTTGCAGTAAGTGTATTATTCATACATTAAAAATATATTCATTACAAGTGTTTAGCAAAAAAAATTACTGCGCTGACGGGTAGTTTCGCTGGCTGTATTTTCAACAACGCTGGCTGGTATTCTTATCGCCCTCAATACAATAGCTTTGTTAAAAGCACTATAGTTCGGCAGATAATTATTTAAAAGGAGAAGAGTAATATATTTGCCATCTTAAATGCGCTGAGAGCCGCATTAAATATCATTTTAAAATTAAAGGAATGCCACCAACAGAAACGGAATACAAAAAAGTAACTACCAACACCATACAGAAAATGAAAGCCGCAGGCGAAAAGGTCTCCATGATCACTGCCTATGACTTTTCTTTTGCAAAATTATTTGACGCGGCGGGTATTGATATTATTTTGGTAGGTGACAGCGCCAGCAATGTAATGGCGGGACATGCCACTACCCTGCCTATCACCCTCGATCAAATGATCTATCATGCACAAAGCGTAGTGCGTGCCAGGGAACGAAGCCTCATCGTGGTAGATATTCCATTTGGCTATTACCAGTCAAACTCTGAAATAGCGCTTGCGTCAGCTATTAAAATAATGAAAGAAAGCGGTGGCCATACGGTAAAACTGGAAGGCGGTGAAGAGGTAATTGATTCAGTCAAAAAAATTGTAAGTGCCGGCATTCCTGTGATGGGACACCTGGGCCTTACGCCACAATCCATCAATAAATTTGGCACCTACGTGGTAAGGGCAACAGATGAAGCGGAGGCAGATAAGCTCAGAAAAGATGCGTTTTTATTGCAGGAGGCAGGCTGCTTCGCAATCGTATTGGAAAAAATCCCTGCAGCATTGGCAAGAGAAGTAACACAAAGCCTTACCATCCCAACTATCGGCATTGGCGCCGGAGGCGATTGTGATGGCCAGGTATTGGTAATGCATGATATGCTCGGTATCAACACTGACTTTAAACCACGTTTTCTAAGACGCTATCTAAACCTGGACGAACAAATCTCCGGCGCAATAAAACAATATATCGCCGATGTAAAAAGCAGAGATTTTCCAAATGAACAGGAGCAGTATTAATTTCGGCCTTGCCGGTGAAAAAATGATCCCCGTTACTATTTAATTAAGGTTTGATCAACGAATAACCTTCTTGTGGAAGAACTGCCGGACTTGGACTTGACCTGCAGGCCAGCCTTATTGCAGAAACACAAAACCCGCCTTTTATTTCTCAAACTTTTTCATGTAAAAGTTTAAGTCCTTATTTTTGCGGCGTCTTAACTATCATTATGAGAAAAATTTACCTGGCAGCATGTATCGTTGCATCTTCAAGCGGCTACGCACAAACGTCTTTGGACCTTGATCCAGTAACAATAACCTCTTCCCGAAGTCCGCAAAAGATCAGCGAAACCGGACGAAGCATCACCGTATTAGAAGGAAAAATGTTTCACCAGTTGCCGGTTAATTCAATAGACGAATTGATTAAATATATACCAGGCGTAGAAGTACAAAGCCGTGGGCCAATGGGCACACAAAGTGATATAGTAATGAGGGGCGGCACTTTTCAACAAGTACTTGTATTGCTGGACGGAATCAAATTAAATGATCCGCTTACCGGGCATTTCTCTTCTTATATACCAGTGGCGCCTTTCGAGATAGAACGTATAGAAGTTTTGCGTGGGCCCGCAGCCGCCATTTATGGCGCAGAAGCGGTGGGTGGTGTGATAAACATCATTACAAAAACTTTCAACAAATATAAAAAAGAAAAAGCCACTAACACCAATATTGGAATGGCGGTGGGAGAATATGGTTTTATCAATGCTGATGCTGGTTTTAGTGTTACCGGCCCAAAGGTAAACGCAGCATTGGGTGTGTTAAGCAACAATACTACCGGCCAGTTTTTAAGAGGCAACAACCGGGGATATATGCACAATCACACCTTTAGTGGCTCAGTAGCATTTGCATTAAAAAACGATTGGCAACTATCGCTGAGAAGCAGTTATGACAGCCGGGATTTTGCCGCACAAAATTTTTACACCACATTTAAAAGTGACACCGCCACAGAAAAAGTAAAGACCTGGTGGAACCAGGTGCAATTAAAAAAACAGGCTGAAAAGTATAGCCAGCAATTAGATGTAATGTATAAAGAAACAAGCGATTATTATTTGTATAATTCCGTATCAATTGCTAACCAGAATAAGTCAAAGCATTTTATCTTGCAGGGGCTTCGTTCACAAAAGCTTAATAAAAATTTTAACCTGAGTCTCGGCACGCAGGTAGGCAGAAGGGCTATTGCTTCCAATGACAGGGGCAATCATGCTACACACCATGGCGCTGCTTTTGGCTCCCTGTTATTCAACAAAAATAAATTCAGGCTGTCCCCTGGCTTACGGTTTGATTGGGACGAAAATTATGGAGCAGCCTTATTGCCACAATTGAGCACATCCTATAACTGGAGTAAAATGACGTTGCGTGCCACCGCAGGAAGAGCCATACGCAGTGCGGATTTTACAGAACGGTTTAATAACTACAACAAAGCGATCGTTCCAAGTGGAACGATAGGGAATCCTGATTTGAATACAGAAAACTCGTGGAGCTATGAAGCCGGCGCAGATGCATTTATCAATAGCAATTTCAAATTTTCTATTGGAGGTTTTTTCAGGGATCAAAACAACGTGATCGATTATGTACCTACCCCTTACGCCAATATGCCGAGAAAGGATAACCTGGTTCCCGGCGGCGTATATGCGCTGGCAAAAAATATTAAGAAAGTAAAAACGCATGGGGTTGAAATAGAACTTACATACCGTAAAACATTTGCGCATGAGCAAAGCCTTTATGTTAATGCCGGTGCAAATTTTTTAAAATCACTGAGCAGCGATTCAGCGCCATCTTTTTATATTATTTCTCATGCCCGCACATTATTGCAACTGAGTACAATATATACTTTCAAAAGATTAAGCCTGTCAGCAAACATGGTGTACAAAGACAGGGCTGCCAAACAAGCTCCGGCAATAAATGCCACAATATCTAAAGATTACTTTTTGCTGAATGCAAAATGCAGTTACACCATTGCAAAAAAAGTAAATCTCTTCGTCACCGTAAATAACATTACGGACATCAAATACAGTGACCTTCTGGGAAGCATTATGCCAAGACGTTGGACAACAGGTGGGGTTAGTGTTAATTTTTAGAGTTCGTTTTTGCGTAGCGTTCCAATTCAATTGACCAGGGATGAAAAATATTGCTTGGTCCGGGCAAGGAAGCAATGAGGATCATTGTTGCGTCACCCTCGGGTACCGCATACCATTCGGGATCGTTAATTGCGTTATATAATTCGTGTAATTGATGGCCCAAGAATTCGTGTAATTCGTGCCTTAAAAATTCGTGTAATAAAATAAAATACCTTGCACAAAAATCAGCCATTTATGAATTTCCTTTCAAGCCTGCAGGTTCAGCAAAAAAATAAAGGCGTATCAACCGGTACAAAATGGATCACCTCAAAAGGCCCAACCATTGACTCCTATTCACCTGTTGACGGAAAATTAATTGCGTCTGTAAAGTCATGTGATAAAGAGAGCTATGACGCAGCTATAGCTAAAGGGCAGGAAGCGTTTAGCCAATGGCGTACATGGCCTGCGCCAAAACGAGGCGAAGTTGTAAGGCAGATAGGCGAAGCGTTAAGAGTACAAAAAAATGCGCTCGGACAATTGGTGAGTTATGAAATGGGCAAGAGCTTACAGGAAGGCTTAGGCGAAGTACAGGAGATGATCGACATCTGTGACTTTGCGGTTGGGCTTAGCCGTCAGTTGCACGGGCTTACCATGCACAGCGAGCGCCCTGGCCACAGAATGTATGACCAGTATCATCCACTAGGGATCGTAGGCATTATTTCCGCATTCAATTTCCCGGCAGCAGTATGGAGCTGGAATGCAATGCTTGCGTGGGTTTGCGGCGATGTGTGTATCTGGAAGCCGAGTGAAAAAACACCGCTTTGTGCCATTGCCTGCCAACAAATAACAGCCAAAGTTTTTAGGAAAAACAATGTACCTGAAGGCGTAAACAATTTGGTAGTGGGTGGAAAAGAGGTAGGTGAATGGATAAGCAATGATGCAAGGATTCCATTGGTCTCTGCAACAGGCAGTACAAGAATGGGGAAAGCGTTGGCAGCAACCGTAGCACAAAGATTAGGACGAAGTTTGCTGGAACTGGGCGGTAACAATGCCATTATTATTACGCCAGATGCCGACCTTGATATGGCATTGATCGGTGCTGCATTTGGAGCGGTAGGCACAGCAGGCCAACGCTGCACCACTACCCGCAGACTGATCATTCATGAAAAAGTGTACAATAAATTCATAGATAAATTAGTGAATGCTTATAACCAATTAAAGATCGGAGATCCATTGAATGAAAAGAATCATGTAGGCCCGCTAATTGATACCGATGCGGTAAAAATGTATTCAGATGCCATTGAAAAATGTAAAGCAGAAGGAGGCAATTTTATTGTGGAAGGTGGTGTGCTAAAAGGGAAGGGATATGAGAGCGGCTGTTATGTAAAACCATGTATTGCGGAAGCAAAAAACAGTTTTAATATAGTGCAGCACGAAACCTTTGCGCCCATTTTATACATCATGAAGTATAAAACGCTTGACCAGGCAATAGCGATGCAGAACAGCGTGCCCCAAGGTTTATCCTCCGCCATCATGACCAGCAATTTAAGAGAAGCGGAAAAATTCTTATCCTCAGAAGGCAGCGATTGCGGCATCGCCAACGTAAATATCGGCACCTCAGGAGCCGAAATAGGCGGTGCTTTCGGCGGGGAAAAGGAAACAGGCGGCGGCAGGGAAAGCGGTAGCGATGCATGGAAGGCGTACATGCGCAGGCAGACAAACACAATTAACTATACGGATAAATTGCCGCTGGCACAGGGGATTAAGTTTGATTTGTAAAAGTGTTCGATCTCGGAATAAAGTGTACATGATTCTACAAAGGGTGTAAGCTTTATGGTTTGTGTTTCAATGCCCAAAGCTGCAGACTTTGTGCATTTTTTGTATATTGCACAAAAATTAGCTATCAAATTTATTCTCACCATACCACCCTTTCTCAGCAGCAACCTTGATTTGCTGAACCACTAAGTTTACTACTACGGCCCCCGTCAAGAGACGAATAATTTTAAACATTTATACAATACAACAACGAATTGAAGGCGCTCCATGCTTTCAGCCATCAACTATCAATCGCTAACCACCAGTCATGCAATCAACAATAACCTCCTCAACCGATACCCAACAATACATTGATCTAGAAGAAAAATATGGCGCTCACAACTATCACCCATTGCCGGTAGTTTTAAACCGCGGCGAAGGCGTTTTTGTGTGGGATGTAGATGGCAAGCGCTACTACGATTTTTTAAGCGGCTACTCTGCCGTAAACCAGGGGCATTGCCATCCAAAAATTATAAGTGCACTTACTGATCAAGCTCAGAAACTAACGTTAACCAGCAGAGCCTTTCACAGCAATTTGTTGGGTGAATATGAAAAATATATTACCACCTATTTCGGCTACGACAAGGTATTGCCGATGAACACTGGCGTGGAAGGTGGTGAGACAGCCGTTAAGCTTGCCCGCAGATGGGGCTACAAAGTAAAAGGTATCGCAGATAACCAGGCTAAAATAGTCTTTGCCGCAGGCAATTTTTGGGGCAGAACTTTAGCGGCCATCTCCTCCTCTACTGACCCCAGCAGTTATGAAAAATTTGGACCTTTTATGCCGGGCTTTGAGATAGTGCCGTACGATGACCTGGTAGCTTTGGAAAAAGCTTTACAGGATAAAAACGTAGCCGCATTTATGTTTGAACCTATCCAGGGCGAGGCTGGCGTAGTGGTACCAGACGAAGGCTATTTAACCGGCATTAGGAATTTGTGCACCGAGTACAAAGTATTGATGATCGCTGATGAAATACAAACCGGGCTGGCCCGTACAGGTAAGATGTTGGCATGTGACCATGAAAATGTGCGGCCAGATATTTTAATACTCGGCAAGGCATTAAGTGGCGGCGTGTTGCCCGTTAGTGCCGTGCTGGCAGATGATGAAATCATGATGACCATACAACCCGGCGAGCATGGTAGTACTTACGGAGGTAATCCATTGGCCTGTGCGGTTGCGATGGCATCATTGCAGGTGTTGAAGGATGAAAAAATGATGGAAAATGCGGCGGCAATGGGTGAATTATTCCGCAGTGAAATAGAGAAATTAAATTCCTCCTTTATCCAATCAGTGCGAGGCAAAGGGTTGTTAAATGCCATTGTTATAAAGCATGAAAATCCAGACGCGGCGTGGGATTTTTGCTTAACATTAAAGGAAAACGGTTTGCTGGCAAAACCCACACACGGAGATAAAATACGTTTTGCACCACCGCTTATAATTACAAAAGAACAAGTAATGGAATGTGTTGGAATAATCGGCAAAAGCCTTGCAACTCTTTAAACTGCAATGAGTGATGTTGGTAATTATTGTCAGGCTAAAATATCCCGATAGCGAAGCGTAGCCGTGGACGGCCTCTTGTACAAAATAAGTTTAAGCAGCATTAATACGTTTTTTAAATTCGTGAATTCGCCTAATTCTTGTAATTCGTGTTATAAAATTAAAACACACCAGTTTTATGGATACCCACCTTCATCACACTCATGTAGAATCACATTTAAAAAGCACCGACTTTTTAAGGGACATTGTAATTGGCATGAGTGATGGCCTTACCGTTCCTTTTGCTTTAGCAGCAGGCCTGAGTGGCGCAGTGTCGGATAGCAGGATTATTGTAATTGCAGGCATTGCCGAAATTTGCGCAGGTAGTATCGCCATGGGACTGGGTGGCTATTTATCCGGCAAGACAGAACAGGATCATTATAAAAGCGAGATCAAAAGAGAATACCATGAAGTGGAAACCCTTCGGGAAGTTGAAATATCCGAAACAAAAGAATTTTTTGCCAATATAGGATTAAGTCCTGCGCTACAGGAACAGGCAACCGAAGAGATAGCACAAGACAAAGACCGCTGGGTAGATTTTATGATGAAGTATGAGTTAGGCCTTGAAGAACCCGATCCAAAAAGAGCAACCAAAAGTGCACTAAATATAGGGCTATCCTATGTAGCAGGCGGGGTCATTCCTTTGAGCCCATATTTCTTTATTACAAATTCTACCGAAGCATTGGAAATATCGGTTGTTGCCACGCTGGTTTGCCTCTTTGTGTTTGGCTATTTTAAAAGCAAGATCACAGGAGTCAATCCTGTAATGGGTGCCCTGCGGGTAACAATGATTGGCGCTATGGCTGCTGCAGCAGCATTCGGGGTAGCTAAATTATTTGAATAGCTGAATACAGTATAGCCGTTGCTTTATAACCGCAGGGTTTTGATAACTCCTACAAATGGTGCTTAATATCTTTTGAAATATTTTCCATTGTCCATTCAATTTTTTTGGTAAATCGATGCCGGCGAACATTGCAGTCGTGCTTGCTGCAGATAGGGCAACTAAAGTCGAGGCAGGGATCTGTATGAACGAATAGTTCTATTGACTGGCCAAAGTTTTCTCTTACAATTCGGGACAACGCTTCAATTTCTGCATGTGCCGCCAATACATTCAGGTACCATGGCAGCGTGAGATGGCAATCGATATGCAATGTGCCACCGTATTTGATAATACGAAGGTTGTGAAGGTCTATCCAATTCTCCCGCCTGTTTTCATTCAGCTTGCAGATTATTTTGTTGATTAGCGTAGCGTCTGCCTCATCCATAATACCGGAAACAGAACTTCGAATGATCCTATATCCGGTAACCATAATCACTACCGCAAATATTATTGCTACCGCACTATCTATCCACCATAGTTTTGAGAAATATAAAAACACCAGGCCAACGATAATACCAACCGTAGAATAAGTATCTGTTTGCAAATGCCTGCCGCTGGCAACAAGTGCCATCGAATTATTCTTGGTGCCTGTCTTGATACATATATACCCTGCTATATAATTAATAACACCGGTAATGGCTACCAGTAAAATGCCGTAGTCTAATTTCCGTATAATATGAGGGTGAATGAAATTGTTGATTGCCTCGTAAATAATGATCATTCCGGCAATTGTAATTAACGTCCCTTCCACTGCAGCGGACAAAAATTCTGCTTTTCCATGGCCATAAGGATGGTCCCAATCTTTAGGCTTGGCGCTTATATACAAACTATACACCCCTATTAGCCCTGCAATCACGTTTACTGTGCTTTCCAATGCATCTGTTAAAATAGCTACAGAACCCGTCAGGTACCATGCAATCACTTTTATAATGAAAAGCAATATGCCAATACCTGTAATTATTTTCTGGAGACGGAGATTTTGTTGAACAGTTTGCAACACACATGATTTAAGCGTGCAAATATAGGTATTAGCAATCAGCCAACGAGGGCTTAAGCAATAGCTTTCCGTAGGGTAGTATGCCTGGCAAATGCTCCGATCCAGTTACAATTGGCGCAGTGGAAGAAATGAAATCCCAATTCGTACATTTGCAATATTTCGAAAGAAAATTTCAGTATAATGCTATGGAAACAGGAGCAGGTACTGTGAGCATGCCCGGGTTAAAAGATCGTTCAAAAACGCGTTAATAGCACAATCAATTATTCAGCAATGGAATTGTCAAAAAATTATATTCCCAACGAGGTAGAAGCAAACTGGTATGAGCACTGGATGGCTAAAGGTTACTTTAATAGTGTGCCAGATGAAAGGGAACCCTACACCGTTGTGATGCCCCCACCCAATGTAACCGGTGTGCTGCACATGGGGCATTGTCTTAATAACACGATACAGGACATTTTGATCCGCAGGGCGAGGATGCATGGAAAAAATGCATGCTGGGTTCCGGGCACAGACCATGCATCCATTGCAACGGAAGCGAAAGTAGTGGCAATGCTCAGGGAAAGGGGGATTGCAAAATCTTCTTTAACAAGAGAAGAGTTCCTGGCCTACGCATGGGAGTGGAAAGAAAAATATGGCGGCATCATTTTACAGCAATTAAAAAAATTAGGCTGTAGCCTCGATTGGAAAAGGACCTCCTTTACCATGGATACCGATTATTATAAAAGTGTGTTGAAGGTATTTGTAGACCTCAATGATAAGGGCCTTATTTACCGGGGCAAAAGAATGGTCAACTGGGACCCGGTAAGCCAAACCGCATTGAGTGATGAAGAGGTCATTTTTAAAGAGGTAGATTCAAAACTATATTACGTTACTTACAAGCTTGCAGATAATGCTGGCGAAGGAATAACTGTCGCAACCACCCGGCCTGAAACCATATTGGGGGATATTGCCATTTGTGTAAACCCCATGGATGAGCGCTACAAATACCTGGTGGGCAAGCATGTAATAGTTCCCGTTATCAATCGAAAAATACCTGTCATTGAAGATGAATATGTGACAACTGAATTTGGTACGGGCGCTTTGAAAATTACACCGGCGCATGACAAGAATGATAATATGCTGGGCCTTAAGCATAACCTGAAAGTGATCAATACTTTGGATGCAGCCGGTAGGTTTACCGCAGAAGACCTTAACGACGACAACCCCTCTGAATTGGTGTTATCCTATATCGGAATGGATCGCTTCGCATTGCGCAAAAGGATCGTTGCCGATATCGGTGAACTAAACCTTATCCAAAAGATTGAGGATTACAAAGGGCAGGTAGGCACCAGCGAACGAACGGGCGCAGTAATAGAACACCGTCTTTCTTTGCAGTGGTTCATCGACATGGAACGGTTTCTGAAAAAAAATCCGGAAGCATTGTCTTCAGTAATCGAGGATACCATTCAGTTCCATCCGGCCAAATCGAAGAACACTTATAGCCACTGGCTAAATAATATAAAAGACTGGTGTATCAGCCGCCAGCTTTGGTGGGGCCAGCGCATACCCGCCTGGTACGATGCCGGCGGTAATGTGTACGTAGCAGAAACTGAAGCAGAAGCTTATGCGAAGTACTACGAAAAAACGGGAGCTACAGGCACAGCACAAACTGGGCTGACGCAAGATGAAGATGTGCTTGACACCTGGTTCTCCTCCTGGTTGTGGCCTATGGAAGTATTTAAAGGAATCAGCCACCCTGGCAATGATGAGGTTAATTATTATTACCCATCAACAACATTGGTTACCGGACAGGATATCATTTTCTTCTGGGTTGCCCGGATGATCATGGCAGGTTATGAGTATGCAGGTCAGCCACCTTTTAAAGACGTTTATTTCACTGGCATGGTAAGGGATAAGTTGGGCAGAAAGATGAGTAAGCAATTGGGCAATTCACCAGACTTGCTTGGATTAATTGAGCAATACGGTGCAGATGCGGTGAGGTTTGGGATAATGGTTTCATCACCTGCCGGCAACGATTTGATGTTTGATGAAAGTGCATTGGAGCAAGGGAGAAATTTCAATAATAAATTATGGAACGCCCTCAAGCTGGTAAAGATGTGGGAAGGGCGGATGGGCAATGGTGAATCGTCAATTGACCAGGATGCGCAAAACAAAATTGACCATTCACCATTCACCATTGACCACCCCATTCACCAATTTGCCACCGATTGGTTTGCTAATCGTATGACTGATGTAAAAATGGAGGTGGATGGATTGATGAAACAGTTCCGGTTAAGTGAGGCATTGAAAACTATTTATTCTTTGATATGGGATGATTTCTGTAGCTGGTACCTGGAGTGGGTCAAACCAGGATTTGAACAACCTGTGGAAGCCGCGGTGTATAATAAAACTGTGGAGTTTTTTGAAGAGTTGATGCAGCTATTACATCCCTTCATGCCTTTCATTACCGAGGAAATTTATCATTTACTAAAAGAACAACCTGCTGACCTTTGTATAGCACAAGCAAGGGCGTTTGAGGCACCCGAGCCGAACATTTTAGCCCAGGGTGAAGTATTAAAAAAAGTCATTTCTTCATTGCGGGATGCCCGCAATAAAAACCAGGTAAAACCCAAGGACACAATTGAACTACACATACAAACGGAAGCCGCCGATGCTTACAAAGGAATTGAAAATATTTTAAGCAAACAGGTAAACGCCAAAAGTATCACCTTTACAAACCAGGCAGTAGCCAATACCATTGTAGTAGCAGTGGAAAAAGATAAATTCTACATCGAATCAGAAAAACAATTAGATAGCGCCGCTTTAAAAAATGATCTGTTGAAGGACCTTGAACATCAGCAAAACTTTTTGTTGAGCGTGCGAAAAAAATTGAGCAACGAACGTTTTGTACAAAACGCAAGACCCGAAGTAATTGAGCTGGAACGGAGAAAGATGGTTGATGCAGAGAATAGGATCAGGACAATTGAAGAGGGCCTGGCAGGATTGAATTAACATTTTCCGATACTAATTACGCAGTAATTTCGTTGTATTGATAAACAGTAAGATGCAAAAAAATTACCTCTTGTTTTCGATCGTTGTATTGCTGGTGTTGAGTAGTTCTGTTGCCTTGGCACAAAAGCCGGTAAAGACAGTGACTCTTCCGTCTGCTGCGAGGTATAAAAAAACCGTGGTTAAAACTACGCTCGGAAAAGCTACCGGCAGTATAAGTTTAAGCGCTGTAGAAGCCGGGCAGTTAATTACACTTCCGCTAAAAATAACTGATGATAAAAATATTGATTACGTAATCTCGTCCTATCAGTTTGCTTACAAAAGAATTGGGGTAACAGAAGATGAACAAACAGGAAAAACCTCCGTTCAAACTGACATGGCTGCAGACAGGTTTACCGTTACTCCCCTGCCTCCTGTTTGGCAAAAAAATATCATTGATGGACTGCACAAAGGAGAAGAATTGTATTTTTTCGATATCATAGTTTTTGATAAACAACGCCGCCGTTTTTTTGCACCTGAATTAAAAATTCTGATTAATTAAATAACTTTAATACTATCTCCTTTAATACTATCCCCAGGTTGTTATACTGGTTATACATTGGACTTTTCAACCTAGTTAAAAACTCTTTAAAGCATTGCGCCTGAAGCAATCAAGTCATCTCCTTGTATATTTTTCAATATTATCAGCCTGCTAATATTAAAGTGCATACACTACCGTAAAAAGCTTCTCCATCTACCTTTCAGTTTCATCCGGCTACACAATGCTCTTTGCCATTTATGGAGTAATTTAATGCTGTACTTTTTTCATTCCTTAATTTTAAATATATTTCGTTGTTGAACAAAATGGTATAAGTTGACTTAATATTGTCAAACAAATTAAGCGAAGCGAATAGCCTTCCTGAACAACGATTGGCTTGTTAATTAATTTTATTATTTAGAACTGAAGGTTCAATTCTTTTATTCGCATGGTAAAAAAGATTATTATTCTCGGTATTTTTTGTTGTACCGCACCCGATATTTTTGCCCAGAATAAAATAGTTGACAGCCTTGTCGGATGGATCAGCGCCCATCCACGGGTTGACTCACAATACATTACCACGCTCCATCGCATAAGCTACCGCTGTAGTGAGAACGATGTTAAAAAATCCTTTAGCTATTATCAAAGAGTGGCTGCATTAAGTGATAGCCTTCAATTTAATTATGGAAAAGCACTTGGCGGTATCAACCTGGGGATTTTGCTTTCAAATTCGGCAAATTACCAGGCTAGCAACACAGCTTATTTTATGGCAATTGATTTTGCCGAACAATGTGGGGCATTAAGATTAAAGGCAGTTTGTCTCAATAATATAGGTGATAATTTTAAAGTATTAAAGGATTATTATAAATGCAGGAAATATATCAAAGAAGCGATCGGGATAAACAAAAAACTGGAAGCGTGGCGGGGCGTTGCAATTAATTATGAACTACTCCATCAATGCGACCTTGAAGAAAAGTTATACGTAGATGCCAAAGAAAATCTTCTAAAGGGAATGCCCTTTGCAGTTAAAGCAAACGAAAGTTATATACTATCACAGTTCAATGCAGGCTTTGGTAAGTTGCATGCTGTCAACAACCGGTCAGACTCCGCGGAATATTATTTTGATTTAGCATTGCAGCAGGCAAAGGCACAAAACGACCTTCGAAATGAATACCATGTTTACCTTGCAAAGGCAAAGTATTTGCCCAATATTGTCCTGTCTAAAAAAATACGCATATTGCACACAGCCCTTAATATTGCTAAGCAAACAGCTTTTCTTGACGGGCAGGCAAATGCAGCACTGGAATTATCCAATGTGTATGATCAAATGAAAAATAAAGATTCTTCTTTATTTTTTTACAGGCTTCACCGGTCTGCTTACGATTCCTTGTTTTCAGAAAATAACAAGAGAAATACCGTTATCTATGAATCGGAATGGATCATAAACCGTAAAGAAATTGAAAACCAGCATTTAAAAGAATTGGCAGCCCTACAGGAAAAAGAGATAGATGCGAAGAATGCTTTATTGCTGGCGTTGGCTATCTGTGTTGGTCTTATCATCGGCATTGCATTTTTCATCAATAAATCGATACAGGCAAAAAAGAAGCGATCCGAATCTGTATTTAAGCAACAAATCACGGAGATGCAAATGCACTCTTTACAATCGCAGATGAATCCGCATTTTATTTTCAATAGTCTCAACAGTATTGAAAATTTTATTATGCAAAATGAGAAACGGCTGGCTAGTGATTATTTGAATAAATTCGCACGACTCATCAGAACCATACTTGATAGCAGCCGCAACGAGTTGCTGCCTCTTACAAAAGACATGGAAGCGCTGCAGTTGTATATTGATTTGCAACAGTTGCGTTTTAATAATAAGTTTTCTTATGAAACGTTGATCGATCCCGCCCTTCAAAATGGAGATTATAAAGTGCCTTCATTGATCATACAACCCTACGTGGAAAATGCAATAGAACATGGCATTGCACATAGCGAAAGAGAAGACCTGCTATTGAAGATAGCTGTTAGCCTTGAAGGTGATTTTATTCAATACATTATTGAAGACAATGGTATTGGCAGATCACAATCTGCCGCATATAACGCTAAAAACAAACCGTATCATAAAAGCGTAGGATTAAAGATTACCGAGAACAGGATACATTTATTTAACGGGTCGCAAAGCGACCCCGAGAATATTGTTATTACTGATCTTTATACTGAATCTGATGAAGCAGCCGGTACAAGGATACTTATTAAACTAAAAGTAATTTAAAATGGAAAAGCTAAAAGCAATTTTGATAGATGACGAACACAGCAGTCTGCAAAACCTGCGTCAAAAGCTGGATGAATTTTGCCCTGATCTGCAGGTGGTAGCCAGTGCTCAAAAGCCAGAAGAAGCAATGCTGCTGATAAAACACCACAAACCGGATGTGATTTTCCTGGACATAGAAATGCCAAAAATGAGCGGATTCCGTATGCTGGATGAATTGGGTGATTGTGATTTTGAAATTATTTTTACCACTGCTTACAACCATTATGCCATCGATGCTATACGGATCAGCGCATTTGATTACCTGATGAAGCCTATTGCCATTAAGGAATTGCAGGGCGCTGTCGACCGGTTAAGTAAAATGAGGTTTTCACAAACCAAAGAAAAAATTGACATCTTAAAAAGTTCCCTGAATGAAAAAAGATCACAGGAAGATAAAATAGCTATCCCTACTTCTGAAGGCCTTGAATTTATTCCAATAAAAAATATCCTGCACATTGAATCCAGCTCAAATTATAGTAAAATATTTTTTAGGGAAAGCAAACCGCTGGTGGTGACCAAATTGCTAAAGGACTTTGAAGATATGCTTCAATCTTATCGTTTTTATCGCATTCACAATTCACACCTGATCAATTTGAATTATATCAAAAAATATGTAAAAGCTGAAGGTGGCCAGGTAATTATGCAAGATGGTACCACCATTGATGTTGCCCGGCGAAAGAAAGAAGAATTCCTGAAAATGATTGCTGGATAAAGGGAATCAGTTCTTTTCACGTTGAGTATTTGCGGCGGGGAATCCGTTGTTTGTCAAGTCTGGTACAAATGCCGGTTGAAATATATTGTTAACTTTAAAAGAAAAGCTGAACATTGAACGTTGGGTCCGAACCACTGCTGATAGTAGCCATAGCTGATATCACTATATCCAGCCCTGCCTTTTATTAGGTGTATGTGCTTTTTTGTTTGTTATTCTTTGATTTTTATTACCCCTTTCCTGTATAAGTCCAACGCTGTTTTCAAAATGCCCTTTACTGTTTTTATGGGTAAATCTTTATTTGGGTTAACCCTGAAAATCTTCATTCTTGAACGGTCGCCTTCTTGCAATGCAGGGTGCTCAAGATATTTTCCCTCTACCATAAGAATGTATGGCTCGTCCGTTTTTTTATCCGTCCATAAGTAGCAAAACATTTTTTTCTTATAGCAAAAGCAGGGCATTCCCCACTTCCGCGTTTCAGTAACATTTGTGTCTTGGACAAGAATAATACTTCGCAACGCAAGCAAACAACTCTTGTTTGGTTCTTCTTTATTCAGATAATAATTATGAAGTTCCTCAACCATATTCTCTATTTTACGGCAATTAAAAAATCAATTTCAGCGTCTTCCGGATTTTGAGCTTTTTCTGCAAAAACTTCAAAGCCTCCAGCAATTGTGTAAGAATTGTCGTTGATCGGAAAAATCGTTTTATGTCGTTGCCATTCATCGAATTTTTTCCGTCTGACTATTGTACTTTGTTCGGTAGCATTACACCTAACCTTCCCGTTAATACTGTTACATTAGCCCCTCTACTGTTTTGATATAAATATAAATTGACACACTCACAATCTTCCTCCGGGCAATGTGCCACTTTTCATCGCCTCTATCTGCGCTGTTGTAAAGGCTGCTACAAAAAGTTCTTCCGACTGGTGGTAGCAGCGAAACATGTCGGCAATATAATGCATGCGCTCAAACAGGTTTGCCCAATCTGTTGCACCACTTTCAAGCACAGTGTTTGGTGTAGGATCTACTAGTGCCAGCAGTGCAATCAAGTCAGCATTCGTTAGCTCAGCTAAATCCGTAGAATACGGGATAGAGAGGTCACGGCCTAAATGCAAAGTATTATCTGGGGGTAATGTTAGTGTCATAAGGTGTGTAGTTAGCGCCATACGAACACGGCCTTGTATCAGATGCACCAGGGCTTCAATAGCCTTATCCAATAACGTGGTGCCGAATATACGCTTGATAAATAAGCGGAGTTTTGTCCACCATGTTGCGCCGGAAAACAATCTGCTCAGCAGTTCACTTTTTATCTGCTGTTCATCCATCGATGAATTTAACGCTTCGGCAATTTCGGGCTGCAGACGATTCTGTTCATGGTAACCAATAAAAAGATTTGCCAGTAAATTCAACTGTATTTTTTTCTTTAAATCTTGTTCAAAAAGCGCTTGGTAGTAAGAGATAAAACCTTTTGCTAAATATTCCTGCCCGTCTGGCGGCAGCCCGGCTTTCAATTGCTGGCAAAAATTATCAATGTGCGACTTATCATAGGCCGTATCGCTCAGGCAAGTTGTAATGAACCGTGAAAACTCCCGGGCAATTTCTTCAAATACCTTTTTGTTGCCCCGGCTCACGGCATCAGCGGCCCTGCTGGCAGCGTTTACAACCACTGCACCAATGGTGGATTTACGAAGTTGCTCAAAGCTTTGCTGTGCACCTGATTGTTTTGCCAATGTGGCTACTAACGATAATGCCGCTTCAATCTCCGGTTCATTTTTTAAGAAGTTTTCTAATGTCCTTTGCAGGTCTTCATGCCGTATCGTTTGGCCAGCCTGCTTAGATGCCCATGTAGCAAACGTACACCAGTTAGCACCCGGTCCCATAGTTTTTGCAAATGTGACAGAGAGTTCACAATAACATTGTGTTATTAAAACATTGCGCAGCACCGGGGTTTCCAGGGATGCAATCCTATCAATCTTTTCTATTGTTAACTCATCATGGAAAGGCATTAAGAGGAGATTAAATTGTAAAAAATCTATGAACGATAAAGGTAAATCCATCACTTTCTTTATCAGCTCCAAGATAATAGCAAACCGCTGCGATTACAAGTAAATGAGAAAAAAAATGACCCATGTCAAATTCCGGATTGCGTGACTTCGTTCAGTATAGATTCACCCATAATGATAAAATAATCAGTCAATCACCCCCGGTAGTATGACTTTTGAACCGAATGAAAAGCTCTGCTAACGGGTAAACACCGGCGCTGCAATTAGACTCAAAGGATGATAGTTTTACGGCGAATTTATATAACGAACTATCTGGTTTCCGCACCCCTATTTTGACACATCAACTAAGGTCAAGCCAATTCTGATATTGCCTAACCTTGAGGGTTTATTTTATTAAATTTTAAGCAGTTTAATTCTTTTTACGTCTTTCATAGCAATAACTAAACAAACAGCCACTTTCTTTAATTAGTTTTGTGTACATAACCTTTGTAGCTCCCTGAATATATGGACACCACTTGTAGCTTACTTATCAAAAACCTTCCGTATGGCATTCTTATGATTGATAAGGATGGGTATATCATATTTCAAAACCCTGAAGTTTCCCGCATAACGGGCTATCAAAACAACGAACTGTTAAACCAGCACCTGTCGGTCATTTATCCGAATGCTGATACCACAAAAAGCGGCTATGAACTTTCAATAGCTTTAAAAAAAGGAAAAAATATAACCGAAGGTTGGAAAAGCAGGAAGGATAGTTCGTCATTTTGGGCCGAACTCACTTTGTCAACTGTGTTTGATGATCAGCATATGTTTGCAGGGTACAGTTGTGTTCTTCGCGATAAATCAGAAGAGAAAAAAGTACAGCTGCAGCTACGCAAGAGTGAAGAGCAATACCGGCTAATGGTTGAAGGTGTGCGGGAGTACGGCATCTTCATGCTTGACCCGCAAGGATATATACTTACCTGGAACGAAGGCGCAATGCGAACTAAAGGGTACACCCAGGATGAAATAATAGGAAAACATTTTTCGGTTTTCTATACCCGTGAAGATATTGAGGACGGCAAGCCTGAAAGGGAACTGCTGATTGCGGTAAATACGGGAAAGTATGAAGAAGAAGCATGGCGAATAAAAAAGAACGGATCAGTATTTTGGGCCAACGTGGTAATTACCGCTCTTTTCAATGAAACGAATAAGCTGGTAGGTTTCTCTAAAGTTACCCGTGACCTTACCGACCGCAAACAAAACGACGAACTGCTACGGCAAAGTGAAGAACGTTACCGGTCGTTGGTAGAACAGGTAACGGATTATGGAATATTTATGCTGGATGAGAAAGGCAGGATAGTGAGCTGGAATGAGGGGGCTAAAAAGATAAAAGGGTATAATGCTGATGAAATTATTGGCAAGTATTTTTCCATTTTCTACCCGGAAGAAGATATACTAAACGGCAAGCCCGCACATGAACTCAAAGTAGCCAGAAAAGAAGGGAAATATGAAGAGGAAGGATGGAGATTAAGAAAAGACGGAAGTTTTTTTTGGGCTAATATAGTAATTACCGCGGTATATAACCAAGCCGGTAACATGATTGGTTTTTCGAAAGTAACCAGGGATCTTACAGAACGTAAAGCATCAGAAAGAGAATTAAAAGAAAGCCATGATCGCCACCGCCATATTGCAGAAGAGTTAAGGATCACCAATAAGTTCCTTTCGGACGCAAACGAAGAATTAGAGCAATTCACATCCATTGTATCGCACGACCTGCAGGAACCAGTGCGGACCATCAGGAGTTTTTTGCAGTTGATAGAGCAGAAGCTGGATGACCAGCCGGAAGCCGAATTAAAAACGTACATAACCAAAGCTATTAAGGCGGCCAGCCGGATGAAGGAACTTATTACAAATCTTTTAGAATATTCTCAGTTAGATAAAAGTGATATAAAAAGAGAAGCAGTAAACGTAGAGGAATTACTGAACGAAGCTTTGCAAAATATAAAAACATCCGTTGATGCGGCGGGGGCAAGCATTGTGATAGAGGGTGAAGTAGAAACAGTATACGGTGACCGTATTCAACTGGTTCAGCTAGTTCAAAACCTGGTTAGTAATGCCGTAAAATTTACCAATGGCCAAAAGCCTGAAGTAGTAATAAAAAGTACTGAAGAGAATGGTCAGGTTAAATTTGGCATAAGCGACAACGGAATTGGAATAGCAGAAAGTAATGTGAACAAGGTATTTGAAATTTTCAGACGTTTGAATAGTGATAAAGCCTTTCCGGGAACTGGCATTGGATTGGCTATATGTAAGAAAATAGTTGAGCGCCATAAAGGGAAAATCTGGCTGGTATCAGAGCTGGGAAAAGGAACCACTTTTTATTTTACTCTCAGTTCGTAAATTTTAATGACTACATGAAGACGTACAGCATTGTAATTGTAGATAATGACGAAGATGAATTACTTTTTATGAAAGAGGCGTTCGACGCTACGGATTTGTTTGATGTAATGGCACAGTTTGAAAGTGGGGATGAATTGCTGCGCTGGTTGAACGGTCCTCCTTCTTCTTTGCCCGAACTTATTTTATCCGATCTTAATATGCCGGGCAAAAACGGGTACGACATTATCAGGGAAGTAACCACCAATGCTCAACTTGCTCATATTCCGGTTATAATAGCCTCCACCTCCTCCACCAAAACTATAAGAGACAAATGCATTGCGTTGGGTGCCTCACAGTATGTGGTAAAACCCTTTAGCTTTATTGAATATGGCCCATTTATAAAAAACCTTTATCAGCTTATAGAGGCGAAACAACTTTTAAGCTGAATTAATTACACATTCCCTCCCGCTTGTTCTTCCGACATGTTTGTTGCTAAATAGGTCGCTGCACATGTTCAGATATTTTCTAAAAGCAAATTCGTATTCCGGATAAATGTAGGGTATCAGCACCTTTGCGAAAGACACATTTATGCGACTAAAAAGCTAATATGATATTCAAGTACAATTTTTCAACTCCGGCAATATGGGAATTATTATACCCAATCAAGAGAATTGCGCAGCAATGGTTAAGTACAAAAGTTTAATGAATCCACCTCTTCCATTTCTTACCTTATGATTAAACGGCTTGGTGGTTCTGCCTAAGATTTCGATTTCAATACCGAATTAAAATAAAGAGGTTTTAAGTCTATGGAATTGATAGCAAGGACCCTGCTATTCGTAGCTACAATCCCAAGGGCTTTTGCAAAATTTGTTTGAACTGCTAAAAACAATATTCATTACGCTAACAGGAGTTTTGAAACAGATGGAAGCGTTCTGTTTATTGACAACCCTTAACAACACCAATAACGCTTTATCCATTTATCAGCATATCTATTGGCAGTGATTAGAGCAACAACTCAAACTATGCTACCAGGTGAATTGTGCTGAATTTGACGAAAAATTAATCAGGAAATATATTTCCCTCATCGATATGGGAGAGTTTAAATTGCGTAAAAAACTATTACAGGAACCCGGCAGGTTATAAAACAAACGCCTCTTTATTGTATCTATCCCTATACTCCAATGGTGACATTCCTGTGATTTTTCTAAATACTTCTCTAAACGCTTTTACATCCGAGTAACCAACTGCATACATTACTTCATTAACAGTTTTTCGGCTGGTTTCAAACGCTTTTTTTGCCGATTCAATTTTTACCCTTTGCGAATATTCAACAGGCGTATTTCCGGTTGCCTTTATAAACCTCCTGTCAAAGTTCCGTCTGCCAACAGCAAACCTCGAAGACAGATCTTCCACAGATATTTTTTCGTCCACTTTACTTTCAATATATGCCTGTGCTTGCTGAACCATTTCATCCCCATGCAACTTTTGTCCGGTAAATATTGTAAACGCTGACTGGCTTTGCCTGTCCATCTCAATTTGGAATACTTTGGAACAAAAAATAGCTGTCTGCCTGTCGTAATACTTTTCTATCAAATAAATCAGGAGATTCAGGAAAGAATAAGCGCCACCGTTTGTATAAATTCCATGTTCATCCGTAATCAGTTTATCAGGCTGTAAATTCACTTTGGGAAACGCCGATCTGAAACTTTCCGCCACCGCCCAGTGGGTAGAACACCTTTTTCCATCCAATAAACCTGATGATGCAAGCATAAATGCTCCAGTGCAAATACTTGCTATTTCAGCGCCGCGGTTATATTGCTGCTCCAACCAATCAATCATCAATTTATTTTCCTCCACAGCTTTTTTGTAATTATGATTCAATGATGGAATAATGATCAGATCAGTTTTGCTGATAGCGGAAATATAGGTGTGCGGTGTCACAGTAAACAAACCCTCATAAAATGCTACTTTTTTTGAAAGCCCAGCTAATTGAATGATGAACAATTCCTTTTTACCGCTCCCCTTCCAATACTCATTGGCTCTGGTGAATATTTTGTAAGTGCCCACTATGCTGCTTAGGTTATTTTGCCCGTCAGGAACCAGTATGGTAAGATGTTTCATGGATGTATTTTTTGACAAAGATAGAATTTCGCCTTGTCCAAATCAACCCACTACAAAGTCTATTTTACACCCGAAATATGCCATATTTAGGTAATACATTTGTGTTAATAAAATATCAAAACACAGTTTGCAAAAATAACTCGCAACAAAAAATCTTTAACGAAACAAAAAATACAACTATGGCAACAGCAGATTTTACCACTACTATCCTGGTAGGCCAAACTCCGGAACAAGTATTCAGTGCCATCAATAATGTCCGTGGATGGTGGTCGGAAGAAATTGAAGGCGGTACAGAAAAATTGAATGATGAGTTTAACTATCATTACAAAGACGTGCACATTTCAAAAATGAAACTGATAGAAGTGATCCCGAATAAAAAAGTGGTTTGGCTTGTTATGGACAACCATTTTAACTTCATCAAAGACAAGCAGGAATGGATCGGTAATAAGGTTGTTTTTGAAATAACTGTAATGGGCGATAAAACACAGCTCCGGTTTACCCAGTTGGGCCTGGTTGCGGCATATGAATGTTATGATATCTGCAGAGATGCATGGACCAATTATATAACCAATAGCTTGCGTAGCCTGATAACCACAGGTAAAGGCCAACCTAACGCCAAAGAACACGACTTTAATGAGCAACTACTCCAGGAACACCAAAAATTAAAGAACATAAAAGGACAGGATTATCATTCGATCATTACAGTTGATGCTACGGCTCATAAAGCATTTGAAAGCATTAACAACGTTTCAGGATGGTGGACTGAAAACCTGGCAGGCAGTTCGCAAAACTTGGGTGATGAATTCTCCGTTCGTTTTGGTGAGGTTCATTATTCCAAACAAAAGCTGGTTGAAATTGTTCCGGATAAAAAAGTGGTATGGCTTGTTACTGACAGCCAACTTAATTTTATTGAAGACAAACAGGAATGGACGAATACTAAGATTAGTTTTGCAATCTTTCAACTTAACAACAAAACCAAAATACACTTCACGCATATCGGGTTGGTTCCCGAAGTTGAATGTTTTGATGCCTGTTCAAATGCATGGAGCCAATATATCCAGGGTAGTTTATTAAGCCTCATCACCACAGGCAAAGGGCAACCCGAAATGAAAGAAATAATACAAGAGATAAAAGCAGCGACGTTAATGAATGAATAATCATCCTGCAAAAATTATTAAAAAACGGGTAATCTTATGATGCCCGTTTTTTTTAATTTAATTCTGTTACTTTGTTCTTATTATTGCTACCAGGCTATCTTATTGAGAAGTGTAAGATCCTTGACTTTGCGTAGCTGGCATCTTTTGTTCCCAGGTGCAGGCAGGCAAAAAGTCATTATAAATGCCAGAATAGGATGACTGTTTGTGTTGGGCGAGGACAGGCCAGGCAAAAATACTCACAAGTAATATTAATTAATTGACTCAGGAATAAACCTTTTAAAAAAATAAATTATGAAAATCGTCATCACCATTTTTTCTATTTTTTTATCAGTTGCCGGAATGGCACAAAGTCATACACTCGAAAAATTATGGGAAACGGATTCGGTGATAGCAATTCCGGAATCTGTATTACCTGTAAATGACATCCTCTATGTTGCCATGATAGATGGTGCCAGCTGGGCGGCAGATGGTAAAGGCAGTGTAGGAAAACTTACCCGTGATGGCAAGATCATTGATACGACATGGATCACGGGTCTGAATGCCCCAAAAGGCATGGGGATTTTCGAAGGGCGGCTATACGTTGCTGATATAAGCGAGGTAATAGTGATAGACGTAAAAAATAGTAAAATTGAAAAGAGGATTGTTGTGGACAGCGCACTGGCACTAAATGACGTCACTATAACAAGCCGGGGAATTGTATATGTTTCTGATTCCAGAACGGCAAAGATCTGGCGGATAGAAAATGACAAGCCTGCACTTTATCTCGATAGCATGAAGGGAGTAAATGGCCTAAAAGCTATTGCCAACGATTTGTATATCGGCTCGGGCAAATCATTTTTGAAAGCTGATGCAAAAAAACAAATCACTAAAATAGCAGAAGTACCCCAGGGCATTGATGGAATTGAGCCGGCGGGGAATGGAGATTTCCTACTCACAGCATGGGGCGGGTATATCTGGTATGTTTATGCTGATGGAAAAATTGAAACACTATTGGAAACATACCAGCAAAAAAGGAATACTGCCGACATTGGTTTTGATCAACAGACAAGGATTCTTTATGTGCCTACATTTAATGCTAAAACTGTAGCCGCTTTTAAATTAAAATAATTAGGAAATTCCTGTAATGTTTAATATCAATAGCATATTACCATTCTAACCTATTCGTAGGTATAAATTCTATGAAATTATTGTATGCATACCAGTCTTGCAACAAGCTTGCGTATAAAAAATCCGATAGAAGACTCCATCACAAATCAAAATAGAATAAACTGGCCAACGGATTATTTTCTATGAAGCACCACTCTCTACGATTTCCTTTCATCACTGGCTTGGCATCTCATCCCCGGCCATTTGGCCAGTTTCGATTCGTGATATTTTAGTACCATATACTTTTCATCATTGCTGCTGCAATTGTATTTTGCTATTGTTTAATAAACGACAACATTTGCTTCCCTTCATCCGCTTTAATATAGTAAACACCCCTGGCCAAAGATTCTACTTCTATTGAAGTCTGAGTAGTGCCTGCAAGCAGTGTAACTATTTTTAAAACTCTTCCATCAACGCCCCTTAATTGAAGTTTGCTGTTAGTTGCTGTTCCTGGATAAGTAACAGTAATTGTGTTAACAGCAGGGTTCGGGAAAATCGAAAAGCTTCCTGTGAGACGTGGGTTAACAATTGCAATTTTACTGTAACTAAACGAACCATCCTTATCAGTCATTTTCAACCGGTAGTACCGTATGGCATCTATCAATTCGGGGTCGGTGAAATGATAGCTGTTGTCCTGCATGTTGTTCCTGGCTGCAACAGAGCCGGCGTTTTTGAAATGAACACCGTCCGTTCCACTTTCTATTTCAAACTTAGCTGTATTTATTTCGTTGGTTGTATTCCAAAAAAGCCGCACTTGTTTGTTATTCAAAGCTGCAGAGAAATTTAGCAACTTCAATGGCAAGGCTCCATCAGTGGTGTATCCTTTTAGCGTTACACTCTTGCTTGCAAAATAGCGGCTACCAGTACCTGTTATCCATGCATAGATGCGAATGGACAAGGTTTGGCCTGGCGCAACGGAGATGTTGGTAATAGCCGTGGCAATCTGCTGACCAGTAAGCGAAGCCGTGCTGGTATTGAGCAGTGATACAGAGTTGGTATTGTCGGTGCTGTTGCTATAGGTAGTCCCATTGTAAATAACAGGGCCAACAGAAGTAGCAGTGGCAAACCCGTCGGTAGAATAGTAAATTGCCATCCGGGCCGTTCCGGTTCCACCCCCTAAAGCATTCAGGCTAATAGCCGTATCTATAAAATACTTACCTGCAGCAGGTGTTACTGTGTACTCTACGTATGAGTTAGCATTGTACCCTATCGGAAGGAAGCTGGTACTTGCCGCCCGCTGCCAACCAGTTACACCGCCAAAAGAACTGCCGTATTGAGTACCACTGATGGCTGAGCCTAATGCCTGGTTTGTAGCCGAAACAGAGCCGGTTACCGTTGGATCTGGATTGTTGAGCAAGGTCCATGTAGCTGTAGCCGGGCCATCGCTTGGCTGTACTACAACAACATTACCTGTAGTAACATATGTGTAAAAATTTGTTTGGCCCGGAGTAACCGCTACGATGTTTCCGGCATAACCGCCTTGCGTAGCCGCATTTAGCCGGATAGAAAGTGTAACTCCGTTAATATTGCCGCCGGTAGGTGTAAGAATAATTGAACTACTGCTATTAACCCAGGTAGTCCCATTAATAGAGATTTCATAATTATCGGGTGCGGTTAGCGTTACATTACCCGTTAGATTACTGCCAGACACCGTAAGCGTTTGAACAGCAGACGGTGCAGCAGTGGGTTGTGAAAAAAGGGTGAGTACCCCTGCAAAAGTCAGTTCCGGAGAAATATTGCTAATGCCATTCAGATAGTTTTCCAGGTTTGTATATCCATTAGCAGCAACCGTCTGCCGGTCAGATGCATCGTTTGGACTTAAGGCATTGGTAGTTTCCCAGCTATCGGGCATTCCATCGTGATCAGTATCCACGGGTGCCGTGGTGCTATTGAGTGTAGGCCAGGCATTTATCGTTTGCACATACGGGGTACCATGTGGAAATCCGCCCTGCACATCAATTAATCTGCCTACGCGGAAGCGAACATCATTTACAATACGGCGGTCCATGGTATCTCTTCTTGGCAAAACGGCGCCTGCACCATTCAACACACTTTCATAAGCATCTCCCGCAGACTGCGTGGTTATCTGCGGGTAGCCGCTAAGGAAAGGGACATTGCTTTTCGACTTGACGGTATCGGCAGGGTTACCGGTATTCATGCTGGCACCGCTCCAGTTGTTTGCTGAATTCGCCGGAGAGCCATCTACGTAATTGCCGGCCAGGTAGTATTTGGCATAACCGTATGCATCATTACTATCAACACCCACAATGCGGTAACGTACCCCGCTTCCGGTAACCGGACCATATTTGTAATAGTTATTTACCATGTTGTAGTTGCCGCCCTCGCCGCCATATACATTATTAATACCCCAGTTATATATCAGGTTGTTGCGAAAATCACCAGTTTCTATTTCACCCGCAGCGTACGTGTTATTACCAGCCCAGCGAGGTGTACGGTTTCTGCAATGGGCAATTAGGTTATGGTGAAAAGAACCATGCTTGCTACCCCAGATGCCCCCATACCCATGCTGTTCAAAGTCAGTATCCCCGGTTTCAAAATGATACGAATAGTTCAATGGCTCTTCTATGAAATTCCATTGCATCGTTACACTGTCGCCCCGGTAAACAGTGAGCGCTTCATCCGAACTCCAGCTTACCGTACAATGGTCAATAATGATATTTTTATTTCCCAGATTACCTAAAGCATCGTCGCCGCCGCTACCATCGATGGGTGTACAAGCGGGCGTAAAAGGAGCCACCGGTACGCCACAGCCAGCCGGAGATGTTTTCAATTGGTTTTTATCGCCCATGCGTAAACGCAGATAACGCAGAATTACATTATCACCACTGATAACTAACGGGAAGTCGGCCAGGCAAATACCATCTCCCGGTGCTGTTTGCCCTGCAATGGTGGTATTTCCGCGAACATTCAACTTCGATAATAAATGAATGGTGCCCGATACCCGGAAGACAATGGTACGATGCGGGTAGGTAGTACTGCTGGCCTGCACCGCATAGCGAAGCGTACCCGGCGTATTGGTGTCCTCCAGTGAGGTTACTTCAAACACAGTTGTAGGCTGAGCCATTGTGCCACGACCGCCGCTGGTGTACATACCGCAACCTTCCGCGCCGGGAAAAGCCTGTTGTTGAGCTTCTGCTTTATTGAAAACAACACTAACTGGTAACACAAATCCTATCAACAAAACGAAATGGATAATTTTCAATGCTTTCATGTTAAATCACTTTAGATTACTAAGAGGGTACCTTATTGTTTGGTGAAATGAATATTGCTTTGCTCACTGTCATTAGTATAACGAAGCGTATATGTTCCGGCAGCAAACGCAGACATGTCGACGAAGGTTTGCTGAACATTCGCAGCAACCCTTTTTCGCAACAACATTTTGCCTTCGGCTGAATAAATTTCGACAAACGATTTCATATCTGCCGCTTTGTGTTGTACCTGCACCTGGTTTTTCACCGGGTTCGGATACAACAGTAACGAAGCATTGCTTGCACCCGCATTTACCACTGCTATTAAACTATAGGTAAAGGCGCCATCCTTATCAAGCATCTTCAGCCGATAATAGCTTATGCCTTTGAATGGCACTATATCGGTAAATTGATAATTATTCGTTCCGGCACGGTTTGCAGCACTTACATTTCCAATGGCGGCAAATGTGCGGGCATCAGCACTCCGCTCTATTTGAAACGCTTTGGTATTTATTTCATCGGTGGTTATCCAGGCAGTTTGCACCTGGTTGGTAATGTAAGCGGCTTTAAAAGAAATTACTTTCAGCGGAAGCGGCCCCGATGTATTTACTATACCAAACAAAGAGAATGAGGTAATGCCTGTTGCAGTAGCTACATAAGGATTGGCTGCGGTGCCGGCGCCGGAAATCGTGGCCGGGTAAGGATCCCATGCTGTGCCATTGTAACGGATGATGCTTACCGGATTTGCCGGGTTAAAAGCTGCGCCCTGCTCATCTGTGGACCAGGCAAGAGAGATCGTAGCATTGCTGCCGTTAGCAGTATCCTCGCTGATGATCCATTGCCGGCTAACTGCTTTGGTGGCATCTGGTACTGGTTGGTCAAAATCTGTTTTTACATTCACCGCAAACTTGTCGGGTAAACCTGCATTATTGATGGTTACAGGGTTGTACGAAGGAACGGCAGTAGCAGGAGCTACCGGGAATATGACATTTGTATTTCCAGCGGCCCGCCTTAGTACACCTCCGTTGAGCACTACATACCCGGAGTTTGAATTGTTAGTGGCAGTGAGTGTGGTTGTTTTAACTGCATCAAAAATACCGCCGGTATCCACAACTATTCTTGAGGATCCATAAGAGGTGCCAGCGGTATTGGTCATCGTTAACGTCCCACCGGTTTTAAAGATGCCCTGGGCGCCAATGTTCATTGTAACCGCTGAAACTGCATTTACAGAACTAGGTACCATTGCAATGCTATTCGTCGCACTTAAATCAAGCGTGCCGTTTACACGATAAACAATTGTTCCCTGCTGGTTTGAAGTGGTGGCAGAAGTATGAAAACCACCCCCCGGTTGGGTAACCCGAACCATCTTATTGGGATTGATCGTGATAGTAACCGCTTCAGCATTGGAGTTGCTGGCGTTGTTGTAATAACCGGTTAAACCAACGTTGTTACTCATGTTGAAATCCATATGCTGGTCAATCACAAAATTGAAGTTATTAAGGTTTGGCGGCAGCGGGCGGAAACGGGCAATAGAGGTGGTGCCATTGCCGGTGATTGAAAGGGTTTTGCACACAGCTGCCGCTTCCACTACGATACCGTCGTTTGTACCAGAAGTAGAGCCAAATACACCGTCATTTGTTATGAAGGCGGTAACGGGTGCTGTTCCATTGCCTACTCTTATGGTTTGAGTAGCGCCCTGCAGCGCATTAGATATAGAATTTAATGTAGCCCCGCTTTCAATGGTCAGGTTGCTTACACCTGCCAGTACATTCAGGCTAACAGTATGGCCATTGCGGACAGACACACTTACATTTGATGGGCCGGTGCCTAATGCCACCAGGCTCCAGCTGGATGTAGTAGCATTGTAAGACTCCCATACCGAAGTGCCTCCTACACCTGCTGTAGAAAATGTAATAGCAGGAACAGCAATATAGCCTGCGCCGGCACTGACAATATTAACACCCGTAACCACACCGCCGGTAAGGATAGCTGTGCCGGTAGCGGTGGTACCACCCGCAGGCGCTGCGGCAAAGGTAACCGTAGGAGCGCTGGTATACCCCGATGGGCTGATTGCTACTGCAACGGCAGTCACCTGCCCAGAAGTGATTGTGGCGGTAGCAGTAACATTATTCGACCACGGGCCCGAATTGGCAGATCGAAACTCGCCATTTAGCGGCACATTCACATTAACAACAGCAACTTCGGAATTGTAATCGGCCTGACCGGTTTTGGATGCTTTAAGGTAGTAGAAATATTTTGTACCCGGAGCAGGCAACCCATCGGTTTGACTGAAAGCCATCACTGTATCGCTGGAAGATACCAGGGTGCTTATCAGACTGAAGTTGATACTATCAGTGCTGCGGTAAAGCCCGTATGTCACGTAGCTCATTTTCCAACTGATATTCCAGCTAATGAGCGAATTAGAACCGCCCCTTTGGACCTTGAAATTAGAAACAACCAGTTCAGGAGGAGCATAAGTGCATAAGTCAGTCCAGGAGGTACAAGGATCCCATGTGCCAAAAAGATTGGAAGTGGTGTAACTGGCCGCTTCTGCATCCGTTAATTGAAATGTCCAGGCAGGCCGCTGGCTTACATCAACCAGGCCACCGCCAAAATACTTACTCTTGTATTCGCCATAATAAACCTGGCTGGTTACCGTACAGGCATCCCATGTTTGCCAGCCCACGGCCGAAACAGAAGCGCTCATTATGCTATTAAGAAAAACAACTTTATTATAAGCAGATGGGGGCCCGGGGCATCCGTTTTGCCAGGGACGTCCAAGGGTGTACTTTGTTATGCCCCTGCTAGCTGGTATTGCACAATCTTTGAAGACATACCCATAGGTTTGCCCGGTAGGCGTATTGGCGGCTGTAATAATGCCGCCGGTTCCTCCGTCAACCCTATCCCTTCCATATACGATACAGGAATCAAATAAAGAGATACTGGCGCCGAAAATAAAATCTGTATTTCCATCAATATAGCAATTACGGAAGTAATTGCGTTTGCCACCGCCGCCGGTGTAAATAGTATCCTGCCCGCTATTGAACCTGCAGTTTTTAAATACACACCTGTCACCTGAAACATTAATGGCCAATGCCTGCGGACCATCACCAGTATAGCCGGTTGAGTTTTCCATTGAAATATTGTATGCCGCACAATCATTGGCATTGAAAAATACGGTGGCACTGTTGCTGGTACCATAAGTAGCTCCTCCTCCCCCGGGGATAAACTTGCCAGAATAATTATCATACGTGATAATGGTGCCTGCAACGCTTTCGCCAATTAAATGCACAAACGGCTTTGATGAAGGAATTGTAACTACTTCTTTATACTTTCCGTTTTTAATAAGAATGGTAAATGCCACGGTGCGGCCGGTCGGTGCTGCATCAATGGCAGCCTGAATGGTGGTGAAGTTTCCCGACCCATCTTTTGCGACGATCAGATCGTACGCAAATACATCGAATGCACTAACCAATAATGGCAAAAAAATAATCAATAGCTTTCGTTTGGCATTTTTCATATAGCAATTTGTATGTTATGTCTTTTGGTCAAGCGCTCATCTCCATCTGTAGCGACATACTATTTCAAAGCCTGCGATTCATTAAGGATGCCATAACGATGCACCGAATAGTATCGCCATTGCTTTCAAACAGTCTGTAAAATTTAGCTTATAGATTTACAATTTACATTGCCAAAAGTATCTGAACATTGTTGGTGGCAGGTTCAATTATCGTTTTATTAAGTCTAATAATTGGTTTTTTTGTAAGGGATAAACGGGATATACCATTTAAAAAGGGGCTGGCCTGGCTACACAAGCATGCGTGGGTGTTATATGGAATTTCTGTGTTCCCAAGGAAGGAGGCATCGTCTTTTCTGCAAGACTTTTAAACCATCTACGTAGAAGAAATAAAAAGCGAAGGCAGCGCCCATTATGAAGTGGGCTCAGCATTCGGTGTAAGAAAAGATTGAATCGATATAATGAGCCGGGATATAGTTGGTAAGTCTATTGGCCGCTTTTGATCTATTAAAACTTACAATTTCAACGTTATTTTTTTTCCTGTATAATCTATTGTACGGTCTGCCATTGATGTGACTTCAACACGTGTGTCATGATCTATTTTACCAGACCAATTAAGATTTTCTATTCATCAGCATGTCACTTCAATATTAATGTCATTTGCTACCGTTTGAAGACCTGCGGCTGTTTCTGTAATAGTTTGGCATAAAGCATTAATTGAAAACAACACTATTAATACCAGTGGTAACTTTTTCATTTTGTGGATATTTGATTAATTAAGGTCAGGTGACTTGGGTATTGGTCATAACATGAAAATCAATTGTTATGATCTATTTTTTTAATAATCTTACTTCATAAACACCCCCCGCTCTGGAATCGGGAGCAGCTAAAAATTTCACTATAACTTGTCCGTTCGCTTTCTTCACAATATTCTCAGGAATGGTATATACCTCCGTAAAAAATGTATCACCATGGCTGCCATCCAGTATTACGTCTGCTATAGTTTCATCGTTTACAATAATCTTAAAACGACGGTCATTATCTTTTCCATAATAAGTAACGAGTAGTATTCCGGCCTGCATTTCTTTATCCGTCATCTTATAACTAAACCATCCTTTAGCATCCCTCCAATGCCGATCTTTGTTTACGCCGGTATTTGATTTTTCTGATTCTATAAAATGATCTGATTCCGGTTGCTGCTCACCCGCTTTCACTACGTCTATTGTGAGGGCTTCAAGTTTGGATCTTTCCGCTTCCTCCACAGCCATTTTTTGTCGAATGGATGCCAGACCTTCCGGCGTTACCTTTTGCCAGTAAATCACATAACGGGAATTGTGTATTTTATAAAATGGTACTAACTCTAACGATTTGTATTTCGCCGGATGCAAAATGCCGGCAGCTTTAAAAGTTAACACTTTGCCTTGCACCGGCGTAATATGAGCGGCTGTATTACTGTCGGAGCTTACAAACAAAGGCATATCCTGCAAAGGGTACTGTTTACCGTTAGCAACATGTCCCATCCTGCTGTTGTCAGCAAACAGACCCGACATGTTTGTTGTGTCAGTTTTAGCTCCCAATACAATCGGGCCATGTAAAACCGACACATAATTCAATCCATCCGGCAATTGTTCCGTGGTTGTTCGCATGGGTAAATAAACCTCTATTCTATCACCTTTTTTCCATAAACGGTTTATGGTAATATAGGAAGCAGGTGATGCTGATACACTGATTGCTTTGCCATTGATCTTAACTTTTAAAGCGCCTTTTGCTACCCATGAAGGATAACGGAAGTTGATGGCGAATGCGGCAGGTTTTACTGCATTGATTGTTAGAGTTGTTTTTTCTTCTTCTGGAAAATTGGTTTGCTGTGTCAGGCTTAAACCTTTTTCTTTCCAGTTGAGGCGAGACGGAATAAACAGGTTTACATACAGGCTGTTTTCGTCATGGGCGTATATCAGCTCATTATATTTTGCGTGGTTTTCCATTCCGGAGCCAACACAGCACCACATGCTTGTTTGTGGTTGAGAATATATCCTGTAATGCCCTGGGCGCATAGGCGTAAAATATACGAAGCCACCTTTTTCCGGTTCCTGGGTTGACAGGATATGATTGTATAACGCCCGCTCATAGTAGTCAATGTATTTTACCAAAGCATCCGACTCATACAGCATTTTGGTAAGCTTAAGCATATTATAGGTGTTGCAGGTTTCGGGGCCCTGCTCGGTTGTTATCATTGAACTAAAATCATCGGAAGGATTAAAATGTTCCCTCACACTATTGCCTCCAATGGCTACTGTTCTTTTTGTTACAACAGTTTCCCAAAAGAAACGGGCTGCTTTGTTATAACTACTGTCTTCGTTTACATCGGCTATTCTTTTAAATCCGATTATTTTTGGAATCTGTGTGTTGGCATGAAGGTTATTTAATTTATCCTGGCGATTTTCTAACGGTTCAAGTATTGCTTTGTGCGAAAAACTATATGCGGCATCCAGGTATTTTTTATCACCTGTCAATGCATATACATCGGCCAATACTTCATTGACACCGCCATGTTCAGTTCGCAGCATTTGCTGCATTTTTTGAGGAGTAAGCGCATTTGAAAGTTTCACAAACCAATCACTGAATTTAATCAGCATTTTTTTTGCCTGCTCATTACCAGCATACATGTAAGCATCTCTTAATCCTGCATATACTTTATGAATATTGTAGAACGGAACCCATTTTTTTTGGAGTGCATCTATATCGCCTTGCATTACCGCGGCCCACAATGGCTTACTGCCAGGTACACCGCCAATGTATCCATCTCCATTCTTATCCTGGCATCGCTTTAATTCGTTTAACATATAGGTAAGGCGCTGTTGCGTCTCCTTGTTACCGGTAGCAGCATACATCATGGCCAATGCAGAAAGGTAATGACCCCCAATATGTCCATCCAGTCCCGAGTTTTCCCAGTTGGTATAGCTTTGAGCTTTGGCTGGCAATCCTGATTCCCTTAAAAAGGGCGCCAGTAATTTATCCTTATCCAATGCCAGTATGTATTTCAAATCCGTTTGTTCCGCGGCTTTAAAAACACCGGGTAGCAGCTGTACATCTTCATACTTGAAAGAAGAAAGATGCTGGTGTAACTGGGCGGTTCCTGCAAAAGGAACAACACAAATAACACTTAATAAAAGCATGAATAGCTTCTTTGGATTTGCTGAATGAATCTCGGGCTTCTTCATAAATTTTTGTTTGCCTTTATCCGGCGTGAGTTGGCGTTACCAGTTAAAAACACTTCGGATGTTTTGTTTTTGTTAACCCGATATTCACCTTTTACATAGGGATGATATACCGCTATGATTCCTATGTAACCGAAGGTACTTTAAAAGCGTTGGTAAAAAAATCCTGTCCGGGAGATAACAATTATTCTCACTGTCATCATACTATAATCAGCATAAAATGTTCCTCTTAATGACTCAGTTTGATTTGCAGATTTAATTTCTATCGGCAAAAAATCAACTCTACTCCTCTCCGGGTGGAGAGGAGTTATTGAGTTGAGACTGATTGATTGCTGTACTATACTAAAAAAATATTTACCAATGATCAGGAATTAGTATCCTGTATTCTGCACAAGATTTGAATTTTTGGCGATCTCTGTTCTGGGTATTGGAAAAAGTGCTCTGTAATCGCCGTTGGGAGAATGCGACAACCATGACTTTTTGGTGAAAGCACCAAAGCGGATCATATCTGTTCTGCGGCGGGCTTCCTGGTTAAATTCCCAACCTAACTCATCTAAAAACCGGCCGAAGACAATATCAGCTCCACCCTCAGTTGTTGAGGTTAAGTGATTTCTAAGACCATAATCATAACCGCTCCCTTTCACTAAATTGGCACCGGTTACCAATGCTTTTGCAGGAGTTGATTTAAAGGCACGCTGGCGAACTTGTGTCACCAATGCAGCTGCTCCATTAGCATCTCCTGTGCGCAATAAAGATTCGGCTTTCATCATCAAAATATCTGCATACCTGAATAGTGGCCAGTCATTGCTTAAGCGGTTGGTGGCACCCATTTCTATTTCAAATTTACCCAGGCGAAAACCATCAACCTGGTCGGATTTATCCACGCCGGCTACATAATTCCGGTAAGACAAAGGTTTGCCAGCATATGCACCCATTGTTCCAAAAATGCTATCGCCGGTAGCAGTAAACTGTTGTCCCTTAATGTAATTATCCTGGTAACGGCTGTCGTCTGTATCGAATGTGCTGATAAACTGGGGCACAGCGCAAACGCCACCCCATGGAGAAGACTGAAGATTATAGGTTTTCTGGTTTTCAGGCGACAGGGTTTGCATGTGTATATCAAATGAGTTCCACTCACTCACATATTTAGAATCAAACGGCAACGCAAAAATGATTTCCTTTGAATTTTCATTGTTTGTTACAAATACATTTTTTTGATTGCTTTCTAAAACGAATTGGGATGAATTAATAATAGTATCGCATACCACCCTACACTTGTCCCACGCCGGAGTGCCTGTATAAACACCTGCATTGAGATACATTTTTGCTAACAGCGCCAGACCCGCCCATTTATTAAATTTACCATAGGTAGCTTTATTGTTTGTTGTTTTTACCAGGGGAATATTGGTGACCAGGTCATTCACAATAAAATCGTACACCTCTTTTCTTGTATTTTGTTTTGGCAGATAACCTACTGGCACATCAAATTTATCAACGATCGGAACATTCCCATAACTATCACACAATACCCAATAATAGGATGCCCTCACTAACTTCATTTCTGCAATAAATGCAGTGGTATCCTTTGGTGCAACAGGAATAATACCGGCCTGTACCTGGTAAATAATCCGGTTACAATTGGTTATACCCCGGTATGCCCTTGTCCAGATATTGATCACAATATCATCGTCTGTAGTCCATTTATGTTCATGTATCCTGCGGTACACGCCTCCGTCTACCCATCCATTCGGGCGGGCCGGCGTTAGCATCTCATCGCCTGAAACCTCTTGTGCCCGGTAAAGCGTATTCCATTGTAGCAAAAGCCCACGCCAATCTACATAAGCTGCGCCAGCCAGCGCCGCAAGATCTGAATTGGTGGGAGTAAATTCACTTGCGATAATTTGATTGTAGGACTTGTCTTTTAACTTTGTGCAGGAGGTAGAAACTACCATCAGGAAAGCAATCAGTGCTGTTCCGGTATATAAGTAATATTTTAACTTTTTCATATTGCTGTTAATTAAGTAATTAGAATGTTACGTTTAGGCCAACACTAAATGTTCGGGTAGTTGGATATTTCCATGGGCCGTCAACGCCGGGATCAAGACCTGCAGTAGGAGTTTGTGCAACGCCGGACTGAGCAACAGAAGTTCCGTTTCGCAAACTTATTTCAGGGTCAATTCCTTTGTAACCGGTAATAATAAATGCGTTCAATGCTGAGGCATACAGGCGGGCAGATTGAATGTACTTCGACTTTATTTTGTTGAAATTATACCCGAGGGTGATGTTATCAATTTTCCAGTAATCGCCCTTTTCAATATAATAACTGTTAAATTCAACCGGTGATTTTAATTGTGTTTTTCCATAAATTTTATCGTAAGCCGTTGTAAGGACATTGTACTGGCTCTGGGTTGGATTTTCGAGCATCATACGCTGCAGGTTCGCTATCTGAAACCCGAATGCTCCTCTTTGGGTAATATTTAAGTCCCAGTTTTTTAACTTAAAATTATTATTCCATGCGGCATAAAATTTTGGAAGGCCATTACCAATTACCTTTTTATCACCGAACGAATGAGAGAAACTTGAGTATTTAACAGGTTTGCCATCACTACCCTCGTAAATCCATTGACCGAAGTTTGCAACATCAGTGGGATCATCCCCAATGCCCACTACCTTAAATCCGTAAAAATCACCTACTGGCCCACCCACAGTTAATAGATGGGAGAAGGTTTGAATAGGAGGAAAAATAGCGCCCACCTGCAGGTAGTCGGTGGATGTTTTATAAATATCATTTGACAGGCTCACCAGCTTATTACTATTGTTAGAATAGGTGACGGTTGAGTTCCATTCGAAATTTTTTGTCCTGATTGGAACAAAATTTAGCAATACCTCAATTCCTTTGTTTTCCATGGTGCCCACGTTGGCAAGCGTTTGGTTGTAAAGATTAGGAGGACTTGGTACATCATATAAAAACAGCAGATTATGAATCTGGCGGTTGTAATAGTCAACGCTACCGCTAATTCGATTGCCTAGCATACTGAAATCAACACCGATATTTGTTTCCCTTTTTTCTTCCCATTTTAAATTTTCGTTTGCATTTTGTGTTGGAGTAAGCGTTTGTATCCAGCTGCCGTTCGATAATACAAAGCCACCATAACCCACTACTGCCACCCCCCTGAAAAGATCCGACGGCTGCGATCCTGTAATACCGTAACCGGCTCTTATCTTTAAATCATCAAAAAGCCTTTGGCCCTGCATAAAAGATTCTTTGGTTATTCGCCAGCCTGCTGATACAGCCGGGAAAACTCCCCATGGATTTTTAGTGCCCCATAACTGGCTGGCTTGTTCTTTACGGAAACTGGCCATCAAAAGATATTTCTGATCGTAGTTATAGTTAAGCCTTCCAAAAAAGCCAATTAAATTAGTAGTATTTTTGTAGCTGTTAATCAGACCCTGGAAATCGCCACTGCTAATCGCCTGCCCGATGCCAATATTGTTCCAGCTAAATCTATCCGTTGGAAAATCCCAGTTCTGCATAGAATGGCTGTTAAATTCACTTTCCTGGTAACTATAACCGCCCAGTACCGTGAAATTGTGCCTGTCAATAGTTTTTGAATATTCGGCTGTAAGTTCTGCAAGGCGGTCTATCGATTCATTGCCGGCAACACTTGCATAGCCATTTCTTCCGTCACGGAGTGTGCTTACATGTTGTTTGGTTTCTGCATAACCGTTTTCATACATTCTTTTTGCATAGGAGAACACGCTGGATAGCTTTAAACCCTTAACGGGTGAATAAACTACTGCGCCCTTGTACCTGGTAAGCAGTTCATTGGACAGTCCGTCGCTTTCCATTAAATCAGAAACCGGGCTTTGATATTCAAATTTTGTTAGCTCCTGAAACCAGGTACCATCGGGATTTTTAACCGGAGCTGTCGGGTTTTGAAGGGTAGCCTGCCTGTATACATTACCATTGAATCCGTTCCATTTGCGGGAAGAACTGAATACATTTAAATTTATTTTCAGTTTATTGTCCAGCATGCTGTGGTTAAAATCGGCACGCCCTGAAAAAACCTGGTTAAAGGACTTTTTAAAGATGCCTTCCCCATTGTTGTAGTTTAAATTAATAAGATAATTGGTAACTGCAGTACCACCACGAAAGGTAAGATTATGATTATGAATAACAGGTTTACGTGAAATTTCCCCCAACCAATCGGTGCTGGCGCCATGATCGGCCATTTGTGTGGTACGGAAACCAGCAGCCATCTGTGCCCTAAAATCGGTAGCATTCGACAAATTGAGTTTTCTTGCAATAGTTTGCGTGCTGATAAAACTACTGTATTCAACAGCGCTCCGGTTATTGCCACTTGCCCTTTTTGTGGTAATCAAAATTACCCCGTTGGTACCTCGTGTACCATAAATAGCGGCAGCAGCACCATCCTTTAAAACATCGATCGATTCAATATCCTGCGGCGCCACTGTTTTCATATCCCCAGGAATTCCATCAATTAAAACCAGCGGGTTTTGGTTTGCACCCATTAACGTGGTTTGTCCACGTAACAATATTTGTGTAGAACCTGTTGGATCACCGTTGGGAGATATAATAGCTAAACCTGCTATTTTCCCCATAATCAACTGACCTGCATCTACTACATTTCCCTGTGTAAAACTGGCTGCTTTTACCGATGCTACCGATCCTGTTACTTCTGTTTTTCTCTGCGTGCCATAACCAACCACTACGATATCACTCATACTGGTAGTACTGGCTTTCATAGCTACAGAAAAATTGATTTTGTTGCGCACTGCATGTTCTTCCGGCTCATATCCAACATAGGAAATTATCAATACTGATGTTTCACCGGCAACATTAATAGAAAAACTTCCGTCTTCTTTTGTCGCAGTAGAATTTTTGGTGCCTTTCTCTGTAATCGTGGCCCCTACAAGTGGTTCGCCTTTATCGTTGGTAACCTTACCACTTATTGCAACAGGCGGCGGGATAACGGCGGTTTGCTGAATGGCCGGAATGGCTCCTTTTTCTTTAATAACTATCATTTGATTTACGATAGAGAATGTAAGCACCTGGTCTTTAAAACATTCTTTTAAAGCCTCATCAAGTGTTACATCTGATATGGCGACGGTAACTTTTTTCGCCTTCTTTAAAAGGCTTTCGGTGTAAAAAAATGTGAAGCCGCTTTGTCTGCTGATTTCTTTAAACACCTTTTCGATAGGTGCATTTTTTAAAGACAGGGAGATTTTTTGAGAGTAGCTTTTTGCGCCTGCGGTGAGGCTAAAAGCAATCATAAAAATTGAGATCATTTTCATAATCAATAACGATTTAGCAATCCCCTTCCGGTAATAGTGGAAGTGGTTGCAACAAGCAATTAATTTCATACATTTGTTTTTTTGGTTAAACAATAAAAGACACTACGTTGGTTTTGAATTAGATTAACCAAAATACTTCCCGGGGGTGTTACCAGCACTTCCGGTTTTCTTTTT
Organism: Ferruginibacter sp.; assembly: GCA_039922375.1. Classification (GTDB taxonomy): domain Bacteria; phylum Bacteroidota; class Bacteroidia; order Chitinophagales; family Chitinophagaceae; genus Ferruginibacter. The sequence goes on from JBDSAA010000041.1 coordinate 99,052, forward strand.
AGCTAATCACTATTTTTACTTTTCGATTTGCAGTTTTTCATTCATGCAGTTAAAGCGGCGCTAAAGTTTTTTCTTATGGAATTACGATAACTTTTCTTCCCTCTATTTTAAAGTGCACATCCCTTGAAAGCTCCAGCGCTTTTAATACATCAGAAAGCATGGTGGTTCTTGGTATTTCCGCGTAAAAAAGATCATCTAGTTTTTTATTATAAACTATTTCCACATCATACCACCTGGCCATTTGCCTCATTACCTTTTCAATATTCGCACCCTGAAAACTGATGCGGCCGTTTTTCCATGCCACTATATTATTAACATCTACATCAGAGAGCAAACTGATTTTTCCATCTTCTTTAATTTGTGCCTGCTGCCCTGGTTTTATCTTGTTGTTATTATTACCATTCCTAACATTTACCGAACCCTCCAGCAGTGTTACACTGAGTGCAGTTTCGTCATCATAGGCATTTACATTAAAATGAGTACCCAATACCAATACCGAAGTATTTCCCTTTTCAACTATAAAAGGCATTGAAGCATTATGTGCCACTTCAAAATAAGCTTCACCTGTTATGGTTACTTTTCTTTCCTTACCAATAAACGCTGTAGGGAACGTAATGGACGAAGCGGCATTCAACCAAACCTTTGAACCATCGGCCAACAGTAGATTAAACTGCCGCCCCTTGGGAGTTGTCATGGTATTATAAACTACATCTGTAGCGTTACCACCATTGCTGTAAACCAGTTCTCCATTCTTTTTAACTACAGATACATTACCCTGCTGCGCCAGCGATCCATTACCTGCACTGTCTAACAAAATTTGCTCGCCGGTAGCTAACGTGAGTATCGCACCGCTTTGTCCCGGAGCAATATCAGTTTTCAATATTGTTTTCTTTTCAGGCTGAACAACTGCAAGCTGACTTTTTTGAGAACGATTGCTCATTGAATAAAAGCTAACTGCACTTATCATCAGAATGACCGCCGCGGCAGCTGCCCACTTAAACCATTCCATTTTAAACACCCGTTTCTTAATTCCCGTTTTTTCAAAAATGGCCTTTTTAATAGATAGTTCCAGCTCATCCTTATTACCATAAATATCTTCATCCCATATTTCGTTGTTCTGTGTATAGGAATCTAAAAGCCTGTTGTACTGCTGAAGTTCTTCTTCCGATGCTATGCCTGATTCCACCTTTTCTGACAGTCTTTCAATATCGTCTTTAGTCATAATAAATTACGGTTGTCTATAATAGGCACATGAAAAAGCCCTTACCCCTAAGAGAATATAAAAAAGATAAAAAAAAAATTTAAGATGCTAAATGGAGCAGATAACGGGGAGCAGCAGCAGGCCAATTAAATGGGGTTCCACCTGGGTTCGTAAACGGTGCAGCGCAATGGTCATTTGGTTCTCAACAGTTTTAATAGAAATGCCCAATTGCTCGGCTATTTCCCTATTGGAAAGATGTGCTTCCCGGCTTAACCGGAAAATTTCCTGGCATTTAAATGGAAGATTGATAACAACTTGTTGTATGATATTATTCAGCTCCTTCAGCTCTGTAACTTCCGCCGAGCCGGGTGCTGTGGCGGTAAAATCAAACCTGGTAACTTCTTCAAAAAAACTTTCGCGGATATTTCCCGAACGTATATGGTTGGCAATTTTATATTTTACTGCAGCTTTTAAATAAGACTTAGGAGATTCTATCGCCAGCCCCTGCCTATGCGCCCAAACCCATACAAAAACATCCTGGATCAAATCCTTACAGGCATCCTTGTCCCTTAAAATAAAAAAAGAAAATTTGTAAAGGTCTGCCCAATATCTTTTATACAGCAGGTTGAAGGCATCTTCGTTGCCCTGGGATAATAAACTAATTAGTTCCTGGTCTGTAGTGTTGGCGTTCAATATAGCATTACTAGAATGCTAAGGTAATAAAATTAGAAATAGACGGAAGACATTTATCTGCCCGGGGCTATCAAAATCCATTACAAATCTGTAATGTAAATGATATTATTTTCGTTATCAACCATTGCAATTCTGTTCATCCGGGTGACTAAATTATCATTTCACTTTTCCAAAGTCAACAAACGATTTATCCATTTCCTCCTTTGTTAAAATATCTCCTGAATGTATGATTACCCTGTAGCGGAATGTAACAGATTGTTTGGGTGCCAAAGAAAAATTAAGCTCCTCTTTTCCATTGCTGAATACTTTTCTCCCCAATGGATTTGCCGCAAACAACCCATAACCCCTGGCATGCCAGTAAGTCGGGTAACCAACATTTGATGGATGATCAAACATGGCGATCGTTATGTATTTACCATCTTTTTTTCCTGCAAGCATCATCCAGTTTCCTTTGCTGCTCCATACGGAATCGCCTTTTAATCCGGTGCTGCCATAGTACATACCGGTAACATCAGCGCCTGATGGCGGAACGTCAGTTACATTTCCCTTATCATCAACAAAACTGCTTTTTTCTTTTGAAGGTAGTTCCAGTTCCCTTGCCACACGTATAGCATATACGCCATCTTTTACATCTTTAAAAATTACGGTAGTATCCGAAGCTGTCAACGTAGTGATGCGGTCAATTATAAAATCGTTTCCTTTTACACTGAAATTAAACCGGGTTGCTTCATTCAATAAAACCTTTTTGTCTGGCCTTATCCATTTCGCGGCAACTTCAAGCGTCGCGTTTTTTCCACCTGTTTTTTTGCCAACGATTTTCTGATGAACAATAGTCCCATATTGACTTCTTTTTCCAACGGCAATAGCAGTAGAGTTGTTCCAGAAATCAAGGCCGTTTACCGATTCGTAATTGAACCAGATACCAGTGTGATGCGGATGATCTGTTCTTTCACCTGGTACTTTCTTAAAAGGATAACTGCGGGTAACCGTAATACCGTCTACCGTATTTACCGGAAAAAGAACAGGCTTTCTGCTGGAATCATAATAACAATACGCAGTAAGCAATTTATTATTGAACAGGATATCAACCTGCTTTTTATCTTTTGCTTCCACTATGGCAAAGCCACTTTGTGCGGTTGCACCCATGCCGATTGATAATAAGCTCAGCGCCGCTAATAATTTTTTCATTCACTTAATATTTAAATATTTTTCCATTGGCCATTACTTCCTGTGTTTTTTCATCGAAGGTCACCTTTGCGCCGGTTCTGGCGGCCGCATTGGTCATAATGGTAGCAATAGAATGGCTGTAGCCTGCCTCCACCGGTGCGTTGGGCTGTTTCCGGCTACGGATACACTCCATCCAGTTACGCACATGAGCCGACGTTAGTTTATCACCTCCTGTATTGGCGGAAGCAACAACCTGCTCCACCATAGATAAAGTTTGCTCGGGCAATAAATTCGGTTGCATGCCCATCTCTTCGGCAAATCTTTTTGACAAGCCTCCTTTAGGAGATACGGTATTTGTAATTAGATTTAATTCGCCGCCATTAGAGTAATATATCTCTGCAGGTTTTTCATCTCCATTGTGCATTCGTGAGCCAAACGTAACCTGGAAACCTGATGACAAATCATTTGCCGGGCCGTAATCAAAAACAGCAGTTATGGTATCCCAATTCTTCCTTCCGTCTTTCCACGCATAAATACCTCCATTGGCCACTACGCTGCGGGGATGTTGTATTCCACTAAACCAATGCACCGTATCTATCTGGTGACTCATCCATTGTCCGGGCAAACCAGATGAATAAGGCCAGAACAAACGGTACTCTAGATATTTCCTTACATCAAAAGAATCAGCGGGCCTGTTCATTAAAAATCGTTTCCAGTCAGTATCGGCTTCTTTTAGCTGGCTCAGCAACGCAGTCCTGCGCCATCTGCCTGGTTGGTTTACATTCCAGTTCAGTTCAACCATCGTGATAGGGCCAAACTTACCCGAACGTATAAACTCATTGGCCGCATGATAGTTGGCACCGCTCCTTCTTTGCGAACCAATCTGCACAATCCTGTCGGTGGCTTTTATAGCTTTTAGTGCGGCACGGTTATCCTCCATTGTTTCGGCAAAAGGTTTCTCAACATAAGCATCGCAGCCAGCTTTCACCGCTTCTATGGCATGTAACGCATGCTGAAAATCTGCCGTGCTAATGAATACCGCATCCACTAATTTTTTGTCATACATTTCTTCATTGTTGCGGCAGGCAACTACATCATGTCCCATTTTTTGTTTCCATGCGGCGGCGCCCTCTTCTCTCCTTTTGCTCCAGATATCGGACACGGCAACAAGGTCAAAGTTCAACTCCTTGTAATGATTCATGAAACAGGGCATATGCGTACTTTTATGCCGGTCGGAGTACCCAATCACTCCTACCCTTACACGATCATTGGCACCAATAATGTTTGCATAACTTTTAGCACTAAAGCCCATTGAGGCCGCATATAAAGCCGCTGAAGCCTTAACTGACTGTTGAATAAACTGACGACGTGACTGTGGCATATTTTTTTGATTTAACGTTTTAAAATAATTTTACCTGATCTTATTCAAATTCACATTCAATATGTTTACTTAAGAAAAATATTATTTAGAAGCATTTTTGTGAAAACAGGAAAGATCGTTGTGTCGCATTTCATATAAGCATAATTTTTTGTCCGGGCATAAAGCAAACAGGATCATTCTTGCGTCGCCCTCTTCTACTGCATACCATTGGGCAACTTTAATTACGTTTCAGGCCATGCGGCATTCCTGTACATTTTAGCAATCAGCAACAAATATATTGCAAGAACTTAAGTAAACAACACAGACTTACAATTCAAAATCCACCATTTCACCCCTTCAATTCTTTTACCTTACTACTCCGGTACGAAACGGCATTGCCATTAAGGCAACTGGCTATTTAGAAAGTTTCCCGCCGGTTAGTTAAGGATCGGCGTTTCCTTGCTCCTTATTGATGAAAATGTACAAGTGAGTGACACAACGATGTTTAATTGAAAAACAAATGCTTGTAAACAAATAATAATTTTCTTAACTAAACGACATTGAATAAACAATGAACATTTATTTATAAATTGTAGCAGTTAGAACTGACAATACCACCATTCGCCCTGCAGTAACAGTTGATAGCAATTTAGATGAATTACCAGTAAATGCAAACAAGGATGAACACAGAAATTCAAACATATAATAACAAACAAACAATGGCTGACAAAGAAATTTGCAACTCCCTCGCAATGTCAATTGACGATGAACTGACGGAAGCGGAAAGTAAAATTTGGCATGCCCATCCGGTTTGGTTTTTAGAGGGCAATCCGATTGTTGGCTACAGCAAACAGAAGCCAGGCTGGCGTTTGATGTTTTGGAGTGGCGCAAGTTTTGAAGAGGAAAATTTAAATGTGGTAGGAAAGAAATTTAAAGACGCTTCTATTTTCTACACTACTGTTGAACAAATCAATACAAAAGACCTTAAGCGCTGGCTGAAAAAATCAAGGGAAATCCAATGGGACTATAAGAACATAGTAAAAAGAAAAGGACTTTTGACGTTGAAATAATATAAGAATTACGTTAATACATAAGGTATGAATAATTCCAACACGCACAATGCACGTATTGCAAAAATGACCTTCGCTTCGGTATATCCAATGTACCTGGCAAAGGTGGAGAAGAAAGGCAGAACAAAAGAAGAATTGCACCAGGTAATAGAGTGGCTCACTGGCTTCGATAGCCGAAAGTTGCAAGACTTAATTGAAAAAAAAGTAACCTTTGACACATTCTTTCAAAATGCATCATTAAATCCAAATGCACGCCTCATTACTGGAGTGATATGTGGCTATCGTGTGGAGGAAATTGACGATCCATTAACGCAACAAGTCAGGTATTCAGACAAGTTGGTAGATGAATTGGCGAAGGGTCGTAAGTTGGAGAAAATCCTACGGGTTGCATAGTAAGTTATCGCAAACTAATTGGTGGAAATGAGTATAACCAAACAAATAGCGGATCAATTCAGACAAGTATATTTTGGCGGTAACTGGATCTCAGTAAATCTTAAAGAAGCGCTCAGTGATGTCGATTGGCAACAAGCGACCAGGAAAGTTCAATCATTTAAACTATAACCGCTCTCGTCTTTCATATCAACTATTATGTTAGCGAAGTTTTAAAAGTATTGCAAGGGGAATCACTTACTGCACACGATAAATTTAGCTTTGCTCATCCTCCAATTGATTCACAAGAAGATTGGGATAAACTATTGAACAAAATGTGGGCCGACGTGGAAAGCTTTGGTAATTTGATCGAACAATTGCCTGAAGAAACGCTTTGGGAGACATTCATTGATGATAAGTATGGAAACTATTATAGAAACATTCATGGAATAATTGAGCACACACATTATCACCTGGGTCAAATTATTTTGATCAAAAAATTCTCCTGATAAATTATTCCAATAAGCCCGCCCGCATAGAAATACTTTTTTTTCATATGGTACTGCGACACAGGATTCGAAACATTTCCAAAGAAATCGCAGCATGCCACCCGGCATAACCGCTGCTTTTGAAGCAACAACTTATCTCATTAAATAGACCGTTCCTTTCTGAAAACTTACCGGCTTGTTCTTTATTTTATAATTGCAAATCCATGTAAATATACCAGGCGCCTGTGGCACAGATCTGAAAGAACCATTCCAACCTTGCCGATAGTCATTTGTTTCAAAAACTTTTTGTCCCCATCGGTTGAAAATCACCAGGTAATAATTCTCTACATTGTATGCTTTTAATATTTTAAAAACCTCATTTTTCCCATCGTCATTGGGTGTAAAGGCATTGGGGAAATATATGTTGCAGATCTCTTCTCGAATGGTAATTGCATCGGTTGTAGTGCCACACCTATTGGTTACCGTTACTGAATACATTCCTCTGTGCATTGCAGTTAGTGATGTTCCCGTGGTTCCATCCTGCCATAGGTAAGTGGAAAACACCCCGGGAGTGAGTTTAAGCATATCACCTGAGCAAATAGTGGTATCAATCCCTAAGTTAGCCACGGGTGCAGTTTCTACCTGCAGGTGTACCATTCTTATGCTGTCGCAACCATTCATTGCAATAAGCGTGTCAGTATAAGTGCCGGTTTTAGAGTAACCCATATAGGTTTGCCCATCACAGATATTTACATCCTGGGTGAATGTTTTGCGTGGTAATACTGCCAGCGTTATGGTTCGTATACTGTCGCAAGCCATCTGGGTCGTTAATGTATCCGTATATACGCCGGCAGCGGTATGACCGTCATAATTTTGTCCCTCGCAAATGGTGAGGTTTGATGTAGAAAATTTCTGGTCTGTATTTACAATCAATGTGTCGTCATACAAGCAGCCGTTATGCGTTACCTGTAGCGTATAAGTGCCTGGTTGCTTTATAACAAAGCTGTTACCGGTTGACCCATCCTGCCATAAATAGGTAGCACCTGTATAATTTACGGATGCCGTTTTAGCGCCCTTACAAAGCCTCACATCAGCACCAAGAAAATTATTATACGAATCTATCCTCACCTGTTTTATTACCGTATCGTTCAGGCAAGATTTATAACCGATAACACGCACATTAAATATGCCTGTGTCTGAAAAACGATGTGTAACGGAAACGCCTGGTGCCGTATTAAAACTTCCGGATGGGCCATCGCCAAAGTCCCATTTAACTGAGTCAGCCCTCGTGGAATTATTGACATTGAAATTTACAAGCGTGGGGGCACAAGTATATTGCACGTTAAAGTCAGTTAGGTTGGTAATTTTATACAGGCTGGCTATTTCATCCCCGCTAAGGGGCCGGTTATAGATTCTAACCTCATCCATAAATCCTTTAAAGTCGGGATCGCACCATGCCGAACGGCCAATATAATTATTTGTCCTTTTTACGTTAGCCATAGCGTTTCCTAACTTTTGAGCAACCAGTGCTCCATTTACATAAATACGCATGGTATCACTACTTAAGGTTGCACAGTAATATTCAATGCTGCCGTTGGTAATTGCATTTACGGCAACCAGCCGACCTGTAGATCTTGCCTGGGCGCCATTTGCATCTTTCCAGTTTTCAAGGGTTAGATTGTTGCTATTTCCTTCCCGGCCAAACCAAATGGGCAAACCGCCGGACTCTCCGTTTGAATTGGAAAAATCAATGATGCGTTCAAAGCTTTTAATTTCATCAAACCTTACCCAGGCAGCAACGGTAAAACCGCCTGACCATATAGCGTCTATCGTGGGCAAGGCGACATATTCGCCACCCAGTTGCCCACATGCATTTACTATCGGTTTTTGATTAAACAAAAAACCATAGTCCAGTATGCCCCTGATACATTGGGGTGTTCCTACCACCACTCCATGCCGCCCGTTACCGCTGTAATCAGTAGCCGAACAATCGCAAAAAGTATAGTTACCTACCAAGCCGGCTGTTATGTCCTGAGCTTTTATAGCGCTGCCGTACATCGTTACCAGTATAACCGTGCAGCTCAGCACAAATAATCTACAGAAATCTATCTCTTTTTGTTGGGGCATATTTTAACCTCTTTGTCTGCCCGAAAGCTTTCGATGTGATTGATAAAAAATTGAAGATATTTATTTTAAACTGAACTGTTTACTACAAATACAAACAGACCGGCTTGGCGGCAACGCAAAGACCAGGCTAAAACAGTTTTACTTTAAATAACTGCAATCCGTCCAAACTTAACAACAATCCATACCGGCCTGATAATATATTGAAATGGTTTAATAAATCTTAACGAAGTTTTTTCATCTGTAGTTAACGGCTAAAATAGATCTGTCAGTAAAGTGATGAGTAACTTTTCAAATGCTTGGCGCTACAGGCATTGCCATACCCAAATTGGCATAGGTCATTTTAAACGCTCAATCAGGCTGCCGATTAACCAGGAATTATTTCCGAAACACCTGATACGCTTTGCTAAGAAACAGGGGATACACATCCTCATGCTTGGGCATATTGAGATAGAACAGTGCGATTAGGTTATTCTCCGGATCAATAATATATGCTGTACCGTACGCACCACCCCAGGCGTACGCCGTGTTGGACACTTCAGGAACAGGTTTTTTATTCTCGTTGTACAATTCAAACCCAAGACCGAAACGAAAATTTTTACCACCTGCATTTACTTCAGGCAAACGATTCACTTTAGTCATCTCGTCAATGGTTTCAGGTTTTAAAATTCGTCGGCCGTTAAACTCTCCCTTATTCAGCAGCATCTGGCAAAATTTAGCATAATCCTCAATAGGTCCATTCAGTCCAAGACCACCTTCGGCATAGGTTTGATTTTTACTGATTGTTCCTTCGCTAAACATATTGGATGCAGGTTCCAGTTTTCCATCAACAGCATTGTAGGCCTTAACAAAGCGGCTCAATGCTGCTGGCTCATAATACCAGTCCGTATTGTTCATACCAAGAGGTTCCAATACAGCTTCTTTTACGTATTGACGCAAAGGCTTACCCGAAATTATTTCAACCATATAAGCCAGCATGTTACTGCTGATATGATAGCTGTATGCGCTTCCAGGATCGAAGCCAAGCGGATATTTTACTAAATCATACATGGCATCTTTAAGATATTTCCAGTTGCCTATGCCACCACTGCGCTGGCCCGGGCTTTTGCTTGCTGTGGTGTCTCCATTTGCTTTTCGGATGGAATCGGCTCTTTGTCTTTCAATACGGCGGATGTCGCCAACAGGCCCCGCACTCAATCCCGAAGAGTGAGACATAAGGTGTGCAAAGGTCATGGGCGATGCAACCGGACGTGTTTCATAAGTTCCGTCTTTGTGAACAACTGAAACCACTTTATCAGGAATTTGTGGGAAATATTTTGATACGGGATCGTCAATCTTTACCAGGCCTTTCTCAACAAGTGTCATAAAAGCAACGGTGACTATTGCTTTTGTTTGTGAGAATAAAATATAATAATCATCCGGAGTAGCCGGAACTTTATTCTCTACATCCTTCCAGCCAAATGCTTTTTTATATACCACATTACCATCTTTGGCAACAAAGCCAACAACACTGCTTACTTTCTTTTGATCCACAAAAGACTGCAGCAGCGAATCAATACCTGCAACCTTTTCGGTACTGGCACCCTCCTTTTTTAGATCAACTGTATAATTGAATTGTTGCGTTACAGCGGCCTTCTTTTGTGCCACACAGATGGACGTTAAAAACGTACTTGCGATAAAAACTACAACCAGATAATTTCTTTTCATTTTTTTATTTTATGGTGATTTATAAATAAGTTCTTGGGAAAACCCGACAAGAGAATTTAATATCAAAACAATTGTTCATCGTGCCACCAAATTAAACAGGGATTATACACAAATTAAAAAGACGGCTTCAAGAAACCTCTGTCCGACAACCAATCATAAAAACGGTCGATCCATCCGGCTACGGAGCCTTTGGTCTTTTCTCTCACGCCATACCCATGGCTGGCGTTTGAATAAATGTGCAATTCCGCAGGCACGCCAGCTTCTCTGTATTTCAGATAAGCATCCACGATTCCATAAGCTATCCGGTCATTGTAGCCTGCAGTAAAAAAAACAGGAGGAATGTTGTTAACAACTTCATACTTTTTGGCATTAGCCGGATAGATCAAAGCCTGAAATGCCGGACGTGAACTTTCACGATCAACCGGGTCAGATGCATTGGCATTTCCAGTGTCAAACCGCATGGCAGCCAGGGCGGCTACTTCGCCTCCGGCAGAAAAACCCATTACTCCAATTTTTGCTGTATCTACATTCCATTCTTTTGCACGGCTGCGTACCAAACGAATGGCTCTTTGTATATCGGACAATGATTCGATCTCGAGCTTGTATGTGGAACCGGTATCTCTTGGCAAACGGTACTTTAATATAAATGCAGCGATGCCTTTTTCGCTCAACCATTTGGCCACATTATATCCTTCATGTGAAAACCAGAGTTCCCTGTAACCACCGCCTGGTGCAATGACAACGGCTGCACCAGTAGCTTTTCCTTTTGCAGGAAGGTATACGGTAACAGATGGACGATGAATATTCGACAAAACATGCTCTCCTTCAACAAGCCTTATTTTTTCATTGCCCGTTTTTCCTTCGGAGCCGGGAGCTCCGTTGGGCCATAATAAAATTTCTTTTTGCTGCGCTGATGTAATGAAGCTTGCAAACAGCAAACCAGCAGT
>JBDSAA010000042.1:0-3057 GCA_039922375.1 Ferruginibacter sp.
CAACGGTTAATTATGTACCTTTTGAAGTGAATGCTGATAGTAGCGCTACACTTCACTTGTATGCACCGTATGCAAAAACTGTTACGCTTGGTGGCGATCTTAAGGCTGTAAAATCGGAGATGGGTGCTGACAGTGTATGGACTATGACCACTGCGCCTGGTATCAACCCAAGTGCTTATCGTTACTTTTTTTTGGTTGATGGAAATAAAGTGAATGATCCCAAAAATTCAATGACTCCTGACTTTCGTCCGATGGTGGAAATAGTGCCAAAAGGTCAAAAGCTTTTCTGGCAGCAAAAAGACGTGCCTCATGGGTTGATGTCCATTGTTTATTATCCATCAAAAGCAACCAGCACTACACGTCGCATGTATATTTGGACGCCACCGAATTATTTTGCAGGCAACAAAAAACTTCCTGTTCTATACCTGTTACATGGAGGTGGCGATAATGATACCAATTGGCCTGTGCAGGGTGAAGCAGGTTGGATACTTGATAATTTATTTGCCGAAAACAAAATTGCTCCAATGATTGTGGTGATGCCTAATGGAAGCATTCCTATTGAAATATTCGCTGAAGATTTGGGAAATAATATAATTCCTTATGTAGAGAATAATTTCAGAGCTTACAGAGATGCACCGCACCGGGCCATTGCCGGACTTTCAATGGGTGGAATAGAAGTCATAGAAACGTTGTTGAAATTTCCCGACAAGTTTGCCTATGTAAACATAATGAGTTCTGGCTGGTTTAGAAACAGGCCCGGCACTTATGAAAAGTATGATACAATTGTAAAAGCAGCCGCTCCGCGTTTGAAACAAACCATCAAATATTTCATCTTCACTACAGGTGGCGAAAGCGACGTTGCCGACAAAGCCAGTGACCTCACAAGAGCAGTGTTTGAAAAGTATGGTCTTAAATCCGGGGTATCGAAGATGGAAGGAGGGCATAGCATGTATGTGTGGCGGCATGACCTGTATAACTTTGCTCAAAAAATTTTTAAGTAACTGAGCGTAAGAAGCCAAAGATTCATGACAATAACTTATTCACCTTTACATTTTTTATAATGCAAATGAATAGATACACCGTTACAGTTTTTTTATTTTTATCTCTCTCCGGCAATGCATCTGCGCAAGGGCATCACTTTATTTTCTCCGCTATTAAAGGTACTGTGAGCAAACAAACCTCTACGAAGCTTCCGAAGGACGCGGCCTTTGTGAAATGGGTCGAAGGTGATTCTTCTTTTTTTAAAATAGAACTTACAAACAACAAACAACTTAAAATTGCATTTCAGCCATCAAACGATTTTATTGGCGTAGCAACTGCAAAGGCACAAGTGAAAAATACTTCAGGTAACACTATTCTTGATCTTGATTTTACCGGCATAAGTACAAAAGGACTTGAAGGAGAAAATGAACCGCCGCTTTCACGTATTGTTGATGCATTAGGCTACTCTGCCAATATCGGTTGGAACGCTTTAGCCAATAACACTTTACCCGAATTACAAGGCGACGAAATTTCTTTTGCTGTTTTTCATAAAGCTAAAAAGGGAAAGGTTGAGATGATTCCTGTTGCCAGGTATTCACCTGATTTTGAACTTCCTTTTGGTTATTATACCGACAAAAGCGAAAAAGCCAATAAACATTATGTTGGCACTTTATCAAAAGCAGGGAAATTTCCCGAGCATCAATGTTTGTTTCCTTCTGTCTCTGCGGGAGGTAACTCATTTGATCCGGGTGATAATGCTTTCGGATTTTATGCTGATGGTCCAACTCATACTGCGTATTCCGAAGATTCCTGGAATATGTTGATCTATCCGGGAAATGCAGTTCATGCAACAAGAATTTATCCATTGAAAGATAAAGCAGGCAAGCCTGTTAGCCATACTTATCTTGTTTGTTTTGAAGAAGCAAAGAACGGCGATTACAACGACTACGTTTTTGTTGTAAAAAATATTACCCCTGTAACAAAAGACCCTTTCATTAACTTATTTAATGGTAATGACCTGAGCGGGTGGCACACCTTTCTGAGAGGTATTGGTTCTAATAAAGATCCCAATAACAATTTCAAAGTAGAAGACGGAGTGTTGCATGTCATCGGTAAAGACCTTGGCTATGCTATCACAAAAAAGAGTTTTCACAACTATCATTTTAAAGTAGCGTTTAAATGGGGGGAAAGAAGATGGCCGCCACGGGAAAATGAAAAACGGGATGCAGGTATTTGTTATAATATACCGGTGAATGAGCCAGATTCTATTTGGCCACAATCCATCGAATGCCAGGTACAGGAAGGCGATGTTGGTGATTTTTGGTTGCTTGGTTTTTCAACAATCAAAGTAAACGGTGTGCAGAATATGCCTTCCGCTCACACACGAATGATCAAGCAGAAGGATGCAGAAAAACCTTACGGTGAGTGGAACACAGTGGAAGTGATTTCTTACAAGGGTAAATGTGTTCATATTGTAAATGGCGTGGTTGTAAATGCTGGCGAAGATGCCAGTGTAAAAGAAGGAAGGATATTATTGCAGTCTGAATATGCTGAAGTTTATTACCGCAATCCTATGATCCAAAAATTATGATGCATAATGTGAAAACAACGGCATTGATCTATCCGGAGAAAGCCAGAAAGTATGAAGTAGTAGAAAATGCGCTTTCTGTTTTTTATTAGTAGGTTATAATGATCCGATTGCTCGGGTTATCATACGGTTTTTTTTAAAAAAGTAGTAAACAAATATGAAACATAACATCACTCATCACCTTCATAATTGCTTGCGCAGTAATACTGATAGGTCTCCAAACCATCTGACGATCTCCAGGCTGATTTCGCTCAAATCTTTTTTTAAGTAAAAGCGTTGTGGAATGTGTGTTCGGAAATGATCCTGTTGAAGCATCGAAAAAAATAACCTTATGCAAATACAATCATTAAGAAAAATATTTACTGCTGGTTTGCTGTTTGCAAGCTTCATTACATCAGCGCAGCAAAAAGAAATTTTATTATGGCCCAACGGAGCTCCCGGCTCCGAAGGAAAAACGGGCAATGAAAAAATAAGGCTTGTTGAAGGAG
>JBDSAA010000043.1:0-12939 GCA_039922375.1 Ferruginibacter sp.
AAACAGTTTCTGTCAATGGCCCTGCAATTTCAAAAGGTGAACTAAGTGCCTTTGCTTTTTTACTATTATAGCCTGCAATACAGGCTTCCACCCATTGAGCGTAATGTCCCGCAGCTCCATTGGCAACCCTTGCGATGGTCTCCGGCACCTTCACATCGTTGTTGCGTGACAGTGGTAATAGCCTTGCGTTTTCACCATAGGTATCGCACATCATTTTACCCTTGGTACCAATAAAAATTACGCCGTTGCCTCCGTCCCCCATTCGCTCGTTCGGTCCCAGTTCTTCAGGACGTTCGGGTTGTATACCACCATCCATCCAATGCATTTTGATGTCTGGCTTTGATTTTTTGCCTGCAAATTTCAATGTAACAGAAGATGAGGCAGGAGCACTTTCAGGAAAGTAGCCTCTTTTAAACGGGCCCGTGTAAACGCTGCTGACACTGCAGGCTGCTTCTGTAGGATAGCCAAGGCCTAAAACACGAAACGGAGCCTCTATCAAATGGCATCCCATATCCCCCAATGCACCAGTGCCATAATCCCACCAGCCACGCCAGTTAAACGGGATTATATTGTTTACATAATCTTTTTGCGGTGCGGTACCTAACCAAAGATTCCAATCGAGCTCGGGAGGAACGGGTGATGTCATTTTCGGCCATGGCATTCCCTGTGGCCACACTGGCCTGTCTGTCCAAATATATACATCTGTTACATTACCAATTGTACCGGTGTTGTATAGTTCCATCAATTTCCTCACACCATCACCAGAAGATCCCTGGTTACCCATTTGTGTAACTACTTTATATTTCAATGCTGCTTCTGTAAGCATCCTTGCTTCATAAATATCATGCGTCAGGGGCTTTTGTACATACACATGCTTGCCCAGTTGCATAGCAGCCATTGCCTGTATAGCGTGGTTGTGGTCGGGTGTTGACACAGAAACTGCATCAATATTTTTATGTTCTTTTTCAAGCATTTCCCGAAAGTCCTTATAATATTTTGCCTTAGGAAAACGCTCCATGCTTTTAACTGCCTGGCGGTCATCCACATCACATAAATATGCGATATCCGCTTTGCCACTTTTAAAAAATTCGTTCAGGTCGCTCTCTCCTTTGCCACCTGCGCCTATACCGGCTACGGTTAGCCGGTCGCTGGGAGCAGTAAATCCTGTACCACCCAGCACATGGCGGGGAACGATATAAAATACTGTAGCGATAGTCAGCCCTTTCCTGATAAAATTTCTACGGGAACTGGCCTTTTCAGCAACTGTATTTTTGAGTTTCTTCATCTATCTAATGAGTTTATGAGCAATCGAGTTTACGTTTGTAAATTAAGTTATATGGGATGAAAAAAAATTAAAATTTACGGAGTGTAACAAGAAGTAAAACGAAGATGCCTGTATAAAGCCGCAACGGCAAATATATACAGGCACCTGGTAGTTTGGTTGTTATTTTTTGGATGATTTTTTTGTGTTTTTTGGCCACCCTTACTTCTCGGATTTTAGAATCATCTTTATCCTGGAAACCTCGTTATTTATTTTCGGATCCTTAGGAGATATGATGCCTGCTTTTTCCAGGTCTTCAAAATCCTGCAAAAAAGCGTCTTTAAATGCCAATCCATCGTACACTTTCTTTTGACTTTTAAACTTCATATAAATTGCATCTGCTTCCTTAAATTTATGATCAAATAAATATGCTAACACCAGATTTGTATAGATCCAATCCTGAGCCGAATCTACGGCGATACCTCTCTTTGCGTAAGATTGTATGTTTTTATAATTAGGCTTTTTCTGGAAAAGACTATACCATGCAAGATTCCCATAATCCTGCGCCAAATTATATTTGAGCAATGTAACAGAGTCAACAGATTGGCCTATTGATGAATTTAATAATCTTTCCTCTATAGCTGCCAGGTTTATTAATTCATTAATGTACTGAGCAGTATCCTTGCCTAGATAATTGAAAAAATTTCTTGCTGTCTTTTTATATTTTTCCAGGTATTTCCCTTCATTAAAACTCAACAGCCGGCCGTATATTGATTTCAACATCATTAAAGACTTGTTATCATAAACTAAATCGTATTGTTTTGTAAAGTCTTCCGCGGCGGCCTCCAACTCTTTTTCAGAAAGGGTATTTATATTTACCAGGTTTGCTTCCAATCTTTTAGAAACACTGGTGGCAGACATATCATTGATCATTGCAGTTACATCTTTGGAGAAGGATAGCAGTGGGTAATTTTTCCACAAGCGTATCTGGGCTCCATTGTAATTGGAAGTAGTACCCAACAAATTATTGTCAGAAACCAGGTCGAAACTGGCACCAGTTACGGGTACAACTTGTTTAAGGCAGACGAACGAAACAGCAGCTTTGTCATTTAGGCTGAACAAGGAATCTTTATTGTTGTCATTTTTTGTTACAAAGTAAATCTGATTTGAGCCTGAGGTGGGATTGGAAGTTTTAATCAATAATTTTTTCCAATCAGGAGAAAGCAACATTTTTATTATTTTTTTGCCTCGTACCGGGTTGGGGATGGAGCTGATCGTTTTTCCTGAAGAATCAAAAATTGAAATCATCGTGTCTTGAAATACACCGATGATGTAATTACCACCAGAAAGAAAATTAGCATAAGACACTTTTGCTGCAAAGCTTGTAAAGCCCGTGAAATTTATTTGTTTTAAATCTGAACTACTGAAAAAATTAAATTTCGTCCCTTGCTGTACCATTAGCTTTTTGCTATCCGGAGAAAAGGCAACTAAGTCAACATACCCATCTTTTTTATTTAATTCTATCAACTGGGGGCTGGCCAAACTGGTTCCGATATTCCACACCTTTACATTATAATCTTTCTCATCAATAGCCAATGCTTTTCCATCAGGAGATATTGCAGTGGTGTACCGCCTGGAATCACCAAGCTCCGCAACCAGCAGCGGCTCCCCTTCTTGTTTGCCATTTAAATCCCATTTATAAATGGTATTGGTTATTAAAGCCACCAGGTGGTTGTCATCCGTGAATGTTAAATGTGGGGGGATGTAATCTTCAGTGATATACAACTTATTATTGTTGCTATTTGAATTCTCCTCAGTCTTCACCAGTATATCATTATGCCAGTTGATCCTACTGTCTTTAATTGACCCTATCTTAATCGTATCCCCTAGCCTGATAGCAAAATGCTTTTTATCTTTTGATACAGCAGTAATTATTTTTTTAACTGCGTTATACTTTTGTTTCAGATTTATTTCATGGATATAAAATAAATAATTGTTAGCTACATCTTTAAGTATTGAATCAATGAATTTGCTTTTAGATAATTCATAGGATTCTTTTGATTTCAACAAACTCCTATTCGGATCTGTTTGGGCTATCTTTTTTATTGTGTCAGCACTGTTTAAATCGGACAATAAATTTTTGAATTGCGATTCATCTTTCAACTCATACTTCATTTGTATCAACCTGTCAACGTACATATCTTTAGTGTCTTGCGGTATTAAATTGGACTGGTAAAAACTTTGCCTGGTTAACGCAAGTATTTCTTTCCTGGCATCGGGCAACGCTCTTAGTTTGGCCTGGGCTTCTATTTGGTTTGCCCTTGCCTGTGCCGCCTGAATATCAGCGTCTGCCCTTGCCTGTGCCGCTTCAGCCTGCGCCTTTTGAACATTGGCTATGGCCTGGGCCTCTGCCGCCGTTGCTTGTGCAGCGTTGGCCTGTGCTTTTTCTACGGCTACCATCGCCTGCGTTCTGGCTACGTTTGCTGAATCTGCCTTTACCTGGGCAGCCTGCCGTAGTGTTGTTTCGTTTAGCAGAGCAACAGATTTAGCTTTTGCCGAACTATAATTAAATGCTGCGATGAAGATCCCAATTAATCCAAGGACTGTACTTCCATAAACTAAAAAGTTTCGTTTTTTATTATTGGTTATACTTTTTTCTATATAAATTTTTACATCAGGCAGGTTATCAACATAGCGTTCGGCCCATGCATCGTTGGGATTTTGTTTTTCCCTCCATTTCAACACATTTTTTATATCCCATCCACGCAGGTATTCTCTCTTATCTGTCACGCTCTCTGATAACCAATAAAGTTTATCGGCAGATCGTTGCTCCTGCTTCATCCATCCGTTTTTAATATCCCCTCTTGAAACATCACCATTTAAAAGATCCCATTGCCGCATCAGGCTTTCGTGTGAAATATCAATGACGGAAGTATCGGTTATTTCAATCACATCTTCATAGGGCGTTAAAAAAGCACAGGATTTTTTACGGAATTTATTGATAACATTTAAAACATCTTGCCTGGAAGAATCTTTCACAGCTGCGCAAATGGCTAGTATCCTATCAAATTTTTGTGGTCGCCTGATCGGCTCGTGCTGTGCATTAAAGTCGGTAATCGCCTTGAAGATATACTCTGCCACCCTTTGCTGCTTAGCATCAAGTTCATTGTAAACCTCGTTTGCATGTTTGCAAATAGAACCATTTAAGCCACCTGTTTGTTCATAGTGCTTAAATTCTATCTGGCCCTTTTTGCCGTCTGCTATCCAGTTGCTATACATGCGCATAAGGCAGTGTTGCAATACCGGTAGCTGGTCTAATTCTTTATCGCTGTCGTTGGTTAAAAGGTCCAGTAAACCGGAGTTAATTTGTTGGCTATATAATTTAATGGGGAACTCGATCACTTCCCTTATCTGCTGCCATTTCAATCTTGGTACCAGGTATTGAGATTCGTTCAGCACTTCGGGTAAGCCAAAAAACCGGTTGCAATGCCCAATGTAATCAGACCGCATCGTTATAATGGTATATACCGGCAGCGTTGTTTCATGGGCAAGGCTTAGCAAAAGATTTACAAAAAATACATTTTCATTACGCTGGCTTTCATTGTTAACCTCATATGTAAACAGCTCCTCAAACTGGTCAACCAGTATCAGTAAATTAAACCTGCTATCCTGGAAGGATACCCGCATTTTTTCAACAAAGCCAAACGTGCCCATTTTTACAATGTTCTCGGGTGTCAGATCAATATCAGGTTTTTGAATACCTGACTGGTCAGAATCAAATGCATCTTTAAGCGCATGGGATAAACATTGCAAAGGGCTGCCCGATGGGCGCATTTTGGCCACCAGCCAATGGTCACGTTCGTTTGTTAAAAACCCCCCCTTTAATTTGGGTATAACGCCGGCCCTGATGAGTGAAGATTTACCACAACCCGAACTACCCACAATAGCAAGAAAATGCTTGCTATGTAATTTTTGTAACAAATCTTTTATCTGTGTATCTCTTCCAAAAAAAAGATGCCCTTCATCTGGCTCGTACGGACGAAGCCCGACAAAAGGGTTTTCATTGTTGCCGGTAAACAATGATTCCAACATGGAGGAGACTTGCCAATTAGTGCTCATAATATTTGATTATGGATTGACATTTTTATTTTTATATAAACTGGCACAAAGTATTCAGGTCAAGGTCATTCAGTTTTGAATCCCTGTACACTGATAATTTTAATATGCCGCTCTTTTCCGTACGGATGGCCCGGATGATTTCTATGATACGCTCCTTAAGCCACTCCTGTGCTGCTGTAACACAAACAATAATGACAGTATTGACTTCCTTCAAGGCGATCTCAAATTTTTTTATGCTATCGAGCGGTCCGGTTCCCGGGATGGTCAAAAAGATCTTTCTGTTTTCAAGCATCAGGGAATTGTAATACTCAAATGCGTATTTGAAATCTACTTCATTAAAATCTAACAAAATGCTGCTGTTGTTAACAATGGGTGGAAGCGGGGGCGGTTCAATTAGTTTATCTTTTATATGGTCTACTATACCAGGCACTGAAAATTCCCTGATAAGATTATACCTGGCATCCTGTTCCTTCTCTGTCAAAAAATTTGATAAAAACTTTCCATGATTATCGTCATCCACTTTGTCAAAATCCAATTCCTGCGAAATAAAAATGAATTGTTCCTTTTTTAGCCCCTTAGCGATCAATGCCTGCTCCTGTAAAAAGGTGTTGGGATAGCCAGCCGAGATTTTGTCACCCGCAATTGAATCAAACATATGTACCGACAAGTCTGACGATAATATTTTTTCACTTACTTCTCTTTTGTGCTCATCTTTATCGTATGGCGGTGGCAATTCACATTTGTATACTGAGATATTGTTGGCTTCCAGTTCCTTTGAAATTTGTTCACGCAAAGGAATAAGCGTGTGTGCTACCTTACTAAAAAATACTTTTTTTGCCTTCGGCTGATTTGCTAGTATAGGCACCTGCTTGTTCTTAATCAGTTTTAATGTACTGCTGACATCCTGTACAATTTCAAGTATTCTATTGTTATATTCTTTGGGGTCAAGTTCAGGACTTAATGTGATGCCCTGATCCTCGTCCCTTTTTAAAGAGTTTGGATTAGAATACCTGAACATCTCATAACAGCCCACACCCTGAAATTCTTTTGGCCATTGAGCATGGGGCTTGTTCAATAACTGAATTTGAAATAGCCTGTTGCTGTCGTCAATTTTCAGCCCGAGGTTGTCATCTTCCGTAGCAGTCTGATAAAATACTGCCAACTCTTTATCACAACAATATTCAGAACGGTAAAAGCTGTTAGAAGTAAAAGCGAGAAAGATAGCGGAATTTTTTATGACCTTTTCAATCCTGTCATCAAATGCATAATTTTTGCGTAGCTCATGATCGCACCAGACCTCTGCAGTATTTGTTCCATCCAGATACCTGTCCAACTGCAATTTGAATTGCTTATAAAACTGGGTGATCCATCCATCTTCTGAATCGTTCAGGGTTTTGTTATCTGCATGAGCATAACTTAAAAATACATCGTATTTGAAATTGTTTAAGTAACTCATAAGTACAAATTTAATGTGGGTTATAAATTTGGCAGGTAACAATAATCCCTGGAGAATGGTGTAAATATGCGGGTGTCGCAATCGTAATATTTGTTACCTGGATTTTACCGGTTTAAATGGCACATGAAAATTAGAAAATATTACTGTTATTTTTTAATAAATTCTGTAAGGAAGCAATTTTCGTGGATGCCAGCGTGTGGCACAATGAGTAGTTGGAGCCCTTAGATACCGATTGTGATTGTTTTTGCACCTTTTTCAACTGCTTCTTTCACCATATGTTCTGTGCCTCCGGCCCCATCGCCGCCTTGTCCATCCCACAATGCGACCAGTGACATATTGCTGCCGCCATTGACAAGCGCACTGTGAAGCATCCATAAATTAGCACGCTCCCAGATCGAAAAGTTTTCTTTATTCATCCATTTTGGCAATTCCTTTACTTGAGACAAAACGTAATGTGGCAATTTGTGGTAAAGCCGGTCAAAACGATCTATCCATTCAGGCCCTGCAAATGTTACCGATTCTGCTATGAACTGATCCCTGGGCAATGCAAGGTAGATTTCTGACTGAATGTCCATTTCTTCACATATCTCATGAAAGAGAATATCACCGCCGCATGCGCCACTGGCTATGCCCTTCAATACAATATCCGGATTTAGTTGCTTGATCGCATCGATCTCATTTGTTAATTTCTCTTTTATTTTTTGCTTTACAACTGCTTCATTTCTTTGGGGAAAACGTTCCTTTTTGCGGCCATCTTTATCAATCATGTGGCCGGTAAATAACAGGTTATGACAGGACTGCCCTTTTGGAAAATGAATGTCAGCAATGCTGGCTAAGGCTGCTTTAGTATTTTCAGGCAAAATATCTAATTGGTCATACATCCATAGTTGCCTATTAGCGGTTTGACAGTCCAACACTTTGGCACCTTCCAACGCTGCCGAATACAGTTCACCAACCCTTGCTGCTCTTGTTTCGGTTAAGCAGGCAAAAGCGGCTTCTGCAATATGCAGCATTGTATTGTCTTGATCGGTTTTCGCAAGGCTCGCTTTTGCGGCTTCTATACACAACTGAATGGATACGATTAATTGTTGTTTTTTTTCTTTTAGCTCCAATAATTCCCATTCCGCCTGCTTCGGTTTTTCAACATTCAACAGCCATTTTTCGGGGTACCTTTCAGCTAAGGAAATTTTAATTGTCAAAAGCCACAACGCATTGATCCCTGCATAAAAATCATTTAAATTTTCAAAATACCCCTCTTTATAATTTTTGTACGCTATCCCAAGTTGCGACGATTGAAATGCCCTCAAACATCTTTGTTCTTTTTCAACATCTCTCCATGAATGTATCCAACGAGCCTCTGCATTTCTTCCTTTTAAAGCATACCCTTTTGCACGTGTTATCTTGTCCAGGCCAGTATTGTTAAGCAAGTTGTCAATGGCCTTATCGGAAAGAAAACACAATGCAGTGCCCTCAACAGGATTTAATAATATTTCTCTTTCAGCAAGCCGCTGGTAAATTGTTGCAAGCCGTTCATTGGCCTGTTGTTCATTGGGATAAGTGTTTTTTATTTCTTCCCAGGTAGTGCGGGAAAGGTCGAATGAACTTAAATTGTAAAAAGCTTCTCCGGTTATACGCAACCCAGGCAAACGCCAGGCGCACGATTCTATTTCTGAAGTTAACAACGACAACTTACCAACCTGATTATTTTCAAATGCTTCTCTTACCTCGTCCGTAAAGCTTACGGGTACCGCTGAAAATTTCTCCATGCCCTGCACTTCTAATTTTGGAAGCAGGTTGAAAACAGGGCTATCTATTCTGTCCGTGGAACTTATATCATGGAGTGTTTGCACTAATGCAGGTAAGGATGACCCAGGATTATTTTGATCATATTCCACATATCTAAACCCGCCGATATCGAATGGAGGATCGTCAAAACCATGGCCTTTGATCAGGATAGTTTTTTTATCCCGAAGTGCATGGCGGATGCCCAATTCGTAAAACACATTTGCATTGTGCATAGTAATATCTGCAATTACAATGTCCGCTAACAACAATTGAGTAAACATATCTACGCGGATATCGCCTGGCTCAAAAATGGCACTTGCAGTTCCTCCCTGCAAGTTCAACTGGTTTAGTGCCGGTCCGATCAATTCTTTATTCACTTTATCAAAGTCGAGGTCTACTTGCTCAGTCGTGTTTTCACTGATTTTTTTTATTGCCTTTTTTATGCCAAAAGGCCGTACAATAAAGACATCCATGTGCTTCATAAACCGAATGTTGTATGGTCATACAAAAGAACCAAAATGATTGATGTTCACCTGTTGTTTGCCTACTGCTTTTCCTACCGTCTCCAATTCCTTAATATATTTTACCGAATCCATTTCCCGTACATGATCGGATTCTATATGTTGCAATCCCAATTCATCCAGTCCCTGCTGGCTGATATCCGCATTGTACCGCATGTACAAAAAGTGTCTCTTTGTATTTTGCGACAGTTGTAAAATATTCCCCTCATCATCCATCGGTATCATATCATTCAACTCTCTATCAATGGGCGCACCATAAGAGCAACGGCCAACGGTACGGCAATTAATATCCTGGTCAACCTGCATCGTGTATAATAAATTGTTAGGCAGTTCTTTTGCTGTATCTAGTAAGTTACGGTAAGAGCCCGCAGTGGGCGCAGAGCCCGTTCCTACTGAAACAACTAATAATTTATCTTCACCTATTTCCCAGTTTAAATTGTAGGCTGGCTGCGTTGCCATCCGGTACATTAAAAACGAAGGATTATTGTATGGGGTAACTCCACCATCCACAAAAACAAAAGTTTTGTTAGGGTCACCTGCATCCCATTGCAAAGTTTCGGGAGGAAAATAAACTGGCGCGGCAGTACTTGCACGAACCAGTTGAAACAGCTTAATTTTCGTATTACAATCCGGGCGGTTTTTGTTGTTGTATTTTGCCAATGGATTATTGCTGATTGGCCATGGAGAATCTGTACTACGATTCATGGCAACTACCAATAGCAGGCACTTGTATTTTCCTTTCTCAATGTCCAGGTCCGTATCTGCTCCAAAGGTTTGCTTTAGCATATCAATCAGTGCGCCTGCTTCATACAAAGATTTCCATTGTTTAAAAAGAAAATTTTTATCAAACATATCCTTACCTTTTTTCAGATAAAAATCGAGGAGCTCATTTACCGACATTCCAATAGATAACCCTGCTGCAATAATTGCCCCTGTGCTTGTGCCTCCTATGTAATCAAAATAATCAGCTAACCTAAATTCAACCCCTTTCTGCAACTTTTCTTTCAACTGTTTTTCTATTTCTGCCAATATCCCTAAGGTAATAATACCCCGGATGCCCCCGCCATCCAATGATAGGATTTTGCGAGGTTGATTTGTTTCGTAGCGACTTGCAAGCGGTCCCCATTTTGACATAATTGTAGGTTTAGCAAATGATTGAATGAATATAAATGTAATAATTAACTTTGATTTATTATACCGTGTTTTCACCTTTTTTGCGACCGGGTTTTCACCTGTTTTTATTTTCACTTCACCGTTACTGTGATACTTTTAAAGTTAGCCTTTTATGGTAACCGGATGCTGGGAAAAATGTAGCTCCCCTGCTCTACTTACTATTGCGGCCCAGCCTCAAAAAAAAAACATTTTCATAGGCTCTGTTATTTCGACTATGTTACAACTGTTGGTGAGAAAGGGTCTTGCAGTTTCGAACGCAGAAAAGTAACCGGTATTGAAAACAGGACAGCTCAGGATGATACAAGCAAATTTTAATATTACATTTATTTTGGTTTGACAAATCCCGCTAAATAAACGCTATATGAAACTTCCTACATTCAGCAAATTTATTTGCTATGCATTGCTATTACTAAACTGCTTCCCAATTACATTATCAGCACAGCAAAAAACTGTCACGGGAAAAGTGCAGGACAACACTACCCAAGCACCACTTGAGGGTGTAAGTATCAGCATTAAAGGAACAAAAACAACGGAACTTACAAAAAGCGATGGCGCCTTTTCTATTACTGCTCCATCCAGCCAATCTGTATTGCAATTTACTTATGTAGGGTATGCACCAGTTGATATTAAAGTGGGCACGCAAAGTTCATTGAATATTTCAATGGTTAACCTGAACAGTCAAATGGGCGAAGTGGTTGTAGTAGGCTATGGTACGCAGCGACGGAAAGATATTACGGGTTCGGTAACGTCTTTACGACCGGAAGATTTTAACAAAGGAGTGGTTTTAACTCCTCAGCAACTACTGCAAGGCAGGGCTCCCGGTGTAAATGTTACCGCCAACAGTGGCAGGCCCGGCGGTGCAGCAGCTATCCGGATCAGAGGTGGCACTTCTATCAGTGCCGGCAATGAACCGCTGTATGTTATTGATGGCGTTCCGCTGGTTTTAAACAACAACAGGCAAACTACAATAGGCCAGGTGAGCCTGCCGGTGTTTAACCAGGAAGGAGTCAATCCGCTTAACTCTATTAATCCCGCAGACATTGCTTCTATGGAAATATTAAAAGATGCTTCTGCTACAGCTATCTATGGATCACGGGGTGCAAACGGGGTTATTATCATTACCACCAAAAAAGGGCAGCGAGGTAAGGCTACGACCACTTATGATACCTATGCCGGCATTTCGAAAATCGCTAAAAAATATGACGTCTTAAGCGCTGATGAATACCGCCAGTTTATGAAGGATAATAATATTACCAACTTTACTGATAAAGGTACCAGTACAAACTGGCAGGATCAAATCTATAGAACCGCTTTTTCACATAACCATAATTTATCCGTAGCCGGAGGTTCAGAAAACACTACTTACCGTGGGTCTGTTGGCTATACTTCTCAACAGGGCATTATCATTTCGTCCGGTATACAAAATTTTACCGGAAGGATGAATCTTACACACCGGGCCATCAATAACAAGCTTCTGATAGAGATGAATTTGAGTGGTGCCCAGGTAGCAGAAGATAATGCTGCCATATCAAGCGACCAGGGTGGTGAGGGTGGTAACATGTTTAAAGATGCGATACGATTTAATCCAACTTACCCGGTGTATGATGCCGCTGGCAACTATTCTCAAATAAATGCATTTATTGTTAACCCCGTATCTTATGCAGAGCAACTGGAAGACTTACGAACTACAAGGAGAAATGTTGGTAATCTATCTGCCACTTATAACATCCTTAAGCCCTTAAGTGTAAATGTAAATCTTGGCTATAGTTTTGAAAGCCAGATCGGAAAGGCTTATGTTCCAAGGGCAAACCCATTGGGCAACTCATTTGGAGGCCTGGCTAATTTACAGGAGAGCAAAGAGTACAGTAAACTGATAGAAATTACAGGAAGATTTGAAAAACAACTCAACACAAATAATCACCTCAATCTTATTGCCGGTTATTCTTACCAGGATTTCACAAACGAAGGTTTCAGAAACCGCGTTTCCAATTTTATCTCCGACGAATTCAAATACAATAACATTGGTGCTGGCGCTACCAGGGATGCTATTACTTCTTACAAAGAGGCAAGTACTCTTTTGTCTTTTTATAGCAGGCTTAACTACAATCTGATGGACCGGTACCTGTTAACATTAACGGTAAGGCGTGACGGCTCCAGCAAGTTCGGCACCAATTACAAATGGGGAACTTTTCCTTCAGGCTCCATTGCATGGAGACTATCCAATGAAAACTTTTTTCCTAAAGATGGTTTTGTTAATGACCTGAAATTAAGGGTAAGCTATGGCATAACAGGCAACCAGGAAATTCCAAACCTTGCATCTCAACCGACACTAGGACCATCTGCAACCAACTATGTGATAGGCGGCACAGCTATCACAGCAATAGTACCTGAGCGCTATGCCAATCCCGCTCTAAAATGGGAAGAAACCGCCCAATCTAATATTGGCGTAGACTTTCAATTTATGAAGAATCGTATTTACGGATCACTTGATTATTACAAGAAAAATACGACAGACCTTTTGTTGGCCTTTGCCATTCCTTCACCTTCTGTAGTAACAACTCAATTAGCAAATGTGGGGGAGGTAGAAAACAAAGGTTTTGAATTTGCCATTGGCAGCAAAATAA
>JBDSAA010000044.1:0-29332 GCA_039922375.1 Ferruginibacter sp.
CTGATCTTATCAAGGAAACCAGGTTCAGGTACTACAGGTGCCTCGGGATCTAACACTGCGGTGGTAGCACCCGATGTGATAACTGCCTCGTCGCTTTCAAATAAGTTATCCACTGCACCTGCCATCATGGGAAATTTTTCTTTTACAAAATCTTTCATAGCTTCCAGGGCTTTAACTGCCTGATCGGAACTGATGCCTGCTTTTTCAGTCAGGCGGGTAATTAATTCATGCATGATTGTTGGTTTTTATTTTTTAAATAGATGTTTAACATTCTAAGGATTAAAAATTTTGAAGACGATAGTTTGTTTTTATAAGTGCATTACTCTGTATCGTATCGGTCAACCTTTTCAATGCCCTGCAATTGCAGCAACTTGTCGCAAAGTTCATCCAATTCTTCTTTGTCGTGCACAAATATTTTAAAGTTCCCGGTAAATAACCCGTCCCTGGCTTCCATCGCCATGGCAGAAATATTAAACTTCATTTCGCCACTTATCAGATTGGTTATTTTATGTATTACACCCACATCATCCAAGCCCACTATTTTTAAACCGGTAAGAAAAGATATCTCTTTATTTTTAGCCCATTTGGTTTTTACCACCCGGTGTCCGTAATTCGACATTAACCTTGCGGCATTCGGGCAATTGGTCCGATGTATTTTTAACCCTTCGCCTGTTGTTATAAAACCAAATACATCGTCCCCTGGGATGGGCTTGCAACAGTTGGCCAGTGTGTACATAATCCGGTCACTGCTTTCTCCAAAAATAATCAGTTCAGTATCTTTTTTATTATATGACCGTGCGCTTATTTCCTCATGCTTTTCTTCAACCTCCGGTTTCAAAGGCTTCGGGGGAAACAACCGATCTCCTGATGCTGTGAACTCTTTGATTTCTTTAAGATCAATTTTCTTGATGGCAATCTCATACAACAAATCGAGTGACGAATTAACCTTATAAAAAGCCGCCAATTCTTCCAAATTATGCTGCGTCATCATGCCTCCAATGGCCTCAAGTTTTTTCTGCAAAATATATTTCCCATCTTCAGCTACCTTTCTTTTTTCCTCTTTAAGCGTATCCTTTATCTTTTGTTTTGCTTTACTGGTTACTACCAGGTTCAGCCATTCCTGACTAGGCTTCTGCTTGGCGCTGGTAATAATTTCTACCTGGTCGCCGCTGCGCAATTTATGGCCAATTGGCACCAATTTATGATTCACTTTAGCACCAATACACCGGCTACCCACAGCCGTATGCACGCCAAAAGCAAAGTCAAGTGCAGTGGCGCCAACAGGCAACATCCTTACATCTCCTTTTGGCGTATACACATAAATCTCTTCTGCCAGGAACGATGTTTTAAAATCCTGCAAAAAGTCAATTGAATTGCTATCCTGGTTGCCAAGAGCTTCCCTTATCTGGTGAAACCATTTATCAAAACGGCTTTCATCAGTGGTACCCTCTTTATATTTCCAATGCGCAGCAAGGCCTTTTTCTGCTATTTCGTTCATGCGCTTGGTACGAATCTGCACTTCCACCCATTTGCCCTGAGGGCCCATAACGGTAGTATGCAACGCTTCGTATCCATTGCTTTTGGGGTTGCTCAGCCAATCCCTTAATCTTTCGGGGGAAGGATTGTATTCATCCGTGATAATGCTGTACACTTTCCAGCAATCACCTTTTTCATTTTCATAAATAGAATCTACTATGATACGGATCGCAAATAAGTCATACACTTCTTCAAAGCTTACGCCCTTTTTCTTCATTTTATTCCAAATGGAGTGTATGCTTTTCGGCCTTCCATGTATTTCAAACTGAAAATCTGCTTTGTCTAATTTGTCTTTTAATGGCCGGATAAAATCATTGATATACCTCGTGCGTTCTCTCTTCGTTTCACTAAGTTTTTGGGCTATGTAACGGTAAGTATCCGGCTCCAGATATTTCATGGAGAGGTCTTCCATTTCAGTTTTGATAGCATATAAGCCCATGCGATGAGCAAGCGGCGCATATACATACACGGTTTCACTACTAATCTTTAATTGTTTCTCCCGCTTCATGCTATCTAGTGTACGCATGTTGTGTAAGCGGTCGGCCAGCTTTATGAGGATCACTCTTGGATCATCCGTTAGCGTTAATAATATTTTTTTAAAATTTTCTGCCTGTTGGCTGGTATTGGTATCTATCACCGAGCTGATCTTGGTAAGGCCATCTACAATTTTTGCGATCTCAGCTCCAAACTCACGCTGTACATCTTCCAGCGATATATCAGTATCTTCTACGGTGTCATGCAGTAAGGCGCAGATAGTGCTCCGTACACCTAATCCAATTTCTTCCACACAAATTTTTGCAACCGAAAGTGGATGAAGAATATAGGGCTCGCCGCTTTTGCGCCGCATGGTTTTGTGTGCGTCTACCGCCATTTCAAAGGCTGTACGAAGCAGTTCTTTGTCGCCCGGTTTAATTTTTGGCTTAAGTTCTTTCAATAAGCCACGGTAATGCCGAAGAATTTCTTTCTTTTCTTCGGCTTCGTTGAGATTGTATTTTGATATTGATATTGCTGTTTCCATGAATAAAACGAATTTACGAAAAAAGCTTCACCCTCCGGAAAGGGGGGCATTGCATGCTTTATAAAAAAAATTCATTTTTTATAATACATGTCCTTGCGGGATTTTTAGCAGGGGCTAAAAACTAGGTGATAATTGCAAGGCACCATTATCTTTTTATCAATTCTGTTTTAAACTTTTATAGAAAACCCTTACTTTTGCAGCCCAAAACCGGATGTGGCGAAATTGGCAGACGCACCAGACTTAGGATCTGGCGGAGCAATCCATGTAGGTTCGACCCCTATCATCCGGACATTTAGAGTTGATAAGTTGAATGGTTAAGAATACAAGCGACTATTCGCTTGTTATCCCATCTCTTATCAACTTTTTAACTTTTAAACACATCAACATTTCACCATTATGGCAACAGTAGCAAGAGAGAATATTGGTCTCCTGAATGATAAGATCATTGTTAAAGTAAGTAAAGAAGACTATTTTCCAACATTTGAAAAAAAGTTAAAAGAGTATAGCAAAACCGTAAACATGCCCGGCTTTAGAAAGGGAATGGTTCCGGCGGGTATGATCAAAAAGATGTACGGCCCTTCTATCTATACCGACGAAGTACTAAAAACAGTAGAGAAACAATTATATACTTACCTGGATACTGAAAAGCCGGACATTTTTGCTCAACCACTGGCATTGGATGCAGATATTCGC
The DNA here is from genome assembly GCA_039922375.1 of Ferruginibacter sp. Classification (GTDB taxonomy): domain Bacteria; phylum Bacteroidota; class Bacteroidia; order Chitinophagales; family Chitinophagaceae; genus Ferruginibacter. The sequence continues at coordinate 3,248 of JBDSAA010000044.1, forward strand.
AAGCTGGACTTGAATAATCCTGCCGATTATGAATTTGGTTTTGAAATTGGCCTGAAACCAAATTTTGAAATAGCTCCGCTGGATAAAGCGAATGTAACCTTGAACAAGGTGAAAGTAACTGACGAAATGGTGGAAGAAGAAGTTGCCCGCATGCAGATCAAAGGCGGCAAAATGACCGAGCCGGAAACAATAAGCACGAACGAGGATGTACTTAATATACTTTTCTCAGAATGCAACCAGGATGGTGTTGTAACCGAAGAAGGTATCCAAAAAGAGAACTCTGTAATCCTAAAATATTTTACCCCGGCTATACAGGAAGAACTAAAAGGCAAAAAAAAGGATGACAAAATAGTGGCCCTATTAGGCAAAGCTTTTGAAGGCGACAAATTGGAGATGATGGTGAAAGACCTGGGGCTTGAAAACGATCCGGCGGCTACAGAAAAATTTTTCCAGTTAACAATTGTAAAAATTGGGTTGGTTGAAAAAAGAGAAATGAGTGAAGAATTTTTCAATGAAGTGTTTCCCGGCGCAGGCGTGGCTACAGAAGAAGAATTTAGAAAAAAATTGAAAGAGGAAATTGAACAATATTGGGAAGGCCAGAGCCGAAACCAATTGCATGATCAATTGTATCACTACCTGTTGGATGAAACCAAGATCGAGTTTCCGGCTGAATTTTTAAAACGCTGGCTACAAACTGGCAGCGAAGAACGTAAAACGGCTGAGCAGGCAGAAGAGGAATTTCCTGTATTCAGCGGCCAGTTAAAATGGACATTAATTAGCGATAAACTGGTAAAAGAAAATAATTTACAGGTAACCCGTGAAGAATTGCATGAATCGATGAAAGCAGAGGTAATGCGTTACTTTGGCAACATGACTTTAGGAGATGATACAAGCTGGTTAGATAGTTATGTGGAAAGAATGATGAAAGATGAAAAGCAGGTAGATGCTACGTATCGCAGGCTTGTAACAGATAAAATATTCAACTTTGCACAAAGCCAGGCTAGCCCTGCAGAGAAAGAAGTGACCGCAGAAGAATTGACTGGTATGCAACATCATCACCATTAAAAGTCCCCCTGCCCCCCAAGGGGGGCTGAAATATTATTCTACCGCAGCAGTATTCTGTTGCGGTTTTTTTTTGCCTCACCTTAAATCATAGTTTTTGGCGGCCTTGCATTGCTTCCGCCTTTTTGTCGCCCTTTTTTTTATAGCATAATATTTGGGTTCATCAATCAACTATATTTGTTCTCCTAAATATTATATCAGATGAATTTTGGAAAAGAGTTTGAAAAATATGCTGTAAAACACCGGGGTATCAGCAGCAATACATTGGATAGTTATATTAAGCATAATGTAACCAATCTCACCCCTAATATTATAGAAGAAAGGCCCATGAACGTTGCCGTAATGGATGTTTACAGCCGCCTGATGATGGACCGGATTATTTTTCTGGGCTATCCTGTATCCGATGAAGTTGCCAACATCATCACTGCACAATTTTTATTTTTAGAAAGTACCGACCGTACAAAAGATATCCAGATGTACATTAACTCACCAGGTGGGAGTGTATACGCCGGCCTGGGAATGTATGATACCATGCAGTTTGTAACGCCAGATATTGCTACCATTTGTACAGGCATAGCCGCAAGTATGGCAGCCGTACTAATGTGTGCAGGTTCGCCGGGTAAACGCACCGCTTTAAAGCACAGCCGTATCATGCTGCATCAACCGAGCGCAGGTGCAGGTGGGCAAGCGAGTGATATTGAAATTACCGTAAATGAAATACGCAAAATAAAAAGCGAATTGTACGAAATCATTTCACAGCATACCCATCAGTCGTTTGATAAAGTGGCGGTGGATTGCGAAAGAGATTACTGGATGACTTCTACAGAAGCTAAAGAATATGGCATTGTTGATGAGGTATTAACGATAAATCCGCGGAAGGCAAAAAAGGATTAAACGGTTACTGTCTATTCCACCTTACTTGTATCGTCTCTAATCAATCGGTACGATCAATTTTAAAAGCATTACAAAAAAGCATACAGATGAACTATTACAACAACAAACAAATACGGTTCGACGACGAGGAAGAAAATCCTAAAGAAATGCCGGAAAATCCAATGGAAAAAATGATGAGTGGATGGCAATTTGATAAAAAATTTATTGAGCAGCGCAAGATATTTTTATGGGGTGCTGTGGAGGATAAAAGTGCTAAAGACATCACTGCACGTTTGCTGTACCTCGAGGCTATTGATCCGGGAAAAGAGATCACTTTTTACATCAACAGTCCGGGTGGGGTGGTTACAAGTGGTATGGTGATTTATGATACCATGCAAATGATCACATCGCCTGTTAGCACTGTATGTATGGGAATGGCAGCAAGCATGGGCAGTATCTTGCTAAGTGGTGGTACCAAAGGGCGCCGCTTCATTTTCCCCCATGGCCAGGTAATGATACACCAGCCCAGTGGTGGAGGACAAGGAGTAAGTGCTGATCTGGAAATTATGGCAGTACAAATACTTAAGATCAAACAACTGGGTGCCCGTATTTTAGCCGAAAACTGTGGCCAAACTTATGAGAAGGTGATGAAAGACTTTGACCGGGATTTTTGGATGGATGCAAAAGAATCAGTGGCTTATGGCATCGTGGATAAAACAATTAATAAATTATAATATTCATTGCATTAATAAAAAAGGCCCCATCTTCCTGGGGCTTTTTTTATGGGCATATGTATTAACTGATAACTTTGCACCATGAGATTTGATGAGATCATAAATTCAAAATATAGCACGGAATCGGACCGCACGATGATGCAAAAAACAACTTTTCCTGTTAATGAAGCACTGGAAAAGTATTTGCTTCTATACGGCCGGGATGTTCCTATACCTGTTTTGTACAATGACTTAACAAATTACAGCTATGCCCACTCTTTGAAAGACAACCAGGGGAAATGGACTTTTTGGGAGAATGCAGTTTATGAACCCGCTCAGCTTGAATCCTTAAAGGAAGCCCTAATGAAAACTTACGCAATACTTAAGAAGCAACACCTTCCTGCTTCATCATATGATATTGAACGCATCGATTTTTGTGAGTATGGCAACAGCATTCCTTTTAGAATAAAAATTATTAATACCGTCAAAGGCACTTATGAATTTTTCTACATAAAAATGGCGGATGCCTCCCGTATTTATGGGCTCGAACTGGAGCATTTGCTTACCCATAACCCAATTAACTTTTTGTATCACCGCGAAACATTAATAGAGGAACATATCCAAGGCACCCCTGCAGATATTTTTCTGCAACAAAACCCGGAATTGGATTGGGCCGATAAAAAAAACATTGCAAAGTCCTTTGTTCAGTTTAATGAAAGCTGCTTTGCACGCCTTTTAGGAGATATGCGTAGTTATAATTTTGTAATAAATCCCTTATCCATTAATGGCTGTACACAGTACCGGATACGTGCCATCGATTTCGACCAGCAAAGTTATGAGGGGAGAAAGAACCTTTACTTTCCGCAGTTTTTTAAGGACAATGCTGCTTATGTCGAAATGGTTTTGCAAAGCCTGACAGCCACCGAAATAGAACAAAATCAACAGAAAGAATGTGCCTCGATGGCCGCAAGAATAATAAAATACCGCAGGCAGCTAATGGAATTGGTAAATAGTATGGTACATGATGATATATCAGAAAATTATAAAATCAAGCTCTTGCGGAACGAGCTGAATGAGCACTTTCAAACCAACCGCTTCTCCACCTGCAAAACAATGGGAGCTATTGTAAAACAACAGTTGAAGCAGGTATTACAAAAACATGTGCGGGCGGCAAACCTGAAGTAAAATAAATAGGACGAACCTCTTTTAACAAGGATATGCTGCAACGTTTTTGTCTATAATATTGTCTGCAAAGTAGCGTTCTGTGAATGGTTTCTTATCTTTGCAACCCGGTTTTAATATTATCGGCGAATAAAAAAATTACAATGGCAAAACAACAAACATTACATTGTTCTTTTTGCGGCAGAAGCCGTGATGAGGTAAAGATATTGATCGCCGGGCAGGAAGGGCATATCTGTGAAAACTGCGTAGAGCACGCCCAGGAAATCATCGGGCAGGAGTTGATGATTTATCCCGATACAAAGCAAAGTAGTGGCACTACCCATAAACTCACGGTAAAAAAACCTGTAGAAATAAAGAAATTTTTAGATGAATACGTAATTGGCCAGGACGATGCTAAAAAGATATTGGCTGTGGCAGTGTACAATCATTACAAGCGCCTCAATCAAAAAGTGGAAAATGATGTAGAGATTGAAAAAAGCAATATCATAATGGTAGGCGAAACAGGTACCGGTAAAACCTTGCTTGCCAAATCAATTGCCCGTATGTTGAATGTACCTTTCGCAATTGTGGATGCTACGGTTTTTACAGAAGCAGGTTATGTGGGGGAAGATGTGGAAAGTATGCTAAGCCGTTTGTTGCAAGCGTGTAATTATGATGTGGCTGCAGCAGAAAAAGGCATTGTGTTTATTGATGAGATCGATAAAGTAGCACGTAAGAGTGATAATCCCTCCATCACCAGGGATGTAAGTGGGGAAGGGGTACAGCAGGGCCTGTTGAAATTGCTGGAAGGCACCGAAGTATTGGTACCACCGCAGGGCGGCCGCAAGCACCCCGAGCAAAAGCTGGTTAAAGTTAACACCTCTAATATTTTGTTTATTTGTGGTGGGGCTTTTGATGGAGTAGACCGCATTATTGCCCGCCGGGTAAATACCCATGCCATCGGTTTTAGCGTAAACAAAGAATTACAGGAGTTTCAGCAAAAAAACCTTCTGCAGTTTGTAAATGCAGTTGACCTGAAACAATTTGGGCTGATACCGGAATTGCTTGGCCGTTTACCGGTAATTACTTTCCTCAATCCTTTGGATGCACCCACACTTCGTAATATTTTGACAGAGCCAAAAAACGCTTTGATAAAGCAGTTTACCCGGCTATTTGAAATAGAAGGAATAGAATTGAAATTTGATGAAGCCGTGTACGATTTTATGGTTCAAAAAGCCTTGGAATACAAATTGGGCGCCCGTGGCTTGCGTAGTATCTGCGAAAGTATTTTAACCGATGCCATGTACGAACTGCCTTCTCAAAAAGTAAAAATATTTGAAGTTACTTTGGAATATGCACAGCGTAAATTTAATACCAGCAAAATGAGCATGTTGAAGGTGGCCTAATCAAATTCAAAATAAATCATAAGCCGTATCGTTTGATGCGGCTTTTTTTATATTTTAACTTTTGAGGATTAAGGATAGCCCGCAATGTTAGCTTACCGAATGATTCTTATCATACCCCATTTATATAATTTCACCGATTTTTGCGGCATTTAAAGATTTCAATTAAACCATTGCATGTCTAAAGCCATTTACATCGCTTCGTCCGAACACAATAGTGGTAAGTCAGTAATCACCTTAGGGCTGATGAACATTTTAGTAGGCAAGATCAAGAATATTGCCTATTTCAAACCGGTCGTTAACCAGCCTGCAGAAACCAGCAAAGACCTGCATATTGAAACCATACTCAGCCATTTTGGATTAAAGATCAACTACACCGAAACCTACGCCTTTACCTATGATGAGTTGCTACACCACCGCAGCGAGGGCAATAATTCTTTCATCCTTGATACGATTATCGCCAAATTTAAAAAGCTGGAAGAAAGCCATGATTTTGTGGTGGTGGAAGGGACAGGCTTCAACGGTGACGGTACTTCTTTTGAATTCGATTCAAATATTGACATTGCCAAAAACCTGGGCATCCCGCTGATCTTAATTACCAAAGGCGATAATAATACACCAGAAGAAATTGGCAATAGTATTTTGTCTGCTTACCAGGTTTTACATGATAAGGAGGTACAGGTACTGGCAATGATCGCCAATAAAATAAACCCCGCCGACGTGGACCTGCTAACTAAAATATTAAAGTCCCGCCTGCCATCCGAAGTGTTAAGCGCCGTTATTCCTTTAAATAAAGACCTTGGCAATCCCACCATGAAAGAAATCGTGGAGGCTGTACAAGGGAAATTGCTTTTTGGTGAGACCCTGTTATCTAACCAGGTAGATCATTTCATCGTAGGCGCCATGCAGTTGAGAAATTGCCTTACCCGCCTCAAAGAAAATACGCTCATCGTAACGCCAGGTGACAGGGCCGATATCATTGTAGCAATGTTGCAGGCCAATATCTCAAAAAATTATCCGAAGGTGGCAGGCATGATCTTATCCGGTGGCCTGGAACCCGAAGAACCAATTATAAAATTAGTGGAAGGCCTGGATACCGTAATACCAATGGTGCAGGTAGAATCAGGCACATTTGAAACGGTCAATATCGTAGGCTCCGTGCAATCAAGGATTTACGCCGGAAACAAACCAAAAATTGAGTTGGCCATCAGCACTTTCGATAAATACATTGACGGGGAAGCCATTGTAAACCGGATCGTTACTTCCCATCCCGAGGGCATCACTCCCCGCATGTTTCAGTACCAGTTAGTAAAGCGTGCAAAGTTGGTTAAAAAACACATTGTTTTACCCGAAGGAAGCGACGACAGGATATTAATTGCCGCCTCAAAACTGATCAAGCAGGATGTGGTGGACTTAACAATACTGGGCAAAAGAGAAGAAATAGAAGCGGCCATTTTTCGACTGAATATTAGCCTCAACCTGAACGATGTAAAAATAGTTGACCCGCAACATTCGCCGCATTACCAGGATTACGCTGACACCCTGTATCAATTGCGCAAAGCAAAAAACGTAAATATGGGAATGGCAGCCGATATGATGACGGATGGTTCTTATTTTGGAACCATGATGGTTTACAAAGGCCATGCCGATGGAATGGTTTCGGGTGCCATCAATACTACCCAACATACGATACGACCGGCCTTGCAGTTTGTAAAAACAAAGCCGGGTGTTGATACAGTTTCATCCATATTTTTTATGTGCCTGCCCGACAGGGTTACTGTTTTTGGCGATTGTGCGGTTAATCCCAACCCCACTTCCGAGCAACTGGCAGACATCGCCATTTCATCGGCTGAAAGCAGCATTATGTTTGGCATCGACCCCAAAATTGCCATGCTTTCTTATTCTTCCGGTACCTCCGGCCAGGGCGAAGACGTAGATAAAGTACGCCGTGCCACAGAGATCATCCGACAGCGCCGGCCTGATTTGAAGGTAGAAGGGCCTATACAGTATGACGCTGCAGTTGACCCGGTTATTGGAAAGCAAAAAATGCCCAATTCCCCGGTGGCTGGCCAAGCAAGCGTACTGATATTTCCCGATCTGAACACGGGCAATAATACTTACAAAGCGGTACAGCGGGAAACAGGTGCGCTGGCGATCGGGCCTATGTTGCAGGGCCTCAATAAACCAGTAAATGATTTAAGCAGGGGCTGCACGGTGGATGATATTTTTAACACAGTGGTTATTACGTCCATACAAGCGCAGCAGTAATGGTGAAAAATTATTTGTCCGGGCTAAGAAGCCGTGAGCAGCATCGTTGCATCGCCCTCTTGTGCTGTGTACCATTGGGGATCATTTCCACCTAACAGTTATAACGGCAAAAGATAAAGTGAGCTACCGCAACACTGCTGCTTTGTGTACAATAAAACCTAAAACACAATGAATATTTTTGTTATCAATTCCGGCAGCAGTTCTATCAAATATCAATTGATCAGTATGCCCGGCAAAACAATCATTTGCAGCGGCGTGGTAGAAAGGATCGGCCTTGCAGACTCCATTATTGTCCATAAAACTTTTACAGGCAGCAAAGAACAAATTGTAACTGAAAAACTGGAAATTGTTGACCATGCTGCCGGCCTACAGGAAGTAGCCCGATTGCTCACAGATAAAAAGATTGGCGTCATCGATGATCCATCAGATATTGAAGCAGTAGGCCACCGCGTAGTACATGGAGGTGAAAGTTTTGCAGCTACAGTTATCATTACGGAGGAAGTAAAAAAAGAAATTAAGAAACTTTTTCCACTGGCACCATTGCACAATCCGCCCAACTACTTAGGTATTGAAGTAGCAGAAAGTATCTTCACCAAAGCCCGCCAGGTTGCTGTGTTTGACACAGCATTTCATCATACCCTGCCACCAATGGCCTACCGCTTTGCCATACCCGGCGAATTTTATCATACGCACGCTATCCGGGCCTACGGGTTTCATGGTACCAGCCATAAGTATGTTTCAGCGCAGGCAATTAAATACCTTAATAGGCCTGCATCAAAAATTATTACTATTCATTTAGGCAACGGCTGCAGTATCGCCGCTATACAAAATGGCAGTTGTATAGATACCAGCATGGGGCTTGGGCCAATGAACGGATTAATAATGGGTACCCGTTGCGGCGACATTGACCAATCTGTAATATTTCACATGGTTAGCCAACTTGGGTATGATATAGAACAGGTAAATACCATCCTCAACAAAAAAAGCGGTATGCTGGGCCTTACAGGGTTTAGTGATATGCGTGACATCAAAAAAGAAATTGAAAATGGTAACCAGGAAGCAACACTAGCGTATGAAATGTATGCCTACCGGATCCGCAAATACATCGGATCATACACTGCAGTTTTAAATGGATTGGATGCAATTGTATTTACCGGCGGAGTGGGAGAAAACGACGCCCTCACCAGGAAATTGGTTGTCTCTAATCTTGAATACCTCGGCATTATAGCTGACGAAGAAAAAAATGAACTCCGTATCAACGGATTGCACGAAATTAATACTACAGAGTCGAAAGTGAAAATACTGGTGGTGCCTACCAATGAAGAACTGGAGATTGCAAGCCAGTGTTACCAGTTGTTAAATAATGACTGAAAATCATAATTTCTTATGCTTGGTTTATTAAGAAGCCTTTAAGTATTTAACGGCACTTCTGAATACCAGCAATAACACTAGCGGAATAAAAGCGTTATTCATTTGTTGTGGCAAAAAGAACCAACTAAGGAAAACCAGTATTAAGGCCAGCGTACTAATGCCAAAATATTTCCTGGCCATTTTTGATTTACTGGTTACAAAAAAAGCACTGATGATATTAATGGGCCATGCCCATAATAAATTATAATTGTTTTTGGTCATTGAATGATCTGTGCCTATCCACATAAATATCAACAAAATCCCTACCGCCCCTGTGACAAAAAAGAAGATGCCGTCAAAGCCTTGTAAAAATGTTTTAGCCCACCTGCTTGATAAAAAACTTACCAGCACAATTGCGATTAGTAGAAAAGAAAAAACAATCATTGGTGTTGCGGTAAAACCATCGTCCTTTTGCACAGCGACTGGATATAAGTTGGTGGTGGATAAAACCAACTGGTGGTTATGGTTACTGCTATCCAGCGACTTCATTAAATTATCGGGCAGAAATTGGGATTGTGTGGTGGTCATTACAGCATCTGTGGGTGCTCCTAATAAAAGGTCGATGCCTAGCTTGCTCCAATGTTTTTTGTTGTTGTCAAGGTACTGGTGTATTGCCTGGCGAAACGTAGTTCCTGCCGGCATTACAGCTTTAAATACAGGATGATCTTTTTTAAATTTTACGATGATGTCCCTTGGCCTCGTTGTGCAGTTATCAAAAAAGAAATCGTACTGGTAATATTTATTTTGGTCTTTTGTATTTTGATGAAGCGCCCTCATCATGGCAATTTTTTCTACCGCATCCATGTTTAATACCTGCTCGGTAATGCCGCGGTTATCTGCCTGGTAGGCATATTTAAACTCCCGAAAATCTTCAACAGACAGGTAATATAATAATTTGCCCCTCACAAATTTTGTATAGAAGCCAGGATCTTCAAAATTGAAAGTGCCGTAGTTATAAACATAGTCCGTTACGCTACTGCTATCTGTTACCCTAAAGGCAGTGTGGCCAAAGGTGGAATATAATTCTTCGCCAGGTGTGCAGGTGAGTAAGGCGATTCTTATGTGTGAGGAGTCTTGTGCAAATGTGCTGATGTGCTGATGTGCTAATATGCTAATTATGAATACAAATTTGAAAATGCGGCAATTTGAAAATTTGAAAATGGGAAATACAATATCCTTTATCGGTTGAAGCGTTTTTTTCATGATTTATTTTTTGCCACGAATGCACGAAAGTATACTAATTTTTTAATGGCTCATCAGCCGGTTTGCCGATTAGAACTGGCTGGCTACAGAGCTGCACAACGGTATGACGTAGAAGTGTGCGACGCAACGATGCCGATAGTATTACTAATGCCCGGACAAAAATAATTTTTAAAACCCCAATCACTGACATACTAACGGCTATAATTAGGGGCTTCCTTTGTAATTGCGATATCATGCGCATGGCTTTCCCGCATGCCGGCGTTGGTGATTTTTACAAATGTGGCAGTTTGCAATGCTTTAATATTAGCTGCCCCACAGTAACCCATACCTGCTCTTAAGCCTCCTGTATATTGATGTACTACTTCTTTCAATGGCCCTTTGAAAGCAACCCGGCCTTCAATTCCTTCCGGAACAAATTTCTTTATATCGGCTTCCACATCCTGAAAATAGCGGTCACTGCTGCCTTGTGCCATAGCCCCCAATGAACCCATGCCGCGGTATTGCTTAAAGCGGCGGCCTTCATAAATGATCGTCTCGCCGGGGCTCTCTTCTGTACCGGCAAACACATTGCCCATCATTACACAACTGGCACCTGCCGCCAGTGCTTTTACCATGTCGCCAGTGTACCGGATACCACCATCGCTGATGATGCCTACGTTTTTATTTTTAAGTGCAGCAGCGGCTTCCATTACTGCTGTTATCTGCGGCACCCCCGTGCCCGCTACGATACGGGTGGTACAGATAGAACCTGGGCCGATGCCCACTTTTACTGCATCTGCACCTGCATTGGCGAGGGCAAGCGCACCCGCTCCGGTGCCCACGTTCCCAGCAATTACCTGTACCCCTTTAAATGTTTTTTTAATATTTTTTAGCGCATCCATCACTCCTTTTGTATGACCATGTGCGCTATCGAGGCAGATAGCATCTACGCCTGCCTGGTGCAATGCTGCTACCCTGTCCATGGTGTCCGATGTAATACCAACACCCGCGCCTACCAGCAAACGGCCAAAGGAATCTTTGATAGCATGCGGATGCGATTTTAATTTTAAAATATCACTGAAAGTAATAAGGCCTATTAACTTACCTGACTTATTTACAACGGGTAATTTTTCAATTTTGTTTTTCTTGAAAATGAGTTCAGCCTTTTTGAGATCTGTTCCTTCAGGGGCAGTGATGAGGTTGTCCTTTGTCATCACGGTGCTTAGCTTTTCTTTGTAGTTGGTCTCAAGGCGTATGTCCCTGTTGGTTAAAATGCCTACCAGTTTGTTAGCTGCATCTACAATTGGAATGCCGCCGATCTTATTTTCCCTCATCATGGCAATGGCCTCGCCAATGGTGGCATCCGGACTAAGGGTAACGGGATCGAGTATGAGGCCGTTTTCACTTCGTTTTACCTTACGTACCTGGTCGGCCTGGTGATCGATGCTCATGTTTTTATGTAAAATTCCCAGTCCGCCTTCCCTTGCCAATGCAATAGCCAGTGAAGCCTCGGTAACAGTGTCCATCGCTGCACTTAGCATGGGCACATGTAACGTTATTGTTTTAGTAAGATTGGTAGTAATATCTACTTCACGGGGGAGCACTTGTGAATATGCGGGCATTAACAATACATCATCGAAAGTTAAGCCTTCACCGAAAAATTTGTTGGATTTGCCTTTAGCAGGAGCGTTATTTATTGTTGCCATAGGCAAAGATATAAGAAAATAGTAACGCTCCCAAACCGCTCCATAAAACCCTCAAGGGGATGTAGTTTACGCAGTAAGCTTATACACTTTGCCTGGTAAACTGGTAACCAATCCCTGCATTTCCAGCATTAATAGTGCCGCGGCCATTGAACTGCTGCTTAATCCAGATTTAAAATACAACTGGTCGATCTGAATGTTTTCCTGTGATAGTAAAATATCGATCACTATTTTTTCATCTGCTGTAAATTCAATAAAAAGTTCCCTTTGTTTTTTGGGATGGTCCTTTCTGGCCTCATTCCAATTCATCATTTCCAGCAGATCCTGTGCACTGGTTATCAATGATGCCTTATTATTTTTTATAAGATAATTGCAGCCTTCACTCTTGAGATCAATGGTGCGGCCAGGGATGGCAAATACATCTTTGTTATAGCCGTTGCCCAGCTCAGCAGTTATTAATGAGCCACCTCTTTTACTGCTTTCAATTACAATCACTGCATCGCAGATACCCGCTACTATCCTGTTGCGTTTGGGGAAATTAGGTTTATCGGGATTGGTATTGCTGATAAATTCCGTAAGTAAACCACCCTGCTCTACCATCTGCTTAGCAAGGCTTTTATTTTGAACAGGATAAATTCTATCCAGCCCATGGGCCAATACACCGACTGTTTGCAAATTGTTCTTTAATGCTGCTTTATGTGCAATGGTATCGATGCCAAATGCCAGGCCACTTACTATTAGAATATTTGATTGCTGTAGTTCCTCCACTAGTTTTTCGCAAATCGTTTTGCCGTAATCAGAATTGTTGCGGGTGCCCACAATTGATATGATCCTTGAGCTGTTGAGGTCAGCATTGCCACGGTAATAAAGCAATGCAGGACTGTCATAGCAATTTAATAACCGCTTTGGATAATTGTTATCAGTAATAAAAAGCGGGGTGATTTTATATTGCTCAATGAATTTGATCTCATTTTCACTGCTTTCAAAATTTGTAAATCCTTTAATGCAACTGGCTCTTACCGGCCCGATGCCATCGAGGTTGTCGAGGTCTTTCTTTTTGGCTTTAAATATTGATTGGGCATCGCCATATGTATTTACGAGGGCTTTAGCATGTACATCACCGATATTGGGTATTTGGGTAAGGGCTATCTGGTATAACAAGTCATTTGTCATGGGGCAACTAATACATTTTTTCAAATATAAACTGTATTATACATTCAAAGGTATAATACTGGCTATGCTGAAACCTTACCAGGAACAATTATAATACTATCAACCTTATTACTTTCCTGATTTATAAATACTACAATGAGTCTAAAATAATTTAATAAGGTTAACATACTACTTATCAATTTTCTACGAAGTTTAAAAAAGCCTTGCAAATTTGACACGAAATTATGCCTTTAGAAAAAAGGTTTGATGCCTGTCATTCACTTCAATGGGTTGATTGTAACTAACCTATACAATAAGGCACACACAATTTATGTCACAGTTGCCTTGAACCCCCTTCGGTAGGTAGAGGGATTTAATTACTGATGACGCTTAATTCTGTCCTCCTGTTCAACGCCTTTCCCTGTTCCGTGGTATTGTCTGCAATTGGTTGCGTAGCGCCTAATCCTTTGGATTGTATGCGGTCACGCCCTATTTGTTTGCTTGCTAGTATGTAATTCATTACCGACTGTGCCCGGCCGTGAGAAAGTATTAGATTATCCTGGGGTTTGCCTACATTATCTGTGTGGCCGCTGATGAGGATTTTTAATTTTGGGTTCTCATTCATTAATTGAATTACTTTATTCAATTCTACAATTGATTCGTCTTTCAATTCAGTTTTTTTTGTGTCAAAGAAAATGTTCTTTAGCACTACCACCGCTCCTGCTTCAATTGGTTGCAAGGGGATATCTTTTGTAAAAACTGAATCAATGCTTTTATCGTTTAAATTATAGTTCTCTGAAAAAAACAAATACCCTTTTCTGTTTACGTTGAAGACATATTGTTTTCCAACCGGGAGTGTGGTTAGATAATTTCCCTCTTCATCGGTTTGAACCTTACTGATCAACTGGCGGCTATTAATGTCCGTTAGTTCAACAGATGATGGCAGCCCCGCTTTCGTCTTCGCATCAAACACCTGGCCCTTAACCCACAATGTTTTTGGTGGTTGAATATCCGCCCTAAGTTGAAAGCTATATAGATCGAGCCCACCTTTACTATCGCTTTTATCACTGGCGTAGTAAGCTGTTTTACCATCAGCAGCCACAATCAATGACCCTTCTTCATCAATGGTATTTACAGGATAGCCCAGATTTACCGGTTCACTCCAGGTACTGTCATTTTGCTTTTTGCTAAAATAGAGATCCGTTTGCCCGTAACCGATATGGCCATTGCTGTTAAAAAAAAGCGTTTGATTGTCTGAATACATAAATGAACAACTTTCGTCACCCTTGGTATTTACCTTTGGACCAAGATTTTCGGGCCTGCCCCATTTGCCATTGGCATTGCGGTGTGTCACCCAGAGGTCTTTACCACCATATCCTCCATTCTGGCTGCTGCTAAAATATATATCTCTTTTATCCGGCGAAAATGAAGGAGATGATTCCCAAAAATCAGTGTTCACTATGGGGCCAAGGTTTTCTGCTTCGCTCCATCCTTGCTTTGTTTTGTAAGAAATATACAGGTCACAACTGCCTTGTCCTTCCGGATAATTGCAGCCTGTAAAAATGATCCATTCACCATCTTGTGAAATATTTTGTGCGCCTTCATTGAAATTGGTATTTACTTTACCTCCCAGTGGTTTTGCGGCAGACCATTTACCATCGGTTAAATCAGTCTCATAAAAATCTTCATCGCCTGACACCCGCCTTGTGAATATCATTTTTTTGCCATCAATCGTCAATGACGGGTAATATTCCAGGGCTGTTGAATTTAAACTGTCGCCCATGTTCTTTGGCGCAAAAACATAATTATTGGCGGGATGCTTTTTTTCGTAACTCAATGCAAATTCATACACGCCCTTGCGATAGTTGCCAGCACGTATACTTTGCGAATTTAATTTGTCGTATTGCAAAAACCTGTTGACTGCATCCAGTGCTTTTTGAAATTGACCTGTACCCGCTAACGAAATAGAGTAAGGCAACAGGTAAGTGGTTGAATAAACAGGGTCTAACTGAGCTGCTTTTTCAAAATCAATTACGGATGAATCGTATTTTTTTAGGTTGGCATAGATACCTGCCCTTGATAAAAATGCATCTACAAATTTTGGTTCAATTGCAAGTGCTTTATTTATCTTTTCAATGGCGGCTGCATATTTCTCATCCTTTGCATCTTCGTAAGCACCTGCATAAATATTGCCTGCCTTTTTATTTACTTTGTCAGGATCATACCATTGTGCAGAACAGTTGAACGATACAATAAAAAGGATCAAAAATGTTATGAGGGGGCGGAAGAATTGTTGCATTATTTTATTTCTTTTATTTCAGCGTTTGAAGGTAAAACGAAATGATCACAGTTTAATTTTGAGTCTGTTAAAGTGTGGGTTTTAACGCAAAGACGCTAAGGAGCAGCAACGCTAAGATTAATATGTTTAAATCTGGTAAACTTCTAACCATCAACCACAAACCATCCACCTCCAACCATTCAACCATCAACTTTCCACCATCCACCATAAACCATCAACCTCCAAACCGTCTCTACGGCACATTGATGTATTTGTGGATCTGCAGGGACAACTCCCACTGCGGATGTCGTTTGATGTATTCTATTATTAGCGGCGTTACTATCGGGGTTTTGTCCCATTCTGGTTGTAGAAATAGTTTGCATTCCGGCGAAACCAATGCTGCGTATTGTTCTGCCCATTTAAAATCCGATTGGTTAAAAATTACTACTTTCAATTCGTTTGCAAACGGTACCACCTGCGGCAGTGGTGCTTTAAATTTTTTAGGGGATAAGCAGATCCAATCCCAGGTGCCGCTTAGAGGATGTGCGCCGGAGGTTTCGATATTGGTTTCAAATCCTTTTTCCTTTAGTACTGCTGTAAGATGGGTGAGGTCATGCATCAGCGGTTCGCCACCTGTGATTACTACCAGCCCCCGGGTTTTCCCGGGCTGCACCTGTGGAGTGTTATTGACAACAAAAGAAACAATTTCCTCTATAGTTTTTCTGGGGTGGGCTTCAGCATCCCAACTGTCCTTTACATCACACCACACGCAGCCCACATCGCAGCCGCCGAGGCGTATAAAATATGCTGCCCTTCCCTGGTGATAGCCTTCACCCTGCAACGTATAAAAGTGTTCCATTACCGGAAGTGATTGCTCTATGATTTTGTCTGTTTGGTTCATTTTAATAAGTGTAGCAATGATAGGTTGCCTGGTATTAGAGCTAATTGTTACGTGGGTAAAGTTCCACATGAGTATGCAGTACAAGGGAGTGACACAACGATGTTGAATAAAGAAATATCGATGGAGCCAAAGTAATTAATACAAAGCTCACTACAACACTGTAGCCCAGGCTGGTTATTCCTTGTTTTTTAAAACGCAGGCGTTGTATGTATTCATCAATAATGCTGCGATGGTCATCAATCCAACGCCACCGGGAACGGGGGTTATAAAACTGCACTTAGGCGCCACATTTATAAAATCCACATCCCCCTTGATTGCGAACCCGCTCTTCTTCGTTACATCAGGAACCCTTGTGATGCCTACATCCACCACCACAGCATTTTCTTTTACCATATCAGCAGTTAAAAATCCGGGCTTGCCCAATGCAGCTACTATAATATCTGCCTGTAAACAGATCTCGTTTAAATTGGGTGTATGGCTATGGCACACCGTAACCGTGCAATTACCCGGATAAGTGTTTCTGTTTAATAAAATACTGATGGGCCTGCCTACAATATTGCTCCGGCCAATTACCACTGCATGTTTACCCTTTGTTTCTATTTTGTAATGTTCCAGCATCAGCAATATGCCATAGGGCGTTGCCGGCAAAAAGGTGGGCAGGCCCTGAACCATTTTACCTACACTCATTGGGTGAAAGCCATCTACATCCTTATCGGGATGAATAAGATTGATGATTGTTTCTTCGCTGATCTGTTTCGGTAAAGGCAATTGTACCAAAATGCCATCTACATCTTCATCCGCATTTAACTTTTCTATTGCTTCAATCAATACATCTTCTGCTATGTTGGCATCCAACCTTATCAAGGTGCTGGTAAACCCTACTTCTTCACAACTTTTCACTTTACTTGCTACATATGTTTCGCTTGCACCGTCAATGCCCACTAAAACCGCTGCCAGGTGCGGCGTCTTTTTTCCGGCCAACTTTAAGCCTGCTGTATTTTGTTTTACTGTATCCTTTACCGCCTGGGATACGATTTTGCCATCTAAAATTTGCATTTGGCAAAAATAACAACAAAATCGTGAATGGTCAATGGTGGATGGTGAATGCGCAATTGCGAACTGCTTAGGCTGTGTAACGATTTCACGCAAAGAAAACAATGGAGCAAGACGTACGGATTATAGACTCCCGCTTGCCTCACCCGGCCTTTTACATTTTCAACAATAAGGAGCAAAGAAACGCCGATCCTTAACTAAGCAACATTGATTGACCATTCACCATCGACCATTCACCAGATTATTGTTTGTGATCAAATTCTATTGGTTTGGTTTGTTTATAATTTTCATCATAGCTTACAAAAAAGTATAGGTAAATAACACGACTCAGCCGCATCATCCATGGTTGTAATACAACCAGCAATACACCGTTAAAAGCCAGCCAGTAAAATACCCTGTTGTCTTCTGTGGACACACCGATTAATACCATCCATGCTATAAAAGTTGCCACGGAGATAGCTACTGCCAGCGCATAACTTACATACCCTGTGCCATACCAAAATCCTTGTTCAAGATCATATTTTTGCCCGCACTCCGGGCAGTGGTCATACATATCGAAAATGTGAGAGAGTTTTAATTTTTTATAAGCGTTGGGATGCTTAAACATTGGGCCACGCCTGCACCTGGGGCAACGCATCGTATGAATGCTCCAAAGATATCCGGGTTTAGGTCTTTTGTTTTCCATTAAGATGCAAAGTTAGGCTGATTTAATTACACGGATTTTTAAGGCACGAATTACATGAATTTTTTATAGTGTAATTAATGTTGCCCAATGGTATTTAGCACACGAAGGGCGATGCAAGGATTCTGCTATGAAACCTGCTGCCCGTACATTAAAAAAAATAGTTATACATAAACTAAGTTACTACTGGCTGCATCTTTTTACGCTCGCCTATTTGCTGGCGCCACATCGCGTAATACAATCCTTTTTCTTCGAGTAAATTTTCATGTGTACCGGTTTCTACGACATCGCCTTTTTCCAATACATAAATCCTGTCAGCGTGCATAATGGTGCTTAGGCGGTGAGCAATTAAAATGCTGATCTGCTCACGCTGTGATGAAATATCTTTAATGGTGTTGGTAATTTCTTCCTCCGTAATTGAATCGAGCGAGGAAGTGGCTTCATCAAAAATAAGCAGGTGTGGTTTGCGCAGCAGCGCCCTGGCAATCGATAGCCGTTGTTTCTCGCCGCCGGATAATTTGAGTCCGCCTTCACCAATCATTGTTTCCAAACCATTTTCAGCCCTGGATAAAATATTAATGCAGGAAGCCTTTTGCAATACATCTATCAAGTCTGCATCGGTAGCTGCTGGATTTACAAACAACAAATTTTCTTTGATAGTGCCGCTGAATAACTGTGTGTCCTGCGTTACAAATCCAATCTGGTTTCGGAGGTCATCAAAGTTGATACTGTTCTCGTCAATGCCGTTGTATAAAATCGACCCTTCGTTGGTGCGGTACAGTCCTACCAGCAATTTCATGAGGGTGGTTTTGCCACTGCCGCTGGGGCCAACAAAGGCAATCGTTTCACCAGTCTTTACTTCAAAGCTAATATTATTGATGGCTTTGTGGCTGGCAGACTGGTGTTTGAAACTGATGTTTTTAAAAGCAAGGGTTTCAATACTGCCCAGTTTTTTAGGATGCAAAGGTTCGGCTTCCGGAGCCTTTTGCATCAGGTTGTGAAAGTTGAGCAAGGATACCTGGGCTTCGCGGTAAGTTATAATTATATTGCCGATCTCCTGCAATGGGCCAAAGACGAAAAAGGAAAATATTTGCATGGTAGCCAATTCTTTTGGTTCCATCACATGGCCGAATACCAGCCACATCAACATAAACAAAATTACCTGGCGGAGCGTATTTACAAAAGTACCCTGGATAAAACTGATACTACGGATGCGCTTTACTTTCGTGAGCTCGAGCTTTAAGATTTTGAAGGTATTTAAATTGAGGCGGTTCACTTCCTGGCCGGTAAGGCCAAGGCTTTTTACCAGTTCTATATTTCTTAAAGATTCTGTGGTGGCGCCTGCGAGGGAAGTTGTTTGCGCTACAATATTTTTCTGAATGGTTTTCACTTTTTTACTTAACAGGTTTGAGATAACCGTTAGTAAAAATATGCCTCCAAAATAAATGATGGGCAGGCTCCAGTGAATGGAGGTGGCATACACGGCAACAAATATGATCCCGATGAGCACGGGAAAAAGGATGTTTATAAAAGCCGAAACAAACTTTTCGGTATCGGTTCTTACTTTGGTTAAGATGCTTAACGTTTCACCGCTGCGCTGGTCTTCAAATTCCTGGTAAGGTAATTTCATGGCGTGCTTTAATCCATCGGTGAATACTGCTGCGCCAAATTTTTGTGTTACCAGGCTTAGGAAATAATCCTGGAACGCTTTAGCTATGCGGCTGACCATTGCTACACCTACCGATGCACCCAGTAACGTTAATAGAGGACCGGCATAATTCCACCAAAATGGTTGAAAAGGTTCGCCATTGGCGTAATACCGATAGCCAAGATCTATAAGCTTACCAAATATAATGGGATCGATTAATGAAAAGCTGATGTTGATAGCTGCCAGTACAAGCGTAAAAGTCACCAGCCATTTATACGGCTTTAGGTATTGTAATAAAATTTTCATTGTATGGGGATTGTTATTATATCGAAAAGCTTCGATTTATCAAATATCGTACAAGTTTGTTAAAAATGACAAGATAGCATGGGCCACTTATCCCATATTATTGTTGATCAAAGATGCAAAGAGCCTTTCATAATGTGGTTCATAAGGGAAAGGGTATTGTTGGCGAAATATAGCAAAAGCATTTATGCCCAGTTGTTGCCAGTTTTCTTTTTGGCTCCATGCTTTTTCCATCACAGCGTCGATAGCGTTTTCAGCAACCTGTGGTACCACATAGCCACTTTCTTCGTGCTTAATCCATAAAGGCATATCACCTACATTGCTGACTACGCAAGGCCGGGCCATGTTCATAGCTTCTGTTACACTTAGGGGCATTGCATCCATGTGGGTGATTTGTAATAGTAAATGTGTCTTGCTTAATACTTCTGTCACGTTGCTGGCGTGGCCTTCTAAAAAAACTTTGTGTTGCAAATTCAGGCTTAAAATAAGCTCAGCCAAATAGTCTTTATCCTTCCCATTGCCGTATAAATATAATTGCCAATTGCGGTGTTTCCATTTCTCAGCAGCCAGTGTTTTAATCAACAGGTCTTGTGCCTTTCGCTCTGTATCCAGTTCTGCTAATACTACCCATACGTAATTTCCGTTTTCATTAAGGCTGCCCCATTGGGAAGGTCCGTCTTGAACAGGGATAGTTATGGGGTTTATTAGTAGTTGCCTGTTTGGAAGTTGGAAGCCAGCTATTTTTTGGACAGATGAAAATATTCGCTCTGCTGCAGGCATATTTTTAACAGCGGCATGTGACCATTTATAAAGTTTTCGTTTACGCGTTTTGGAGAGTACCTGGTCATCGTTATAATTATGGTATATCAGGGCAAATTTTTGAAGGTAATTCAGCATACTGTTAAACATTGGATAAGTTACATCTACCAAACCTCCCTGGCTTACGCAAATTAAGTCATACTTATGCTGAACCACCTGTAGAATTTGTTTCTTTGCCCTCGCTTTTAGCAATAATCTGTGCAGGTAATTTCTAGAAATTCCAGGATTAGAGAGAAGGTGAAGGGTGCATCCGCTTTCTTTTAAAGTGATTTTTCTTTTTTCCTTTCCTTCAGACCAATCAAAAAAGCAGCAGTCCACTGTATATCCGTTCCGCGACATCCAGATTGCCATGCGGTACCAGAATTCTTCGCTGCCACCCCAGGCTGCACCGTTCATCACTGATATAAATAGTATCCGTTTCATTTAAAAGATGAGCATATTTGACAGCCGCAGTTGGTCAATTGTTTTTTATTTTTTTGTAAATTCTACCAGTATATTTCTTCCGGGCTGTTTAAATACTGATAAGAATAATTTGTAAAGCGGACGGGGAACAAGGCCCATCAATTGAGACTTTAAAGGGTTTGTCTTTTTATAATGATTCCGTTGAATGCGGTACCATTCTTTATATTCAACCACTGGCATGATGGATAAATGAGTAAGGGTCATACTAAAAAATTTTTGCAAATTTTCAAATGCTTCGTGGTTCCATAAACCAGCATGATGCGGAGGTAAATTTAGGGTATGATTGATATCGTATTTCAGCAGGTAAGGATTGTTGTGCGGTACAGCGATGATCATCCTGCCACCTTTTTTTAAAGTAAGTAATGCACTATCCAAAAAAGATTTGATGTTATAGATATGCTCCAGTACCTGGAAAAAACAAACCACATCATACTGTTCTTTCTGCTTAGGAGCAAATGTTTCAATTGTTTCATTATGGATGTTATAACCTACTTCTTTTAACTTTACAACTGCTGACTCATTTAGTTCAATGGCTTCAATGCTTTGTATTCCTTTTGCTTTCAGCAACTCCAGGAAAACGCCATCCCCACAACCGATCTCCAGAACTTTCTCACCAGCATGTATCAGTGCAATTCCTTTTCTATGTTCCCACCTGTCTTTGGCATAATACCAGCTGTTTTTTTTTTGCAGCTCCTCATAAAAACGGCCATCGCCCCATATGCCATCCGGGTGGTAAAAGCGGTAGCCGGTGTCGTTACATTTGTATAAGTCAATTTCTGCGAGGCCTTCAAAAAACCGCTCAGTATCTACATTCACTTCTTCAAGGTATTGCTGCCTGATTGATGCTACATTAAAACTATTTACAAAGGAAGTATTGAAACTATAAGTAACGGGGCTTTTTACATTCATTTAAATTATTTTTTAGCAATCACAATATAATTCAACGTCCACCATTCATCAAAGTGGCGTTTATCAATCCATATAGCGATTTTGTTTATTAACCAGGTAAGCCGAAGTTCCATAAAAATGATCTTTATGATCTTTGCTCTAACCGTTTTGTATTTAATAGTAGAATATACGGTGTTGAGAAACATTTGAAAAACAGCTGCCCATTTTCCTCCATTGGCTTTGATGGTTTCTATTGAAAAATCCTGCTCTTTAAATAGCTCTTCTAATCCATACCTTGATATTCTGAAAAAGTCGTAGGGTGCTTCATGCAGTTCCCAGCAAAAGGGAACTGTAAGGATGATGCGGCCTCCAGGTCTTAACACCCGATAAACCTCTTTCAATAGTGTATGATGATCAAAAACATGCTCCATCACCTGTGTACAAAGGACCGTGTCGAAACTGCCATCTGCAAACGCAAGATCGGTGGCCAGGCAGATAACATCCACCCGGTTCTCACTGCTTTGAATAATATCGCACCCTACCTGTGTTTTCGTAACGGGCTTGTACCATTCTTCATAAGGCTTGTTACCGCACCCGAGATCAAGCAAGTCGCCCGTGCCAAATTCTTTGATCGCCTTTTCTATGTCCTGCAACAGAAAATACAGATGAATATAGTCCGGATTTTTTGGCTTTATTTTAATGGTACTTAACCGGCTTATATTTTCCTGTCTCATGGTGTAAAATTATTGAAAATAAAACAGAGGCTCCTGAAGATATTAATTAAGATAGGAGTTAGACTTGCAAACTATCAATCATCCACAAACGAACCCGTAGACTTATCTGAGCCTTGGGAAAGTTGAGAAAATATTTTAGGACGGGATATATAGCCCTCTACCAGTTTGGTAGTGCAAGCGGTGGCTAGCAGGTTGTCTGCCAAATAGGACAAAGGTGTTTGCAGTTGCAATAATTTTTCAGCGGCAGCAGAAGTAATTGCATATGCGCTGGTGAAATCATGGAAGCCAGCGGTGGCAAGATGTTCACTGTTTATTTTAGGGTAAAGGTGGTCGATGGTTGTATGGGTCCAGCTAAGTTGGCCAAGTGCTCTTTGTATATGATACCAGGATTGTTTCAATTTATTTGAAACCTCATTTTTACTGTAATCTAAGTATAACAACTCCCAGGTTACGGGCAGTTCATTTAAAACCGCAGCGCATGTTTTCATTAGATCGCTTGTGGCAATTACATCGTCTTCTAATATTAATACTTTTGAGTAGCCATTGATTAGTACATCTTCATATACTTTTCTATGACTCCAGGCACAACATACCTGGCCGATGGAAAAAGCTTTATGATAGCGGTGGTTTTCTTTTGCCAGGGTTTCATCATAAATTCCCTGGCGGATCATATTTGAAATTGTTTGTCCCTCCTTATCAACGCCAAAAAAAAATTCATAATTCAATCCCGCTAAACTTGTTTTTATTAAATCCTGCCTTTCCGTAGCCCTACGTAAAGTGATAATATAAATGTGATCGAAAAAATTATTGAAAGTTGTAAAATCGTTCATAAAGGGATTCATAATTGACACTAATTAATTTCCTGCATTTCAACCAGTTTTTTATAAAATCCATTTTGTTCAATTAGCTCATCATGCGTGCCTCTTTCAATGATCTCTCCTTTTTGTAAAACGATGATCTCATCGGCATTTCGAATGGTGCTCAGCCGGTGGGCAATTACCAGCGAGGTACGGTCATGCATCAGGTTGATAATGGCATCCTGCACCAGCCTTTCACTTTCCGTATCCAGGGAAGAAGTGGCTTCATCGAGGATAAGTATGGGCGGATTTTGCAAAACAGCCCTTGCAATGGTTATCCGCTGCCGCTCGCCGCCACTCAGTTTCATTCCCCTGTCACCGATATTGGTAAAATACCCTTCTTCTTTCTGAACAATAAAACTGTGGGCATTGGCAATTTGAGCAGCTTCAGTTATTTCATCCGTGCTGGCATTTATATTTCCCAAAGCAATGTTGTTGGCAATCGTATCATTAAAGAGTATTGGTTCCTGCGTTACAATGCTCATTTGTTTTCGCAATGATTCAATGGTGTAATCTTTAATATTTACTCCGTCAATAAATATCCCGCCGCTGGTAACATCGTGAAAACGGGGAATCAGGTCGGACATGGTAGATTTTCCAGCACCCGATGACCCCACCAATGCAACCATTTTACCTTTTTCAATAGTGAGGTTAATATTCGTTAGTGTCTGTTTATCATCATAGCTAAAGCATACATTTCTAAACTCGATGCTGGTATTAAACCCTTTAAATATGGTAGCGTCTGGCTTGTTTTCCACCATTACAGGAGCATTTAGTACTTCTTCCAGCCGTTCAATTGCCCCCAGCCCTCTTTGAATATTGGAGATGGTAGTAGAAAGGTTTTTTGCCGGGTTGATCATCAGGGCAAAACTTACTATAAACGGAATCAGGTCGCCGCTTGCCAGGTCTTTCCCGGGGCTAAAAACCAATCTGCCACCGGCATAAAGAATAATACATAACACCAATACACCTAACGCTTCGGTTAAGGGACTGGCCAGATCCCTTCGCTTGGTCATTTTATTTAAAATCACAAACAATTGACGATTTGTTTGTTTGAATATATCCATCATCCGCTGTTCAGCGGTAAATGCCTTGATCACTTTAATGCCACCTAAAGTTTCCTCCACATGCGATAAATTTTCGCCTGCTACTATTGAAAATTGAGTGGATTGTTTTTTCAGCCGCTTGCTGATCTTACCAATGATAAGGGCCGTGAGCGGAAGCAGTATTAACAAAAACAATGAAAGTTTAGGACTGAGGTAAACCATGTAAATTAAAAAAGCTAAAATGGTAACCGGGTCCTTTATAAAGCCTTCCAGGGTTTGTACTATTGATGATTGAATTTCTCCAATATCCCCGGTCATGCGGCTCATTACGTCTCCCTTTTTCTGTGTTGTAAAATAACTAACGGGCAGTTTCAATATTTTGTCATACAACCGCAACCTGAAACTTGATAATATTTCGTTTCTTACAGGTGTTGAAATGTAGTAAGAAAGATAGAGGAATAAGTTTTTTAGCAATGTTGTTACCACAATAAAAGTACATATCACCGCAAGCCCTGTCAACCTGTCTTTATCAATGATTGGCTGAAGGTATTTTTTTAACTGGCCTACGGAATTGGATTCAATAACAACAGCAGGCCCGCCTGTATTAAAAATCAAATTCATAAAGGGCGATAGCATGCCAATGGAAACAATGGAAAACAATGTGCCCAGCAGGGTATATAAAGTATAAAGTGCCAGCTTGTTTTTTGGAATATGTATGTACTTGAAAATTCTGAAAAAATCCTTCATGTATTGCCGTATGTATCTTTTAAAAATTATGCCGGCTGTAAAATTACATTGAATAAGGAAGAGTTGAGCAGTATTGGTTCTTGCAATTAAATACCCATCGTCCTAATAGCGCAAATCCCCCTTGCTCATGCTGATAAAAAGCGGTTGTAAAAGGAAATGCAAAATTCATTTACCCTGCCCAGCCTTCCCGATCCAGGCTTCTGTATTGAATGGCCTCTGCCAGGTGTTCAGCCTTAATATCGGCGCTGGCGGCTAAATCTGCAATGGTACGACTAACTTTTAATATTCTATCGTAGGCGCGGGCACTGAGGTTTAGTTTCTCCATGGCTATCTTCAGCAAGTTTTGACTGGCGGTATTGATCACACAAATCTCCTTCAGCATTTTACTGCTCATTTGTGCATTGCAATAAACGCCTTCATTATTTTTGAATCGTTCTTCCTGTATATCCCTTGCCTTGATCACCCTACCACGGATGCATTCGCTTTTTTCAAATTGGCGTGTAGACGAAAGTTCACTAAATGCAACCGGCGTTACTTCTACATGCAGGTCTATCCGGTCAAGCAACGGTCCCGAAATTTTATTCAGATACTTCTGCACACCACCCGGCGGGCAGGTGCATTGCCGGTCTGGATGATTAAAATAGCCACATGGGCATCCCTGCGTTGCCTTTTTCCAAATCGAGCCAAAATATTGATAAACCATTGGGAACTAAGTTACTAACAAATCCAACAACCATTGG
>JBDSAA010000045.1:0-8712 GCA_039922375.1 Ferruginibacter sp.
GTAAAAACAGGTATTTATTGTTCAGTAATAACAGGTACCCCAGCAGCCATATCAGCAGGTACAATTCAAATACTGTGCCCTGCACATTGATGCGAAAGGTTAACACGGCAAGACCGGTAACAGTAACTATTAACACCAACACCATTATGTTTTTTGGCAGTAATGGCTGCAGCAGGTAGATGATGATTTGTGTAATAAAAAAATAACCTACCGCTATACAACTTAGCACCACAAAGCCGATTACACTGTACACTGTTAAAGTGTAGAAATTAATTACATCAAAAGAAATCTTCGAATCTGCAACCACCGACTGAAAAATATGGCCGCAAAGAAAGGTGGTAAGAATCAAAAGAAACAGACCTGTTAAAACGCTCAGGCTTCTAATAGCCAGATGCTTTACGGGTATTGTAACATTCTTTTCCTGGATGTAGAAACGAATAAAAAGTACGATCCATAAAAACAACATTGCATTGATCAGCAGATCGCCCAACGACCGAAGTATGATATTAGAGCCATACACGGCAGGATCGAATAATTCAAACTGCCGAAAATTAACTGGTATAGGGAAATAATAACTTAGTATCCTTAACGCAATTGTTGTGAGGATTAAAAATGCAACTCCATTATAGAAGTCTTTCTGTACTAAATATGTTGCTATAAACTGAACAAAGATCAACACACAAAATCCGGCCAGGATGCGAAAAATGGATGCAACTATATTATTTTCAATTACAGTGTCAACAGATTTTGGCTCTAAAGAAAAAAGCATGTCCCCCTCTGTAGAATTTATAGCCATGCCACGTCCTTCCTGGTTAATCAAATAGGCATTCTCAATATTATCACCAATAGTAAAAGAATTCTTTAGATAATCGTTGGTGATGCTATAATTCCACTTTACTGGTATCAGGGCAATTGCAGTAAGGTCATTAAAGACATTTTTCCGCCACACGTAATAGCCATTCGATAATTGAATAAAGCCACTCTTAGCCTTCATTACTGACACGTAGCCCAGCGGGTCGACTACTTGTGTACTCCAAAATAACAGGTTGAAATTATCGGCTTCAGTTTTTGAGTATAGAAATAAAAAATATTTTTTGGCAATAACCTGTTGCAACTCTTCGTCATCATAAGTATGATTGGCAAGCTTTTTAAGAAAAGTTGAATCGGCCGCTACGTCATCAAAATCATTTTCTTGCCTCGCAATGAAAGCGTTTACTTTTTTTGCTACAGTTGTTGGTGAAGAATTACCTACCAGGTAATTATCTATTATGAAAGAAATAGTAACAAGCCACGCGGCAGTCACCAATATGTAACTGTTCCTGAGGAAAAACTGTTTAAATGAATATTCTCGTTGCAATGTAAAATTTAATTAATTGCACCCGCAGGAGGTAGCAACTGCGAGCTATGACCGTTTTACTATATTCCATATGGCATCCATTTCATCGAGGCTCATATCGTCCAAAGCTTTTCCTGTTTGGGAAGCAGCTTGTTCCATTTTATTGAAGCGGTCAATAAATTTCTTATTGGTTCGCTCCAGCGCATTTTCCGCATCTATCTGCAAAAACCTTGCGAAGTTTATTAAAGAGAAAAAAACATCTCCTAACTCATCTTCCATGTTATTTTTATTGCCCGATGCAATTGCTTCAAACAGTTCAGCTTTTTCTTCTTCCACTTTTTCCCACACCTGTTCCTTCGTTTCCCACTCAAAGCCAACCTGCTTTGCCTTCTCCTGCAGCCGCATCGCCTTTATCATGGCCGGCAATGCCTTCGGCACACCACTCAATACAGACTTTTTACCTTCTTTTATTTTTAATTTTTCCCAGTTTCTTTTTACGTCTTCTTCATCAGCTACTATCACATCGCCATAAATATGCGGATGGCGAAAAATGAGCTTTTCACAAACACCGTTGATCACCTCATCAAGCGTAAACTGGTTTTGCTCCGCCCCTATTTTTGCATAAAAAATAATATGTAACAAGATGTCGCCCAGTTCTTCGCTGATACCTTTCCAATTTTCTTCGGTAATTGCATCCGTTAGTTCGTAGGTTTCTTCGATAGTTAATTGCCGGAGGGTCTGAATTGTTTGCTTTTTATCCCAGGGACATTTTTCTCTCAGCTCATCCATTATTTTTACGAGGCGTAAAAAAGAAGTGGCATTCGGTTGTTGCATCATTTGAAATTAGATTTTCATAAAAGAGAACAGCAAAAAAACAATAAATAAAAGTGCTATCATAAAGCCGGATAAAATAGTTAACAGCAAAAACTTAACAAAAGTTTTACCCCAACCTTGTTGATAAAAATTACGCATAGCTTGAAAACAGTAAAAGAATATGGATATCCCTAACATACCACGGAGGTAGCCAAGCCATTCCCAGTGCGTTATTTTTCTTAACTCACTTAAGCCGAACATCAACAGCATGATAATAAAAATAAAGATATAAAGGTGTATACTAAAGATGCCATGACTCACATAGTACTGATCTTTTTGGCGCTTGTAAAGCAGTTGCAAAAACAGCGCAAAAATGGGTAGTGAAATAAACAACATCTTGGGAAAGCTATGTATGAAAGCCGATAAAAAAGAACTCAAAAATAAATTGCTATTGTTTTGATATTTCTGATTGGCTTCTATCTCCTTATAAATTATTTTTCTTTCCAGCCAATTATGCTTTTTAACACCAGCTTTTAAAACAGAATCATATTGCTGTTTTGACCTGTACCTGCTACTGGTTAAATGAAATCCTTCCTTGGATTTAATACTATCAAAAAAGTTACCCAGTTCTGCATGAGCAACCGGCTTACCACCGTTCACCCTGCTGGTGAAGGCTTTCAGGCTGTCCGGCGAAAGCAGGCGGATTTCGTCAGGAGTTTTACCCCCGACCTCCACAACAACTCCCGCATTTATATTCTTTTCAGAAAGGTCAACAAAAGAAAAAAATATGAGGAAAAATAGGGCTGAGGTAAAAATGTACATTCGGATAGGATTGAGATAACCAGCTCTTCTGCCGAGCCTGTATTCTCTTGATAAAAACCCTGGCTTCTTTATTAGTAGCCCCAGTGTACTGAAAAATTTACCGTCAAAATGGGTGATGTCATTAAAAAAATGTGTTATCAAATACCACACAGATTCTTTTGGCTCAATATTTTCCTGTCCACAAATATGACAATAGGGTCCCTCCAACTGTGCATTACAGTTGAGGCATATTTTTTCAGCTCTTTGTTTTAAATGACTCAATTATGCAGAATTTTGTTAAAAATAATGAAGATAACTGTCAACTAAACTTTTGACCGGAATTAAGCTATAGATAAAGATTAATTTTACCAAAAGCGATATTTGACAAGCATTACAAGAATATTTGAAACCAACAATTACTTACAACACTTTACTCATTCATCCATCAATAATATTAAACCACGCTACCCTATTTTTACCAATGAAATCAACATACATGGGCAAACCAATTTTAGTTACACTGTTACTAGTTTCAGCATTTACCGCTGCCAGGTCCCAATATTATTATAAGGATATTGTAAGTAATAAACAGGTATTAGCCGAAAGGGAAGGTTTAAAAGAGCAGAAGATCAGGAATATCCTGGTGCATAGTTTCGAAGGCAATCGTGAGCCAAGCCCTGGATTTTTTTGTGAAAAGAAAATCACCAAAGA
Organism: Ferruginibacter sp.; assembly: GCA_039922375.1. Lineage (GTDB taxonomy): Bacteria > Bacteroidota > Bacteroidia > Chitinophagales > Chitinophagaceae > Ferruginibacter. The sequence continues at coordinate 3,662 of JBDSAA010000045.1, forward strand.
TTATCGCCGGATGGAAACGTATACTAAGTCGAATATTACCGGTAAAGCGCTGCAAACAACTTATTATAATGATAAAGACCAATTAATTCAATCAACAGATAGTTCAGAACTTTCTGTTACCTCCTCCTTTTATGAGTACGATAGCAAAGGGAATATAAGCAACATCATTTCGCAGTCTCATTCCAATGATGAGGATTTTTCTACCAACCTGTTAGAAGAGCATCAATATACTTATAATGAAAAAGGCATACCTGTAAAAATGCTGCGAATCAGGAATAAAAAAGATTCGTCCACTATCATTTTCGGCTTGGATGAAAAGGGCAATGTTATAGATGAAAATGAAACAGCGAAAAATGGCAAGCATTACTATTACTACTACAATGATAAGAACAGGCTTACAGATATCGTTAAGTTTAATGTGGTAAAAAAGAAGTTGCTGCCTGACTTTATTTTCGAGTACAATAGCGTGGGCCAGGTAACACAAATGGTGACAGTGGAAGAAGGCATTAACAGTGATTATTATACCTGGAAATACATTTACAATGATGGCCTCCGCATAATTGAAAAATGCTTTTCAAAAGAAAATATTCTGTTAGGCTATTTTGAATATGAATACGATTAAACCCGGGTTTGCTAACGAGTAACAAGCCACCCTCAACAAAACTCTTCCTATAAAAAAATCCCCCAAACTTAGGGGGATTTTTTACTATTACGACTATACTGCTTACTTTATCCTTTTTGCTTCGCTTTCCAAACCTGTTTTCCTTTGTCTTGCATTTTTAATATCGTTGCTGCCAAAGCGATAGTTAAAGTTTACCCGGAAAGTGCGGCTTTCCCATCCGCCATTACCTCTGATGTATGTCCCTCCAAAATCGGAAGTAGCCGTCCATGGATTGGTTTTAAAAATATCGGTAACCGATACTTTGATAGTAGCTTTCTTTTGAAAAATTGCTTTTTGCAAACCAACATCTACACCACCCTGCGGTTTTGTTCTCCAGGTAGCGCCCCACACACTTGGACCATTAAAATACCCGTTCAGTTCAGCAGTATAATTTTTGCCCAATGTAAAACTCTGCTGCATGTAAGCGCCATAAGATGGGATATTAATGCTTAGGGCCTTGTCGTTGATCGCACCATCAAACATTTGATAGTTGTACCAAATATTAGCATAGCCATTCCACCATTTTTTGATGGGCAATGAAGAGCCCATACTAAAGCTGAGTATTTGTTGTGTAGCCAGGTTCTTTTGCTGAACAAATGTAGCATTGCCAGTAGTATCTGTTACCATTGTCGAATAGTCTTTAACATGGCTATAGCCGATAGTAGTATTGATCGTTCCGAGGAATGTATGGGTCAACTCAACACTATTGGTATATTGCGGACGAAGAAAAGCATTGCCTTTTTCGTAGGTTAATTCATCCAGCTTATTTTCAAACGGATTCAGATCCTGGTAAGTTGGCCTGTCGATCCTCCGGCTAAAGGTCAGATTTAAAGAATGCTTTTTACTTGCATTCCATGTAAGGGCTGCACTCGGAAAAAAGTCCAGGTATTCCCTTTTAACCTTGTTATCCGCCTGCACAACCCCGTCCGCCCTTGTTAAAATACCCTCACTGTTTGTTTGCTCGGCCCTTACGCCAGCCTGTATGCTCCACTTTTCACTCAACTGTCTGTTATAGTTCACATAGGCTGCATTTACATTTTCTTTATAGCTAAAACTGTTGCTCCTGTTCAGGATTTTTACCGGTATGCCGCTGGCATTGTCATTAAAAAAGTCGAACGTATTTTTTGTTGTTACGAAAGATGTTTTAAGCCCGTATCCAAATTTGCCTTTTCCTAATTTCTGTTCCACATCCAGCTTAGCTGTATAAATATCTATATCTGTTGGCGTGTTGTTTCTGTTAATGATGCTGTACAATAAATTGTTGTTTCCACCATAATAATAATTCGGTTGGTAACTACGCCCGTTGCCACGAAACAAACCATAATCGGCATCAAAATTTATTTCACGCCCGCTCGTATCTGCATAGCGGTAGTTGATATTAAAGTTGGCATTGGTGCGATTGCCAGGAATTACATTAAAAGCCTGAAGGTTTTTAATAAACTGGCCCGTAGGCACGTAAGAGATCGGTGTGTTGCTCTCACTGCTCCATTCATTTTTACTATAGTTGGTAGTGGCCATTATGCCGATCGTGCTTTTGCTGTTGATAAAATAATCGGCACCTGCTTTTATATTAAAGCTTTTGTTTTTGCTGATATTGGTACTTTTCTGATTATACAAACTATCTTTTTGAATACGGTACAGGTTTAAAGTGTTTTCGTAATGGCCAACATTTACACCCGCATTGCTGAATATGTTGATCTTTTTATCACGGTAATTCAGGTTAACGGACCCATTGCCTTTAGGTGTAATACCTTGAACCAAACCAGCATTCACGCTACCGTTGGTGCCAAACTTTTTATTCTTTTTCAGGCGAATGTTTATTATACCTGCATTGCCGCTTGCATCGTATTTAGCGCTGGGGTTACTGATCATTTCAATGGCTTCAATATCATTGCTGTTAATGCTTTTTAAATATGCCGCAAGATCCTTTGTATCGAGTTGCATCATTTTGCCATCAATGTATATTTTCACACCGGTCTTGCCTTTCATGCTGATGTTCTCATTATTATCTACTTGTATACCTGGGCTTTTTTGCAGCAACTCCAGTGCATTGCTGCCCGTAGCATTAATGCTTGCTTCTACATTGAATATTGTCTTATCCGCCCTTACTTCTATCATTGGTTTTTTAGAGGTAACCGTAACGCCCTGCAATTTTGAAACGGCCGGTGTAAGAGCAACTGTTTGAGCAGTAATTGTGCCTTCCTCCGCTGCTGAAAAAACAGGAGCATACTTGGTTTCAAAACCTACCAGTGAATAACTCAATAAATAGCTGCCTTTTTTGGCAATAGCTATTTCAAATTTTCCACTGCGATCGCTGATAGCCGCTTTTACCAGGCTGCTGTCAGCAGATTTTAATAATGATACTGTTGCGGCGGCAACCGGTTTGTTATTTTGGTCAGTTACACTTCCGGTAACTTTTGCCGGCGACTGCGCCATCGATAGACTTGAAAACCCCATTAAGAAGATAATTGCTGCGATTGTAAACTTTTTCATTTAAGTATGTTTGTTTTGATTTGGTATTATGACGCAAATCAAGTTAAAAATGTTACAGCAATAACTGTCAAACAGGATGAATTGGCGTTTTTGTGCGATGAATGGGATTTTGACACACATATTTAAAAGAACAACGTAAGTAACAACTGCTAAGTAGGAAGAAAAAAAGCAGGGAATATCATGAAGAAGTGTTTTAGCCGTTGACAATTAAACATTGTTGCCAGCAGCAATATTTCAAATAAACATTCATACGGCGCACTTTTGTACAGCCAGTATTTTTGGTCCGGGCACTGAAGCAGTGTGGTGCATCGTTGCGTCGCCCTCTTGTACTTTTACAGCCATGGGCATCTATACTTGCGTTATAAAACGGCTGGGTTACCCTGCTCAACCATTGACGGATTTTCAACCGCCGTCAGGGTTGGGGGTTACAGTTAGCTGCGAAAGCCCGGCGTTGTATAACCGTCGAAAGCTATTCCCACAAGTCCGACGGCGGCTTTCGGCCCCGTCGTCGGTTGATTTGGGCAATCAAAAAGGTACCGGTTAACAATGACTAACAAAATTTTGCACTTGTAGTGAGCGAAACATCAACCCGGCCTATTTGAGTACGCTTTTGCCTCATACCATTGAGCAGCTTTAACTGCGTTAACTCTTGCAGTTAGTTTTGTATTCAGCAGGGACATGTAATTAAGTTAAGTTCTCTAAAAGCAAGTATCTAGGTGGACCGGGCTGGGCCAAGGGTGTAACGATGAAATTTGTATAAACACGGTGCCCTTGACGGGGCAACCATAATTATTATTTTTTTGGTTGTTTATAATATGTGCCGAACCTACGGTTCTATTTTCAAAATTGTGCATCTTTCAACGGATTAAAATCCGTTGCTACAATATGGATCGAGGCTACGCCTCTTCAAAGCCGATTTACTTTGCTCCATTTCTTCACCCATTCTAAAGAGCAAGGCAATTCAAATCCTTAACTTAATGACATTGCCCCCAGGGACGAATGCTCCATCAAACCTTAGTAAAAATAATACCTTAAGGATAAAACCTTATTACCTTATTTCAAAAATAATAAGGTAATAAGGTTGTGTATGTCGTAACGCTTTCTACTAAGGTTAAAAGATCATGAGCTTTAAGGCGTATTTGGATTTTAATGAAAGCTGCCAATTGGTGTATAGTACAGTCGGACGAGACGTAGAGTTTTTTCAATGCCATCATACGCCTCAGCAAGCCATTTTGCGATGCTAACGCTAAATTGAAAAACTGAATTCGAACGGAGCGTCGCCACTGATGCCGCACATTGCTTCTTAGCCCGGACAATCATTTTATTTAAACTTTCACCCGGCGGGTAACGTCATTTAGTTAAGCTTTGTCCTGACTTACAGACTCAACACTCAAAACATCAGCCCTCAAAAAATCACACATCACCCATAACTCCTAACTTTATCGAATGATGATCACAGGAAAAAAAATTTTAGCTTACTTACTTCTATTTTTGTTGCCGGCCTTTCTTTTTTCGCAGGAATTTGGTGGTAATCCCCCTTCAATAAAATGGAAGCAGATCAATAATAATTATACAAGGGTTATTTTTCCGGCAGGCATGGATAGCCAGGCAAGCAGGATCAATAATATCAACCTCCTGCTCCGCAACAACACTGCGTATAGCATTGGTGGCATTCAGAAAAAATGGAACATCATTTTATTGAATCAAACCACCATTCCCAATGCATATGTACGCATGGCCCCCATCATGAGCGAATTGTATATGACTCCTGGACAAAACAATTTTAGTACAGGCAGCCTTCGCTGGGATGATAACCTGATCATTCATGAAAACAGGCATATACAGCAGTTGAGCAATTTCAATAACGGACTTACAAAAGTTTTTTCCTTTTTTCTTG
>JBDSAA010000046.1:0-68890 GCA_039922375.1 Ferruginibacter sp.
CAAGCTATTGGGCTCCGTTACGCTTCGGCTACGCCTTCGCTTCACTACGCCCAATAGCTTGGTTAAAACAATACATTGATTAAATTATTCTACTTTTGAAATGTACTAAAAAAGGGGAGCCTACAAACTCATGCTAAAAGGATTCTTTCTAATAGTATTTTCAAACTTATTTACGAATGTTTTGTCCATACTTTCGTAATAAATACAAACGTAAACTGCCATTCGGTGACACTTTCCACAATGACAAGACAAAATAATCGGCAAGACTATCTAAAACATTTACTGACCGAGAAAGGGCAGTTTAATCTTGTTGACACTGAACAAAAAGGTGACACGACTATAGAATATCATAAACAAAAATCGGTGACAAAGAAACGGTAATCAAATTAGGACACTTAAAAAATGGGCGACTTATAACAATGGACGTAGCCGACCCAAAGATACCAGGACACAACGCTGAACAAATTGAATATTTTTATGAGAACGACTTTGACCAATCTAAAAAGATAGGATTTGTTAGTATTTTCCAACCACTTAATAATATGAAGTCACCAGTTACTCAAACAACACATTTCAGCGACTTTCCAATTGGTAATTTTATTTTTAAACATACCCGATTATTATGAGAAAGAATTTACTGTTTATCATCGCCTTTACCATGTCATTATTTTCGGCGGTCAATGCACAGCTTTTGGAAATGGTAAAAGATATTAATCCCGGTGGCTCAAATTCTTATCCCAACAACCTTACTGTATCCGGTAATAAATTATTTTTTTTAGCGGCAGATAACAGCGGTTATCAAAAGCTTTGGGTAACGCAGGGTACCACAGCAACCACCACTTTACTCCTGGACCAAATACTGATGCAAACGCAAAAACTGTATGCCTACAATGGTAAAATTTATTTTGATTGTTACACAGCCACTAATGGCCAGGAGCTTTGGGTAAGTGATGGAACCGTAGTGGGCACACATATTTTTGTTGATATTTATCCAGGCACCAACGGCAGTTTTCCCAGCGCTTTTACCGTAGCCAACAACAAGCTTTTTTTTATGGCTAATAATGCGACGGCCGATAGATGTCTTTATTCGAGCGATGGTACCGCTGGCGGAACAATTCAACTCAAGCAATATATTCAACTCTTTAACGGCTTTTCAAACTTCGCTGCGATGAACAATGATATTTATTTTACCGGTGACGGTGGCGCCACCGGTTTTACTTACGCCATGTGGAAAAGTGATGGAACGCCGGCAGGTACAGTGATGGTGAAACCGGGAATAATAAGTACTATTGGCGGCAATGCTGCTGTGCTTGCTAACAAGATGTATTTTACTGCCGATGATAATGCGCATGGTACGGAGCTATGGGTAACGAACGGCACAGATATCGGAACATACATGGTAAAAAATATATCGCCGGACCCTCCCGGCGGTGGTGTATTTTATAGTGGTGCACCGCAGCATATTACGGTGTACAATAGCAAGCTTTATTTTTTCGCTTCAGAGCCTGTATATGGTCAGGAACTATATACAAGTGATGGCACGGGTCCGGGCACGGTGCTGGTGAAAGACATGCTGCCAGGGGCAGATAATAGTACCGGGAGCGAAATTGTTGTATACAACGGACTAATGTATTTTACCTGCAATCAACTGCAGGAAATGTGGAAAAGCGATGGCACCGGACCAGGTACACAGTCGGTAAAATCCATTATCGGAGATTACGTTTGGTACTCGGTATTCAATAATAAAATGTACATCACTTCACATACATTTGAGCCTCTTTTGCAAAGCGATGGCACCGCAGCCGGCACCGGTAATGCGACAGCTACCAATACGGCAAACATTATTCAATTTTATGGTGCAGATTTACACCCTACGGAACATAATGGCGCCCTGTACTTTTCGGGTAATACTGCCGGTATCACCAACGGCTATGAACTATGCAAATTATCGGCCAGCGCACCTGTGAGTTTTTCTTTTACCGGCAATGGCAATTGGAGCAATCCTGCCAACTGGGCGGGCGGAATTGTACCGCCATCTACCTTGCCTGCCGGCAGCACGGTCACAATAAATGGTAATTGCATTTTAGATGTAGCCCAGCATATTGCAGCCGGCGCCACTTTAATTGTAGCAGCCGGCAAAAGCCTGGTGATCAATGGCTCTCTGACTATTACTTAAGTTGCCTGGAGTTACAGGTCTTTACAAAGCGGGTTCAACGTTGGGGTTTCGCAAAAAATTATTGATAGTGGTCAATGCTGAAAGCATTCGTTAGTCTTTGAAATATTCCTTTCCTATTAAATCAACATACCCCTTTTTATTATTGTTTGTAACATAGAATACAAAAAATCCTCCAACAACACCGTCAGGCGCTATTGCTCACTGGCATGTTGACGATTTAAAAGCAACGCTTGACAGACTAATTGCTATGGGAGCAACGGAGTATCAGCCTGTAACAGACCACAGCCAGGGAAAAGGGACATTTGTAACGGCATCAGTAGCTGACCCCTTCGGAAATATCCTCGGTATAATGACCAATGTGCATTATCTCGATATTTTAAAACAAAAAAATGCTTAATCTCATTATGGAAACAAAAGATGGAAAACAAGCCGTCTATGCCATTACGAGAAAAGAATGGCGAAATTGGTTGCAGGAAAATAGCCAAACGGAGAAATCCGTTTGGTTAATCCTGTATCATAAAAAAAGCAAAGTTGAAAGCATTAATCTCAACGAAGCAACGGAAGAAGCATTGTGTTTTGGTTGGATTGATAGTTTGTGTAAAAAACGAGATGAAGAAAGTTACTATTTGACTTTTACGCTAAGGAATGCAAAAAAAAGCAAATGGAGTAAACCTAATAGGGAGCGGGCCGAAAGGATGATACAGCAAGGGCTTATGACCAAACATGGCCAAGAACTTATTGACATTGCAAAAGCTATTGGCAAGTGGGAAGAAGCAGTAATAAAATGACGGGAAAGCAACGCATTCGCTAACATCGGCTGCAAGTATTTACTTAGCTATTGGCTACGATAAAGTCCCCTACTCTACGGAGCCAATGATTGCTCGTTTACCCACTTGTCTTACCGAATGCATTATTCAATACATGCCTAACGTATGACAGTCACCCTTAAGTAAGTGGCGGGTATGGATGTAATATTATCAGCAGCGCCTTTATTTTGACTATTAAATAAAGCCTCCAACTCATGCTGCAAATCCAAACTCCTGCCATCCTTTTCAGCTGCGGGCTGAAGCAACCGGCGGGAAACTGACCGGCCTGTACAACTCTTTCTTACTTCACCCCTTGCATTTCTTTAAATTGTTTCATTATTATTTTCTTGTTGTAAGAATTTATTCCTTTATTGGTACTAACAGGTTAAACAATCAACAGCGTGACTGAAAAGGAACAAAAGGATATTTTTGAAAATTGGCTTGATCAGCATAAAGCCCTCCTCTTTAAAGTAGTGCGGGCCTACGCATTTACAGCTATGGACCGGGATGATCTTTTCCAGGAGATCACTATCCAGGTATGGCATTCCATTCCAGGGTTCAGGCAAGCGTCTTCTGTTACTACCTGGTTGTATCGGATATCATTCAATACTGCCCTTAAATGGGTAAGAAAGGAACGAAAACATAACCAGGCGGAAACATTTGACAATGTGCAGCACGTATTGCAGGAGGGTAAAATACAGATGGACGGACGACTGGCATGGCTCTATGAAGAAATTTCAAAGCTTGATGAAATTGATCGCTCTATAACGTTATTGCTGCTGGATAATTTCAGCTACAAAGAAATGGCGGCCATCCTGGGCATCACTGAATCCAATGTGGGCGTTAAGATCAATCGCATCAAAAAACAACTTATCTCAAAATCAAAAAAATATGATCATCATGGAATTTGAAGAAATGAAAAAAATATGGGACGCTCAGAACAATGAGCCGCTATACGGTATCAATGAAAAAGCATTGCACAACCGTATTCTCTCAAAAAAGAAAAAAGGCCACCATATAACCAACATCAGTGAACTACTTTCCATCATTGTATATGCCGGTGCGGCGTGCTTCATTTTTTTCATGAATTTGTACAAGCAAAACGGAAGTATATTTATGTACGTTTTAGCAGCCTGGATGCTTTGCAGCGCACTGTATTTATGGGCCGGCCGGCTCAGAAGAATAAATGGTGATCGCAGGTTTGACCGGTCCATGCATGGAGACCTTGAGCATGCTGTTTCAATGGCAACTTACCAGGTACATCTTTCCATGGCAATGCGGTGGAACATTCTGCCAATTGCATTACTTACATCCCTTGCAATATGGAACAGTGGTAAATCCATATGGATAGTTTTAGGCATACTGATCTTTTTTGTGCTAACCAATTATGCCGCAGCCTGGGAACACCGTATTTATAAAACCCGGAAACGTGAGCTGGAAATATTGCAGGAAAAGTTAGCAACCGAGGATCTAAGTGGTCTTCCGTCCTAAGGCAGACCGCTAAGAACAACACCACTATTTTGAATGATACAATATGTCTGGGAACAGTACCTAAGCTTACATGAAAAACATCCCCATCAGATCTATTAATGCAAATCAAAAAGAGCCCGACTTTTCTGAACCCTTTAGCATACGGAATGTTGATGACCTGCTTGCGGGAAATGACATGGTTCAGGAACTTCACAGGCATGATTTTTTCTATATGCTGGCGTTGAAAAAAGGGGCGGGCCATCACGAGATAGACTTTACACCGTACGAAGTTTGCGGAAATGCTGTTTTCCTGATGCGGCGCGGGCAGGTGCATCAGCTTACACTGAAAGCAGGGAGCATCGGATACCTGGTGCAATTTGCAACTGATTTCTATCACGCACATGACAAGACATTCAGTCAGCTATTACGTAAGGCCAGTAACATTAATTTTTATAAGCTTGATGCCAATAGCTTCAAAAAAACAGTTGCTGTATTGTCTTATATTTTTCAGGAGTACACCGAAAAACAAGAAGGGTATCAGGATGTCATTAAATCAAACCTCCGTATTTTATTCATCGAACTTACCCGGCAAAATACCAAAGGCTCAAATAACGTTATCCCCTATATGCAGGAAGGTTTAGAGGGGTTTTTGGAACTGATGGAGCAGCATATTGTCAGCCATAAACAAGTCTCTCAGTATGCTGAACTATTGAACCTCACTGCGTACCAGTTGAATGCGATCACCAAGGCAACACTTGGTAAAACATGTTCAATATTAATTAACGACTATATTATTTTAGAATCTAAAAGATATCTTCTTGCCACATCTAACCAGGTAAACCAAATAGCAGATCAGTTGGGCTACGAAGACGTTTCCTATTTCATTCGGTTTTTTAAAAAGCAAACCGGGTATTCACCTGAATCGTTTAGACATAAATTCAGATAAGTCCTGTTAAACTACATTTATGTCCTATCCTGCTGAATTCCACTGTGGGTACTTTTGTGAACAAATAAATAATTGTTCAAAAAAGTAATTAACATGAAAACAAAAGCAAGATTAATCGCATCATTAAAAACATGGGTCGCAATCTATCCATCTATCACGCTGTTTCTTTACCTGTTTGGCGAAGCTTTATCCGTGCTGCCATTGTATCAAAGAACTTTACTACTGACACTGTCACTGGTTCCGTGGATAGTTTTTGTTGGTGTGCCCTTTGTAGATTTGATCGTTCGTTTGGCTTCATCTAAAACGAATGAAAATAACATAGGATAACAGCATCAATTTAATAACATTAATATCTCAAGCATGAACGACTCCTGGACAGACAGATGGAATGAGCGATATAGTAAAGACGAGTTTGCTTATGGCGAGCAACCCAACAACTATTTGAAAAAACAACTGGAGCAGTTAGCTGTTGGCAAAATACTTTTTCCAGCCGAAGGTGAAGGGCGCAATGCGGTTTTTGCAGCCACACTAGGGTGGACTGTTTCAGCATTTGATATAAGCATGCAGGGAAAAAACAAAGCTTTTCAACTTGCAGAAGCTAACAAGGTAACAATTGACTACCAGGTTAGTGAATTGGAAGCTTTGAGTTATAAGCCCGAACAATTTGACGCAATTGCATTAATTTATGCACACTTTCCGGCAGACATAAAATCATTGTACCACAAGACACTTGACAAATATTTGCGTAAAAACGGAATCATTATTTTTGAAGCATTTAGTAAAACACACATTGACTACATTGCTAAAGACGAAAGAGTTGGCGGACCAAAAGACATAGCAATGTTATCCTCAATTGATGAAATAAAGTCGGACTTTGCGAATTATGAAATTATAGAATTAATAGAAAAAGAAATTGAATTAAGCGAAGGCCTGTTTCATAATGGAAAGGGTTCAGTGATAAGATTTGTGGGCCGAAAAAAATAAGGGACCGTTAACAATATAACACAATTGGACATTTTTTTGGAAAAATTTTGATGATCAATTTAGTTATCCTTTTTGGGTTTTATTTCTCATGTCAATTTAATAATCTTAGTAAACCAACATTTCGATATCTCAGTCGTGAACGAAAACAATTGTATGACAACTGATTTTTTATACAGCTTTATTCGAAGATATAAATACGCTGTCGTAGCGACAGTTTCGCCAGGAAATTCACCTGAATCAGCTTGTGTAGGAATTGCCGTGACAGAGGATTTAAAAATTATATTTGACACTGTCTCAGACTCAAGAAAATATCAAAACCTGTTGCTGAACCCAAACATTTCTTTCGTGATCGGATGTGACAACGGGCAGACAATTCAATATGAAGGAACAGCAACAATCCCTGACGCAAATGAACTGGATAGCATATTGCGGGTCTATTTCGAAATATTTCCCGATGGGAAAGAAAGAAAAGAAAATTGGAAGAACATTGCTTACTTCTGCGTTGTCCCGAGGTGGATTCGTTTTTCCGATTTTAATCAAACGGATACACAGATCGAAGAAATGAAATTTTAACACGGCCAAATATTATTACTTGTAATGACTGCTAAATTTTGCAGTTTTGTATTTTATATGTGGATCGGTTGAAGTGGCCATAATATTAAATTCAAACTCAGCTAAAATAAAAAACTAAAAATCTTATTTATGGATAAAGAAGCAGGTACAAAAGAAAATCCATGGGTGCTAAAAACTCCTCCTCTCTCGAGTGACTTTACAATGTACAAAGATGAAAAGGATGGAAAAGAAATTTTAGTTTGTACAGTTGGTAAAACTGTTTTGCATTATGATTTTAATTGCATTAAAGATTTACATGCCATGCTAAAAAAGCACGGTGACTGGATGGAACTTGGAAGTGCCGACGAACAAAAACCAGCCAAAGAAGGAACGGTTGAGGCCTGGGGACGTTCAGATAAAAATCCGGTGGGTGGATGGTATGGAATAAAGAAAGGCCTTCGTGGGCGTTTCGGTATGTATATCCCACCCTTAATGGAAAAGCTAGGACTTGCTGAGGTAACACACGACGCCAAAGGAAACAAGATGAAAACTAAATAGTTTGTTTGAGCAATAGGCTTTGTTTTTTTTGCCACAACATGATGTTCTGCCCACCAACAACTTTTAAATGCTACTAAAGCTTGTACAAAAAAAAGTTCATGCAGCCTCTACAGGCCACATGAACTCACTGTGGGTTATCAAGGTGTTATTAATTTTACCAGCCCGGATTATTAGGCGCTAGTTGGGGATTTAATTGTATCTGTTGGCTCGGAATTGGTAGCAGGTAATTCTTTTCAGCAAATCCTCTTGCCCCATCAACTACAATTGCTCCATCAAGCAGCGGATCCGGGCTTGAGTACTTGGCAACAGCAGATTGAGCCGGCCAAAGGGCCTGGAACTCTGTACCCGGCCATTTAATCCCTAACACTTTTTGCAACATCACATTGGGGCCAATAAGTGGATCTTCATCAGATCCTCCAAGGTTAGGTCCACCCACCGCATTGTGCCAGCGTTTAAGGTCGTCTACCCTGAATCCTTCTCCGGAAAACTCAACGGTTCTTTCTCTCCTGATTTCTCTTCTCATATCCAGGCCATTCGTTGTAACAAATGCATTGCTTAGAGATGGCATATTTTTATTCACTCTTTTGCGTACAAGGTTCAATGACTTATCAAGATCGGCATCTGAAATCAAACCGTTTCTTTCATACAATGCTTCTGCATAGTTCAACAATACTTCTGGATAACGAATTACCGGGTAGTCATAACTTTCTTCATTATCCGGCACCTGCCTTTCAGGTGTCCATTTTTGTCCACCATATCCACTGGTACTATTTGCATACGGCTTCCAGGGAGAAGCATCTGCATTCGCCAAATCAGGTGCACTCCAATCCCAGTTAATATGCCAGTTGTTATTACCCTTCCAGTAATAATAACCTGCAACTCTCATGGTATAGCGCATCCGGTTATCCCTGTTGGCAAACTCGGATTTCATCAGTGAATACCCCTGGAACAAAGGTGATTTGTCAATAGGCAAGCCATCATTACAAAGATATATATTCGCTAACCTGCGTGTAAATCCAGGTGTACCTGTCTGACCTATGTTAAACCTTACCTGCCGCAACGTTTGATCGTACCTGTTAGCCTGGATAGTTTCTTTGTTGGCAGATTTCTGAATACCCGCGGGATTTGACTTTTGGTTCTCTAAAATAAACAAGTATTTTAATGCAGAATCACCAAGCGCGGGAGGAGCAAATAAGGCATACTCATTACTGGTGATTACTGCATTACCTGCAGCAATAGCCATATCCAACAAAGCATTGTACCTGGTTGCATTTCCATTCCGGAATTTCTGCCATGTACCTTCATATAAAGCTACCCTTGATAAAAAAGCCTGGGCCGAACCTTTCGTGACTCTACCTTTATCAGTTGCCAAATTCTGGCTTTCAAGTGGCAGATCCGGAACAGCTTCATTGAGGTTGGAAATAATAAAATCAACTATGGAATCACGACTTGCTCTTGGCAGGTACAATTCAGGTGAGGAGGTACTAAGTGGTTGTTTAATTAATGGAACAGAACCGTATAACTCAAGTAAATCAAAATAAACATATGCCCGGAAGAACTTTGCTTCTGCCACATACTTTTTAATATCACCAGGAACTGCATAGGTTGCAGCTTTTGCCAACATGTAATTTATTTCTCTTAACCTGGTATAGGCAGTGTTGTATGAGTTATCTGTTACCGAGGCTGTATTGGTACCGCGACTAAAGGCATTGATTCCACCGTAGTCGGATCTGCCATCTGAATGGGGATTGTCTTGTAGCACATCCGTAAAAGTCCGTTGATACAGATAAAATTTATTGGCTGCCAACATAAAGTCATTCGGCGCTATCCAGAAAGATGCGTCTGATATTCTATCCAGTGGCGCAAGATCCAGGTCCTTATTACATCCGTACTGTAAGGATGAAAATAAAACCATTATAAAGAGGATGGATTTTATTCGTAATTTTTTCATTTTGCTTAATTTTTTTTAATTAAAAGGTAACATTCAAACCCGCTGTCAGGAAACGATAAAAAGGATAACGTGTAATACCGGATTCACCGTTTGCTCTACCTACGCTCCTTGTTGCTTCCGGATCAAATCCATCCCTGATATTTGTTTTTTCCCACAGATCGTTGCCTGAAAAATAAACACGAAGTTTTTGAATCTTTACTTTTTGAGTTAAATCCTGCGGAAGCGTGTAACCAACTACCAGGTTTTTCAAACGAATGTAGGCGCCGTTTTCAACCGACCAGTCTGATATCTGGTAATTATAGGTATTATAGGAAGTTCCATTTTGGCCTACTGAAAGATTAGGGTAATAAGCGTTGGTATTAGATGGTGTCCATGTTTTTCCTAACCAGAAATCTGTTTGTCCCTGGAATATTGATCCAAACGGAACTCTCCAGTTTCCTTCTCTGAAGATGGTTCTTTTTCCAACTCCCTGGAAGGTTATTGCGAAATCAAATCCATTATAATCAGCACCCAAATTGAAAGCATATGTATACCTTGGATCATCTCTTCCCAAATAAACCAGGTCGCCTGGTATGGTGAACTTACCATCGCCATTTACATCTTTATACATATTGTCTCCTAACCGAACACCTGGCAAGGTAGCAGTTGTGATGGGCATACTAATTTGACTGCCGGGAGCCAATAACCTGACCGCATCGAGTGTTTTTTGGTCCTGGATACGACCTGCATATTGTAGTCCAAAATACGAACCGATTGGATAACCCTGCACTGCACCATTATATCCCATGTTAATGATTGAGTTTGCTTTGTAGTCTACCAATATGTTGTTGTTGTCTGTAATTGTTCCGCTAATTCTATAACCAACCTTTCCGATATTATCTCTCCAGGCCAGTGAAGCTTCCCAACCTTTTGTTCTGAGGTGACCAAGATTTAAAGCAGGCGCATTCGCTCCTAATACAGCAGGAAAAGACTGGTTCAACAACATGTTGATATTGTCTTTAATGAAATAATCGAAGGTGGCGGTCAACCTGTTTCGTAACAAACTAAAATCAATACCAATATTTTTTGTCTGAACTTTCTCCCATGTTCTGTCCAGACTTATAAGACTATTAGTTGGCGCCACATATACTACCGGGCTGGTTCCTATTAACGGAAATCCATTGGCAGCAGCGCCGGTTGTGTTAGAATTAACGTCTAACAATTGTATGTAATCATATAAGCCAATACCGCTTTGATTTCCTACAGTTCCATAAGATGCCCTCACTTTCAAGTCACTCAGGAAATGGACATTTTTCATGAAATTTTCTTTGGAAACTCTCCAGGCACCTAAGAACCCGTAAAATAATTTCCAGCGATTATCCTTGTTAAATTTTGAAGAACCATCATACCTGGCATTTGCTTCTAATAAATATTTTTCTTTGAAGCTATAATTTACCCTGCTGAAATACGATCCAATGGCATAATGAGCTTTCCCTTCATTTACCGATTTGGTTGATGCATCACCAATTCCGAGGTTGAGTGAAGGCACATTGGCATTCGCCTGATTATTGGCGCGTGCAAAATAAAAGTTAGACTCATCACGCTCATAATTGGCACCAACCGTAACACCTACATCATGTTTGTTCTTGAATTTATTTTGGTATTCCAAATAGCTATTCAATACATAGTAAGCATCCTTATTCAATTGTCTTAAGTAATAACTATTTGCTTGCGACGGGTTTGCCGGAGATCCACCCATGTAACCGGCATAATTGCTCCAGTTAGTAATAGGCTTCGATTGATTTTTGATATCGGTAGCTGTCCAGTTATAACCTGCCTGTCCTACCAACCGTAGATGATTCGTGAAAGAATAGATGGTCTTTATATTGGTGAATACCCTGTTATTAAACTCCCTGTCTTCACCGCCTAATTCGGCCAGCCAGTTAGGACTATATTGAGTTCCCCATCCGTATGGTTGTCCCAATTTTGTAGCGATAGGAAAACCCGGTTGCTGGTATTGACCAAGAACAGCGCCTACCTGGTTGGGCTGAACAATATCATTTTTTTCCAGGGAAATATTTGTTTCAACTTTTAATTTATCTGAAAAACTATAGTCATGTGACATGCGTACATTGTATCGTTTGTTTGAATTATGTCCCCACTTCAAAAGACTGCCATCATCCATGTAACCAAATGACATGCGGTAACCTGATTTATCAGATCTGCCGGACAGGCTTAAATTATGCTGTACTGAATTTGCGTTTTGCCACAGAGCATCCACCCAATTCGTATTAAAAAAGGTGAAATCCTTTACATCGCCAAAACCGGGATTAGCGCCATTAGCAGAAGGAGTGATCGGTGTTCCAACATACGTAAGCTTTCCCGTTGCCCAATCCATATTATATTGAACGTTCATATCGAGATAGCCGCTATCGGGAGCATTTAACTGTAATTGCCCCATCTTATACCAGATAAAAGTAGTAGGTGCAATACCATAGTAATCGTTGGTGGTACCATCTACAAGCCCTTGTCCAAACTGATTTACATTTATCATATGTGGCTGCAAACCTATTTTTTTACGGGAATAAGACACATCGTATTGTATAACAGGTTTGCTTCCTTTGGCCTTTTTTGTAGTAATTAAAACCACGCCTCCAGCTGCTCTTGCGCCATAAATAGCGGCGGATGCATCCTTCAGAAAAGACATATTATCTATATCATTTGGATTAATTGAGTTTAATGCACTTAAACTAGCTAAAGGAATACCATCAATAAGGACCAATGGTTCTGTACCGTTGGTAGATGTAGCACCACGAATTTGAAAATTCCAGTTTTCTCTTCCCGGTGCAGCGGATGTTCTTGAAACAACAACCCCAGCAACCTGCCCCTGCAACGCAGATAATGGATTGGAAACAGGCCCCCTGTTTTGAAAAATTTTAGAATCAACCGTAGCAATAGATCCGGTTAGCGTTTCCTTTTTTCTTGTACCATATCCTACCACTACTACTTCACCCAAATCCTCGTTAGTGGCAATTAATTTTACATCGACCGTATTAGATGCCCCAATGGGAATTTCAATCTTTGTGAAACCTACACTAGTAATCACCAATGTTTTTGCAGTAGCCGGAACAGTGATACTGTATTCACCAGCAGAGCCTGTAGACACACCCTTTGTGCTGCCTTTAACAACCACGCTGGCGCCCACCACCGGTAAGCTGGTAGCCGAATTGGTAATTGTACCGGACAGTTGTTTTGTGTTTTGTGCTGTTGAGGAATAGAAAGAGAAAATGCTGAGCATCATCAGGACGAACCAGTGGCCCGGAGCAAATCCACATTTTCTTTGAACATTTTTCATAATGCAAATTTTAGTTGTTGATAATAGTTATTGTATGGTTTTTGGTAGTTGCTAAATCGATTAACTTGAAAAGGAAAATTTTTTTATTGCTAAGAAACCTTTAACTGGCTGGCACTGTTACGTTGCGAAGATTCCCTTACATTTAATGTTGTTTTTAAAACCATTTTCTGACGTTTTCTTTTTTTATTTTCAGTTAAACATTGTATCATTAATTTAATTGCCTGTTCGGATATTTCCTGAACCGGTTGCGCCACGGCTGAGATAGACGGTGAGAACAAAGCAAAGTGTGTGTTATCATCAAAACCTACCATGCCCATTTCCTGTGGAATGCTAATCGCTAGTTCCTTAATGGCCATCAACCCACTTATAGCCAGGTAATTGGTTGCAAATAAAATCGCATCCATTCCCTTATTTTGCTGAATAAACTCTTTGATCTTTTTGGTGGTAATTTCAGGCTCCATTCCATAGGGAATATTTAATAAAAGCTTAACACCTCCCTTTTCCTTTATTGCCTTTTGATATCCCTTAAACCTGTCCGCCATCTGAACCTGGAAGGATTCAAGTGTTATAAAACCAATAGAGGTGTAGCCATTCTCAAAAAGATGCTTTACAGCGGTATATGCCCCATCCTGGTTATCTATTACTACAACATCAGTATCTAAACCGGAAAAAAACCTGTCAAACTGAACCACTGGTATCCCATCATCTATTAATTGTTGTATATCTTCTTCTATTCCCGGGGCAGGTGCGATGATATAGCCGTCTACCTGGCGTTCCCTAAATACCTTTATCAGGTCTTTGGATTTATCCGTATCGTTGTCTGTACTGGAATGAAATATCTTATAACCTAATTTATAAGTGTTTTCCTCAATGATCCTTGCGATGCTTGAAAAAAAAGGATCCGAAATATTTTCAACCATCAGGCCTATGATCTTGCTTTGACCTGTTCTTAAACTTTTGGCCATCATATTAGGCTTATACCCTACCTTCTGTATGTATGTGAGTATTTTTTTTTCCATCTCCATGCTGATCCTTTTCTCCTTCGCCTTCCCGTTTATTACAAAGGAGACCGTGGTTGACGAAACGCCCAGCTCTTTGGAAATATCATGAATGGAGGTCTTTTTCTTCATAAATTCATAACGTTTTAACAACCATATTTAATACACCTTTGCCTGCTATATTTCCAGGTAAGATTCCGACAGAAAATAATAAGATATCAATAGAACAATAAAGAAAGGCGGCTTGGGTATGTAAGATCAGTTAATTTGTTCTCCTGCCCTTTAAAGGAAAGCCAATTATAAAAATTAATAAAAGCAGGCTTGTTTAGCATTTGCAATCGTTGATATTTTCAAACTTAAAAAAACATTATGCTGCTTCTATCGTAACCAATTCAATAAATTTTACGATGGGCACAAGACTTATTTATATTGAACACTAAAGATAGTAACATACTAAATCGATTTAGCTAAACCATTCATTTTTATTTGTGCAAACGTGTGCATAGGAAAAGGCCCGAAACAAATTATTACTAGTGAATACAGTAATTTTAATTAAAATCGAGATATCTCCGGGAAAAGAAAAACCATGTTTATTAATGAAGAATGAATCTATTACCATAACAGATATTGCGAAGGCATTAAATTTCTCTTCGTCTACTGTCTCACGAGCATTGAGAGACAGTTACCAGATAAGTGAAGAGACCAAACGAATCGTAAAGGAATATGCGGAAAAACATAATTACCATCCTAACCTGATGGCACAGAGCCTGAAAAGTAATAAGAGTAAAAGTATTGGCCTTTTACTTTGCTCGATCCCTAATAATTTTTTTGCTGAAGTAATCAGCGGCGTTGAATCCATAGCTTACAACAGAGGTTACCATATTATTATTACACAAAGCCATGAATCGCAGGAAAGAGAAGCAAGGAATTTGGAACACCTTAGTTGGCGGTCGGTGGATGGATTACTGGTCTCCTTAGCAAGTGAAACAAAGGATATGAGCAGCTTGCAAAAAATTCATGCTAACGGGGTCCCCATCGTTTTTTTTGACAGGGTGAGCGACTGCATTGAAACACACCAGGTGGTAGCCGATAATATTGACGGCGCTTACCAGTTGACCAAACATTTTATTGAAAGCGGCTTCCGCAGTATCGCACATGTCACAAGCCCGTACGACCTTTCTATTACGCATGAACGAAAGGAAGGCTATTTAAAAGCCCTGGCGGAGTACGATATTCCCGTAAATGAGCAATACATAAAATATTGTCCGCACGGGGGGATGATCATTGAAGAAATTGAAATGGCAATACAGCAATTACTTGACATGGAACAACCGCCAGATGCAGTGTTTACTGCTTCCGACAGGATCACCATTGGAGCCTTCGCCTATCTGCATAAAAAAAATATAGGAATACCTGAACAAATTGCCATCGCAGGTTTTTGCAATTTTAGTTCCCCTGAATTATTCAATCCTTCACTAACTACTATCCGGCAACCTGCTTTTGAAATGGGAAAGGCCGCAGCGGAATTATTGATCGAACTGATTGAAAGCAAAAAGCCAACTACGCATTTTGAAAAGAAAATATTAGGTACTGAATTATTGGTAAGGGATTCTTCTGTTAAAATAGTGATCTGATGTGCTATACTTTTCAAGGGGCAAATTCGTGTTTTTTTATTTGCTGGAATTTCGAAAACAGCATACTGCGTGGGTTGATTTTCTAAAGCTAATACAACTGAATTGATCAGCAATTTTTTAACCTTAGCAGATTCGCTCAGCAATACCTCAACCTTTTTACCTTATTCGCCTTGATAGGCTTTGTTTTAAATTAATTGTAATAAAGTAATAAGGTTGGAGCATTAAAGCAATTCAATTCTACTAAGGTTTCTGTGAGTTCATTTTCTTGTCCTTGTGCAGTAAAATTTGCTAATGTACTAATAAGTGATGGGGTGATTTCTTTTCTTTGCTTCTTCCCTTAAAAAACTTTCAAAATAAACTTCATCTGCAAAACGGCTATCCGTTTGCGTCCACCCAGCATAAAACCGGTATACTAACGGGGTCGCTTGTATTTTTTGCGCAACAGTATAGGTATTTAAAATGTCCGAGCCGGCATCCGGTGCATTTCCAAAACCGGCAAAACCATTCTTACTTACAATAATGGCCATTCCCAGTTTATCTTTATTTTCTCCTTGCTTGCCATGGGAAGATAAAATGGCGCTATTATCCGCTTCGAAAGCCTTCAATTTATTTTCATTAAAATTAGCAATGCCCTCTACAAGTTTGGCCCCTGCAGCAATGCCCGTTACCGTTATCTTGCTTTGATAAAAATATTGGCCGCCCCAGATACTTGTTTCATCCGTTATTTGCACCGGTCTGCCATTGACCGACCAGTTATATTTCATTCTGAAGATCGAACGGACAGGCCCATTGCTTACTTGTTCGTAAACAGTTTTGGTTACATCTCTGCCGCCCAACCTGATCAATGTGTCTTTACCATTGATCTTTACCTGGAAGGCAATCGCTCCTGCACCCAATGATTTACCAACATGCAGCACATCCATTCCCCAATCATTTAATTTATGATAAGATGGCTCCACTACAGTACCCACACTATCCATTACCATATGCAATACACGTTTGCCAAAAATATCCCTCCCATTGCGAACATCCATATAATGCCTGAAAGCAACCTTATCATTTTCCCAGGCAGGTCCCTCCGTTAAATATAACGGCAAGGGCTGTTTTGAAAAATCCGTTGCAGGATTTTTTGATGGCATTGTTTCTTTTGTAACAGATGGCCCAAATGTATCATCGGCATTTTTTTTACGCAACCTAACATGTGCCCGTACGATTGCTTTAATGGTTGCAGGCCTGTCGCTCAAGGAAATCGTCACTACTGCCCTTTCTTTTGGTTTGAATGAATATAAAAATACCGCTTCATCCCAGGTGCCATCCCCGTTGATATCATCATACTGAACAACAATTTGCCGGTTCTCAGTATTTTTTAAAATTGCATATTTACTGCTGGAAATTTTTCCTGCTTTTTGTTCCAGTACTTTTTTTGACAGTACGATCAATTCGTCGGGCCTGTCAATTGCAATCGGATTTATCAACACAATTTTACCTGTTTGAGCTATGCCGTTTGTTGCGCTTAACAGCAATAAACCCGTTACAAAAAATCGTGTACACTTTACAATGCTCATAAAATTATTTTGTGATGTAAAAGGTTTGAAAAACGGGTTCAGCAGTTTGGATGAAAGGCTCAGCAGCACTACCGTATTGCCATGCCACGACTGTAACCTTTACGGGGAACTTGCTTCGTGGGGGAATGGCCGTAAACTTTATTGTATTTCCTTGCATTTCTGCAGGGCCTTCTTTAATGTAATAATAAACAGGCATACCGGCATCCGATGTGGCCTTCATTTGCAGTTGCTTTATACCTTGCTGCTGATTCCTTATTGTTGGAAAAACAATTTTCTGCGGTTTTCCTTTTTTATTACCTAAGGGAAAACGCATATCCAATTGCTGCACTACACTTTTATATACATCATCTCCTTTGTTAGCAGCCAGCAGCCAGATATCGTTCGAGCGCTTAAGGTTGTTGAAACCCATGCGATAAAAACTTATTTGGAAAGTGGTGTCATTGATCTTTTTTACAGGTCCGCAAACCCGCTCTATTTTTAACGGGGTGTTCGCATGTTCACTCACGGGTAAAAGCTTTGAAGTATCAGCAAAAAAAGCTTTCAGGTTAAAGCTGATCCCATCGGTCAGCGGTAAAAAGGGAATATTAAATTGGGCATGACCGCCAGCGGGCCTCACTACTTTCCCATTTTGTATTAATCCAATATACTGGCTTTTCTTTCCCCTGGCCCTTGCATAAAATCTTTCTGTTTCACTTGCCATTTCCTGGTCGAAACACCAGGATGCATTTCTTCTGTTACCTCTATAATTTTTGAACGGTGCTGCGCTCGAAAGTGGTAAACTATCTTTTCTCCAACGGTCCATTAACCAGCCCTGTTGTGGATCAACTGGTTTTAAAGCCGCAGGTTTGTGCAAATACATTATCTGCGGCAGCCGGTTTTTAGCAGCCTTACTAATAAACATTGCAATATAACTGATGAGTTCATCCGAATAATCAAAATGGCCATGGCCTGCATCGGCAAATAAAGAAATTGCACTTGCGGGATGACGGACAATATAATCAAAAGCAGGCTGTATCCTATCTTCCCACCATTCATACTCTCCCATTACAAACAGGGAGGGAACACCATCAATATTCCTGTTGCCCCAGGCAGGATTGGGACGGCCGCTTCCCGTTAAATTTGTCAATGGCGCATCGCCATGAACAGAGATAACTGCAAGTGTACGGCCGGGATTCCATGCTGCAAAGTTCCAGGGATAGCTGGCGAATGCAGAATGACCAATTGGCACAATAGGTGCAAATTCCAATTCTTTATATCCGGATTTGGTTGCAAGCAATTTCATCATATAATTAAAATGCTCACCGGCGCCTTTATTAAAATCAAATGTCATACTGAGTCCTGGTGTGATCCATATTTCTGCAAAACCAATATTTGAAAGTGCCTTGCGGAAAGATCCATTTTCCAGCATACCTTCTTCGATCATATTGTGTTGACCTACCGCCACCCCCCTCACCTGTTTGCAGCCTGGCGGTATCCATAAAAATGCGACAGGATGATCCTTGTTCTCATCTGAAATAACACTGTCTATAACAACAGACCATTGCCATTCTTGTGCAACTGACTTGTAACAAAATAATACGATTAGTATAACGATAAAGTGTAGCCTCTGGATGAGTTTGGTCACGATGTTTGTAAACGGTTTGTTTTTATAATTTAAAGTGCGCATGGGCTTAAGTAAAAGGGATCAGCTATTTCAGAGCTGGCTATTCTAACAATCTCTTCTTTCAATGTTGCCTGGTTAGAGAGCGCTTTCAATCACCAAGGTTCTACCATCCTGCTTGTATACAGGCGTTTGTTTTTTGTTGTTGATCATCACCTGGCCCGACTTGTCTTTTAATAAAAGATTTACATTCATCACAGGCTGGCCCTGCAGGATGATCTCCGGTATTTTACCGTCTATTTTTACATGCATAAAAACTTTGGATAAAGAATTAAGTATTACCTGGCCATTCCTTTTTAAATAACTTCCATTGCTGATAAAATACTCAATTGCGTTTCCGGTGGTGGCTGCCTTGTTTTCAGGATAGCTTACTGCCATCATGTATGCATCCGTTTCCCATCCATTGAAAGTGCTGGTGCTGTTGCGATGCATGAGGCGGCCATCTGCAAGCAGGTTGATGTACACATCTGTTACTTTGCCGTTTTGTGTGATCCTTACGCCGATCATATCCTTTCCTTCCAGCTTCTCAATTTTTGGAAGATTGGTTCTTGCCTCCGGTGCACTGGCCATGCTGGAAAGCTGCGGCCCTTCAATAGGTTTATTTTTATCACTTAGCAGTATGATCGCATTTACAAATTTTGTTTGCCTGGAGGCTTCAGCAGGTGAAAAAGCATAATAGGAAATTTTGGTTTTTGCATCCCTGTCCTTCACACCCTGGCGTTCTTCAATTTTCATCTTTTCAGGAAAATCATGTGGATAGCCATTGGGTAGTGTTTCTGGAAATAGTGGCCTCACTAAAATTGTTGCATTCTCATTCGATACTTCAATGTCCAATCCTTTTTTCTTTGCGTCTTTGTCGTAATGCAACAGCCACTCCAATTTGCCTGGTTCGTAAGTTTTAACATCGTCGATCACTAATATCACATCGCCGATCCATATAAAATTCCGATAGTTTCTTAAAAAGAAACGGGACGTCGGCCCTTGTGCATCTGCAAGAATATATTTGAAAGCGCCGCCGTCTATTAAGTTGTAAATATGGCCAGGATTTTTTACCGCATGGTACTGGTCTTCCGGCGTTTGTGCCATGCCGTTAAAAAGCAAAACATTGTGCGCCTCACTCCTTACAAAATAACTGCTGTACTCAGGCAGACCGTAGTTTACATCCCCGCCATCTATCAATAAATTTTTGCCCCGGTGGTATAACACAAACGAGCCAGCGTCTGCATGGGAATGATTCCAGGTGTAGCCACATTTAACGCCTAAAAAAGTTGCGTCCTTGTCCCAGGAAGAACGCAGCATCCCCCAGCCCATGGTTGAATACATGGCAGAAAGCGGCAAGTCAGGTGCAACGGAACCGGTAGTTTTAGCGGGTGAGTAAACAAGTCCGAAGGGTGTATTGATATTCATATCCTCGTTTACTTTGCCTTTCTTTGTTTCGTTGAGGTACCAATAATAACGATCCTTTCCAAACCCCAATTCGATCATGAGTTTCACCGGCCTGTCACCGTTAGAAAAAGGGTTGGAATCCCCAAAATTCAACGACATTAATCTCTCCGAGGTTGGGTAACCTGCGTTGATAAACCAATCCATTGTTTTCTCCAGTTGTTTATCGTAGGCCATTTGAATGGGCGCAAAACTATTGGTCCATGCCAGGCGAAAGGCAAGGTATTCGGACACACCGAAATTTGCATAACTAACACTTTCATAAAAGCCGCCGGAAGGATCGAAATTGGGTACCTTATTTTCTAATACGCTACCCGAAAAAGCAAACCATTCCTTGCTGGCGTTCAACACATCATTCGCCCATTGCTTCGCCTGCGGCACTTCATTCATTACAGCCAGCGATGCTACGCCTGCCTGGTAAACAATAGCGCTCCACCAATTATGTCCCATCGAGTTCAACGTGTGAATCCTTTTATCTGCCGATATCCAATCACTGATGGAAGGCTCGATACCCAGCTTCACAATTTTATCCGCAATGCCTTTTCTTTCAGCTTTTGATAAAATATCATAGATGCAATCAAAGGCATTTGCCGCCAATCCATTCTGCCGTGCCGTGCCCAATGCGGAGTTCCAGCGGGGTGTGCGGTCATCCAATCCGTCCCATGCAGCCTTGTTCACTAACTGCAACAGCAGGGCTTTTACCGGTTCTCCATATTTTGTGTCACCGGTCATCCGGTAGGCAAGGCAAAGCTCTTCCATATTCCCTCCCTTACCGGCCAGCACAGCTTTATCTGCGCTTTCTTTCATCTCATTCCAGCTACGGTTTGCGATGGTATCCTTTTGAATCCGGTCCTTCAATTGCTGCATTTTAGCCGGCGTGAAGTATAAATAAGGATGTGCCTTCTGTGCAGTAAGGTGGTTAGCTGTAGCGCATAAAATTATTAATACGGAAAAGATTTTGCAGGTAAAATGCATTGCTTTTTGGCGAAAGCTATTTGTGTTGCGGTATCTCATTTAAATTATTTTTATGTTGCCTGTTTTTTATAAATCATTTTATTATCGTTCCAAACATTTTCCAAAAAAAAATATTTTGTAACGAGCATTTGTTTTCCAATTAAGCATCGGTTGCGTCGCACTCTTGTACTGCAACAACATTGCAGCGTGGCACCCAGGGCGTAAGCATCCATCCGAAGCCATATTGGTCATCTCTTAATTTTATATGTGCCGAACCGACGGTTCTCTAATCTGTGTTGCCATGGTCAACGGATTAAAATCCGTTGCTACAATATCGACTGAGGCTAAGCCTCTTCAAATTTCCAATACCTCAATAAACGCGGTCGACCTGAAACATTTCTTACAATTGGTACAGCAAAATTGCAGCATTGCATGCGGGGCCGTAACATCTATCCGAAACCTTATTGGTCATCTTTCAATTTTGTATGTGCCGAACCTAAGGTTCTCTAATGTGTGTTGCCATGGTCAACGGATTTAAAATCCGTTGCTACAATATGGCCGAGGCTACGCCTTTTCAAATTTCATCTATTTTAAACAAGAGCCGTTAGGCTCGAAACATATTGTAGCAACGGGTTTTAACCCGTTGAAACAAATTACAAAACCAACCAGAGAGCCATAGGCTCGGCACATATCTGAACCAAAGTCCCAAAAACAAATCGTCTCTGTCAAATCTTTAATAATCTTCTATCTCCTTGTTCTAAGCCACCATAATTTAAAACGCAATTAAAGTTGCCCAATGGTATTCAGTACAAGAGGGCGACGCAAGGATGTTGCTATGAAACGCTTCGGCCCGGACAACATAAAATAATGGCATGCATTCTTCAACATCATTCGCTTATCATTGATTTGCTGATATTTCATATTCCAAATAACCATAGCCTCTATTTGCATAAGCCTCATTTGTTATCTTTCAAAACCTTCCTAACCAACACAGGCAGTACCGGGCTTGCATAAAACGAACTAAAGCCCGGCTTAAAATTGGATATCCTCGTAAGGAAAAATCCATATACATTATTCACTTTGTCGATCCACGGATAGGCGCCGGCCCAGCTTGGGCTGCTGATCAAAACAGGCTCACCGTTGGCGTTGGTTTCTTCTCTCCATTGGCCTAAACCATAAATGCTTTTTCTTGTGTCACCTCTTGCATTTGCTACATATTCACCAGGATTAACCAATGCATTTCCAACCTGGTCCGCCTGCATTTCTTTGATAGCAGCTTTGGACAAAATTCGTTTGCCTTTAAACATTCCATCATTACTGATCATGTGTAGGAAGTTCGCATAATCCTGTAAACAGGTACGGGCACCGCCACCTAACATGGGCGCATGGCCGCCGGCGGAATCAACCGGGGTAAAATGCGTTGAACGCATTTGAAGTGGACCAGCTATCTGTTGCTGAAAAATGGTTTCCCAATCCTTACCAGTTGCCATTTCTGCCATTCTTCCCGCTACCTGCATTGCCAGTCCGCCATACTTAAATTTGGTGCCGGGCAATGTATCCGCAGGCAGATCCACCATATGTGCAACAGATTCTTTTAAGGTTTGATAAATATCCACCGGCGATCCTTTGGGTTGGTAATCGGGATAGCCTGCGGTATGCGAAAGCAATTGCCGCAAAGTGGCTTCTCCTTTTGAATCTTTAAATTCAGGCAGCCATTTGTTTACCTTATCATCCCAGCTTAATTTGCCTTTATCAACAAGGGCCGCAATGGTTGCAGCGGCCAGCCACTTACCAGCAGATGCAATAAAAGCAACAGTTGAAGGATTGTAATTGCCAAAATATTTTTTGTAGATAACCTTATTGTCCTTTGCAATAATGATGGATGCTCCATTGTAATAACCGCTATCTACCCAACCCTGTATTTTTTGCTGAATGATAGAAAAATCGCAGGCCGTTTTTTGACTATTGTTTGTCTGCCCGGTAGCAGAATAATTGATGGTCAAAAAAATACAAACTACCATCAATCGAAAGACACGAAAGTGGGCTGCTTTATTCCTTTTAGTTTTTACACCCGTCAGGAATAATGGAACTACACAGACTTCTGCTGATCTGTTCAATCCATCCCCAAAAGCTTCTATCTGTTTCATATACTCAATTCATATCCAATAGTCCTATAAATCCCAGGCCGCTTTTATGATACCATCATTGTAATGGCTTCTTCTCAGCAAAGCCATGGCTAATGAAGACAAAAAAATAGCGGCAATATTTCATACTGGTTTTTTACTTTGGAAAAACGGTCACTACAACTCGTTGGTATCGTGTTAATGCAGGTTTTCCATTATCTGTTACCGCAAGAATAATATGTAGCGTTTCAGGTTTTGCCACCTGGGGCGCAATAAAAGAAGCGTCTTTCAAAAATTTATCCTGAACCTCAATTGAATGGTTGCTTTCGTAAGTTCCAACCTCACGATAATAGATCCATTCGTAAGACAATTCATCTCCATCAGGATCTTTTGAACCTGTTGCACTGAATGAAATTTTCTCACCACTTTTGGCAGCTAATTTATTTTCGTGATTCAAGACAGCCACCGGCGGGTGATTGGCCTCTTTAAAAGATTTTACAGACCAGTCAATTCTTGCAGCGAAATCATTTTGATATTGCTGCCTCCAACGCCAGATCGTTGCTTTATTGGTGTTGTACAATTTACCATCCATACCCACTACCTCATCTTCCGTATCTGTCCAGATGGCCCTTGTTTCTGGTTCGTAAAACCATTTTCGTGTTCGGGGTGTGTACAATTCATACCGGCCGCCCCAACTGCCATAGTCCGGGTATTCAGGATTGCCCAATCCATTATTTACCAGGTATAAAAAAGTAGGCGTATCGCCTTCCATAATGAATTCTGTATGCGGATGTTCTGCGCCTAATGGCCCATGATTTTTACGAATATTTTCATCCAGCCATGGATTGTCAACGATGCTGAAATCCGCACCACCATAACCATGTCTTTTATCCCCGCTTATGCCGCTCCAGGTGGCGTAGTGGTATCCATTCTTTTCATGATACCCTGGACTAACGATGTAGAATAGCCGGGGGAAGTTTTTCCTGATCCATGGCCCAGTATCATCCTGGTCGGAGATGGTGTACACCCTAAGCTTTGAAACAAATTTTTCTAACTCTTCTGGCGAACGGGTCATCCTTACTTTCCAAAGCGCTTGTGCCAGGCAGTTAGCACCACCCCAGGTTGGTATCCACAGTGGGCGGTCATCTTTTTTATCAGCAACGGAAATGATCCACTCAGAACCTTCGGAATCTTTACCGGTTCCCACCGCACTCATGCCATACTCCGGCATTCCTTTTTTGATAACGCTTAACAGATATTTTGTTTCAGGATAACCTTTTTCATGCTGTAGTAAATTTTCCCGTACCTGCCCATATGCATGCACGATCTTTTCTATCCGCTGCGGAGCGATCCTGTGTCGCAGATGGGTAGATGTTGTCGCTATCAATCCTTCTACATCCCATTGATTACAATAGGTAAGAAAGCGAACCATTGATTGTGCATCGTCCGGCTCGTTTTCTATATCAGTTAATACCAACACCCGCAATTTTTGCTGTCCATCCTGGGCTGCACAATTGTTTACAGACAGAACCAAAACCACACTCAACAATTTAATAAGATGATGCATAGATTTCTCTTTAACTGTTTTATAAAAATAATTTGCAGTTGCAGACTTTGGGGCAACCATCCCCGAGCTGCTAATAGTAAGAAGAACAAAGCGTTAAAAAGTGTTTTAATTTTTTTAAAAGTTGATGGTTGGAATTCATTTTAACTGTAGGCTACTTTATTGGAAGGTTCGTTTGCATGTATTATTGTCCCGTAAGTGATCATAAATTTATGAGTATTGAACAGAAAATCTAATGTTTTACCTTATACAATTTCCAGCCAAAGAGGAAGATGACGAAGTAGCAAATGATGGGCAGATAATATGCCAACGCCACATCATGATCAGCGATCATCCCCATTAATGGTGGAAACACCGCACCGCCTACCACACCCATCACTATAAAGGAAGATGCCTGTTGAGTGTGTTTCCCCAGGTTTTTTAAACCAAGACTAAAGATGGTTGGAAACATAATACTGAAAAAGAAATTGAGCATAAGCAAAGCAATAAAGGATGGCCAGCCAAAACTTTGTGCAATGATCAGGCACATTAAAATACTACCTGCCGCAAACGCTGCCAGTAATTTGTTGGGTGCTACAAATTTCATGATGGCTGTTCCTGCAAACCGGCCTATCATCATCATTACCATACTTAATGAAAAATAATAACCCGCTTTTTCATCTGTGAAGCCCATTTTATCGTGGCCGTAATTAATGAAATAAGCCCAGGTGCCACCTTGTGCAGCTACATTAAAAAATTGTGCAATAGCTGCCCATACAAAATGCTTGTGCTGGTACAACTTTTTATCTGGAGCCAGGTCTACATTAACAGCATCCGGATCCACCTCTTTCAAAGAGACGTGCGGATCAACGAGTGCCGGTACCTTTACAAACGAAAATGCAATCCCGATCAAAGTAATCACACAACCAATTACGATGTACAATGTCTTTACCGAGGCGAGGTCATTGGAATGCTCCTGACCACCACGAAGGATAAAATAACTGCCGATCAATGGCCCGATCACTGCACCAAGGCCATTAAAAGATTGGGCGAAATTGATACGCTGGTCACTGGTGCGCTGATCGCCCAGAGACGCAACAAATGGATGAGCCACTGTTTCCAAAGTAGCGAGGCCACAGGCAAGAACGAATAAGGCTATGCGAAAAAATCCAAATGAATCTGCATTGGCTGCCGGCACAAACAGGAATGCACCTGCAGCATATAAAAACAATCCGAGTAACACACCGTTTTTGTAACCAAACCTTTTCATAAACATACCTGCCGGAATGCCCATTACAAAATAAGCCCCAAAAATAGAGAACTGTACCAGGCCCGACTCCGATTTGGAAACATGCAATACATTTTGAAAATGGCGGTTCAACACATCTCCCATTGTGATGGCTATGCCCCAGAGCATAAACAGGGAGGTAACAAATATGAGGGTTACAATAAATTTTTTGTCGGTAAATTTTGCCTTAATGCTCATGCCGGTGGTTTTATTGATGAATAATTATTGAGTAGTGGTTGTAGTATCATTTTGAACAGTTCTTAATTTGCAAGCGCCACCGATCAGGGGTGCATTTTCGCCCAATGTTGCTGCAGCAATTTTGGGGATATTGACACCGGATAACCTTAATTGTCTTATCACCTCATCCATAAACAAAGCATAAGCATTGGCAATATTACCACCTATTACCAACACTTCAGGTGATTCCTGCCGTATGAATATCTCTAAAAACCAGGCAAGGTGCCCGGCAAAAATATGGAAAGCTTTTTCAGCGGATGGATTGGTATAATATAAATCAGCAAGGCATCGCACATCCGTTATAGTAATGCCCGTTAATTCCTTATAAATTTTGATGATACCACGGGTAGAAACAAGCTCTTCTATTTTATCTCCCCGGTATTGCAGCACGCTCATTTCAGCATCCCTTGTGAAACCGCCGTGGCTCATAGCCGAGCCCAGTCCTGTGCCGAGCGTTATGCCAATTGCGTGAGCGAATCCCCTGGCTGCACCGCAAAAAAGCTCACCTTCTAGAAACGCTTCTGCATCGTTTCTAAAGCAAATATTTTTCGGCGCAATGCCTGTTCTTTTAGCAAGCCCCGTACGAATATTTATTCCGTAAAGCGATTCATATTTATCAAATCCATTTATCAGGCATATTCCATCTTCATAATTAAAAGGCCCTGGCATTGCAATGCCAATTGTTGTAAATGACTCTCCCTCCTCCCGTTGTGCTTCGCAGATAGTTTTCGCCCAGTTGTTTAAAATCTCGTCTGCTGTTCCATGACAGTTTACTTTACTCCGGATAATTGATTCTTCAATAACTCTTCTTTCATCCATTTCTACCAGGCCCACTGTTATGTGAGACCCGCCAATATCTACTCCCAATGTTAAATTTGGTCCTGTTTTCATTTGTTTTTATTTGATTCAACTAGCGGGCGGTACACATAAAAAGAAATATGAACACTAGTTTTTGAATATGTTTTTTTTCACGCAAAGATGCAAAGGAGCAAAGACGCAAAGTTGCCTTCACCCCTCACCCTTCACCATTGACCATTCACTTCATCATTGAGGAGTCAGCCAGATTGCATGTCCCCCGCCTGCTAAAAGTGAGACGTCTATTTTCGTTGAAGCGTCCACTTTTTTTCTTTCCACTTTTACTTTGGTATTGGTTTGCACTTTGTCATCATCACTGTAAAAGGTGGCGGTATATTTTTTTCCTTTGGGTAAAAAACCAAGATCAATTTTTACGGTTCTTGCATTGTTGTTGGTGATTGTTCCAATAAACCATTCGTTACCTTTCCTCCTGGCAGTGGTAATAAATTCACCGGGAGTGCCTTGCAGCACTTTTGTTTCATCCCATGTGGTGGGGATCTTATCCCAGAATTCAAGCTCGGGTTCGTTGTGTTCTAATGCCGGTTTATCGTACCAATAGAGCGTTTGGATGGGACTGTAATAAATCGCTGCCATCGCTAACTGGTGCGCATGGGTGGTTTTTATTCTTTTATCAAAATAACAAATTGTGTAGTCAGCAGCGCCGGCAATGTACCTTGTAAAAGGAAGGATGGTATTATGTGTTGCATCCGGCATTTCTTCATTGCCTCGTATACCCTCTGCCGTCATTAGGTTGGGCCAGGTACGTTGCTCCCCCGTGGGCCGCCAGTCGTCATGCACATTCACCATCATTTGGTTTTCAGCAGCCTTCTTAAACATTTCTTCGATCCATGTTGTCCAGCGGTGAGAGCCCACTTGCACAAAACCAAACTTGACGCCTTTGACACCCCATTTTTTATATACCGCAAACAAAGAATCTGATTGTGAGTACAGGCCCTGCAGGTTGCAATAGAGCCAAACACCAATCCCCTTTGTTTTTCCATATTGGATGATGCCCGGCAAATCAAAATTGGGTATGGCTACTTTCGTTGCATCAGCATTAAAACTAAAAGCAGGGCCATACCATTTCCAATCGAATAAAATGTATTGAAGACCATGTTTCGCTGCGAAATCAATATTATCAAAAGCATCTTTGGTCGTCTGCGTCATCACCCGAATTATTTTACCGGGTTTTATCCAGCTAACATCTTTAACTTTTGACGGAGCATTGAGGTTCAGGATCAAATCATTGTTTTCAATCAGCTGACCTGGCTTCTCCCCCACCATCACTATGCGCCATGGTGTGCCAAACGGGGAGATGAGGTCTGCCGGTGTGTAAATTGAGGTGATTATGGTAGATGGTTTTTCTTTGCTGAGTTTAAATTTTGTACGGGCATAATCTACCATCTGCGCCTCTGCCAGGCATGCATACAAGCCATCAGGCAATTGCAATGTCAGCGGCCTTTCGCTTTCGTCGGGCCAGTCGCTCAGTGGCAATAGTTTATAAGGTGCCTGAGCCCATGAAGCATGCCATGCCTTAGTACCCTCAGGTAGGCTGAATTCTGTATTTTCAGCAACTATGCGGTAATAAGTACCCTTTTCATTTTCAGGAAAAAAATAGCGGAACGCCACACCTTCATTGTAAGCCCGTATTTCAATATTAACCTGGTAAATAGGATTATCATCCTTAATCAATTCAATGGTTACACCATTGTGCTTATCCTTTACTACGCTGCGCTCGCCGTAAACAGGCTGCCAGCTTGTATCTTTTGATGAAGTGGTTATCTTTTTGATAGTTAAATTTTCGCACCATTTGGCATGTTTGTCCACTTTCAAAGCCATTGCCTGTTCCGACAGATGATTGTCTAACTGGATATCCAATGCGGATTCATTGATCACAGATTTTCCTTTGTAATCTACTTTGTAGAACATCGTGCGGTTTCCCTCTGCATTTTTCCTTTGATAAAATTCGAAGTGAAAGTTTTTGTTGGGAGAACTCAGTTCAACTTTACTATCCTTTACGGTATCTCCCTGGGAAAATAAAACACTCACTGAAAGCAATGAGCATACAAGGACTAAAATAGATTTCATGCTGATTATAGTTTATCGATGATGTTTTTTCCTTCCTGCAATTTTTTTAGCCTTAACAATGCTTCCATATAATAATAGTCACCGTAAATAATGGATGCATCAATTTCGCCTCCATTTGGTTTATGACCCGTACAGTGCAGTAAGAAAGCGTCATTTATATTGCCACTTTGATAATCAGAGGACGATAAGGATGCAAGCATTTTTTCTGCTGCTGCCCTGTATTTCCCTGCCTTTGTTGTGTCAGATACCATGGTTGACAATTCAAGCAAGGCCGAAGCCGTTATGCCTGCAGCAGACGCATCCTTTGGTGCATTGGGTATACCGGGTGCATTGAAATCCCAGTAAGGGATATAGTCTTCTTTAGGTAAGTCCCTTAAATACCTGTCGGCACATTGCTGTGCAAAGTCAAGGTATGCGTGGTTTTGGGTTTCACGAAAGCACATCGTAAATCCATAAATGGCCCATGATTGTCCTCTTGCCCACATGGATGAATCTGAATAGCCCTGGTGGGTCATTTTCTTTATCGCTTGTCCAGTGATGGAATCGTAAATGATAACATGATAGGAAGAGTGATCAGGGCGGAAATGATTCTTCATCGTAACGTTGGCATGCTGCACGGCGATATCATATAAGCGTTTACTGCTACCATGCTTTGATGCCCAAAACAAGAGTTCAAGGTTGATCATATTATCAATGATAGTATTGTGCCCACCGAGTTTTTGTATATCCCGTGGCCAGGAAAGGATTGTACCTGCCGTAGGATTAAACAACGTTGCCAGTGTATCCGCAGCAGCAAGTAATATTGATATGTAACTGGTATCACCGGTTAACCGCAATCCGTTTCCAAAACTGCAATACAGCTGGAAACCAAGGTCGTGATCGTAAGCGGGATTATAAGCAAGCGGTGTAAGGGCCCTGGAAAAACTGTCGGCCTTTGCTTTCCACTTTTCATCTTTTGTATACTCATAAGCATACCATAAAATGCCGGGATAAAAACCGCTGCACCAATCCTTATAATTGATCATGCGCCACTTAGTTTGGCCGTTGGCAATACTCCTTGGAATACTGTCATAACCGGTTAGGCCAGACGAAGTTTTGCCTGATTGCCCTATGCAATAGTCAAGGCTTTTGTTTACATCAAACGATGTGGAGGCACAGCCTGCAAGTAATTGCAAAATAAAAAATGATAGAATAGCAAAACCATTTTTAAAATTCATTTCTTGAAATTTTGATTGAGCTCTTCGCTCATTAACAGACATTAAACCTGGTAAAACAAATAGAAGGTGATACTATTCGCAGGATGAAGTGGAGAATCGGTTCCGGCACTTTTAGGAAAGTAAATATCAATTGATCCCAATTTGAAGATAAGTGGTGAGGTAATGTTTGTAGCATGCAAATCGTTTTAAAAAATTCTAAACTCATTCTTTGAAATGTTGTGCGATGGCGTTGATCATCAAAATATCAAACGGATGTTAAAGATATAATCATACTAAATCGATTTAGCAAAACAGTCCATTTTTATTTGTGCAAACGTGTGCATACACAATCAAAACGTTTGATAGAATGAACCAAAATTATCTGGTATATCAAAAAATTACTGATAAACAAATGTTCACAGCATTTTTATACACGGCTATTTTTGTGATTTATGGTCTAGGGTACTTAATCTAAAACTTAAATGGTGCCGGGATAAATAAAAACGATAATCTTTTACAATTCCGCCTTGCTCTTACCGCCTCTGGGCAATATTCTGAACCCTTCATTTTAATATTTGCGCCCATATCAATCACAACGCTATGGGCTGGCTGGTTTTAGAAACGGTTGACGCTGTTTGCCAGATAATGGATTCCTGCATCTCAAATATTTTATCTGTGGTACTATTAGATGCTGTCACTTCCTCACTGTCTGCGTATACGGCTTTCCAATTTAGGGACGATGCTACCGTACCATCCTCCAAAAGAATTTCTATTTCCGCAACCGAAGTAAGCTGGTCTTTGTCTTCCTGGGGCGCCCATATAAATGGCATCGCTGCCCCAAACGCCATATTCATTTTCTACCTGCACCATAATAATATTACCTCCATTTTGTATTTGAAGCGGTGCTAATTTTTCTCCTGCTTTATTGAGGAAACGCTTTGAACGCCCCATAAAAATATCATCTTCAATAATCCGAACCTGTACATCTTTGTTTTTAAGCAACCAGCAGGGAAGGCCGCCCATATCCCATTCAGCACATACATAAGGCCCAGGCCTTACGATGCAATACATACCATTTTTTTGAATGAGCCGAACAAACGCAGCCACATCCTGTTGCCCTGAAAAATCAAAAGTGCCAGGTTGCTGTTCGTGTAAAATTCCAAAACAAATAAATGCAGATCGTATTCATACCCATCGCCTTACACAATTGGATCCGTTGCTCCCAGTAAGCCTTTGGGATGCGGGGATAGTGAAGCTCTGCGGCCCTTACTACAAAAGGCTTCCCATTCAATAAAATTCATTTTTACCCGCAACAAAAGAACCGGCCTTTTGAGTTTGCGCTGTTGAAACAACCGGTACTGTCATAAGAATTACGGCCGCAACAAAAAATAATTTCATATCCATCTTCATCCTGATATTTTTAGTATAATAGTAAAGTTTTGCATTTAGACGACATTATACACCCGAATTGGCGCAGTATAAAATTGTTGCAAATGTGCCATTTTATAATCAAATTGCTATTTCCAAATTCGTTGTGGAATTAGCGGATGATAAGGAAATAATCTATTGACATTTTTAACCAATGCCTGACAAGGCCATCATTCTGTCTTTACTGAGTAACAAACTTTCAGGCAGGAAGCAATTCAATCCTTCCTTATCATTTCATTGCTATTTTTTATCAATTGCGTTTTTGGTATTGCAATCAGCCTAAATTGTTCTCACAAAATTTGGAACCGGCAGGAATGCCACTAAGCTATCTGAAAATGAAAAAGATATTACCGCAATTAATTTTGATGTTATGCTTTTATATTACCTCTTTTAGCCAGGGAGATAATTATAAACAGAACTATCAAAAGTTTCAAGGGCTGGCGCTTACGCCGCCAATGGGCTGGAACAGCTGGAACAAATTTTCCTGTAATGTGGATGAAAAAATGATCCGTGAAATAGCGGATGCTATGGTTGCAACGGGCATGAAGGCGGCTGGTTATAGTTATATCAATATCGATGATTGCTGGCATGGTGACCGTGATAGTTTAGGGTTTATTCATCCCGATCCGAAAAGGTTTCCTTCGGGCATGAAAGCGCTGGCAGATTATATCCATAGCAAGGGCTTAAAAATGGGTATTTATTCAGATGCAGGATCTCAAACCTGCGGTGGACGCCCCGGTAGCCGGGGCTACGAATTTCAGGATGCGCTTACGTATGCCAAATGGGGAATCGACTACCTGAAATATGATTGGTGCAATACAGAAGGACTAAAGGCAGAAGGCGCCTATAAAACCATTACTGCAGCTTTGCGAAAAGCAGGGCGACCGATAGTGTTAAGCATCTGCGAATGGGGCAATGATAATCCCTGGCAGTGGGGCCAATCCGTTGGGCACCTTTGGCGTACCACGGGTGATATTTACAATTGTTTTGATTGTATCAACGATCATGGAAGCTGGAAGTCGTGGGGCGTAATGCAGATATTGGATAAACAAGCAGGATTACGCAAGTATGCCGGACCGGGCCATTGGAATGACCCTGACATGCTGGAAATCGGCAACGGTAAATTAACTCCCGGTGAGGACCGGGCACACTTTAGCGTGTGGGCAATGCTTGCGGCTCCATTGATCGCAGGTAACGATCTTCGTACCATGTCGAACGAGACCCGGGAAATACTTACCAATAAAGAAGTGATCGCCATCAACCAGGATTCACTGGGAATACAAGGTTTCCGGTATGCTGTAACCGACAGCCTGGAGACCTGGTTTAAACCTTTGTCGAATGGCGATTGGGCAATAGGTTTTTTAAACCGGAGCAAGAATCCAAAAGCGATAGCATTTAACTGGCAACAACAAGAAGTGAAGGACTCAATTTTCAATAAACAAATAGATGCTAACAGCAATGTTTACCAGCTACGTGACCTGTGGACTAAAAAAGATTTAGGTACCACCAAAAAAGATTTGAAAGCAACTGTTCCGCCACATGACATTTTGCTGATACGGCTTCAAAAGAAGGCGAAAGGGTGAAGGTGAAGACAAGGTGGCCGTTTTTTAGGAAAAATATTGCTTATCCTTTGTACCAGATATCAAAAAGCATACAGAAACATCAATGAAACGGTAGCTACAAAAACAAAAGCAACCGGTACTGCCGGTTGCCTTAATACAAAAACACTTTGCTCTTAATTCTCAGCTTTTTCTTCCAGCCACTTGCTCCTACCCCAGCCTGCAATTACATGTTTGTCGCTGTGATAAGAGGAACGTACCAGCGGGCCACTCTCTACATAATCAAATCCCATATTATATCCAATTTCTCTTAATTCCTTAAATTCATCAGGATGAACAAAGCGCTGCACCTGCAAATGCTTTTTGCTGGGCTGTAAATATTGCCCAATGGTAATTACATCTACATTACTATCCTTTAGATGTTGCATTGTTTCTGTTACCTCATCTATCGTTTCACCAAGGCCTAGCATAATGCCACTCTTGGTTCGCATACCACCCTGCTTAAGTATCCGCAGGGTTTCCATACTGCGCCAGTACTTGGCCTGTATGCGTACCTGTTTGGTAAGCCTCTCCACCGTTTCAATATTATGAGAAACAACATCAGGGGCCGCATCAATAATACGTTGTATATTCTCTGTTTCCGCCTTAAAGTCTGGTATAAGTGTTTCCAGAGTGGTAGCGGGGTTTAATGCTTTGATGGCTTTGATGGTATTGTACCAAATGATACTTCCGCCATCCTGTATCTCATCCCTGTCAACTGAGGTTACCACGGCATGTTTTACTTTCATTAAATGAATTGCTTCAGCAACCCGTTGGGGCTCGTCCCAATCAACTGGCTCCGGCCTTCCGGTGGCAACTGCACAAAAACCGCAGCTCCTTGTACAGATATTACCCAGTATCATAAAAGTAGCAGTTCCTTCGCCCCAGCACTCACCCATGTTAGGACAATTGCCGCTTTCGCAAATGGTATGCAGCTTATGTGTATCTACTAAACTACGGACATGCTTATACTCTTCTCCAATGGGCAATTTTACCCTAAGCCAGTTTGGCTTTTTTGGCTTTTGTTCTACTACACCGTCTAATACTGGTAATTCTATCATTGAATAAATTTAAAAATTGTCAAATCAAACCCGTTGAGGTTTTTTATCTATGCACTTACCTTATTTCCTTCTCCCAAACATAATGGTAACATAAGCGCTAACAAACAATTGCTGAGGCTTGGTATAAACCAATTGAGGAATCTTTTTACTATAAAACTCACCGGATATACCTACTTCCAATGCGCTGAGCATTTCATTATATTTTCCATAGTCGAATCTTAAAGCAGCCTTTGCATACAGGCCCGGTGTTACTGACATTTCGCCCCAACCTTTTCCCAGGCCCGAGCCTGATACCTGCAAAAAGCTTAGTAAGCCTCCATTGGTAAATAAAACACTGTCTTTTACATAGCCCGGCTGGCCCGTATTTGAAAATATAGTGCTATCGCTACTCTCGTACCTTAACAACTTTCTGTTACCTTTTTTCAGGTCATTTACTTCAAGGTTATAAGGCCTTAACAAGGCAAGGGAAATACCACCACCCACGTTACCCGTTACACTTACCCCGTTGTGGTTTATTTTGTTGCCTAGCAAGATCTGTTGCTGAACGCCAATTTTTACCGGGTAAAAATAATTGATCTTGCCGTAAATAAAAGGTGAGGTCGGAATGGAAATATTAGTCTGCTTGTCCTCTTTTGGATGTTTCCTTTCTGAAATGTCTAATTGAAATAACAATGCTTTCTTTATGGATTTAGCCCTTCCTACTTCGTAAAAGCCGCCGTATCCATCTGTAGTAAGTTTTAACCCAAAGGCAGAGTGTTTATGGTAAGTTATTACTCCTTCTTCCTCTTGTTTGATGAGTTCGCTGATCCTTTGCTTGCGTTCATCCCGTCTTTCTTTTTTCGTCTTTTGAGCCAGGGAGGGTAAAGTGGCAATCACAGCGAGGCAGATAAAAATTAATTTACGCATAATAGATTTTTACTTCAGTAAATTTTTACAAAAATAGTACATTGATAGCAACCATTCAATATGCAAGCAATTTACAATGTAATGCCCAACATTTGAGAAGCACTATTGGTTCTAAAAATTAATTTATTGATAAAATAATTAATTACTCCGATTGATGGCAAGCAAAGAATAAGCCCATTGCCAGGTGTAATCGAGAATATCAGGGAAAACGAATAAATACATTTACCAGGAGTGCCGGCACCAAATAAAACCTGCAACTCACCTTTCTTCTATCTACCCGAACTGGTTTCTCAAAATTTGGCAAAAACAAAAACGAACGGTCATGGGTTAGACGATGACTAACGAAAAAATTAACAGCGGTAATGTTGCTGTGTTGTGGTTGAATGCTTGCCTGGTAAAGCCTCAGCATTAGTTCGCTATTGTGTTTCAGACCGGACTTTTTAATTGAAAATTAGTCTACAAAAAATACATTAGCAATGCAATGTAGCAATCATTGGGCGCTGGCTGCGGGCAGGTAGTACCCTATTTCGCCAGGCGGAGGAAGTTTCACATAATCTATGGGTGTTTGAAAAAATTTATTACCCTGCCTGTAACAATTCTCCCGTTTACGGTTCAAAGAAGAAATTTAAAACAAAACACATCATGAAAAAGAAAGTATTTGTAATTGCTCTGCTATTATTATCTCATTTTGCATTTACCCAATTACCAATATCCGTTGCCAAAACGGGTACAGGAAATCCCATTATCTTTTTACCTGGGTTTACGGCGCCAGGTTCAGTTTGGGATGAAACAGTAAAACACCTGGATACATCGTACACAAATTACATCGTTTCTTATGCCGGCTTTAACGGACTGCAACCCATTGCTACCCCGTGGTATGATGCTGTTAAGAAACAATTGGTGGAATACATTAAGAAAGAAAATCTTTCGCATGTGACATTGATCGGGCATAGCATGGGCGGTAACTTAGCCATTGACCTGGTTACAGAATTACCTGCAATGGTGACGGGGGTGATTTTGGTAGAGTCTCTTCCCTGTATGCGTGACATGATGATGCCGGGAGTTCCCGCCGCCAGCCTGCAATATACCAGCCCTTATAATAACCAAATATTGGCAATGGGTGATGAAGATTTCAAGAAGATGGCAATGACCATGGCTCAAAATATGACCAATACGCAATCAAAGGTAGAAGTACTCACCACCTGGTCGGTAAATGCTCACAGGAAAACTTATGTGTACGGCTATACTGACCTGCTGAAACTTGACCTGAGAGATAAGCTGCCTAACATCAATATTCACACGCTTATATTAGGCGCTTCTTTTCCAAACAAAGAAATGATAAAGGCCAACTATGAGAAACAATACGCTAACTTGAAAGGCAAAGAAATCCTCATCGCTGAATCCAGCAAACATTTTATCATGTTCGATCAGCCGGAATGGTTGTACACACAGGTAAACAAATACCTGCA
Source organism: Ferruginibacter sp. (assembly GCA_039922375.1). GTDB lineage: Bacteria > Bacteroidota > Bacteroidia > Chitinophagales > Chitinophagaceae > Ferruginibacter. Next base: position 36,824 of record JBDSAA010000046.1, read on the forward strand.
TCAATATGCCCAATAACAAAGACCTTTTTGAAAGCCTGCACAGCGATTACCAGGCAATGGTATTGCAGATGTGTTTGGGGTTCATGAAAGGAGACCGGGACCTTGCCAAAGATCTGTCGCAGCAGGTTTTTATTAATACCTGGCAGGCGCTGAATAAATTTAATAACGCCTCCAGTTATAAGACATGGATCTATCGTATTACAGTGAATACCTGTTTAAAATACATCCGTGATAAAAAAGACAATTACCAGGTTTCAATTGATGAAGAGCATATTCACCTGGCGGACGTATCTGGCCAGGCTTCAGATAAAAATCATTTGTCGTTATACCAGGCAATTGGCCGGCTTGGAGAAGTGGACCGGTTGATCATCATGATGGTATTAGATGAACTTGATTATGAAGAGATCTCCACCATCATTGGAATAAGTGAAGGAACCCTGCGGGTTAAAATTCACCGGATAAAGAAAAATCTTAAAACTATTTTAGAAAATGAATGACCAAACAGACGATCTTAAAAATCTGTGGCAGAATGCCAGAAATAATGATCAGGCCGAACCGCCCAATACCGGCCATATTATTACATTGGCAAAACAGCAAATGAAAAGCAGCATCCAATTGCAGCTAACCACTATACTGATTTTAATAATTGTGGCAATAGGCCTCTCTGCATTTTTTATGTATGTTGCTAAATTCAAACAAACCATTAGCCACATAGGTACAGGTTTAATGCTTGGTGGCCTTGCGCTGCGGATAATCATTGAAATATTCAGTATCCGCCTCTTAGCTAATATTGACCTGGGCGAAACCGCACTAAAAACCAACAACGCCTCAATGGCCTATTTCCGGTTCCGGCAACACATTAATGGCCCGGTTACTATTGCCATTATCGTACTATACACTATCGGCTTTTATATGCTTACCCCCGAATTCAGTTTGTTTTTCAGTATGCCGGCTATGATCATGATTGATCTGTCTTACATTCTTGCCGCAGCAATATTTACCTGGTTTATCCGAATGGCAATTAAAAAAGAAACGAAGATCTTAAATGAAATCCTGCGACTCCGAAACGATATAACCAGGGAAGGATAATTAAGGCTGGTATACAGCCGGCTTTACAGTATTGATTTGTTGTGACAAAAACACGGGGTAGTTACTTCTCTCAATGCCAATGCTTCCGGAAATCGAGAATGTTTTTGCGTCATTGATATACATGAGCCCCATCTCTGCTCTTGAAAAAAGATTGAGTTGATTGGATTTCATAAAGCCGTTATTTTGGCGAGCTTTATTAATATTTGCCGAACGAAAAGAACGGTTGAAATTGATATAAGCAGGTGCTACAGACAAGCCACCAAAAGCATATAAATTATTAGATAACCTCCGGTTCAACTGTATGCCCAACGGAACAGACAGCACGGTTGCGTTACCGGTGCTGGAAAAAATAAAGCTGGTTGAAATACCGCTGTACCTGTTCACCGACCATTTTTTTTGGGGCATGCTATCATTTAGCAGCATTTGATTTGGTAAGAATTGACGCTGAGAATAGGCGCCTATGTTTCCTGGTAAATAAGTTTGTGCATTCAATTTTAGAGAACCTATCAATACAACCAGTACAAATATATAGCGCATGTTACTTGAATTATAGCATAAAAATAAGCTTTGTAACGGGTTTGCGATTAAAAAGTGGAAAAGTTAACAAGTAAGGTTTGAGGTTGAAAAAAGAACAGTAGCAGGCGGGCAATGAATTTGAAAGTATGAAAATACACTTTGGTTAATTACTGACAGATGTCAAAAACAGTAATAATATATTTGGGGGTCTACCGTATAAAAGTAACGGTGAAGGCTATTTAAATAGAGACGATGAATTGCTAATGTTTGCCAACTATGAAGGTCGCAAGCGGGAAAAGACGTGAGATTAAAATGGATTCGAGGGGAAAAGCTAAGGCACTGTTTTTTTATTCTAAAAAAAGGTGCTTAATGACACCCGATAGTGTCCACTGTTTTAGTATTAAGTAGTTTTTTTATAATTAAGTATCGCCCATCCATTAAAGAGGACTGCAAAACCGGCCATGATGAGAAAATGCATTTTTATATCAGTAAAGCCACTGCCCTTTAACATCACCATTCTTACTACATCAATAAAGTAAGTTACAGGATTGGCCTTTGCTATGTATTGGGCCCAGCCTGGCATACTATCAATGGGTGTAAAAAGGCCACTCATCAACATGAAGATCATCATGCAAAAAAAAGCCAGCGACATCGCCTGCTGCTGCGTAGCGGAATACGTAGATATAAGCAGCCCAATACCCAACAAGGCTACTAAGTACAGTGCAAGAAAAGCATACAACAAGGCAATGCTTCCAACCGGTACTATACCGTAAACAACTCTTGCAACCACCAATAAACTAATGGAAAAGATAAACACACAAATGATCCAGAACGGTATGAGCTTGCCAAGTATGAACTCGTGTTTTTTTATGGGAGTTACATTGATCTGTTCGATGGTGCCTGCTTCTTTTTCTTTTACAATATTGAGTGAGCACATATAGGCGCAAACCATGGTAACAAGCACCACTAAAATACCGGGTACCATAAAATACCGATAGTTTAAATGTGCATTGAACCAATTCACCGGTACTACTTCAATGAGCGGAATGCTACTATAACGTGTTGGTGATACCCACGCCAGCCTTATTTCTCCATTAAACGAAGCGATCACCTGCGTCAAATAACCATTGCCCACATTCGCTTTTGTTCCGTTGATGGCATTAACAGCAATCAGCAGGTTCGATTCATTTTCTTTTACCAGGTTTTTTTCAAAATTTGCAGGTATCTCAAGAATTAAATCTGCATTATCAGTTTCAAACTGTTTGAAAGCATTTTGGTAAGATTCACCATAACCCGCTAATTTAAAATAGCCGGATGAGCCAATTTTTGAAACCAGTTTTTGAGAATAGGATGAATGGTCGTGATCAACAATGAAGACATTGATATTCTTTATTTCGTAGTCGGCAGCCAGCGGTAAAATAAGCAACTGTATAATCGGTACCACAATGATCATCCGCAATATGCCGGGGTTACGGAATATTTGCCTGAACTCTTTTTGCAACAGAAATTTTAATATCCTCATGCCAAACGGGTTTTAAACTTTTTTAAACTCAGTATCAGCAGCAACACCGTCATCGCAAACAGGATCAGTGTCTCTTTCCAGATAGCGGTAAAACCAAGCCCTTTGATCATAATTGATTTCACAATTATATAGTACCACTTGGAAGGAATGAAATTGGAAACGATTTGAAGCGGCTTTGGCATGTTTTCCAGCGGAAACATAAACCCGGTAAACAACAACACCGGAAGCAGCATTCCCATCAGCGAAATCAACATGGCCGATTGCTGTGAAGCGGTAACATTAGAGATGAGAAGCCCCAGCGAAAGTGCAGTAATAATGAGCAAAGTGCTTTCAGCAAACAACAGCAATACGCTTCCATTAATCGGCATCTCAAGCAAAAAATAACTCAATAATAAAATGACCGCAAGATTGACAAGCGATAAAAACAGGTAGGGAACTGCCTTTGAAATGATCACGAGGAATGGGTTGAAAGGGGAAACAAGCAAAACTTCCATGGTGCCAGTTTCCTTTTCCTTCACAATAGAAACGGACGTCATTAGTACACAGATGAGCATTAACACCAGTGCCATTACTCCCGGAACAAAATTGGTAGTGCCCTTTAATTCAGGATTGTAAACCATCCGTGTAGTGGTATTTATTTGCAATGGCTGCCTGGTTTGATGCGTCAGTTCCTGTTGATAGTCCCGGATGATATTGATAACATAATTGGTAAGCGTAGTAGCCGTATTTGGATCAGATGCATCTGCAATTACCTGCACCTGTGCCTTGTTCACGTGTAGCAAACTTTCATTAAAATTGGCTGGGAAAACAATGGCCAGTTTAATTTTCCCGGTTTTAAATGCTGCCTCAATTTGCTGATGATTAAGTAATGCTTTTTCTATTTCAAAATTATTGCTGGTGGCAATTTTATTAATAATGCGTTGAGTGGCAAGGTCTTTTGAATAATCGCAAATAACTATTTTGGAATTTTTTTTTTCGTTTGTTAGGGCAAAGCCAAACAATACGATCTGCACAACAGGCATTCCGAATAATAACAGCAACGTTTTTTTATCACGGAAAACATGATAAAATTCTTTTTGTACAAAAGCGAAAAACTGTTTCATATTAATCTGCTTTACGTTTTGCGCCTCTTGCCAGCTCAAAAAACACTTCGTCCATAGATGCTGCGGCATATTGATGTTTTAGTTCAACGGGCGTGCCAAGCGCTTTTATGGATCCATCCACCATCATAGATATTCGGTTGCAATATTCCGCTTCATCCATATAATGAGTGGTAACAAAAATGGTGATGCCACTATCCGCAGCAGCGTAAATAAGGTCCCAGAATTGCCTGCGGGTAACAGGATCTACACCACCCGTTGGTTCATCCAGAAAAACGATTTTTGGCTCATGCAAAACCGCTACTGAAAAAGCCAGCTTTTGTTTCCAGCCAAGTGGCAGGGAGCCAACCAATTTTTTTGTTTCTCCTTTCAACCCCAATTGGTCAATCAGCCTTTCGCCTTTTTCTTTAATCGCCTTATCCGTTAATCCATATATGCCGCCGAAAAAGCGAATGTTTTCAATGATGGTGAGGTCCTCATATAAAGAGAATTTCTGGCTCATATAGCCGATATTTTTTTTAATATTTTCGGTTTGTTTATATATGTCGAACCCGGCGATGGAGGCAGAACCGGCTGTTGGTTTCGAAAGGCCGCACAGCATTTTTATGGCGGTTGTTTTACCAGCACCGTTTGCACCGAGAAAGCCAAATATTTCGCCTGCCCGCACTTCAAATGTTATTTCATTTGTTGCAATAAAATCACCAAACTTCTTCGTCAGTTTATTGGTGGCTATCACGGCTTCATTCATATTATTTATTCATTAGTTTAATGAAACAATCTTCAACGCCTGGATTGATTGGCTTTATTTCAACAGCAGCATATTGTTTTGCCAAAAGGTAATTTGATAAAGTGGTGGCAGAAGAAATGCCACCAGGTTTAAATGTGATATGATGATACTCCCCAAAAGCATAGCAACTTTTTATAGTTTCATTGGCCCGTAAATCGTTTAGGAGCTTGCTCATTTGAGATGCCTTCACTGCATACAATTGTTCGCCATACTGTTTAGTAATTTTCTCCGGTGTGTCAATGGACATAATTTTTCCGGATTGGACCAATGCAATGCGTTCGCATAAAGTAGCTTCATCCATATAGGGCGTGGAGACAAGGATGGTGATGCCTTGTTCCTTTAAACGTTTCAGCATTTCCCAAAATTCTTTTCTTGAAACGGTGTCCACACCTGTAGTTGGCTCATCCAGGAACAATACCGTGGGCCGGTGAATCAGCGCACAGCACAAAGCAAGTTTTTGCTTCATGCCGCCTGACAGCTTTCCTGCCCTGCGTTTTTTGAAAGGTTCTATCTGCACATAAATGTCTTCAATAAGGCTATAGTTTTGTTGGATGGTTGTATTAAAAACAGTAGCGAAAAAATTTAGATTTTCTTCCACTGAGAGATCAGGGTAAAGGGAGAATTTGCCGGGCATATACCCCACTTCCCTGCGGATACTTTTGTAATCTTTCACCACATCATAACCACCTACTGTTGCATTACCGCTATCCGCAAGAAGCAGCGTTGTAAGTATCCTGAAAATACTTGTTTTTCCTGAGCCGTCCGGGCCAATCAACCCAAAGAGTTCGCCTTTGTTTACCGTAAATGAAATATCATCTACGGCAGTTAGAGCGCCCTTGTTATAAGTCTTACTGATATTGTTTAACACAACAGCACTCATGGTATAAATTTTATCTCTCCATACATACCGATCTTAAACCTGCCGTCATTCTTTACTTTCACTTTGATAGCATAAACCATATTGGCCCTTTCGTCTTTGGTTTGAATCGTTTTAGGCGTAAACTCGGCTTTGTCATTTATCCATGTAATAATCCCTTCCGTTTCTTTAAATCCACCTTTGCCATCATCAGTCAATACTTTTACCTTTTGACTCAATTTTATTTGCGGTAGCTGATTTCCCGTAATATAAGCCCGAAGATTTATGGTAGAAAGGTCTGCTATTTTATAAAGCGGTTTTCCCGGCGAGGTTGTTTCATTGTCTTCCGCATATTTTGTAAGTACGGTTCCGTTTACAGGATTCCTAAGAATGCATTTCGTAAGCTGGTCGTTTACCTGTTCTATTTGTACCTGCAGGGGAAGCAGGTCGCCACTTATGGACGCCGACTGTGTTTGTAATGCCGATACCTGCGCATCTTTTTGCCTGTCTATTACAAGCAATTGTTTTTGCACTTCATCTATTTGTGCGTTAATATCGTCCAGTTGTTTGGGGGTCGCAGCATCGGCTCTTAGCAGGTTTTGCACCCGTTGCTGTTCATGCAGTAAGTTTTTTAGCCGACTTTGTGACACAGCTTCCTGCTGCTTGTAGTAACCAGTTTGGGTGGTAATGTTTGGCACCCGTTTACCGGTAGCCCTCAGTTGTGCTTCCAATTGTTTCTTTTTTAAAAACAATGGAACACTGTCAATGTACCCTATTACTTTTCCCGCTGCTAATTCCTCCCCTTCTTCCAAATTTAGTTGGCGGATGGTGCCTGATGCTTCGGCAGATATGATGGTTTCTTCCGCCTCGAAAGAGCCCGATGCATCAAACTCATTTTTGTTGTTTTTGCAGGAAGCTACTGTAACGATAACGGTTACTGCAATTATTAGTTTAAAAAAGGTCTTCATGCTGTGTTGTTTAGTTTCCAGATGTAGTTTTATAATTATATTGGGCCATCAGTAACTGAACCTGGTGCAGGAGTTGGCTTTGCCTTGCCTGGTCTTCTGCGTTTACATAAGTCATGTAATCATTTGTTGTGATGGTTCCGTTTTCCAATTGGCTTTTTGATACCTGCTTTATCTTTTCCCGAAGAACGATGATCTCATTATCGGTGGCTATCAATTCATTAAATTTATTGACCTCAGTATTTTGCTCCGACAGGGAAAGACCCGTATTCAGAATAAATGTTTCTTTCTGCAAATCAAGTGTGCTTTGTTGGATATCCAGGAGTGCCCTTTCTTTTTTAGCCGTATAAAATCCACCCAAATTCCAGTGAAGCCTAAGGCCGCCAATATAGTAGAAACTGAAATCATTTTTTAATTGATTAAGAGCAGGCCGGCCATAACCGCCTTGTAAAAAAACGCGGGCTCCGGGTAAATTTTTAGTAGTTATAAGCTTGCGCTGGATATCGTACGCTTTATTTTGCACTTCATATAATTTTATCTCCGGCCGGTTAATGATTGATGAAAGAGGTTGAGGCGATGGAGCTTCCAATTGGGTGTTATCGTTTACGGTTTGTTTTATAAAAATGGAAAGCATGTTGATGTAGGCTGTACGATTCGATCGCAGTTCAATTGTATGCTGATCGGCTTTTAATAATTCTGCCTTCAGCAGATCAGCATTACTTTTAAATGCAGTTCCGTTGGCAATAGCCGCGTTGGTTCTGTCCAGCCCTGCCTGGATGTCCTTCTTCAATAATTCAGCCTGGTGCAGTTGGGCATCCAGCAATAGTATCCCGAAAAATAATTGATTGATCCGTTCCTTAAGTTTATACAATTCAACTTCAATTTTTTGTTTTTCTGTTGCCGCATTGGCGTTCGCTAAAACGGTTTGCTGCTTAATGATTCGCCCCTCGGTAAATCCCTGGTATACTTCTGAGTAGATTTTGTACTGGTCTTTGCTAACCGGGCTAATGCCAGGCACGTCAATAGGAATTTTAGTTACCTCCGATTGGTAAGTTGCCTGCCCGTTGATATTGATTTGAGGCAAGTATCCTTTTGAGATATTTTCTATAGTATATCCCGTGGCCTTTTCGATTAAGTCCATTTGCCTGATTAATGGGTAATTACTTTTTGCAGACCTGTAGCATTCTTCTATCGTTAGGTTTTTAAGTTGCTGTGCAGCTAAAAATGTAGTTGTTAGCATCCAACAAATAGTCCCCATGGAAATTCGTAAACAGCTCTTGTATTTTTTTTGCTTACTCATTTAGTTTAAATAATAGGTTTAAAAATCCAATACTCTTTCCAAAAGTTATTTCGTTTTAAGGATGGCTTTAATCCATTTGGGAATAAGGGCTTTTCTTTCCATCATAAGCGCATTAAAAGCTTTCGGCGACAAGTGGCCAATACCTTTTATAATCGGGCTTGCCACAAAGGGAAAAACCGTCATGCCCATTACATTCATAATAAAATGAAGTGGGTTTATTGGTGCTATTTTTCCGTCCGAAATGCCTTGCTGAAATTGCTTAATAAAATAAGATTTCATGATAATCTCCTTCATGCCCATCTTGGCAATTAGCTCATCGGGATGGACACGCAATTCACTTAGCAGAAACATAGGTATTTCCGGGTATTCAATAAGCAGGTCGATGTAATTACTTACCACCAGTTCAATCTTATTTTCGAGACTATTTTCTTCATTGTTGAATACATCTTTAACTGACTTAAAAAAGCCCTGCATGGTTTCCAGCATAATGATGTCGAATAGTTTTTCCTTGCTTCTAAAATAATAATTAAGCAGTGCCAGGTTTATGCCAGCTTCATCTGCAATATCCCTTGTGCGGGTAGCAGCAAACCCTTTTTTGTGAAACACAGTGCGGGCTGCTTTTTTTATTTTATTCTCTGTACTGTCATCGGCCATTGGTTTCTTATTTGCCATTAAGTCTTTTTTATTTTCGACACAAATATAAATACAATTATTTTGATTTAACCAAATTATTTAATCAAATGATTAAAAATGTTGAATAATTTTTTTTTACAACCAGTTGTACGGAACGGGCGCCCTTGATATAATGGAAAGTAAAATGATAAATTGGAGAAAAACAGGTTAGGCAAAACCAGCAAGGAGCAGCTGCAGTGATTTAATACCTACATACCAGGATCATCCAGTATCGGCCAGGTATTTTGAGGGAGAAGTGGCAGGTAAGGATACGACCTCAGGAGATAAATTTTTTATTAATTAAACAAACTAATTACGAAGCTACGAGCGGTTTTACCTGATGAGCCAGCGCACAAAGAACATCAACGCACATTACCAGTGCTCCATCTTGCGCCTATTTAAGAGCTTGCTCGATTGCAAGAGTGCTGACCTAAAGAGGGGTCGTCATTTAGTATCTAACATGTCACTATACGCAAGTCCCTATCTGCAGTTGCGTGTATTTCTTACTACTGCTTTTACACTTTAAACTGAAGAGACAAAAACGGTATTGCACCAAGAATGAATAAATAATAAGTTCGCTTCGATGGTACCCCTATCCAGGGAATGCAATCGCTACAGTGGCAACAGGAATGACATTTTACTCCGGCACTTCCTTACCAGTCATATCAATAAAAAATGTTCTTCCCTTTTGGGTAACTTTTGCCTTTGATCCGCTAAAATAAAACTGAACCTCGTAGACTGGCTCAGTTATTAAGATTCCTTTTTGATTGTAAGCACCCCACTTGTTTTTAGATTCACACATAAATATTCCTTCATAGTTCTGCGTAAGGGAAGTATATTTTATCGGTATGATCACATTGCCAGCCAAATCAACAACACCAAAGTTCTTTTTTCGTTTCACAATTGCCAACCCATTTTTAAATTCTTCAGCCGCATCATAGATAAAAGGAATAACCGTGACATCGGCTTTGTTTATATAACCCCAATTGTCCTTCAATTTTACTGCAGCAAGGCCATTTTTAAAACCCCACCTGCAATCCTGGTATTTCAATGGGATAACCCACGTATTTTCTTTATCCAGGAAGCCAAACTTCAGCTCGGGCTTCGGTGATCTTACACAAGCCAGTCCTTCACTAAACACATAAGCGGAATACCAAATGATCGGAATAACAATATTGCCCTTTTTGTCAATTATGCCACTTTTATCATGATGACTAACACTAGCATATCCTGAATCAACATCATAAAATTTTGGCCATTTTGCAGGCCATTCTTTAGCAATGGCATTTTCCATATATAATTTCCTCATTGCCGGACCTATTGGCAAGATGCCATTTCTTCTGGCCTGTTCGTCGCTTTCATCGTAAATACGGGTATAATATTCCAGGTCTGTTTCATTTGTTTCGGGGGCAGCACTATACAATTTTGCTTTTGGGGTTGTACTGGTAACAGCAGGCGCAACTACTTTACTTTTTTTTGCTTCATCTGCCGCCTTGTCTTCATAATATTGTTTGGTAGATTTTAAATCGCCACTTGAATTAAACTGGCTCGTCTGCGCATGTAGCTCGCAGAAACCACCCACCAAAATCACGCAAAGGCAAACTTTGGTAATGGCCGGAAAGAAATATTTCATGACAAAACATTGTTTAATGAACAAGGAAGATAAATCTTAAAAAGCTTCAAAATATGTGCTACTACCATTTTACTACTGTTGATTATCGGCTATGCGTTAAGGTAAAATGCCTAGCCCTGTCCGTAGCCTTATAACACAAGTAAGAAAATGAATTATTTTATAAAATATTCAGGTAACATATTTTACTGTAGGTAAGCCAGCAGGAATTCGAGAGCCTGAAGGACAAACAACATATCTGCCTGAGGTTGTTCGCTTCAAATTGAGGGAAAGCCAATTGCTCATTTCCTATTGCGCCACTGGCAGCATATTTCTAATGGCGCTGATCTTCCAAACTTTCTTATCAGCAACAACTAAAAATGTACTCCACATTTTCCGGTTGGTACCATCTTTATTTTGAATTTCGTATTTACAATCAACAATGGCGCTATTGGGATTGAACATTCGGATCTTTTCAATGTGGAGTGTTCTTGTTCCAGGGCTATTAGCAGAGCTTTTCAACATACCCTCTACAGCGGCGGTAACGCCATTTCTCCATTCACCGGTAGAAACCAATTGATCTACTTCGTTGGTCAAAATATTCTTCAGCAATACAGTGTCTCTGTTTTCCCTCGCTTTAGCGTATTGATCAATCACGGCAGTAATGGCTTTTCGCTGGGGTTCATTGGGTTCGTTGTTTTGGCCATATAGAAATAATGAGCCGACTAAATTCACTAGAAGTAATAAGGCAATATTTTTCATAATGCAGGTTTTAAATATGCAGTTAACCGCTCACTGGCATGATTGTAACTTCGGCAAATTCTATAAGGCGGTAACAATAATTCCACAGAAACAAGATTAAGCATCTGTGGGATTTTTTGAAACGGTTAAACCGACAATGATAACAATTCTCAACGGCGGCGGAGATACCAGGCCATCGAAGTTGTAAAATTATCCCCTTCTTCTTTCCAGTAAAGCCATCATCATTAATCCCAATTGTATGCGTTGCTCCTCTCCTGCTTCAAAGGGTGCATCCTGGGTGAGCTGAAACTTACGCCCAAAAAAAGATGCCTGCTTTGTGAAAGTAGCTACCAATGTTCCGTCAGGTCTTTTTACTGTATAGCTGGGGTTAAAAAGATAACCGGTAAGGATACCAAGTACAGGTATTTGACTCAAAACGCCATCCGCTACTTTTACCCATGCGTTTTTTTCTTCTATGATCAGGTCTTGCTGATCCCGTTCATCATACAATTCATAAGCAGCTTTCCATAAAGAACGCCAGCCTTTACGGGCAAGCCTGCCGATATGCTTATCACCAGTAGCGGTCATTGAATAAGTCGTATTAAAATCAAGCCATTTATCGGCTCGTATGTCATACAATAATTCTGACCTGCTTTCATCAGAAAACACTTCTACATGCTCCTTAAATTTAAACAATTTCTGTTTTACAAATGCCTTGGTGTTGCCGGTTGCATCTTTTGCAATAAAGTCGTTGTGAATGGTGCCAATCCGGAAGCTGAAGTCGTACGGATAAAATACATTATCCAGGTAATTGGTTTGCATGGTTTCGTGGGTTTTTATTTGAGGCTGTAATGATAGCAAATAATCACAAGTTTCTGATGATTATATTTCGTTAGTACAAACCGTTAGTAAAACACCACTGAGACATTCGCTATGTTGCACTTGAAATTTTGTAAGACATTAATACCTGTGCGCCGCTGAGATCGGTTCCATCCTTCTGTTGAGTGTATAACTAAAGTTTTCATTGCCTATCAGTACCCGGCCATTGGGATCGGTAAAGAATAAAATATTATCATCACCCTTTAGGAGATGAAGCGTGTAGGCCTTACTGTCAGGAGTTACTTCAAAAATGATCCGCCCATCGTGTTTATTGATAATCCGCCATTTTCCTTTTTCAATCGCTTCTTTCTTAAAACTACTACCGCCCTTTAAATAGTGAGAAGGTTGGCCGGTTAATGAATCGGTATAAAAAATAATATACCATTTCATTTTATCACAGGCAGCAGTTTTATTTAAGCCAAGAATTTTTGATAATTCCTGGCAGGGTGTGCGCCCCTGGTAAGCTAAGGGATATTTAAGTGTAGTTTTTACAGGCTGTAAGTTAAAACCCGCCGTATTACCAGGGTCAATGCTGTTCAACGCGTAACTGTACCCCCCGTTTCCCACAAGCATTTGGTTATGCTGATCGAGCAGGTGCAGTAAGTCGTCATTGATTTGTAGCACTGAAAGTACTTTGTTGTTATCCCTCAAATCCAATTGATTCCCCGTTTTCGAGAACCCGCCCTCAAACTCTACCATCTTTTCATCTCTAAACCCTTGCGTGCCTGGTTTGGAGAGACCGTACCGGCATTGCAGATCAAAGCGTTTGCCTTTTAACTCCAGTCTCCACCGAATGAAATCTATTGAATCGGTCAACGAAATTTTAAGAAAATTCCTGACTATACCGTGGGCCGGCGTACTTCCAACAAAAGTCTGTTGTTGCGGCACAGCAAATGCTGTGAAACAAATAAAGCCACCTAGCAACAAAAGCAAATGATTTTTCATATTTTTAATTGAAGGTAAAATACATGAATCCATCTCAAAATCCATTACACCACCGGATGGCTTTTCTTGATGAAACAGCAGCAATGATTACCTGTTTGTGTCCGTAACCGTATTGTCATCTTCACATTCGTTCATTCATGGCCAACGGCTTACCGGATAGTTTGTTTCTTTACCCCTTCCAAACTTATCCTTACAGGTTTTATAAAACCTCTTTTGTCGAAGAATAATGGATCAATACAGGTTACGCGGTGATTGGCATCATTTTCCCCCAGCGGCCTTCGGTGATAAACAATATACCAGGCATTTTTTTGTTGATTGTAAATCACAGAATGATGCCCTGCGCCTGTTGCCACTGATGCATCCTGTTGTAAAATCTTGCCTACTCTTTTAAAAGGCCCGAATGGTGAATCGGCTATTGCATAAGCTACCGAATAATCAGGACCACCCCAGCCTCCTTCGGACCACATGAAATAATATTTTTTATCTTTTATAAACATAATGGGCCCCTCCACATAATTTGCCGGCGTTATTTCCTTATACACGGTTCCATCATCAAAAGGAATAAAGCCTGTGAAATCATCTTTTAGCCTTGCAATATTGCAATGCTTCCATCCTCCGTAAATAATATAATATTTTCCATCTGCATCTTTAAAAACAAATTGATCAATAGGTTGGGCACCGTTGTGAAATTTATCAATGAGCGGCTTTCCCAGGTAATCTTTAAACGGCCCGGCAGGATTATCGGCTACGGCTATCCCTATGCCACCGTATTCATTGTTGCTTTGGATATCGTTTGCACCAAAGAAAATAAAATACCTATCATTTTTCTTAATGACGGCAGGTGCCCACACTGCACGCTTCGCCCATTTCACATGCAAAGTATCCAGCACTTTGCTATGCTTTGTCCAGTTCACAAGGTCAGGCGAAGAAAATGCATCGAGGAAAACCTGCTCTTCGTAACGGGCAGAATACGTGGGATATATCCAATATTTATTGTCGAATATAACGGCTTCCGGATCTGCATACCAGCCCTCGAAAATGGGATTACCGGATTTGGGCACCTGCTTTACCTGTGCAAATACATAATAATTGCAAACAATTGATACCAGTAGAATTAAGCCTCGTTTTTTCATACTTATGGTTGATCTATAAAGATAAAATGCCGGCTGCAAAGAAAGTATATCTACTTAATTTTATTCAACTCAATTTATAACAGTGGTTTCTAAAAACGCCATTTTCCATTACCTGAACCATTGGTTCTTATAAGTTGATAAATCAAAAAAGAAATTTCGAATTGAGAATAATCTGTTAAATTTATACATCCGTAATTTCAGCATTGACGCAGTATATAATAACTAACTGAGCATGAACAAAAGCTTACTTTCTTATTTACTGATTGCTTAAGTTATTAAAAAAGAACAGGACAATCCTGCAGTACAACCTCTTTCCAAACCTGTGCCTCCCAACATTTTTAATCATTAAATTAAACTACATGCAGAAAGTTTTACTAACGCTAACCTTAGCTTTGATCACTACTTTAGCGTTTTCTCAAACAGGGAAATATTGGTCTTTGAACAATGAAAGCCGCGGTAATATAAAACCTGACAAAGCTGTTGCCCGGCTTACTTATCCTAAAGCTTATAAATTGTTTAGCCTGAATGCCAACCCTTTACGGCAGGAATTATTTTCTATCGCCGGCAACAACCGAATGAAAGCTTCTACAATTATTTCTCTGCCAAATGCCGATGGCAACTTTGAAGAGTTTGAGGTGGTTGAGGCTTCCAATTTTGAGCCAGACCTTCAAGCTCAATTCCCTGATATCCGGGCCTATTCGGGCAAAGGAATTACGGATAAGCATGCTACTTTAAAACTAAGTATCTCCCCGCAGGGAATACAAAGCATGGTTTTCAGAACTGAAAGTGATAATGAATTCATTGAACCCTATTCCCAGGACCATACCATTTACTCCGTATATAAATCGCATCGGGAAAAAGGAAATTTACCCTGGAGCTGCAGTACAGATGACAAGCAAATGGCTGCCGAAATAAAGTCCCAGGTTTCAGGCCCTATTGCAGAAGCAACGGGTAGTTCAACCGGTCTATTGAAGACAATGCGCCTTGCTCAATCCTGTAACGGCGAGTATGCAAACTTTTTTGGTGCTACAAGTTCTGCACAAGTAGGTTTGGTATTGGCTGCTTTCAATGCAACACTTTCCCGTTGCAACGGTTGCTACGAGAAAGACCTTGCCCTGCACCTCAATCTTATTTCAAACACAACCTCTGTTATTTATTATAACCCGTCATCCGACCCCTATACAACATTATCAAACTGGAACCTTCAATTGCAACAGACTTTAACGTCAGTTATCGGAAGTGCAGCTTATGATATCGGCCATATGTTTGGTGCTTCAGGTGGTGGTGGAAATGCAGGCTGTATTGGTTGCGTTTGTGTGAACCCTGCAAATAATAGTTCTCTTGCAAAAGGTTCGGGCATCACTTCACCTGCCGATGGCATTCCCCAGGGCGATAATTTCGACATAGATTATGTAGCGCATGAAGTAGGGCATCAATTAGGTGGAAACCATACTTTTTCCATGTCACTGGAAGGTACTGGCCAGAATAAAGAAATTGGTTCCGGCATCACCATTATGGGCTATGCGGGCATTACATCCCAGGACGTAGCACCGCATTCTATTGATATATTTCATGAAACCACCATTGGTCAGATACAGGCCAACCTGGCTACTAAAAGCTGTCCCGTATCCGTTGCCATGACAGCCAATCATGCGCCGATCATGGCAGCAGTTAGCAATTATACCATTCCCATCAGTACTCCGTTTGCGCTCACCGGTTCTGCAACTGATGCCGAGAACGATGCACTGACATACTGCTGGGAGCAAAATGACAATTCAACAACATCAGGCGCAAGCAGTGTTGCATCTCCAACCAAGGCAACCGGGCCAAACTGGCTATCTTTTAGCCCTGTAATATCAGGTACAAGAGTTTTTCCAACGTTATCAACTATCCTTGCCGGTTTGAATGTCACACCACCATTACCTGGCGGTGATGCGGGTGCAAACATCGAAGCATTAAGTTCAGTTTCCAGAACTTTAAACTTCAGGTTAACTGTACGGGATAACAGCGCATATGAAACAAATGTAAAAATCGGCCAGACTGCCTTTACCGATGCAGTAGTAACGGTTACCAATACCGCGGGGCCTTTTGCAGTGACGGCGCCAAATACAGGCACAACCTGGAATGCCGGCGGTACTGCCACAGTCACCTGGAGTGTAAACGGTACAAATGGAGGGTCTGTGAATTGTACCTCTGTTAATATTTTATTGTCCACCGATGGCGGGCTTACCTTCCCAACCGTATTAGCGGCATCAACAGCCAATGATGGTTCGGAAATTATTGCAGTTCCTTCTTCCCCTGGCACAACAAACCGGGTAAAAGTGGAGTCTGTCGGCAATATTTTCTTTGATATTTCCAATGCTAATTTTTCAATTGGTGCAACGCCGGCATGTGGTGATCCCACAGGCTTAACAGCATCCTCGGTTACACAAACCACGGCTACAGTAAGTTGGGGTGCTGTTAGTGGCGCTACAAGTTATGCGGTGGATTATAAGGCTTCATCATCTGCAGAGTGGATCAGTGCAACTGTAGCCACTTCAGAAACGTCGCAAAATTTGTCCGGCTTAACGGCAAATACTTTATACGACTACAGAGTGAGAGCAACCTGCACTTCAGGAACTGGCAATTATGTTCAATCGCAGTTTACCACTGCAGGTGCTCCCGTTACCTGCCCCGGCACGTATGATGTAACTTCGAATGGATCTATATCAGGCGCAGCTACTATTCCCTTAAACACTGATATTTTTGGATTGATAAATGTTCGGAACGATGTGGATTATTACAAATTCATCATTACAACGGGCGGTTCAATAACGTTGACATTATCCGCATTGCCTGCAGATTACCAACTTGACTTAACCAATAGTACTGGTTCTACATTACAATCATCAACCAATGGTGGGACTGCTAACGAAACAATCAACAGAACAGTAACAGCAGGTACATATTATGCCAGGGTTTACCCCAGGAACAAAGCATTCAATGCAAACAGTTGTTACACGTTAAACGTGCAAACCGGTACAGCATCGAGGAATGAAGCCGGTGCAATTGTACAAACAATTAGTAGCAAATTGTTGGTGTCACCTAACCCGGCAGGCAATTTCGTAACCCTGGCCTTTAATGCAGCTGCCGATGGCAATGGTGTGATTTCTGTAATCGCCCAAACAGGTGCGGCGATCTCTAATAAGAAAGTTGCAATTAATAAGGGAGTAAATACACCTAAACTATATGTAGGCAATCTTGCAAACGGTGTTTATTTCGTTAAAATACAAACTGGTTCGGTAATACAAATGGCAAAGCTTGTGATTGTAAAATAAAGTCGTTGGTAATTATATAAAAAAAATATTGGTCCGGGCAGTGAAGCAAAGAGCATCATTCTTGCGTCGCCCTCTTGTACTAAATACCAACAAGGATCTTTAATTACGTTTTAAATTAATAAAACAGGTTGATCGTTTTAAATAATAAAATAAAAGATCAATTTTTTTTCTTGTGCAGTAAAAAGAGGTTGCAATATTTGCAACCTCTTTTTATTTATGGATAAGATATTTATCACCTTAAAGGTGCAGGGCTTTCTATCCCGCCTCAGTTCTGCCGCCAGTATGACTGAGAATTCATCGGCTATGGCTTCCAGTTATCTCAGTGGAAGATATCGTACACCACCAAAAAGTAAAAATCCGTATCGCTCATTGTTTCAAATAAATGGTCTTGCCGGTTTTAGCAGATTCCTTTGCAGCCGATAAAATTTCCACTACGATCTCGTTTACTGCAAATGAAGACAAATCATTTGCAGGATCAATTTTACCGTTGATCACTGCAGCCAGGTAAGAAAATATATTTGACCGTTCATGTGGAAGCGGAGACAGCTCAAGCCATGTATCTTTTCCGTTTTGCCCTCCGGTAATGTATTTCATTTTGTTCTCCCGATTAGCAATTAGTAATCCATTTGTTCCATACACTTCAGTATCCTTTACACCAAAGGGCCAGTTCCACGATGCCTGGATAATGGCCTGACAAGTTGGATAAGTAAGAATAATGCTTGCCTCATCCTCTACCTTTGGATAAGTGACTGGCTTCAATTGTTGTGTAACAGCCATTACAGCGATTGGCCTCTTTGCATCCATCAGCCATGTCATTATATTTGCTCCGTAGCAACCAAAATCTACCAACGCCCCACCCCCATTTTGTATCGGGTCAGTAAGCCAATTTGTAAATTCCGGCGTACACCCGATTTCTATCGGCCCTTGGTGCCCATCCTTAAAAACTATTTTGCGAATTGTTCCCAGGATTTTTTCGGTTTTTACCATGTCCCAAACTTTTGCATGCGACGGATACCAGGTAGTTTCAAAATTAGTCAACAGGTGGATGTTATGTTTTTTTACCAAAGCCCGCATTTGATTTAAATGATCATTGTTTACAGCAAGTGGCTTTTCAACAATAATATGAATGCCCCTGGGCGCACAAATTTTAACCACTTCCAGGTGCTCGTAGATGGAGTTAAAAGCGCATACAGCCGAAGGTTTAGTCTTCCGGATCAGTTCATCCAGCGTAGCGAACCATAGTGATTCCGATAGTTTGTGTTGCTTTAAAAGCCGCATGGCCAATGCACGGTTTGGCTCAGCAAATCCTACTATTTCCACCTCGTTCTGCTTAACCATATAAGCAAATACCTGCCCGATATGATCGTGCGTCATACCGGCAACACCTACCCGGATAGGCGTACCCTGTGCCAGGAAGCCTGTAAAAAAGAATCCAGCAAACAGGATGAAGTATTTCATGTTAGAGATTTTTGGTTTATACCTGATAATAAAGGCAAACGGATTGAAAAGGTAATTAAATAAAACATTCCATGGTGAATCCATGGAATGTTTTACAAACCCCGAGATTGCACGATACCTAACCGCAGGTCTGTCGGTTATTCAGCCGTGCCTCGAAAAGTATTGTAGTAAAGGAGTCCATAACCGGGCTGTAAGCACCACCTACTACTTCATTGGTTACTGGCAACGCTATTGTTATTTAATACAACAATATTTGTAAGCAAACGGCCATTGGGCAACTCGCTGCTGGAATAGTACAATTTTAATATTGCCTCAGTTCCTTTTTTGAGGGTGAGTATGTCTTTCACATTGCAATTCATTGCTGCAACCGGTGTAGCGGCATCGTTAAAACGCCATTGTTTCAATATTTTATCCTGTCCATCTTTGATAGTGATCACCCGGCTTTTACCAACCTTGCCGCAGTGATGATATTTAATTGTAAGCTGGCTATTTGCGGATTGCTGGTTCAACTGCAGGCTTGTAACCTCGTTGAGTGTGTTCCCAAAACGCTGCAGCACTATTTTATTATCCAGGTATATTTCAAAGCCTTCGCCACCAAAGTTGGTGAACGAAACAAGGGTTGCAGCAATGGCAACCAGCATCATTGTTTTACTGATGATTGATTTCATAATAAATGTTTTTTAATTAGTAAATAGTAACGCCTTCATAGCTATTACAACACAAAAAAAACACTCCTGACGACGGGATAAAAATCTGTTTGACAAAAGGAATGATTTGCTTGATATGCTACAATCCAGGCGGTGCCCTGGCTGGAAGATCAAATTAAGGAGGTCAGATAACAGTACCTTTTTTTAGGTATTGCTGGCTAGTACCAGAGGCTACATGGCAATGCTCAGCTATTGAATGAAACCTGATAGTTAATTAGCCGTATCGATACAGCAAAAAAGTTTTCTTGAGGTGGTGCTTGCGATTTTTCCGGGTAGCACAAAACGTAAGCCTTTAATAAGTATTTACCCTATTGTTCGTCTTTATAATAGTATCTACACAGCACTTCTATTGTATGTGTATCGTCAATCTTAAACCGCTCAACGCGTGGCTCTTGATAGGTAGGTTCTAGTACTTCAATGGTACTAATATCGAATCGATTTATCAGGTAGTGCCCTAAGCTTCGGTCCTCTATTTTTTTGGATAGTTCAGTGATAGGTAAAGCAGCCAGGAAAACATTTCCATTTTCTTTTACGCCTATAATATAGGGTTCAACTGTCCTCCATCCTTTTTTGCCGCTCGTCACACTTTGATAGTAGAACCTTATTAATTTTCTTTTATTGATGGCATCACACAAAACGCCACTAATTTCTTTTTCTTTTTTTGAGAATTCTTTTTTCGTTTCCATTTGCCTAGAATTAAAAGTTTGAAAACAATTTTTACTCAACAAACAGGATATCGTTATTTAGAATATAAATTTAAGATAATTCATCAAGGTGCTTTTATGATAAGTATCATATTCGTGATCAAAAAAAGTGTTTTTTAAGCTTAATTTTATTTATTTTTTTAAACGCCATAATGCAGGTTTTTTCTTTCTTTTTTAATTTTACATCTGTGATAATAGCTGCTATTATGCACCTAAACAACATTTTATCATCAGAAAAAATCACACGGCGGCAGATGTGTGCCTTAAGCATTTATTCCTGCGGCGGATTATTATTACCCGGCGGTTTTATGAAAGAAAATATTACGGCTCTTCATCAAAGAAGCATTCCTTCCAGCGGTGAGAAAATACCTGTTGTAGGTGTGGGTACCTGGCGCACTTTTGATGTGGGGAATAATAAAGTAAAACGGACAGCTTTGAAACAAGTGTTACAGAACCTGGTAAAAAATAATGCATCGGTAGTCGACTCCTCTCCCATGTATGGCTCTTCAGAATCAGTGGCAGGTGATCTTTCGGGTGAACTTAACATTCGATCCTCTTTGTTCCTGGCTACCAAGGTATGGACTACCGGTGAACAACAGGGAATTGAACAAATGAATGACTCGTTTCGAAAGATGAAAGCAAGTGTGATTGACCTGATGCAGGTGCATAACCTGCTCGATGTAAAAACTCACCTCAAAACATTGTATCAATGGAAGGAGCAGGGCAAGATCAGGTATATTGGAATTACTCACTATCAACCTTCAGCTTACAATGAAATGCAACGGCTTATTGAAAATGAAAAACTGGATTTTATACAATGCTGCTATAATATCCAAACAACCGATGCTGAAAAACAATTACTACCTGCGGCTAAACATAAAGGGGTAGCCGTTATCGTTAACCGCCCTTTCCAGGAAGGCGCCTTTTTTGAATATGTAAGCGGTAAGCAACTGCCTGGATGGGCTGCTGAATGGCGCATTCAAAACTGGGCTCAATTCTTTTTAAAATTTATACTTTCTAATCCAACGGTCACCTGTGTAATTCCCGGCACCTCCAACCCTGCACACCTGTTGGAAAATATCCAGGCCGGCAATGGATTGTTTCCAGACGACAAAACAAGAAAAAGGATACTGGAATATTTTCAAAGTTTATAAGAGATGATACACTTTGGACTATAAGACCTGTCTTACAATGTCCGTTCTATCATTAGTTTTAAAACAAAAAATCATCAATCCCACTTATCTTTAATTACGAATAGGCTATATATGTACGAATACAATTAGTGCCGCCTGTGCTCAACTTCAATTAAAAGATAAATATGGATGCTCAAAATGAAAAAGGCGAAACACTGCCTGCACCAAAAGATCCCACTGCCACTTCTTCCTCCAAATTATCAATATGGGTAGGCCTTGGGTTACTGATAGTCATTATATTGTTGGTAGTACTTATACCTTGTCCATCCCAAAGCCAGTACCTGGTCTTCAGAATTGTTATTGCCCTTGCTGCCGCAGGGATCGCTACCATCATCCCCGGCTTTATTAATTTGACGATTCCAAAAGGAATTACTGCGGGTGGAGCAATCGCCTTATTTGCGCTTATTTATTTCTTTGATCCCGCTTCAGGTGTAGCCGAAAATAAGTGTACCGCAGAAACATTTGCATTGACTGTTTTTGTGCACGGGCCACAAGGCAAGGAAGATAAGATATTGAGAGGGCAAGGTGAAGTTTGTGTTTACCTGAATTCGAACCCCGAAAAAGTAAAAATAGATGAAGATGGCAAGGCAATTTTCACAGAGATATCGCCCACTTTTTTAAACTCGAAAGTTCGCATTACGGTACGGCATCCACAGCCTTATCAATCTACGCACTCCGATTCACTTTACCTTTTGCAACCAAACGGAGTTGTCTATCTTGAAGCTGCACTAAATGATATAGATAAGATATTTGGAAGAGTGACAGATGCAACAAATGATGATCCATTAGACAGTGTAAAAATTGTAATAAAGGATGTCCATACTTTTTCAAACACGGATGGCTGGTTTGAAATGGAAGTACCCAAACAATGGCAATCTAAATTTCAAAGAGTTTCGTTTTCAAAGAAAGGCTATGTGAGACAGGATATTGATAGCATACCCGTACATACCAAACAGGAAATACAGGTATCACTAAAGAAAAAATAAATGTCTTTATATGAAATTAATTATTTCATGCATTGCGCTTATCACTTACTGTTTGTGTGCAGCCGCACAACAGGATGTAGAATTGCCCGGCATAATAGTGGAACAAAACAGCAAGCTAAAAACAGGCCTTGTTGTTTACTTACAGGGAGCAAGTGTAAAAGCCGCACAATCTACTCCACAACTAAGCGATGTCAATGGAAAGTTCAGGTTGGTTTTTGCTGACATGCCTGTCGGCAACGTAACCCGTGTAGAAGTTAGCAAGAATGGTTATGAAGTGGTGAATTCGAAAGTGCTGCAATCAGCCTCAGTGGCAGGCCGCAAGGCTCCACTTGAAGTAGTGATGTGTAAATCCGGCTTGCTTTACGAAACTCAGCTGGCATACTACGCTATCGCATCGGATGCCATAACAGACCAGTATAAAAAGAAGATAAAAATATTGGAACTGGGCGGTAAAAATAAAGATGACCTCATCGCCAGGTTGCAACGAGAGATGAGCAAAGAGATCAAGTCAAAAGAAGAAGCTATAGAAGCAGTAAAAGAACAGTACGGCTTACAGTATGCACAATCACAAATGATAGCAGATCGTTTTGCCTCAATTAACCTGGATGATGAATCGGAGACTTATCAAAAAGCATTTAAAGCTTTCCAGGAAAAGGATATCGAAAAAGCATTACAGTTGCTCGATAGCGTAAATCTTGAGAAAAGACTTTTAACCAACACAGTCGAATTAAAAAAGGAATTGTTGGCCAACCCTGCTGCAAGGAAAAATATTGAATGGCGTAAAGAACAAATAAAAAATGATGTAAGCCAATGCATGTTCAAAGCAAGGTTGCATATATTAAAGTCTGAATACACTACTGCGAAAGAAAATTATTTATTAGCGATAAAATATGACAGCCTGAATAAAGAGCATCTTTGGGAAGTTGGTTCTTTCTTTTTAAATCAAAAAGAAGCTGTGTTAGCCAAAAGCTATTTCGATAAAATGATAGGATTTTCTCAAAACGATTATGATAAAGCAATAGTTCTTTCTGAAGCGGGCAAGCTTTATAGAAAAGCCGGTTTATATGATGAGGCAGAAAAAAATTATGCATTGAGCATAAAACTATTTCAACAATTGCATGACAAAGAACCCGGAGAATTTAGAAAGATATTAGCTGCCGGGTTGGTCGATTTTGGTGAGTTATACGAAGAACTGGAATACTATACTACTGCAGCAAAATACTATACAGCCGCAGATGAAATAATGAGCGAATTTTATAAAAGAATTGATGCAGCGATCCCTGATGATGAAAGGTCGGTATGGGCCGGCATTATACAACACAGTGAAGGGATATTTTACAAAAAGAAAATATTTGACGGCGTGGCATGGACTAACTTTCACCAGGTGATTCCTCTTTTGAAAGGCATTACCGATGAAACCAATGATGGTTATTCAATGCAGCTTGCACGTGCCTTGTTCACTTACGGGCTTAGCTCTTTTTATTCGAATGATTATGAGGCCGCAGGGGAAAGTTTGAATGAAGGCTTAAATAAAGCGCAACTGCTTGCTGAGAAAAACCCTGGGCTATATGCCGGCGAATTTGCTGATATGCTGATTAGTACCGGGCAACTTTTGTTTAAATTGAAAGCTTATAAAAAGGGGGAAGAATATTATAATAGAGCATTAAAGCTAGCCGCAGAGCAGTCTGATAAAAACGCCTCAGATGAATATCTCCGCATCAGATCATCTGCACTTAATGACTTGGGCTCCGTACAGGTTGCCCTTAAGAATTACCAGGAAGCCGCAGTTCTTTTTCAGAGAGCACTGGTACTGCAAAAAGAGCTGGTGCAAAAAAAGCCGACATTCCATTCTTCTCAATTAGCTGCCATCTATACAAATATGGGGTTGATGTATCACCAGTCTAAAAGCTCCGTTAAAGCAGCGCAGTCTTATAAAGACGCCATTGAAGTTTACAAGAAGCTTGCAGATAAAAATCCAGACATATATAATGCGGGCCTTACGGAACCAGTTTATCTTCTGGGGAAATTATATGATGAGGTAAAGGATGTCAATAATGCAGAAAAATATTATAGCACAGCATTGGAGATCCAGTATTGGAACATCCTCAATGAAAAACGTTATTCCGCCTCTCCTAACTTGCAGTTGTATGTATCCGACATAGCATCAACCTTAGCTGCGCTTAAAAGTATATACGCTACAAAAGCAGTTGCCAAGCCCGACACAATCTATTCAAATGCTCTCCGTGAATACAATGAACTAAAAGAAAAATATAAAACTAAAGATTTTGAAATAGTGGATAGGCTTAGAACGACCGGAATGTTGTTATATGCAGTTGGAGCCTATGCTGATGCAGAGCGTACCTATGACAAAGCCATAGAACAATTTGGGGCCGGTGAAAAAAAAATTGTAGATGATTCAGAAAGGTATGCAGAAGGACGAATAGAAACAATGGTAAACTTATTGAGTGTTTATCAAAGCTTGCTCGAAACCACGCAGGAACTTTCTTACAAAGAAAAGGCATTGAAACTTTTAAGGGAAATCCATGCATTGCCTAAAATTGAACACCAATATACATATCGGCTTGAAGTGTTTGATTCTGTATTTAGAAATTCGTCAAAGACAGATCTGCAGATGGGTGCTTTCATAAAACCGCTTGATGAACTTCGTGAAGAGAATGCCGGCAAGAAAGACAATACGCTTAGGATTACAACTGAATTGGACATTATCAGGCAGCTTGAAAAGAAGATGAAGGAGTCTCCGGAAAATGATTTGTTAAAGAAAAGCCTTTCGTCAAGCTATGGATCTATTGCATGGTACTATGTTTTTGAGAAAGAAGCACAAAAAACTATTGACGCTGCAAAAAAAGGCCTGGGGCTTGACCCTACTCAAACGTGGATATTTTCAAACCTGGCACTTGGTTATCTTTTGAAGGGAAAATGGCCGGAGGCAAAAAATATTTATGAAACCTATAAAGAAAAGGTTGAACCTATGCGGCATGTTTATTTCAAAGATATTTTTATTGAGGACCTGGCAGCTTTAAGGGAAGCCGGTATTATTTCTCCCTTAATGCGGGACGCCGAAGAATTACTGCTTAAGTAAAATTTATAGGATTGGTGAAATGTTCACAACAGTGGCTGGTAGCGGCCTCGAATAAAAAGTGCTGGAAAATTTCAACAACCTGGTTTTTGTTAGTTCACAATTTGCATTTTTCTTTTGACTTGGAAGGCATTTACACATACTTCCCGCAGAGGCTTTGTCGTATCTGGATGGCAGGCGTTACCGATAAAAAACCTTATTGCCCGTCTAAAAAGTTTTTAATTATCTCAACCGTAAGCTCAACCATTTTTCCTTCAGGTTCGGGGCTTTCTGCTACGCCCATATAACGGCCGTGTGTAGCCGGCAGTATCATTAACCTTGAACCCTTGATCAATGAGGCCATCGCAGTTGCATGGCCAGGCAGTACAACATCCTCGTGGCCACTGATGATCAATGTGGGCGCTTTTATGGAACTGATCAATTCGTCAGGCCAGTTAGTAAAGTTCAGCATCCGCTCTTTGTCTTTATTGAACATCGTAAGCAATTTGCTGCTGTCGGAATTTATTTTTAGAAATGCATCTTTTAAAGTTTGTGGCATCATGTCTATGGAAGCTTGTTTCATACCCTCAAAAAATCCGGGCACGAGGCCCTCCCTTTTGTAAAACGTAGAGGCAAGAACAAGTTTGTTTATAAGTTCGGGATGCCGGGTAGCTATTTGAATGGCAGTATTGCCGCCATTGCTGAAACCAAAAAAAGAAGCTTTGGAAATATGAAGGTTGTTTAATAGGCCCGCTACATCATCTGCATCTTGCTCAAAGCTTTCAGGCGCATCTCTATCGTTCGTGTGGCCATGTGCCTGCAACTCTACTGCAATCACTTTATAATGTTGAGCAAGCAGTGGGATTATTTTACCGAAAGTGGTTTGTATCGTAGATCCACCTCCATGAATTAACACTAGTGGTGCCCCTTGCCCATGGATCTCATAATACATTGAAATACCATTGACGGGTGAATAGCCGCTCGTACTATTGTACTTTTGCTGTTTAGTTTCTTTACCTGTAGTCATATTTTTATTTTTTGAAATACAGCCACCAGGTATGGATGTTAGCAGCACGAGGAATATAAGGCTTTCCCAAATTGCAAGTTCCTTTATCACCCGGTTTGACAGCGATAATATAAATGTTGAGTGGGGCAGATGAATGTTGTTAATCGGGGTACTTTAAAATTGTTGCAAGCGTTGCCAACCTTTAAAAAGTTTATTTCAAATGACAGATGCCTTATGAAGGTTGGCAACCCTTTAATTCCTGCCACAATTTTGAATGTACCCGTTAAGTTTTAGTATTATTAGATTTAAATATACAAAGCAATTCCTGCTTTTTAAACATAAAATTGAGGTTGTAGTCAAATACGCTTCATATTCAGCAACCATTTTCAGTTCTTGCTATAAATAAAATGGATATTCACCGTAAATATTAAACTGCTGCTGCTCTGCACTTATATAACTATTCAAAACGTATTTTTACCCTTCAAAAATTGCGTAAAATTACCCTTGACAATGATAAAGATATTACCTATTTTAGTATTACGATAACTGCAAGCTTGCATTTATACCCCCCATTTACCAAGTTTATTTACTAACGCTAATTGACTTTTATGCGACTCGCAGGGGTTTTAATTTTCTTTCTCGGAATAATTTTATTGATTGGCACTTTGGCTGGATGCATGAGTTTCCCGTATGCAGGTTTTATTGTAATGGCTATTGGAGCATTTATATCGAAATCAAGTGATGCTTAATTGATCATTAAATAAAACAACAGCAAACCCTGATAATGCAATCAGGCAAACCCTTCCACTCAGCTAATAATAGTTTTACGATGGACGACCAAACTGCCATAGCTTTCTACACTTAAGGGTGCAGGGCTGCCTTTAGGAATATAACACCAAAGGCTTTACAGTAAACCATATCCTCCTTTAATATAGCTGTCATGTCTTATCGGGCACATCCAATCCCGTATACCTGCACGATTTTTAAACAAAGCGCATCATTGATCAAAATGCGTTGTTTCCCCCTTCAAATACCGGAGAATCACTCTTGATATTCGTACTACTTATTTATCATTTTTGTAAAAGAAATAATAGGTACAGTCTGGCAATGAAAATTAAATTATTTAAAATTTTATTCATTCACCTTAAAATTTTTTTTATGAAAATCGTAGGAGTGATAATTTTTTTTATTGGAATATTTTTACTGTTTGGTAATTTATCCGGATGCATGACAACCTTCCCTTATGCCGGTTTTATCGTAATGACCATTGGAGGGCTTATTACAAAAGCAGGTGATGATTAACCTTCGTAGCTATCACCAGGTCAATACTAGCTGGTATACAGTTGATGTACAGGCAAACTGAGGCTAATCTGAGCGCAATAATTACTAAGCTTTAACCGCTTGTATTGAATTGACCAATGGCTTTATCCGGGCACCAATCAACTCTATGGATTGCATCAGTTTTTCATGCGGCAATTCGGCTGTATCCATTTGAAATGTAAGCCTGGTAATATCGCCCAATGCTTCAGAGTGGCGAAGAATTTTTTCTGCAACATCTTCAGGACTGCCGACCAACAATGCACCTTTCCGCCCTACCTGGGCTTCAAACCTGCTTCTTGTCATGGGTGGCCAGCCACGTTCTTTACCCACCCTGCTCATAGACGCTGCATAACCGGGATAAAAATCATCCAACGCCTCTTTAGTAGTGTTGCCCACATAGCCCAGCGAGTGTACGCCCACTTTCAATTGTTCGGGCAGGTAGCCAGCTCTTTTTCCCGCTTCCCGGTAAAGATCAACCAGTGGACGAAAATGCTGCGTTTCACCACCAATGATGGCAACCATCAGTGGCAGCCCAAGCGTACCGGCACGGGCAAACGATTCCGGTGTACCGCCGACGCCTAACCAAATGGGTATGGGTTGTTGCTGCGGTCTCGGATACACTGGCTGGTTGTTCAAAGCGGGGCGAAATTTACCGGACCATGTCACAAACTCATTGTCCCTGATGTTGAGCAGCAGCTCAAGCTTTTGAGTAAACAAGTTGTCATAATCTTCCAGCTTGTAACCAAACAGTGGAAAGGCTTCTATGAATGAACCACGCCCTACCACCATTTCGGCACGGCCGGCAGAGATCAGGTCCAGGGTGGCAAAATTTTGAAATACCCTTACCGGGTCGGCAGCACTCAGTACCGTAACTGCACTGGTGAGCCGGATACGCTTTGTACGGGCCGCAGCGGCGGCAAGGATAAGTGTAGGCGCCGAATCAAGAAAGCCTTTCCGGTGATGCTCGCCGATCCCAAATATGTCAAGGCCAGCGCTGTCTGCCTGTTCAATTCTTTCCAGTAATTGGGCAAGGGCATCCGTATCGTTTATGGCTTTTTTGCTATTGCCGCTCATCATGGCAGCAAAACTATCTATTCCTATTTCCATATATTTTGTATTAGTACTGCAAAGATGCACCATGGATGCCCCCACAACAATGATATGTGATAAGAAAATTTGATGACAAATGTCAATAGAAATAAGGGAAGATTGCAGCGTATTAAAACTGAAACAATATAATTGTTAGAATAAAAGTAAGCACTGAATATAGATAATAAGATCTTAAACTACATCTCATCCTGAACCAGAACAAAAGAGACAATATTGGCAATAATGCCGATAAGGTTAATGCCGGCAGCCAAAGAATTTCATAGACAGAGCCAACAAAAGAGAAATAATAAATATTGATGAACTTGCCAATCAACCAAAATATACATATAATGACGGAAAGTAAAAAAACTATTTTGCTTGTTCTTCTTCTTTTGAATTGGGTAATAAATTTTCTCATAATTATAGTTCAGAGGTTGGCTTGCCGGGATGAATTAATCGTCTTTATTTTTTCTTGAAAATAACCTGGTCAAATTCTACAGTGAAATTTTCTTTTAACGGCCGCTGAGGCAATATGAGAAATAAACTAGAAGAATACAATCTTTCGGCCTTACCGGAATAAATATTAGAATCATTAATGAAGACGTTAACAACAAGTCCTGTCTTTACGATTCGCAAATTCATAACGCCCTTTTTCAATGGATAAGTTTGGTTTGTATATGTTGATCCTTCGGAAAAACGAAAAGAACAATTCCCTGGTTATTCACCAATAAGTCGCCATTATACCATCCTATGCTCCATGAAGCAAAATTATCCCCAACAGTTTTTGTGGCATTCACTTCAAAAGCCCAATCATCTTTTTTATCAAATGACAATTTGCCCGGAAGTTCTTTCCTTATAAAGCCACTACCACTTTGTAAACTTGTAATTTTCAAAACACTACTCTTCATTTCTGCCCTTAAGCCACCGGAATACATATCCCATTTATTGATATTACCTCCGTCAAAACTGTCATCGATCCCTGTCAAGACAAATTCAGGTTTAGGCGCACTTGCCGGATCAACTTCTTTGTTGACGCCATCCAACCAAAGGGCTTTCTGTTTTGTGCCATCTGCTTTGATGAATACACCGGTACCATTTCTTTTGTCATATTTAAACTCTCCTTCATACACTAATTTGCCACCCTCGTAATCGCTTCCAATTCCTTCCCGTTTATCCACCTTCCAGCCGCCTTTATACTTCAATATAACTGAACTGGGGATTACACTGTAATCGTTCTCATAAAAAGTTCCTTCGCCATCTCTGTTACCTTCTTTGTATTGTCCAATGTAAAGTCCACCTGATGAAGAGCTATCAACTCCCTTACCATGCCGTGTATGATTCTTCCATTCGCCTGAATAATAATGGTCCATTTTTCCGTTAAAAAAATGAACATGGTGCCAATACCTTCATATTTGCCCTTCGCAAAATCGCCTTCATACACTTGCTCTACCTGTTGTAAGGAACTATAAAATACCAGTTTTCCTTTGCCATAATATTTTCCTTTGATGAAATTGCCTTCGTATATATAATACAGTGCAGTATTTGAGAACATATTAGTTGTGGCTGAATCACGCAGGCTTGTGGAATGATAACTGATAAGTTTGCCATATCCTTCGTTTTCGTCATCCACCCAATCCCCGTCGTATTGCAGGTATCCTTCCCAATCGTAGGTTTTCCCTTTTACCGGTTCGTTTTCCGTCTTTCCACTGGCCTGTATATTTATAAGTGGAAATACTGGCAACATATTGCCAGGTGCCAACACCATTAACGCAATTGCCAGAAATACATGAAAAGTTTTTAGAATCATTTTCATTGATCTGTTTGGGAGAAGAAACCCACGAAGTGCTTTTTGGTTTGGATGCAGACTTACTGTTTTTATTTAAGGCCTCACTCAGGCTTTTTTGATATTGCCTGTTTTTTTCCTGCTCTCTTGCTTGCTGATAAGCATAGGGATCATATGATCGGTTTGATCTCCAGGAGCTGGTTTGTGCACTTGAGTTTAGATTCGCTATGCAAATGACGATGATAATGCACAACTGGTAAAAATGTAAATGTATTTTTTTCATGAAATAAATTTAAATGAAAAAGTAAAATATGGCTTGCACAAATCAGGCTGGGTAAATGTATTGTTTTAAATTCAAACATAGTCTGTTTGGTATTCCCGAACAGCTACCCTTAAGGCTGCATTTAAATTGATGGATGTTCCCAGTATCAGCCAATAAAACCGCACAAGGCGGCATCAATTTTATAACGGGCAAGTTGTTCCGGGTTTTGATTCATGGCGGGTGTAAGCAGGCGACAAATTAAACTATTACTTGTGTATTAAAAATTGAGATTTGCATGCTGTTGCCATACTTTGTCTGAACTGGGATTATAAGGGATTTTTAGGATTAAAGGGAATGATTGTATTGTGTATTATGGGATTTTTCTTTCTCTATTATTTATGTAGATTATACAGAGGATGCTTTTTATTTGTGAGCCTTTTAAATTCCATACTGTTTGCGCCATAATTAATTAGCAACCCAACCTCGAGGTCATAGGCTTCCAGGTAGTTCATTGCCTGCGCTAAGTGAACTGCTTCCAATTTGATGACCGCTTTTAACTCCACGCTTATGTTGCCTTGTATTAAAAAATCTACCCGCCGGGTACCGATGCGGATACCATTATAATGAATGGGCATTTCAAACTCCCGGCTAAAGTTGAGGCTGGCCTTAGTCAGTTCTATTTCGAGTGCCCGTTGGTAAATGACTTCCTGGAAACCGTTGCCTAACGCAGCATGAACTTTAAAGGCAGCGCCAATAATCTTTGAAGTAATTTCTTCATATTTCATAAGGCAATATTAACGGTGTGAATATTGAGCAAAAAAAATAAAGGAATTAAATTAATGTAAAAAATAAAACTAATCCCATAAAATCCCAGTTCAGACAATGTAGGCGCAACGTCCTTGCCAACGCACAAGGCCAGGAGTAAGATAGTCGAGTAGGCAAAGGCATTTCAGCCTAAGCCGCTCACAGAACCGTACGTGAGTCTCTCAACTCATACGGCTCTTGTTATCCAATCATGATTTTATTCCCAACCGCCAATGATAAAACAATGC
>JBDSAA010000047.1:0-6804 GCA_039922375.1 Ferruginibacter sp.
CCCTCCTTCCCTCTCCGCAAGACGGTGCTGATATTTTCCTTTTCAAGCCCTTTGATAAATGCCTCCAGGCTCGCGGGTTTCTTATTCAATATCCAGCCAATCGTAGTCTGCAATCTTTTGCGATGGGGTGCTTTTTCGACTTCGTTTTCGCTAAATCTTTTTTCCAGGTTGGCGAGTGTGGGCTTCATATAAAAAGCGCTCGCCTTTACAGGCTTCCCTACCCTGTTTCCAGCATCATCCAGTACCCTGTACACTAACCCATGATGTTCATACTGTCTTGACCCCTCTGTTCCCCGGTCTGCAGTCACATTGTATAATTTCAGTACGGCGTTCAATTCATGTAGGGAATTGTATTTGTACCCTTCGATTACAACCGCCAGCACATTGGAAATTGCCTGCTTAGTTGCCGATTTTCCGTAGCTGACTCTTTGAACACTCACAGGTACCAACCTTCCATCAGCTGCCATTTTTTTGCTCTCTGCCTTAACTAGATTAAAGGTTGCTTCAATTTGTTTTCGGGCACTCTCAGATTGATTCCTTCCGAGATTATGCATCGATATACGCTTGCCGTCTTTTCCAATATTGGTGCTCACAATATGCAGGTGAGGATGGCCGGCATCATGGTGGCGATAGACAAGAAAGAGTTGGTTACCAAAACCAATTTGTTCCATATAGGTATCTGCTATCGCCACCATTTTTTCATTGCTTAATTTCTCTGATGGATCAAAACTCAGTGACACATGAAGGCTATTGGTGATCGCCTGTTCATTGAGCGATGTATACTTTTCAAAATGTCTGATTTTATCATAGAAATTTAACTGATCCGCTTCCTTCAAAAAGCCGCTTGCAGATAAGATTTCTGCCTGCCTGGTTTTTACTTTCTGTTCATTATAATTGAGGGCCTTAGCAATGCTTTTCCCCGTGTTTATTCTTGCAACCATTTGTCAGATATTTGATTGATTTGATGATTGATCTCCTCCATTTTTTTAAGGAATTCTTCGTGGTTTTTTTCATGGTTTCGGGCCCATAATTTTATCTCCTCATCATGGTGTAAACTGTGCAATTTTTTTACGCTTTGATTGAAGTTGTTACCGATGGCTTTTAGTTCAGTTTTTAAAAGAATCATTGCTGACACATAGTCATCAAAAGATTGATTGCGGGTGTAAACAGTAACCGGATTTTTCAGAAGAACGGCGCGTATATACTGGCTTAATTTGCGCTTGGTGGAATTTTTAAACCCGGTGTTGATTTTATTGTATTCAATTGCAGTCAGCCGCAAATGCACCCAACGATCACGGTTACTTTTTTTCTCACTCATCACTTTTCATTTATTGTCTTGTTTAAATTACAGCTCTCTTCCCCTTACCCCGGCGACTTTGGAGCAACGAGGCAAGATCCCGGTTGTGATACAACCGTACATCTTGCCGGGTACGATAACAAGTACCCTGCGGCCTACAGGTTCTGGCGTTAATTATCGCTTTATATTTGATATCTATATCCTCATTAAAAAATTACTCCTGATACCGCTGGCCTCATACCTGCTGAAAAAGAAAACCCCGCAGCTATCCTTTGAAATGGTTAAATTTTTGCCTTTCCCATGTTAACTACCCATTCGTTTAAGTCTTTGTAATTTTTATACAAGCTACTTTCATCTTGGTATTTGGTATCCAACGCCATTGCATAGCTGCTGCAATTTTGTCCTGCTGTATCGTTGTCCAGGAAGAGGTGAATACTCTCATACTCTTCCAGGAAAGGGCGGGCTCTTTCAAAAAATGATAAGGAATTAAGGATGCAAAAATCCCAAGTGAAAGCTGGTTGCCTTTCGGTCAAAGAAACGAAAGAAAGAAAATCAAAAAAGCCTTCAAAAACGGCCACTTTTGCAGCGCCGTTGCGGATGGTAGTCATTCCCTTCGGGCAGCTGCTGTTTTTATAAAATTGATTGCGTAGTTCATAACCGCTCCCATCATTTTTAAAGCCCATGCTATAGTATATTTTCCCATTGAGTTTATAGCGGATTTCCCGGCAATACCTCGCTGCAATGAGGTATGGAATCCGACGCTCTTCCAGGTACGATATCAGCGCAAAAGAACTGATCGTATATTCCCCTAGAACCTCTACTGGATTGTCATGGATGATTGGCTTATTCTGTTGGAAGGAAGGAGCATGAAGTGGATAATAACCTTGTAAGCTTTGCAACAATTCCGTTATCGTACAGCTGTGATAAAGTATAGCGAAGTCTATCAGGTTACCACCTTTGCCCACGCCGTGGTCATACCAACGGTTTAGTCTGCGGTTAACCTTAAAAGAAGCTGTCTTTTCTTGTCTTAAAGGAGACAGGTACCAATAATCCTGGTTCCTTATTTTCGTCGGTTCATGACCGGCATCAGCCAGGTAGCTGACTAAATCCATATCTCTTAATTGAGCACAGTCAAGCCACTGTTTACTGCTTTTCATACATCACTATTTTCGTTTACACTCACCAGTTAACGGTGTAAAAATAAGCGGTCTTTGCTATCAAAAACATCCTCATTAAATTCTGAAGGGGATCATACCAACCCCGCAGGCTACTTTTGCTGGGTGAAAAGATTGTGGACTTTTAAAATATTTTTATGTTAGCTAAAACAGATGTGGCAAAGATTTATGAAACAGTTTTAAGTATTCCGGGCATGAGTGAACCAGTTAAAATAGCGCTTACCATTCCCCGAAAAAATGTGTTGCTCCTCAGTAAAATAATTGAGCGTGGCCTGGCAGCCAAAGATGCCGATGATAAGTCAACCAATATCCTGGATATTGTGCCCAAAGAAACCTCGCAGGAATTGCTCTCACTGGCCTCGGAACTGCTTAACAAATCCGGGCTTACAGAGCTGAATCAAAAATTGCAAACCTTATAAGCCAGGTCTTTAAAACCGGTGGTGGGCTAAATCAGGATCTCGATGTCATTCCGCTTAGTCGGGTGGCTCATTTTTACGATTCTAACTTGTGAATTTTTGCGGGAATCCCCGACCTCCTACCAAAATTAATATAGCCATGCTACTTTTTGCAGCAACCAGGTCAAAGCAATAACAACTATAATATTTATTTAAGTAAAAAGAAGTGCTACAACAGCCCCTCATCTGCAAATGAATAGTACCCTTCGGTTGTTACAATGATATGGTCTAAGACTATTATGTCGTGATAGCTTGCTGCGATTTTAATCTTGGTTGTTAATTGCTCGTCTGCACGGCTTGGTTTCAGGTTCCCACTTGGATGGTTATGTGAAATAACGATGCTCGTAGCTAACCCTTTTATACAAGCAGCCAATATCAATCTGGGGTCTGCTACTGTTCCAGTAATTCCTCCGGCAGATGCCTCATAAACACCTATTACCCGATTGGCCCGGTTAATCAATAAAACTTTAAATTCCTCCTGCATCTCAATTTTGTTTTCATCCCACACTTTCATCAAGGTTTCATAACAATCTTTAGAAGATTTGATCAATGGTCTTTCAGAAGCTTTTACTTTGGTTTTATAAACCAATTCTACTTCTGCTACTTTACTCCATTCTGGTTGAATCATTGTTGTCTGTTCCATAACATTTAGTTTAAAGATTAAAAAATTAGTTATGGAACCTGCCCCGGCTTTTGGCGACCAAGGCAGTGAAGCAACGGAATAAATAGCGCAGCGGTTTATGCCGGAATTTCACTGCCGCCACAGAGCCAAAAGGTGAACTTTGTGGGAGAATTAATGAAGAAAAATTTACTCTTTGATTTTGTTTATCAAATTGTATTTTAACAAACTAAAAAAACTTATTAATCAAATATTGCACTCAGCCAACGAGCCACGCCCTCAAGCGTGGCTCGTTGCCGGGCTTTAAACATCTTATTAAATAAGGGGCAAACATTGCCGTTTGCCCCTTATTTAATCTTAATTATAAAAGTCCATCACAGAACCTTTTGCAAATTCCTCACAAAGATTAAAAGCCTTTTGTGTTCTCATTTGCCCCGTACCACCAAACAATAAAGATTTCAATTTTGCTTCATCGTTTTTGTAGGTACGCACATTTTGAAAATATCCCGTTACAGCATTATAAGCACCAAACAAACTCCCTTTGGTCGTTTCTAACTGCTGCGTTTCATTTGTCATAGCATATTCAAAAGCGGCATCGGTCATATTTTTAAAGCAGGTTGATAATTCATCGCCTTTACCGGCTTGTATATTTTGCAATACCTCTTTGTTTGGAACCAATGCCATTTGAATCAGTTTTTTTACTTCAGGGTCTGTAATTCTAACCTTTGCCCATCGGTTAAAAATCCCTTCCAATTGACTGCTCAACTGGTTGGTAATACCCATGAGTTTATGAGCCTTTTCCAGCCTTTCTTTTGCATTGGCTGTATGCCTGATTTTAAAAGCATTGCTATGGTTACGAAGGGCTGCATTTAAGGTATTGTTGCAGACAATGCGAACGGGTGTAAAGGCTGCGGTAATGCTTCCAAAACCATCATGCGAAGTGGTTAAAAACAAATACTGTTCAATCAAATCATTATTGCCTACTTTAATATAGTGGGGCAATTTTGCCGTAATAAAAATTCTTTCCCCTAAGCCCAATGCGCCTGCAGTTTCATACTGTATGCCATCACCGCCAACAATGGAATCAAAAAAATTAAAAGCATCTGTATTTTGTATTACTTCATAATCATTACCCACAACGCCTAAAATATTTTCGTTGTCAGTTCTCACTGTTGCAAAATAATTGGGTACTTCAATTTCAGGAATCTTTATATCGGTGTCCTCGTCTGCCATTTGGTTTTCATTGTCAAACGTAAACAGTTTTCTTTTTTCTACCGTGTAATCCAAACAGGCAAATTTTAAAGCTTCTGCGCTGTTTGGATATCCTTCTACAATTTGCCCTAACCCGTGCCAGGCTTTTTCCTTTACTGAAAAGAAACTGTGTCTGCTTGTTTGCTCATTGAAATTTAAATTGTGTGCCATGATAACTGATTTTAATTTTTGAAATGTTGTTTCGAGAAAATTTAAAATGGCAGGTCACCTGCTGCCAGTTCTTTTGCGGGTTCAATAGTATGTGACGATGCGTCATTCTTTTGGCTGCCGCTTCCATGTAGTTTGATGGTGTTTACATGAAAGGTCAATACCCCTTTTGCTTCACCATCTTTACCCGTGTAAGCATTTACCCCTATACGGCCTTGTAACTCTACCAGGGTGCCTTTTGTGAGGTATTGCGCAATTCCGGGATTTACCCAATAATCACACTGTACATAGGTTACAATTTTTATAGTCTCATTGCTTCCTTTTGCTTTGTAGCTATCGTTTAGGGCTACATTAAAATTGACTACCTGCTTTTCGTTTTTCAGTATGCTTAGTTTTGCATCACCTGTTAATCTTGCTGTCATTTCCATGATTGATATAGTTTATGATTAAAAAATAAGTTTAAGATTCGTGTCAATGGTTTCGGCCATTCGCTGCTCTGGTGTGTGCTTTTTTACCAGGTAGTAAACCATAATATCAGCCTGCTGATAAATGACCCATGCAGATGCGAGGGATTTTGAGCGGCTTGTTTTTTTCATGTGCTGAATCTTCCATGAAAGCCTCATGAGTGCTGAAAGTTGTTGTGTGTGCATACGATTTTATTTTTAGATGATTTTTTTAACTCGGCATACGCCTCGTTCGTTCTAATCGTAGCAACCCGGCCTTGAAACAGGGTTTGGCAAAAGCAAGGTTTTGGTAAAAAGAATACTACCCCGCATACCTATCTGCGAAGCAGGCCAACACGGGGTGGAGATTGTTTTTACAAAACCATGGCAAGCCGTAATGCAATGGAGGTGTAGACCTTGCTTTGGGCAAAAACTGTCAAGAAATTTGCGCCAGATAAGGATGAATGAGTTTTAAATATTTTCATCAGAATATGCTGCAGTAAGTTTTATAGACATTTCTTGAGATGCTGCTTTCAAAAATCCTCAAACTTATAACAGGTGGAATTTTGGTAAGTGAGGTACGAGCTAATCTAAATGACCAATAGCCTTATTCGGCATAGTTCTCTAAGGATTTGCAAGGAGATAAGAAATAGTCCCGATAATCTTTTTCAAAAATAACAGTACCAGGGTTACTAGTTACATTTAAAAAACTATTGAAAAAGATTGAGATTGGTTTTAAACAATCATGCAGTTTCAATGCTTGGCAAATAAAATAAGGTGGCTAATTGTACAAAAAATACGTGCAGATAAAATTGCATTGCTATGGTTGGTTTATAGGGTATCTAACTGGATGGATTACCCGACAAACTTAATATGGAGAATGTAAATAACAAGTGCCTAAAATTGACTTTTGTGAAATAACCAATCAGTAACCCTTGCTCTCACTAGCTTTTATCAAACTTGCTAGTACTTCTACTACATAAAATAGAGTACTTATATTTATTTAACAGTATTTTCGACATGGAGTGGATGCTGCTTTATATTTAAATAGACGGTCAGCGTATAAGGTCTTGAGTTACAGATATTATTTTTTTAGAGAGCATTAGTAGTGAATTCGGAAGCGAATTTTAAAAGGGAAAGTTCTTATTAACTACGTTTTGAAATGTTTACTCCGCAATAAAAAAAACTACATCTCAAAGAGTATTTTTAATACCCATCCCGATCCAACAACAGCCTGCCGTACTTCCAATCTGTTTCTCCAACCTTTTCACTTTTTATACCCTTTTTGAAATAGATTGGTACCTAATTATTTAAAGCGGTATTTACTTCTGGCATAAATACCCGATAAAAGTTTTTGCCTTTACTTCCAATTTATGAAACCCTGACCTTAGCGACT
>JBDSAA010000048.1:0-15780 GCA_039922375.1 Ferruginibacter sp.
AAAAAATCTCCGGATAACATTATCGTACTAATCGTTTTAAACCAATGGTGAAATTGAAATTATTGTGAGTGATACCAATTGTATCCGGTATGCCTGCAACATAGTTTTTCATAATGGCCTGCATTACCGGTTTTCGTTTGGATGAACGTTCCAACCTTTCTAGTTCATCCCCCGCTATATTAGTAATGTAATGATCGAATCCCGTTTCAGCTGAAAATGTATAATACACAAGGGTTCCATCTTTTCTGATCAAGACATCTTTGCCGTCTATTCTCTCCATCATGAGCAACCCGAAATCCTTGCGCAATGTATTAATTACCGCCTTTTTATCCATCTGCTTTATAATAGAAAAAACCCTAAAACCTCCGTTGTGTGAAAATTCAAAGTCGAAGAATTTAAAACCAATCTCATTTGAAAACACGAGGCGCATGCTGCCATCAGACATTTTTTTTATCATCAACAATCCACTTAAATGGTTGCCCGCCACATCAACAGCAGCTTTATACAATGCCACAGAAAATGCTGGTTTGAACTTTTGTAAATTAGCAGCATCACCTGGTGTTGCCTTCAAATGACGGTACGCTGATGAACAGCCAGCCATTATGAGGAGGCAACTACTTAATAGTAAAAAGCGCATTGGCTAAGTTTGTGTTCAGTTCTTTATTTACAAAACGAATGATAGTATTATCTGCGGACACTTCCTGCATCTGGATACTATTTACCGAATAATCTCTTTTGTCAACCACCACATTTATATTTTTAAACAACTCTTTTAAACCTTTTACAACAGGCACCAACTCTACCAGGTAGGTGGTTTTGTTTTCAAAAACCTTTGTCTTGAAATCCGGGTTGCTGAGCGTGGTACCCTGCATGCAATCGATCATTATTTTATTTATTTGCTGGAACAATTTATTAGACCTGGCTGACACTTTGTTTTCTTTTTGCCCATCCTTTACGAACACTTTATCATT
This sequence comes from Ferruginibacter sp., assembly GCA_039922375.1. Lineage (GTDB taxonomy): Bacteria > Bacteroidota > Bacteroidia > Chitinophagales > Chitinophagaceae > Ferruginibacter. Next base: position 972 of record JBDSAA010000048.1, read on the forward strand.
GTTGATGATCATCAGGTATTGAAAGGGTTGGTTATATTCCATGCGTACCTGGTTATCTTTTTTGAACCAAAATTTTCCTTTAGAAACAATTTTTTCTTCTAACATGCTGAGGTCCTTTTCTTGTACGAAATCACTCTTGATAGTCAGCGTTTTTTTTGATGCTAAGGAAAATTCCGTCCTGAACTTTGTGAGATCTGCCAATGGGCTATACCCTGCGTGTTGAGCTCGTAAAGCTTTTCCACCAATTAATATCAATATTATAAAAATTACTCTACGCATAAGGTTCCAAATGTAGCATTTTATCCAATCGGACAATTTCATAGCCACTATCCCTAACATAAGTTAGGAAAGCGGGTAAAATGGCCACCATCGTTTTGCTGGTGTCATGAAAAAGGAAAATAGCGCCAGGCTTTAATGATTTACTGATCTTATTCAATAATTTTTTCTCGTCCTTCATCACGGTATCCATTGACCGCACGCTCCATCCCACAGGGATATATCCTCCATCGATAATTGCTTTTTTCAAATTGGGGTTTGTTACCCCATAAGGCGGCCGGAATAATTTGGGTTGCAGGCCAATTACCCTCAGTGTTTCTTCATCCATTATCTTCAAATCCGCCAGCATTTTTTTTGCAGAAAAAAGATCAAACCAGGTGTCATGAGAATAACTATGATTCCCAATAATATGCCCTTGTTCATGTATTTGCCGAAACAAAGGTTCGTTTTTGGCAATGTGTTTACCTATACAAAAGAAAGCCGCTTCAACGCCATGTTGATGAAGTACCTCAAGCATGTCAGCAGTATATTCGTTTGCCGGTCCGTCATCAAAACTAATGGCAATTATTTTTTTATCTGTTGTAGCCGAACAAATTACCGGCAGAAAAAAATTGGAATCAACAAAGTAACAGCCATAAAAAACAATGCCTGAATAAAACAATACTAACAACAGATAAACCAACACAGGAACTTTAACAAATGCATCTAGGCCAATAACAAAAACCAGTAATAGTAGTAAGATGATATTGGTAGTCCTGAAATTTAGCATGCCGATATCAGTAATAAAGAATGGTGGATATTCTGCGAATGATTGTATATCAATATCTTTTTTATTGTCTTTGAATTATCGCCAGTGTTACTTAAGATTTCCGGCAGTTTACCGGATTTAATAATATTGGCGGCCATCCACAAAGCAAATGAAATGGAAGTAGGATATTCCCCACACAAATGCTTATAATTTACCGAGGGTATATTTTTAAAAACGTAGTGCTCCAAATGGCTGTAGACCTCGTCATCTTTTGCATCGCCGTTTCTGCCCGTGATTAGCAAATCGATATCGGCAGGCACAATAGAATGGGCAAATAGAAAGGAGGAAATTTGATCTTCCATTTCATTTAAATCCTTCGGTTTGTAAAATGTACTCAGCCCGCTTAGTTCGGCAGAATCCTTTGGTGTAGGCTCATTGCTTAATAAAAAGAACGCGGCGCCTTCTCCTGCAATAGTACCTTTTGAAACTTCTTTGAAGAGGTTGAAATTGGAATCCTGCTTACGCCTGTATATGCCGAAACGACTTAAAATATGATGGCTATTATTGGTGATCTCATCCAGGCCGCCAACCAATACATTATTTGCTTCTTCTTCTCTCAACAACATCATCGCATCCAGCAATGCACTTTCAAACGAAAAACCCCGGTGAACGAATACATTATTGTAGCCATTGCAATGCAGCATCAGGGCTATTTGTGCGCCCACCGTGTTATGTGTAGATTGGATGAAAGCGGTGGGCGCCAGCAATTCTTCCTGTTGCTCTACCATTTTGGTTAAAAAAACACCGGTATCTTCCAGGCAGCCATAGGCTGTGCCGCTAACTATTGCATCAGGCACTTTTACTGCTGCTTTTTGTAAACATTCCATTGCAGCCGCTACACCCATTTTGATGATGCGGCTCATTCTTCTTATTAGTTTTACGTCAATGAAAGTTTTATAGTCCGGTTCCACACAATTCAAGCGGTTACCAAAATGCTCAACTGGTTCCGTTAAAAAACCCGTATCTCCAAAAGTGTTTTGTGGTGAAACAATTCCTGCTGCCCGTATGTACAGTTTCATCTTAAATTTTTGAAAAGATCAGTGATGAGCAATTTCCTCCAAAGCCGAATGAGTTAGAAAGTACATTCCTTACGTTGGCATTTTTTATTAAATAAGTTTCAGGGATAAAAGGCAAATCTTTCATCGGTGTTTGCAGGCGGAGGTTAGGGAAAATCATTCGTTCTTTTATAGCTAACACTGAGAACACTGCTTCTAATCCACCACTGGCACCAAGTGTATGCCCTGTGAATGATTTAGTAGAACTCATGTTTGGATACAGCGGGCCAAATAGACGTTTGATCGCAGTGCCTTCGGCAATATCATTGTTCTGCGTACCTGTGCCGTGTAAATTAATATAATCAATATCCGTAAGTTCTAAGCCGCTTCGGTCTATGGCACCTTTCATGGCAAGGTAGGAACCTGTTCCTTCCGGCGAGGAAGCAGTTTGATGGTATGCATCATTGGCATTGCAATAGCCGCTCAATTTGCAGCCCGGAGCATTTTTTAAATTTGCTGCCACTCTTTCTGATACCAATACCACATATCCTGCACCTTCACCAATGTTGAGTCCTTTACGGTTTTCATCAAAAGGCTTGCAGTATTCGTGGTCCAATATCATAAGCGTATTAAACCCGTTGAGTGTAAATTTCGTCAGGGCATCTGTACCGCCGGCAACCACCACATCAAGTATATTATTTTTAATAAGCCTTGCTCCGTAAAAAATTGAATTAGCTGAAGAAGAACATGCCGTGCTGATAGTAGAAACGTAATTCCGGATACCCAGGTAATCTGCAGCGAGTTCTGTGATATAGCCGCATTCGTGGTGAACGACGTTTCTTAATTTTCCTTTTTTGTTATCTATGAGAAAATCCGCAAAAAACTGTTCGCTTTTGTCCATGCCGCCTACAGTATTAGCGGAAATAAAACCAGTGCGAAGTGAAGCAAGATCCGGTATGGCTGCATTGTCAAGGGCTTCTTTGGCCGCTGCCATACTTAACATTGCAGTTCGGCTTATTGCTGTAGATAAACCAAGCATTTTGGTAAGGCTTTCGTTGCTCAGTTTTACTTCTGCTACCGGCAATGTGCCGGAATGAACAGAATCAAGATAAGCCATCGATGCCATGCCGGGGTTTTCGGTTTCCAATGCAGCAAGGCATTCTGCTACATTGTTTCCAATGGCTGAGATCGCACCAATACCCGCAATAAAAACAGGAGCATCCATCATTAAATATTTTGTGCCCGGTGTTCAGTAATATATTCTGCAATGGTTTTCACAGAGCGAAATACTTTTGGACCATCTTCAGCATTTGACAACTTGATTTTATATTGCTGTTGTAACAGTACAATGAGCTCCAATGCATCAATGGAGTCCAACCCCAAGCCCTCTACAAAAAGCGGCTGATCGTCACCGATATCCTCAGGTTTTACATCCTGTAAATTCAATTGGGCAATGATCTGAGCTTTCAAATCCTGTATTAATTTATCCATTTTCTGAGTGATATATTTTATTTAAATTTTCTTTTGAAAAAACTATTGAATCAGCATTGGTATCAAAGTTCGAATCTTTTGGCAGGGTACTGTTTTTTTCTATTAAAAATAAAACAGCTTTGTATTGTTCCCCAATAAATTCGACCCAACCACAGATACAAGCCTGCAAGATATTATTATTGAGTAGGTTGCTCACATATTTCTCTATAAAGTCGGCATCTAATGCTTCGAATATAAAAAAAGCGTTTTCTCCTTTAAACTTATGTTTAATGCAAATTTCACCAATTACGATATTCGGCAAAGTGTAAACAAACAATGCGGGGCTTGCAAATTCTTTTGTTGATTCAAAATATTTCAAGTCAGCATCCAGGCTGGAACTGGCGTTGGTTAATAAAAGGCCCACTTCTTCCGGTGTATACTTGTCATTTTCAAAACTATCCTTTAACAATACTTCCGCAGCAAGCCATCCAAGCTTACTAAGATTATCCATTTTGTAAAATTTGGAATATTTTATTGCAAAATGATGGTAAGCAGCTATTAAAAAGCCAGGTGCATCCGTATTCATATCTTCAAACACAGCTATTTGGTTTTTGAAGACCTTATGCTGGCTGATCATTGATGTACCGGTAATATAAATAGGTGCTGGCAAAACTTAACTTTTGGTTTGTGCGGCTAAAGAATCCCTCAACCCTATCAGGTGGGCGAGTTTGTGCAACGCCGTTGTATGGTCTTTAACATAAGGGTTAGTGGTGTCCCAAACATATCCTGCCAATACTGAACAGATCATACTTTTTATTGAAGGCACCTGGTTATCTGCAAAGAAGATTGTGTCGAGTGTTCCCTCATACCAGGCCATTACATAAGAGCGAAATGTATTTACTCCCTGCATCATCGGCTCAGTGTATTCTTTATTCCAGTCAATCGTTTCGCCATTCAGTTTTCTTATTACCAGGTTTGCAGCAAGCTGGCTTGAAACGGTCGCCAGCGTTACACCTGAAGAAAAGACCGGATCTAGAAATTCCGTAACATTTCCTGTCAATACAAAACCTTCGCCATAAAACTTTTCTGTGGTGCTCGACCATGATTCCAGCACTTTGGGATCAAACACAAATTTGACATCTTTGAAACGTTCACTTAAGTACGGCTCGGATGCGATCAAGGCACGCAATTGCTCTTCATCTGTACCTTCATTCTTCTTAAAAAATTCCGGTTCTCCTACAAAGCCGAGTGAGGTCACTCCATTTGAAAAAGGAATCACCCACACCCAAATACCGTAAGCATGAACAATGATGGTGATGCGGTTTGGTTCATCATCCATTGAACGCTTGTTATCAACCGTATGTGCAAATAAGGCTTTACGGGGAACCAGGCTGGACGGCTTATCAAGGCCAAACAGTTTTGGAATAACCCTGCCATACCCGCTCCCATCTACAATAAACCGGGCCTCGATCTGGCTTTTGTTGCCATCTTTATCTTCCACCGTTGTAGTTGATGCTGAACCGTTAAACTGTATGGCTGTTACTGAAGTTTCATAACACACCGGCACACCCATTTTCTCAACAGTATCAGCCAGGGTTTTATCAAATTCTCCCCGTGGCACCTGCCATGTCCAGTTCCAGCCCGGGGTAAACTGATCAGCAAACAAGTAATCACATGTCTTGCCATTTTTTACAAATTTTGCCCCAAATTTTTCCTGGAAACCCTTTTCTTTTACAGCCTCCAAAAAACCTGCTTCTTCCAAAGCCTCCATACAACGTGGCAACAAGCTTTCGCCAATTACGAACCGGGGAAACTTTTGCTTCTCCACTATTTTGACGTTAAAACCTGCTTTATTTATGATAGAAGCAGCAACTGTTCCGGCGGGGCCGGCACCAATTACTAATACGTCCACTTTTTCTGTATGCATATTTTTATTTGATGGTGTTTGAAGGGTGGTTTAAATCAATACAAACTATTTTCTCTTTTTACATTTCAATAAACTTTGGCTCAACCCAATATTATCTACCTGCTCTGCGATATCGAAACCCGCTCTTTCTATACAAGCTAAAAAAGTTTCAGCACTATACATCTGGCTGGTTCCATTTGCCAATGCTGTAAAATATAATGAAGTTTGTTGTAAACAGAAAGCAGCTATCTCAAATTTTTGCCTATCCCAAAAAGGTTCTAAAATAATTACTACCCCGTCCTCATCTAATGCATCATAGCATCTCTTTAAAATAGAAACAATTTCATCTTCAGAAAAACAATCTAAAAACTGGCTCATCCAGATGGCATCAAATCCCTTTGGAAATTTTACTGTTTCATCCAAAATATTTACAGGCAAAAAAGAAACTCTTTCAGTTAATTTTAGTTGCTCAATTTTGGATTTAGCCACATTTAACTGTCCGGGCAGGTCCATTATTGTAATGGTAATATCAGGTGAATAGGCAGTGGAAGCGATGGCCCATTTTCCGGTATTACCACCAATATCCAACAGCTTTTTTATGCCATTGTTATATACTTTAGGCAATACTAACGGGAACGCATCATCTGAAAAAAAATGGTCAAATGCAAACCAGCTTTTTTGAACATGCTCAGGCAATTGTGACAAGCCTTCATAAATTGTTTGCCATTCGCCGAATGCTTTCAGCCCTTCGGGTTTGCCATTCTCGATACTTTTATCAAGTTCAAAAAGGCCCTTGTAGCAAACATCATGTACAAAATCCATGTTTGTCCTGGTAAGGGGATCATTCAAAACGAAATAACCTGTTTTTGATAAAGTGTATTTATGGTCGTTTACCAATACCATCCCGATGCTTAAGGCAGATTCCAATAACACCCGGACTCCGTAGAGTGGTAATTTTACCTTTTCTGTTATTTCTGCAAGCAATAAACCATTGTTGCCGCTTTCTTCAAGCACCTTCAATATACCTGAGTTCCTGAGTACCCGTGCCGCTTGGAAAATTACCGGGCCAAAAGCAATCCATTGTGCCGCTTCTTTCGCTTCGAAAGCCGTCTTAGTGTCCTTTGTAAAAAAATTCATGAATATTGAAAATTGTTTATTGAAAAAATTACTGTTTGTTAAATATAAGGGCAGCATTACAACCCCCAAACCCTGAGGCTGTCTTAAGGCAATTTGTAAATGATGTTGCTTGTAAACTATTACTAATATTTAAAGGCTGCGTAACACCCAACCGGCTAAAACCCAAGCTAGGAAGAATGATACTTTGTTTCATCGATTGAATTGAAATGATTGATTCAATAATACCTGCGGCACCTAAAGTATGGCCATAATAACCTTTTAAACTGTTGACCGGTACTGCCAACAAACCAGCCAGCGAAATCGCAAGCGCCTCCATTTCATCGTTATAAAGCGTGGCGGTGCCATGTGCCGAAATGAAACCAATATCAGTTTCGGTTATACTAGCATCCTTCATTGCTTTCTTTATTGCCTGGCAAAGCTCCTCGCCGGTACGGGAGGGGCCCGAAATATGATTGGCATCGTTGCTAACTGAGCCACCGGTTATTTTGATGCCTTTAGAATGCGTTTGATCAGCGGAAAGTATCACGGTTCCGGCTCCTTCACCCAGGTTTATTCCATTGCGCTCAGCATCAAATGGCCTGCATGGAGCCGCACTGATAGCCTGGAATGACTGAAACCCGGAAAGCACAAACTTTGATATGACATCTGCACCCACCACGACCGCATGGTCGTATTGCCCCGACTGTATCAGGCGCATGCCGGTTAAAATGCCTATCAGTCCCGATATACATGCGTTGGATACAACCAAAGGCTTAGCAGCAAAATGGAAGTAATCCGCTACTAATTTGGCCGAAGTATGCAAGGCAACCCGTTCTTTTAATTCAGGGGAAAGTGGTGCATTTTCAATTAAACTGATATTTCCTTTGGTAGAAGAAATGATCAGGATGACATTGGCGCCGGTAATGTCAATGTTTGTATTTTCCAAGGCGCTGCTGACAGAGGCAATGAGCAGTTGCTCAAATTTTGTATAGGAATCATTTTTATTTGCCAACAAATCATTGGCGTCATCAAAAAGAGACGCATAAAATGAAGCTTCGGACAGCGCCGGGTCAAACTGTTGCCGCACACCGGATAATCCTTTTGAAATGGCAGTAAAGTTTTCGTCCGTAGTAATACCGAGCGGTGAAATAATATTGTCTGCAACAATAAAAACGTCTTTCATAGTATAAATTATATCAACGCTTGTTGTTGTTTCCACTGTTCAAAGAAAGGAGGATTGTTTAGCTGAAGAACCGATCCCGCCTTATCCAGAAATACCTGCACCGAAGAACCAACTGCCACGAGGTCATTGGTATCTGCATTATACAACCTGTAATTGAACCTTATTTTGGCTGCTTCGCAGGGAAGATAAATTGTTTCTACTATCACCCTGTCACCAAAACGCAATGACTTTTTATAATCGCATTGCACACTTACCACCGGTGTTATAAAACCTTGCCGGTAAACATCAAGATACCCAAGGCCATGATCTTTACCAAAAGATTCCCGCCCATCTTCGAAATAGCGGATATAGTGCCCATGCCAGACAATTCCCAGTGGATCTGCTTCGTTAAAACGCACTAAAACTTCGGTACGATTGCTCAACTGTTTTTTCATAAACCTAAATGCCTGACGGCTGACTTGTGATGCCTGATTTGTAAGCGTTCTATTTCATTTCAAGTTAAATAAAGTATCAAATCCAAAAATACATTAGATAGTTGCTTTTCGCTAAAGAGAAAGAAAATCAGACATCAAAAAATCAGACATCAGACATTCAATATCATCCTCCATATTTAGCCTTCCATTCTTTGTATTTTTTCTTTTCAATTTCTTCTATCACGTCACGTATGGGATTCGCCCAGTAATTGCGGAACCCAAATCCCATTCCGGTTTTGCCCTCGACCCGTTCGGTCATCAACATTTTTTTGGCCGACATATCTATCATCGTTACCCAAATAGTGGCCCCTTTTTTTGCCTTACTCATACCCTCCACTACAAAAAGCAACCCTATTCCCTTCTTTCCTCCGTAGTCAAAGCCCTTTACCAGTTTATTGATATCCTCTTCTTTTAAGCGGCTGTAATCACTAGTGTTAGTGGATTTGATTTCTTCTGTATTGATCTTAGCATTTCTTTTTGCTACCATCCCAAGGTCATGATCTATGTTGCTTTTGTGAAATGCACCCGCAAGGTCATACTTTTTAGGTTCATTTACAATAAGATCATTGATTGCCGGATAATTCCGATCACGGATATCCAGGGCATTTTCAGGAGCATCAATGAGGCGTGCCTGGGTAAAATCAACACCTAAATAAAAAATGGTTGTTTCGGAAGAGTTAAAAACATCCTTCAAGCTTTGGGCGTTCATTTGTTGCGTGCCATTGAAAAATGATAAAAACGCAACCAGCCATGCTAATTTGTTTACACGTTTCATAATAGAATTTATTTTGATTGAAAAATAAAAATTTTCATTTCGCATGCTGCAAGTAGTACATCCTTGCAGGTTATTTTTCCTTTGATGATCGTTACATCAAAAATTTGATGCTCTACCCTTATTTCTGTTAGCAATTCGTCATTTACAAATGGCAGTGAATGGATGACAAGGTTTTTAACGGCACCGATATATCCTACCTGCACGGGTTTATTTTCACGTTGTGCAATATATCCGGCCCTTGCGGCAGCTGTTTGGGCGATATTTTCCATCAGGCCTGGCTCTAAGAACCATCCATTCTCAACAAAAATGTTGTCCTCTCTTATCAAAAACGAAGACAGGGTCACATCCTCATCATAACGGATCAACCGATCTACCATTATAAAGGGTTGCCTTTGAGGTATGAGTGAAGTAATATCATTTGTTGAAATCGCCATTGAACCAACTGTAATTTATTGTTCCCAAAAATTATAATAATTGAACCACTGGGAAGGGTATTGCCTTACCTTTTTTTCCATTTCTTCTGCAAAATCGTTCAGCATTTGCTGCATCACTTTATCCTTCTCCAATCCACTGTAATCCTTTACTTCGCTTGCAAAAAAATGATAATGCAAATTAGTTTCCTTTAGGGCAAATACAAATGAAACCGGCACTTTAAATTTTGAGGCCAATAAAAAAGGCCCCATTGGGAACCTGGCTTCTTGACCGCATATTGGAGTTGTTAGTGTTTTGTTTCCTTCAATAAACCTGTCTGCATGCATGCATATGAGTTCATTGTTCTTTAGTGCATCATTTATAGCATATATATGGGACAGGTCGTTTTTTATAACGATCACATTGACGGGGCGTTTGCCGGTAACGGAATTAAGATATTCTTTTATTTTTTGATATTCTCCATCAAAAATTACAATATTGATCCGGGTTTCCAGCCGTTTTAATAAATGCCCTGCAATATCCCAGTTGCCGATGTGGGCACTTAAAAGTATACCTCCCATTTGCTGCGCTGCAATTTCTCTCAGGTTATGTTCTCCATCAAAATTAAAGGTGAATTCATTTTTGATGCCTGACATTATAACTATCTTATCAATAATGCTTTGCCCAAGCTGATAATAATTTTTATAGAGATAAAGGATGGACTTTGAAGTGTGAAAGCCAAGTTTGCGATGGTAAAAATGGAATAAATGAGGGGAAGTCTTGTACGAGAATATCAGGTAATAAACCACCACAAATCTTAAAAGGAAATATGCGGGCAAAACACCAAAATTTCTTAAAACCCATACAAATATGCTGTAACCAAGCTTAGTTCCCCGTGATTTGCCCTGCCAAGCCGACATTAAACAAGTTCTTTGGTATTAACCCGTGAGATAACATAGTTACAAAAATCAGCGTAAGTGACGATTTCAACAAAGTCTTCTGGCTTTACTTTAAATTTAAAATTACTTTCTATAACTACTACTAAATCGATATAATCAAGGCTATCTAGTCCAAGGGTTGATTTCAAATTTGCATCAGGGGTTATCTTTTCTTCCTCCACTTCAAATTCATTTATCATGAATTGCCGGATTTTCTCAATAGTTTCAAAATTGTTCATAAGCGATTATTTAGGATAATTTTTAATAATAAGCGAAGAGTTAGTTCCTCCAAAACCAAAGGAGTTGGACAAAAATACAATTATATCTTTTTCTATAGTTGTTTTTGCGATATTCAATTTCGCCGATTCTTCATCGGGATTTTCAAAGTTTATATTGGGAGCGACAAACCCATTTTGCATCATCAGCATGGAGTAGACTACTTCGCTTGCCCCCGCCATCCAACACTCATGTCCCGTCATTGATTTGGTGGAACTCACTAACGGTCGGCTAATACCAAAAACTTCATGAATTGCTTTTGCCTCACTCAAATCGCCCGCCGGTGTTGATGTTGCATGTGCATTGATATAGTCTATTTCCGCAGCCCGCATTCCTGCATCGTTTAAAGCCATATTCAAAGATCTGACTGGCCCATCCACTGTGGGATTGGAAATATGTCCGCCATTAGACGAAAACCCATATCCCACTACTTCTCCCAATATATTTGCGCCTCTTTTTAAAGCAGACTCCAGGCTTTCCAGAATTACCGTGGCTCCTCCTCCACTCGGCACAAGGCCGTCACGATCTCTATCAAAAGGGCGGGAAGCCTTTTCAGGTGTTGATTCTAAAACAGAAAAGGCTGACAGCGCATCAAAAGAACCCATCGAATACTTATTAATTTCCTGTGCGCCACCGCAAATGATACAATTTTGCAGGCCGGATTTTATAAGGTGATAACCAAGGCCTATTGAATGGGAACCGCTGGCACAGGCAGCACTGATGGTAAGATTGATGCCCCGTAACTTGAAAATGGTGGCAAGGTTCATCGTTACGGTGGAATTCATTGTCTGGAACACTGAGCCGGAACCAACCAACATGGTATCTTTTTTGTCTCGGATAATATCGTTTGTCTCTATTACCGATTTTGCAGAACTATCATTGCCGTACAATATCCCTACTTCATTCTCATTAATATAATCCTGGTCTATGCCCGCATTTTGCAAAGCCTCCATTGTGGCCACGTACGCATATTCGCCTTGCTCCGGAAGCATTATACGAGCCCGCCGGTCAAGAGATGATTTGAGATCAGGTTTTTCGAGAAAGCCGGTTAAACCAGATCTATATCCAAAGTCTTTTCGGTCATCATCCAGTATGATCCCGGATTTGCCCTTGTACAAGGAAACAGCAACCTCATCAAGGTTTTTTCCAATACAGGAATAGATTCCCATGCCAGTTATCACAACTCTGTTCATATTAAGCTTTCGCCTCCTATATTTTCTATTGAATAAAAATAAAAACTAATCAAAAAATGTGGTTGTAAAATATGTATAAACTGCTATTAATGGCGATGTACTGTAATTTTATTCGATCTTATAGGTAAACAGTCTAGCCATCTTGCGTTGGATTGGGCGCTATGAGTACAGCCCACCATTCACATTAATAACCTCGGCAGTAATATAAGCGGCTTCGGGTGACACTAAAAATCCAACTGCATGTGCTACTTCTTCAGGTAAGCCAAAACGTTTTACCGGAATCATTGCCTTTAATTCATTTTCGTCAAGGCCTTCTGTCATGTCGGTTTTAATGAAGCCGGGTGCTACTGCATTTACCGTTACATTTCTTTTAGCCACTTCCTGCGCCAGTGCTTTAGTAGCGCCGATTACGCCAGCTTTAGCAGCAGAGTAATTTGTTTGGCCAGGCAATCCCTTCAATCCGGAAAGAGAAACGATGTTAACTATTCTGCCGTATCTTTTATGCAACATCCCATTTAGCACCAACCGGGTTACATAAAAAAATCCGTCCAGGCTTGTTCTTACCACCGATTCCCACTGCTCGTCTTTCATCCACATCATCAGGCCGTCTTCTTTGATGCCTGCATTATTTACGAGCACTTCTATATAATTGTCCGTATTTTGCTCAATCCAATTGCCCAGCGCAGCCTGCACCTGTTCTTTGTTGCTAACATCAAATTGCAGTATCTCACCATCGCCGCCAGTTTCTTTTACTTTTTGCAGTGTGCTATTTGCCTCAGCCTCATTACTTTTATAATTGATGATTACATAGTAACCCATTGCAGCCATTTTACAGCAAATAGATCTGCCGATACCTCTTGATCCTCCCGTAACTAATGCACATTTCATTTTTTAGCCCTCAAATAAATTTTCAGATTTTTTTTTTCAGTTAATTCACAACACTGCTACCATTTGAACGTGCGATCACACGGCTGCTAAAGGAAATTACCGGATCTGATTTTTCGAAATAGGTTTTTACTCTTTCCAGGTCCTTGTATTTTGGCAGGTCTTCTACGAACTTAGGAAATATTTCCCGGATATCATTGTACACCTGTTGAGTAGTGGGCGACAACCGTGGAACGCAAGCCAGGTAATCAATGGCCTGCAAAACGGTCATCATTTGAATGGCAAGCACTTCAAAAGAATTATCTATGACTTTTTTTGTCATCAATGCTGCATTACAACCCATACTCACTATATCCTGGTTGTCATTGTTGTTGGGTATGCTGTGTACATACATTGGAAAAGATAGGGTTTGATTTTCTGCCACCGTAGAAGTAGCGGTAAACTGCATTCCCTGCATTCCAAAATTAAACCCAAGCACACCCAGGTTTACAAATGGAGGAAACTTATGATTTAGTTTATCATTCAGCAAATAGTTCAACTGCCTTTCGGACAGCATGGATAATTTGGTAACGGCAATCTTAAGTTTATCCATTTCGAGAGAAACATAATCGCCGTGAAAATTGCCTCCATGAAAAATATTCTCATTCAGGTGATCAATTACGGGGTTGTCATTTACAGAATTCAACTCATCTACCACCACTTTTTCAGCCTGCGCAATGGTATCAAAAATGGGCCCCAGTACCTGTGTAACACATCGCAGTGAATAATATTCCTGCACTTTATCCTGGAAAACTTCCTGGTCAAGGTTATCTGGATTGTATAAATGTTCGGACCTGTCACGGATCATCTTACTGTCTTTCAAAATGTCCCGAAGCATTGCAGCAACCTCATTCTGGCCTTTGTGCTTTTTAACGATATTCAATTCGTAAGAATAATGGTCGTCAAATGCTTCCACTATTTCGTTGATCATAGCGGACAACATCACTGACCATTCCAATAGTTTACGGGCCTGGATAATATTAACCATTCCAATTCCCGTCATGGCAGAGGTGCCGTTCAAAATGGCTAGTCCTTCCCGTATGTGTATAGTGAGCGGTTTTATTCCCAACTTGTTATAAATATCCATTGCAGGGCAAACTTCATTTTCATATATTACTTCTCCTTCGCCGATCAATGCCAACCCAAGATGCGCCAGTTGGACAAGATCGCCACTGGCGCCCACACCCCCATGCTCATAAATACATGGGTAAACGTTTTTATTTATAAGCTCTTTTAAAAGCTCAACGACATCCGTATGTACGCCCGAGTAAGCTTGCATAAGGCTATTGAGCCTGGCGATCATTACTGCTTTTACCAACACTGGCGGCATCAGGTTGCCACCGCCTGAGCTATGGCTCCGGATCAGGTTATATTGAAGTTGTAAAAGGTTTTCTTCACTTACTTTATATTGAGCCATAGGGCCAAAACCGGTGTTAATGCCATAGATCAGCTTATGAGAGGAAAACTTTTTTAAAAAACGAAAATTAACGCCTACCTTTTTTATAGCATCGGCATCCAAAATGACCCCTTTTTCTTTAAACAGAATCTCAGCAAAATTATTCAAGGTAAGGGCTCTGTCTCCTACATTTATCATGGACCAGTATTGTTTATAAAGTCAAATTATTTATTGCAAAGGGGTAAAATTAGAATAAAGATTTCAGATTTTAATTTTTTGTACAATGCTCCACGGAAGATATAAAAATTTCGGCATTCACAGATGTTGTCAAAAGAGTATTTTTGTTCTTTCTGATATTGAGGCGATGCCCTAAGAGCCTTATGGGTAATGCTTTTCCACGTGAACAGCCATTGTGGGTTTTCAATCTTACATTACACAAAAACATAATCTTTTTCAGGCGAAAGGCATTTCATTTTGCGAAGCTAAATGCCAAAAGCCCCATCTCCTTTATAAATGGAAAATCGTGAACAAATATTTAAAATGATAGTCGAGTAGGCAAAGGCATTTCAGCCTAAGCCGCTCACAGAACCGTACGTGAGTCTCTCAACTCATACGGCTCTTGTTATCCAATCATGATTTTATTCCCAACCGCCAATGATAAAACAATGC
>JBDSAA010000049.1:0-37379 GCA_039922375.1 Ferruginibacter sp.
CGTTGGCCATAAAATTTATAGTGATGTTTATTCACATCATGTGCCTGAGTTGGAGTAATCATGGCTAATGATCGATGCCTTCTTTTTTTGTTGTATACTTCTACTGCCTGCGCAATCATCTGTTTTGCTGTTCGTAGATCCGGAATTATTTTCACCAATCCGAATTCATATTTAAGAATACCATTTATTCTTTCTGCTACTGCGTTCTGGTAGGGATCATATTTTTCAGTAGTGCTTAGGATCATACCTTTACTTTCTGCATAATCGGCATATTCCGGGCAGCAGTATTGTATTCCTCTGTCACTGTGGTGAACTACATTTTCGTGTTTGTATTGCCTGTTTCGCAGAGCCATATCCAAGGCTTCCTTTACCATTGGTACTTTCATATTGTGGTGCATGCTGTAGCCCATTATTTTTTTGGAATAGAGGTCTGTTACCAGGGCCAGGTATGCATAGCCCTGGTCGAGTTTTATGTAGGTAATATCGCTAACAAAAACCTGTTCTGCATAAGTGGGTACAAGGTTTTCTATGAGGTTGGGTGATTTGTAAAAGAAGTGCTTAGAGTCAGTGGTGATGTGGAATCGCTTTGTTTTCGGCACAAGCAAATGTCTTTCCCTGCAAAAGCGAAGAAACTTATCTCTGCCCATTTTTATGTTTTCTTTTTTGAGTGCAGCCATAATGTCAAGGTGCAGTTTTTCTGTGCCGTACCGAGCCATTAATTTGCGAATAGGGCGTATCATTTCTTTTATCTTTTCAGCGTCCTGTTCTGTCGTTTTTTGCACTTTTAATTTTTTGTAATAAGCTTGTTTACTAAGCCCGAAGCATTCGTAAAGCCATTTTATTTTGTAAGCTTTTTTTTCTTTCTGGCTATCTCGTTTGCTAATGCTTCGGGCAAGTACTTTTTTGAAAGTTCCTGTCCCGTTACTTTTTCAAAGTCTACAATAATATCCTGCTGCAATTCTTTGATAAACTCCAGCGCTTCAATGCGTTCTTTCAGTTTTTTATTTTCTTCCTTTAAGCTCATGCCTTTTTTGTTTTGAGTAAAGGACGACAATTTTTTCATCCAATAGGTAATGGAACTACGCGAAATGTTGTAAACCTTTGAGGCATGGTTGATTGAGATGAGTCCGTTGTGGATTTCGTCAATGACAGAAAGTTTAAAGTCGAAACTGACTTTTTGGTACTGATTTTTTCGGCGGTCTGCCTTTTTAATGTAAGCCATAGTGTTGCTAAAAGTGTTTAATTTTTAGTCAACCTATTTTAGGGTTTGTCATTTTTAGGTTTTCGCATAACGTTTTGCATTGCCGAAAGTTAGGGAATTCATTGAACGTCCTGCGAGGATTAACAAGTGGAAGTAAGGACCTATTGACCTAAAACCATATAAAGCCTTCGTATCACAGGATATCTAATCTTACAAAGGATTAACAATATCATTTGAGCCACTGATATGAAAAATAAAGTGTTTAAAGCAGTAACAATCGTCCAGGCTTGCTGTTTTTACAGTGGGCTTTTATTAAGTATATCGCTAAACAAATATTTGACTATGACTAAGATGCAATTAAAAGCAATGTATATGTATGGATGGAATGCCCATGAATCTGCTTGTATTGACGCAGGAAATATGGCAATAGTAAGTTCAAAAATTATGGATAAAGAGTTTGAAGAACTAATTTTAAGACCTTACATAGCGGAGTTAATAACGGAAGAAGATAAGGACGGATAATCTTATGAACAACCAGTTAGATTTAACCTTCGTTTCAACTCGTGGATCACTTTATTTTTAGCATCATAAAAATCTATCTTGCTATTTGCAATCAAAATAAGCCATTTGTGTATCCAAAATATTTTCCAATGCTTTTTCTATCGTTGGATACCTAAACAAAAAGCCCTCTTCCATTAGCCTTTTGGGATAACCCAACGGCTCTTTAATATTAATTCTGTTTCTGTATTAATAAGTATCCACCTGCTTTAAGCAAAATCTTTGGCAAAGGGAGATAAAATATTGGTTTTAGTATGTTACGCATTTGTTTCATGAACCCTTCATTGGTTACCGTCGAAAGACCCAGGTGTTGATATCGTTAATCTTGCAAGTAATAAAATCCAAAGAAATGGACTACCCAGATCATAAAGAATGGAAAGTTTTTATATGCCTTTGAATATTACGTTCTTATTAAATTCTAATCAGTAACGAATTGAACAGGATGAAAAAAGAAATGACCATCATTACAACAAACTTTTATAAGTCAGGCTTTGCATGTTGTGCATACTTAATTTTGTTCCACCCTTAAAGTTTTTTAAAATAAAAAAGCAGGCTCTAAGCCCGCCTTTTGTAATATTATTAAGCTGCCATTCTTCTGCATTCCTGTGCACATCGGTCGCAGGCCTCTCCGCATTCCTGGCAATGTTCTGTATGATGTTTGCTGCATTCGTTGCCACATGCTTCGCAAATATCTGCGCATATAAGGCAAAGCTCTTTTGCTTTTTCGCTGCCTAAACTCATTAACTGTGCCGTTGCATAACATATAGTTGCACATTCCATGTCTAACTGAATGCATTTTGCCATCATCTTTACATCATCTTCCTGTGTGCATGATGATGCACAATGATTACATATAGCGGCACATTTTAAACATGCTTCTATACAAGTTTTGTAAGTGTGATAATCTGCCATAACTAATATTATTTATGATTAAAATTTACAAAGGCACAAAAATTAGACCATGCAAATACAGGATGGAACAACTATTGTACAAAAAAGTTTTGTGATTAGATGACAATGAAAGAATTAGCAGAAACAATTACAAAGTATTTAAGCAGCACTGTAAAGGTTATCGCTGCTATAGTTATTGGAATTTCGTTATTGAAGTTTCTGTACAAATATATAAGACATCTTTTCAACCCTGATGATGGAATAACAAATCAAACGATAAGAATACATTTTGGAAGTGCCCTTACTGTTTCGCTGGAGCTATTATTAGCTGCCGATATACTGGCTACTGCCATTGCACCTACATGGGATGACATTGGAAAATTAGCTGCAATAGCAGTACTACTTACTGCTTTAAATTATTTTCTGGAAAGAGAATTAAAAAATAATGAGGGTAAATTAACAGAAAAAGCAAAGCACACCCCAAGGTAGCCGAATATGCTTCGTCGCAAATAATACTAAGATTTTGTAATACTTGAACCTGGCTATGCAATGGCGAATTAAGCGATGAGAAAATCTTACTGTAATGAAAAGCCCCATTCACTTGCCATGCAATGCAATTTCCTGCCTGTGTGTGTGATTGAACTATTACGGACGGGTTAATAAACAAGCTGCCCTTGGTTTCTTATGCATTTCCCTTGTTGGAGCCCGGGGCAAACGCGATGAAGGGCTCACTACAAAGCCACAACTGCTTATATTTTACGGGCCTGATGTTGCCTGATGCTGTATTCAATCATGTCAAACAAGCGGTTAATTCCGCTATCTTCATTATTTTTTTTCGTTTTTTTTCAAACAAATTATAGCATTCAAGTTGTGCACCGTTGATGCATCTTTCTTGATTCGGTTAATCATCTGCATCGTGAAGCCACTGCAGTGTAGTGACTTAATCGAATCACATATTGTAATTGTTCCTTGTTAGCGGTAAGAAAATCTATTTGATATTTAAAGGTCGTGAGTATCCGCT
Source organism: Ferruginibacter sp. (assembly GCA_039922375.1). GTDB lineage: Bacteria > Bacteroidota > Bacteroidia > Chitinophagales > Chitinophagaceae > Ferruginibacter. Next base: position 3,672 of record JBDSAA010000049.1, read on the forward strand.
TTTCTCTTTATAACAGTCAAGAAATTTTGTATTCAGCGTTAGCAGGTATTTAACTTAATAACACATATGTAATCTTGCGAAATTGATGACCATAATAAATGCCTTAATTTTGTACTATGATTACAGCATTAATTGCAATAGTATTTATCCTTGGGTATATAGCAATAGCGTTTGAACACGCTATTCATTTGAATAAAGCTGCATCAGCTTTGATTACTGGCGCAGTATGCTGGACCATTTATATAATGCAGAGTAATTCGCCAGAAACGGTTACGGAGGAACTGTTGCATCATCTTGGTGAAATTTCATCTATTTTGTTTTTCCTCTTAGGGGCGATGACGATCGTGGAATTGATTGATTCACACAATGGCTTTGATATTATTACTCAAAAGATTAAAACTACCAGCAAAAGGAACTTACTTTTCATTGTGGCCGTACTCACTTTCTTTTTGTCGGCCTTGCTGGATAATTTAACTACTGCAATTGTAATGACTTCTCTGTGTGTTAAAATTTTGACTGATAAAGAGGACAGGCTTTGGTTTGCAGGTATGGTTGTGATAGCAGCGAATGCTGGTGGCGCATGGTCGCCTCTGGGAGATGTTACTACGACTATGCTCTGGATCGGTGGACAGATTACTGCACTTAATATCATCAAGGAATTAATCTTGCCAAGTATTGCCGTTTGCATCATACCTGCGTTTATAATTGCTAACAGGTTTAGGGGGAAAAAGATTGCCGCGATACCGGTATCCACTTGTACTGTAGAAGAGAAGAAGGATGGAAGGATTATACTTTTTTCAGGTATTGGATTGTTGCTTTTTGTACCTGCTTTTAAAACAGTCACACACTTACCACCTTTTATGGGTATGCTGCTCGCCCTGGGGATTATCTGGATAATAACCGCCGTCATTCATAATGCAAAAGACGCTGTGCTGGCTGAAAAGTATACCGTTGCCCGAGCGCTTCGAAAAGTGGACGCACCCAGTATTTTATTCTTTTTAGGAATATTACTCGCCGTAGCTGCCCTGCAGTCTTTTGGTATGTTGACGCAAGTGGCTGCTGGTTTGGGTAGCCTGCTAAGAAACGATTTCCTGGTTGCAATCGCTCTTGGGTTGCTTTCTGCAATTGTAGATAATGTGCCCCTGGTTGCCGCGTCTCAGGGAATGTATGATTTAATAACTTTCCCTACGGATCATCACTTCTGGGAGTTTTTAGCACTCACTACCGGAACCGGCGGGAGTGCGATTATTATTGGTTCGGCCGCCGGTGTTGCCGTGATGGGCATTGAAAATATAAACTTCATGTGGTATCTTAAAAAGATTAGTTGGTTAGCATTAGTAGGTTTTGCGTCGGGTATCGCAGTTTATTTCATTCAATTGCAATTTTAATTGCAGAAAAAAAACGTTTAAAAAAAAGGGAAGCAACAGGTGCTTCCCTTTGAAACTATAAGAACCGCCTCCCCGTTTTAAATATTCTGAAACCATAATATTGTATGGGCAACTAATTGCCACTTTTTCCATCTTCAATCCATCTCTGCAACAATTCTGCATTCTTTTTGGCATCAATGTTTTCGGGTTCCAATTCAAGAATTTTGTCATAATAGTCAAGCGATGCTGCAAAGTCTTTTGTTGTATTGGCCTCGAAAGCTGCAAGGTATTCATAAGCCCTCACCAACAGGGGCTTGTTAGTAGCTGTGTCCTTAGATATCAATTCAACCAATTTTGTATAGTGTGGTACAGCCAACCCCTCTTTCATGGTGGTATCGATCAATGCATTGCTTCTGGCACGCCACAGGTAGCCATGAATCTGGTCAGGATACTTCTCTTCATAAATGGCGAAAACGCTGTCAGCTTTGCTGAAATTTTCAGAAGAATATAAAGCCATTCCCCATTTATAAATGTCAAGATTGGTGAGGGGTTGCTTGATGTTATATATTCTTTCCCTCCAAAATGCTTCTCTTTCCCGGTTGCCCAATTCATTTTGCAGGTCTGCCAGGCTCATAATATATTCAAGTGAATCCGTTGTATTACTTTCCTTTTGCAGGGCCTTTTTATACCAATCAATCGCAACTGTTTTATCAGGGTTTAATGCTTGCAGCAGTTTCGCTTTCATAGCAAAATCTTTGGCCACCACACCAGTGTCCTGTTGCTTTTCGAAATATGTATTCATATTGGTTAGGGCAGCACTTGAGTCTCCCAGGGCGGCCTGGCTATAGGCGATCAATTTATAAAGCCTGGGATGGGAGGCTGCACCTTCGAGGTTTAAAATGTGTTGAGCCTCATCTATAGCTAATTGCCATTTTTTGGAAACATACTGCATATCAGCAAGCATATAGGCATGTTCCGGTATGGGATCACTGCGTCGTATATACGCTTTCAAGTATTCTTCCGCCTTATTGACATCGGTAAAATAATAATGATAGTACAGTTCATAAAGGGCAGGTGCATAAGCCGAATCCAGGCTGATAGCTTTGTTAAATTTGTCCAGGTATATTTCAGCATTCTTTTGACTCTTGTAGATTCTTCCTTCTTTAAACACTGCTGCTGCATAATTTGGGTCTATTTCCAGGGCTTTATGGTAGTTGATAATCGCATTGGACCCGTCAATCAGCTTGCGGTAGGCATCCCCCAATGTTGTATAGATGACTGCATTTTTTTTATCTCTCTTAACAGCCCTTTGCAATAGTTCAATTGCCCATACGGAATCCCCCAATTTGCTATCTATATTGGCTTTCGCAACAGCCCAGAGCGCATCGGCATTTTTGTACTTTGTTTCGTCTAAAACCTGTTCGAATTGTTTTTTTGCCGCTGTTGTATCGCCTTTGCTTAATAACAGGTGCCCCTGGCCAACAGCCAGTAAAGGTGATTTTTTCACTGAGAGGTTTTGCGACTTGAATTTTTCCAGACCTGCAGTTAAAGCCTTGGCTGCTGAATCGGGTTGTTCCTGTTCCAGATATATTTCAGAAAGCCAATACCAGGCTTCCGGTGAGCTGTTACCGGATGCGATCAATGCCTTTAATTGCTGCTTTGCACTTTCATATCTTTCATAATAGATTTGTTGCTTAGCCGTTTCAATCGTCTGGGCGTTAACCATATTAACCAATACTAAAATGGTTCCAATAACGCTGATAATTTTTTTCATATCTAATAAATTGATGCTCGTTTAAATTAAAGTGGATTTACAGTTAATATCGGGGGGGCAGCATATTTTTGAATGATATTGCCAAGCAGCCCGGAGAAAAATCCCGGCATTCTAGTTTGTGTGCCTGGGTTTAAAATGACCAGGTCAGTGGGCTTATCATGTACATACCTGGTAACTGCATCAGCTACATTCATACCGCTTAGTTTTTCAAGTTCGACCTTCACCCCACAATTGTCACTGATCAGTTTATGTGCTTTCATCATGTAATGCATTACCTTATTCTTTGTATCCGGGTTCTCAATGCCCAATAGCTTAATGATGCTGTTATAATTGGTGGCGATGTATACACCATACATGAGCTTTCGCACTGGTAGAAAATCTGTGACAGGCACTACAATACTGTATAGTTTTGTGATGCTCCTGTTGGTTGGAACCGTAATAACAGGCGCATTTGTTTTGCTTGCAATTATATTTGGATCCAGAAGCATTTTCCTGTTGCGCATAGCCGATTCTGGCTGGTTTATCAGGATAAGATCAAATCCAAGGGTGTTTGCAAAATCGATTACCGATTCATTCCATGCGCCTTGTACCACGCTGTAGCTTATATCGATCGTTGAACCACATGATGCCACCTCAGTGATGCATAGCCCCGCAAGTTTGAATTCCAGTTCAGCTTTATTGTCCGGTGCCAACATTGAATTGGCTGGGTATGTGGCCACTGACCAGTTGCCATAATCGGGTGGCGTTACATGCAGCAAATGAATACTACAGTTGTATTGCTTGGCTAAGTCAATTGCTTTTTCGATTGCTTTTTTTGAACGCCCGCTGAAATCTACCGGAACGAGCAGCCTGTTGAACAATTTTTGCATCGTGAAACTTTATAAGCAATATTATTCCCCCGGACTAAAAATCCGATTAACATATCATTAAAATCCGATTAAAGTCAACTGATTAGATATTGTGCGTGGTGAATGTGATTTTAATTTGCTTTTAATTGGTTTTTAATATTGCTAAAATAGGTTTGCCTTTTAAACTAATTAAAAGTCAGGGGATGAATTTATTACAACGGATTTTTTTTGGAAACACATTGTTGGAATACCTGGCTGTAATCGCAGGCATACTGTTAACCTGGATTTTGTTAAGGCTAACCAGGCGGAGATTGTTGCTTGTATTAAAAAGACTCACATCAAAAAGCAATACCAATATTGATGATTTGCTAGTTGAAATAGTTGAGAGATTTGTTTTGCCGTATGCGTACCTGTTGGTAAATTACCTGATCATTGTGTCTTTGTTGATACCTGCAGCAATTGGCAGAATGTTGTTTGCCGCTTTTTTATTTGTGACGCTTTACTTTTCGGTCAGGCTTGTTAATTTCTTTATACAATACTCCGTAGTGGGGTATATGGAAAGACGCAATGAACCCGTAGAGCGAATTAAGCAGGTTACCGGAATGTTGCTTGTGGTGAAAATTGTTACCTGGGGAATCGGGCTCGTTGTGCTGGCTGATAATCTTGGCTACGATGTGACAACAATCATTGCTGGTATGGGTGTAGGTGGCATTGCGATTGCATTGGCAGCTCAAAATATATTGGGCGACCTGTTTAGTTATTTTGTTATATTCTTTGATAAGCCTTTCGAGATTGGCGATTTCATTATAGTAAGCGGCAATGCAGGCGTAGTGGAAAAAATTGGAATTAAAACGTCTCATATCAGAAGTCTCGATGGGCAGCAATTGGTAATGCCAAATGCTGAAATGGTAAAATCTGTTATCCAAAACTTTAAGCGGCTTCAGAAGAGGCGAATTGTTTTTAGCATTGGGGTTATCTATGGCACATCAACGCACAAACTCAAAAAAATACCTGGCATCATTCAAGAGATCATCGATTGCGAATTGCATGCTGTTTTTGATCGGGCTCATTTGAAAACGCTCGGCGACTTTAGCGTTAATTATGAAATCGTTTATTATATTGAATCAGCCGATTACCTGTTATTTATGGATACCCAGCAAAGTATCTGCCTGCGAATTTTTGAAGCATTTGAAAGAGAGCAAATTGAATTTGCATTTCCGACCCAAACATTATTCATCAATGGAAAAAATGGAGCCATTAAAAATTCTATTGCAACTCATGCAGCAGTGGGAGTATAAAGGAAAATGTCAGCTAGCTGAAAATACATTTGAAAGGTGTATGGTGAAGGTGGTTCCCAGCTCCGGGTCCGAAACAACCTCCACCGTTCCTTTATGTAAAGAGAGAATGCGCTTGGCAAGTGTAAGTCCCAGTCCAAACCCGGGTTTATTTTGCGCAGTTTCGGCCCGGAAAAAAGGTTGAAAAATATGTTGGATATCGGCCTCTGAAATTACGTCCCCTTTATTAAATACTTTTATCGTGATATTTGACTTATCAAAGGTCACACTTATGTAAGATTTATTATCATCTGCGTATTTACAGCCATTTTCTATTATGTTTTTGAAGGCGATATACAGGAGGTTAGCATTTCCAAATATGCACATTAATTTTTCTTCATCCGGAAACACATCAAAATTAATATTGGCCTTGTATTGCCTGTTTTGCCGTTGTATATCAGATACCACTTTAAACAGTACTTCGTCCAGCCTCACTTCACTCAGATCCAGGCTGCCCTGGGAGCCGGTTCTTGCAATTTCTAACAAGCTTCGGGTTAGCTGTTGTAATTCCCGGGTATCCTCATAAACACTTTGTAAAGTATCCCGGTATTCCTCTGAAGTTCTGTTTTTTTGCATGATTACTTCAATCTGGCTCGAAATAGAAGTGAGGGGATTGGATAACTCGTGCGAAGCATTGGAAATGAAACGCCGTTGTGTGGAAAAAGATTCTTGCATCCGGTCGAGCAGATGATTGAAGGTAAGCGCTAGCTGGGTCAACTCATCCTGGGCCGGGCTAATTTTTATTCTTTGTGACAGATCGTTTGAGCTGATCAGGTTAACTTCTCCGGTTATTCTTTTGATTGGAAAAATCAGGTGACTGGCAAAAAAAAGCCCGGCAAGAAATGATAATGAGGCGGCAAGCAACAGGGAAAATAACAGTATACTTTTTAGTTGACGAAGATACCCACGGCCATCGAGGTCAGTTGCTGCTACTGCCAAAATGAAATAACTGTCATTATCCAGGTGTTTTATGGCTACAGCTCTCTTATCATTATAACTAAAATAGCTTTCTTCATTGACTCTTGCGTCTTCGATTACGCTTTGGGGAACAATGAGTGTATCGCCTGTTTTGTCTGCAAATGAGTATTGCTGTGCGTTGTTGGCATTGAAAATAACAATACTTTTTTCGTATAAAGATGCAACCCCGGCCGTATCCAATCTTCTCAGTACCTTAAGATTGTTTACGGCATCACCTGAAAATATTTTTGCAGATGTAAGTGCCCTGTTTTTCAATCTCACCCGGAATGTATCCTGCCTTTCCTTTAAACTAAAAAAATAAATTGCAATGCTTCCTATTGATACAATCAGCGTTACCAGTGCAACAAAAAGCATTACAATTTTAAACTTGATGCTCATAAATTATTTCTCTTTGATCATATAGCCCATCCCCACCTGGGTGTGAATTAATTTGTTATCGTATTCTCTATCTAATTTTTTTCTTAAAAAATTTACGTATACGTCAATGACATTTGTTTTGGTATCAAAATCAATGTCCCAAACCTTTTCAGCTATATCAGCCCTCGAGACAACCCTATTACGGTTACGCATAAGGTATTCCAGCAACTGAAATTCTTTTACCGTCAAATTAATTGGCCTGCCGTTCCTGCTTACTTCTTTACTGTCAACATTTAACTCCAGGTCAGCAATCGTAAGAATATTTCCCGTAGGCAATTGTTGGTTCATGGTCCGTTTCAAGAGGGCCCTTATCCGCACCAATAACTCCTTAAACTCGAAGGGCTTTACCAGGTAGTCGTCTGCGCCTGCATCAAAGCCCTCAATCTTATCATCCATTGTACTAAAAGCAGTAAGCATAATGATTGGAATATGCTGGTTTACATCCCGAATCTGTTTACAAAGGTCATATCCATTCAAGCCTGGTAAATTGATATCTGTGATAATTAAATTGAAGAAACCAGATTCAAATTTCCTAAGACCCATCTTACCGTCATAGGCCACGTCGACATAAAAGTCAAGTTCGCTTAACCCTTTGGCAAGCGTATCCGCAATTTTCTTTTCATCCTCGATCAACAAAATTTTCTTTTCTTCCATATGGTATTTTTTTTGCCTGCACAGCAGGGGCCACTGATCGAATTTGATAAATAGCTACAGTGCTTTTTCTCACTGCTGTTACATCAGGTGTTCCTTGTATCATATTGTAGTTGTATAAAGACATAAACCTAAAGGAAATTGGTTAAACGGTGGCGCTTGGCGTTCCAATTTTAATCTCTTTTTAATCTGCATAATCAATTTTCACAATAACATTTGGTTGTCGTAATAAACTTTAAACAGGATCGATTATAAATTTTCTTGTTGTAAAAGTTGTCAGTCACCACGAAAATTAGGTTATAAAACAATCGTAATTCCAATTAGTACCTCGTTTTAATGTTTGTTATTTAGTCTGTGATATGTCACGATGTTACGGGTTAAAGGGCCCACTATATCTATAATTGATAAAATTCGTTCCGGACAAATTCCCAAATGGTTTGACCACCAGATCAACTCGCCCAGGTCTGACACATCGATGTTACTCATATCCTTTGGTATTTTCATTTCTACAGTCATTGGCTGGTTTTAAGCTGAATTATAGTACAAATTATGTGCGGAAGTTTTCTTTTGTAGAGACCTGGTATTGAATAGTCAACATCAGCAAGCCACTTATAAAATACTTTATCTTTGGTTCTCATTAATTTTTTAGTCAAATCGATACTATTGAACGACTTTTTAAACAAGTTTAGACTTTATACAGAAAAGGAAGATTTTCCAACTGTTATTAGCCATATAGAAAACGGTGTCGTCTTTCGTGGAACAAATTTGTGGGTACTAATATTTGCAATTTTTGTTGCCTCGCTAGGCTTAAACTTAAACTCCACTGCCGTTATAATCGGTGCCATGTTAATTTCTCCTTTAATGGGCCCCATTATGGGAATTGGACTAGGTATGGGTATAAATGACCTTTCGTTATTCGTAAGGCACTCAACAATTATATCATTGCCACCTCAGTTGCCTTAACAACCTCTACATTTTTTTTTCTCGTTTCACCATTAAGTGATGCACACTCGGAGATACTTGCCAGAACATCACCTACGATTTATGATGTATTGATCGCCCTATTGGGAGGTTTCGCCGGTATCGTGGCTACCTCCAGTAAGTTAAAGGGTAACGTAATCCCGGGTGTAGCTATTGCGACAGCCTTAATGCCACCACTGTGCACAGCAGGATATGGAATCGCTACTATGCAATTAAGTTACTTCTTTGGAGCTTTTTATCTTTTTATTATTAATACAGTTTTTATCGCATTGGCTACTTTTATTTTTGTAAGACTTCAACATTTTCCTTTTAAGCTTTTACAAAATGAACAGTCACAAAAAAAAGCCAGAAGAATTGTTTGGGGCATTGTCTTGCTAACCTTGCTGCCGAGTATTTATTTTGGTTACGATATGGTGCAGCAAAATAAGTTTACAAAAACTGCTAATGCCTTTGTTTCCAATGAAGCCCATTTCACGAATGATTATTTGCTAAATAAAAAAATTGATGCTAAGAATAAAACCATTTCACTGGTTTTCGGTGGGAATGAAATATCGCCCCAACAAATTGAACAGCTTAAACGGCAACTAAAAAAATATAACCTGAACAATACCAGGTTGGAGATCAAGCAAGGTTTTGCATATATGCAAGACGATCAAGCAACTGCACCCGGCCAGCAAGTTAACCAGTTGACACAATTGCTTGTTGAAAGGGAAAATCAACAAAGGCTTTACAAAAACAGTTGGACAGTATAGAGGGTGAGCATAAACTAGGAGTTCAAATCTTCAGGGAATTAAAAGTTCAGTATCCCATGTTAAACAATGCGATTATTCAGCCATCATTTTTGCTAAATGACAGCTCGGTTAACAGTAAATCACTGTTACTCTTATTATCTTCTACAAGAAAAATTCCCGCTAATGACAGATTGAAAATAAAAAACTGGCTCAAAGTAAGGTTGCAGTTTGATAAAATTACATTGGTCTTTCAATGAACTATTTCTTTTCAGGCGGGGCTCGGCTGAAAAAATCGGTTGCTGAACGCGACAAACTCATGATGAAGACTCAACACAGCTAATCCTTCATCTCTCAACCATGCCGAACAATAAAAAGGTTTTAATGATAGATAGCTACTAGGGAGTTCATGTAAGCATAGCCTAAAAAGTATTGAATGTATTATGATCTATCGTGTATGAATTATTATTGCCCTGTGCGTGGCTGTATTACGGGGGGCGAAAATGAATAATTAATGATAAGGGTACCTATCCTGCTATTGAAACTCATAATGGGAGACGTTGTTAACAACAAACTGTCTGTCAGCTGACGGGTTGTGGTGCTGTCGGCCGTGATATCCGGAACAGGCGTAAGAGACGTTATATCTTTCCCTTCGTATTTCTTATCAGTAGAACTAAGTATTTTGCCCTTTGAGTCTGCTACCATTATTGATAAGAAATTTTTCTCTTTTACCATGTCATTTCCGTACAAGTCCAGCTGCTGAAGATTTCCTTGTAGCATGGTTGTTCTGGCAGACCAAACATAGGGTTTCGATATTTGTTGTAAAAATTGCAGTGTACCTTTTTCATATTGACTCCTTGCTGAATCAATTATCGTGTTCTCACGCTGCTGATATTCCTTTACCAATAAATTGGTGCGTATTTCCTTCCAAATCCAGACAAAACTTATCACGATAAGAAATGCCAGGATAGCTAGCAAAAGTTGGGTTTGCGAAATGGAATAATATCTGGCAGAGCTATTACTTTTCTGGTCGGGTTTTATTAAACTGTCCTTCTCATTCATATCGGCGAATGTTATAAATAAATAATGAAAGGTGCTAAATAAATTTCCTGATACAACATACCAACTGTTACGATAACGCAGTTTAATAAAGCATTATGATTTACTAAATTAGTAGTCCGGTCTTAACATCTCGTTTAATTGAGATTAAAATGTTATTAAATTTCTATGACAGTTTTCATTCCATGTGAATGTGGTATGTTGGGGAGTAAAATCTACGAATCATGGAAAGTTACTTGCACTAAATTTATACTGTTTATATAACGGGAGGTGAAAAAAATAACGAGATCCTGCAAATTATCGTTCGGTTAAATCGCTTATATATTTCGATGAATTATGTTCCTCCTGTGTACTCACCGTATTTACATCTTAAACATTTTGGTATTGGAAATATAAAGTCAGCCCGTACATTGTCAGGCCCTTTAAGAACAAGAATCTTAAAGGTCTTTGCTATAGCGCCTGACTGCTCCAGGGTCATATTTAATTTCTCACTTGGACATAGTTTATACCTTCTTAGTTATTGGATTCTCATGGATCTTTTTAAGGGCCTTGTTTTTACCATGATCAGTAAAATAATGGATGCGAAGAGGTTCCAGTAAACAAACCGAGATTAGAATGCTGTTGTGCTCGTTTTTATTATGTACGGCATGTATACAACACTAAATGTTGCGATTAAAAAAGTTACAGCAAAGCCGGTTTACTACAGGCTAATTATTTTTGAGAACAAAGACCATCGGAGGTGATTTGAATATCCGAAAGCAATTGTTCGCCACCACATCGTATAGTTTCTTATTGCTGTGCATTAATTAATTTCATCAAAAGTTTATCACTATATTGTTCAGTTGCCTACAGCTGTTCTTGTAAAAACCAAACAGTAGTTTGGCGCAACCACAAAACATTTTTTGAATGGGTGATTATTCCTTTACATGTAACTTTTGTTCTTCTTCCTGGCTGGCGTACTCGCCTTCCGGATCGGGCAGTACCTTTAGAATTAACTCCTGTAATGATAGTATAGACGAAGCGAAATATAGTCCGATGCCCATTCCACTATAGGTGTAATCAATGAGCGTAAGTTTAACAACACCGTCAATTGACAATTCAATATAGCTGCCATAACGAATTAATCTAAAACGAAATGATTTGTTTTCATTTACAGCAAATGTGCTGGACTGAAGGCTATTAAAAATATAATTTTCCCGGTTGTCTAACGGGTTAAATCCCCAAGCCGTTATTTCTACCAATCCATGGGAAACATCCAGTGAAATAAAATAACCATTCCCCTGTCGGTCAATATCTGTGACAAGTCCAAGTTTACCCATCCCTTCCACAGTGATAACACCTTCCCATATAAAACTGGCAGAAGGCTTCTGGAAGTAAAATACTTCATATCCACCCCTCGAGCTGCAAGTCCATTTATCAGGTTCGATGGTGGAAGAAGCCGTAGGGTTTGAAAATAAATGAATAACATCTGAAAGCTCATCCTGTCGGATAGACTTTGTTACCATCTGGTCCCAGCGATAATATGTCTTTAATATAAGCCTTCCCTTGTCATCGGTATCCAGTTGCTTTGGCGGAGGCAACACACGCAATGGTTCGCCCTTGCCCCGTGCATAAAAAAAATTGTATACCAGTAAATGTTCTCCATCCACGTTAGTACGTGCTGCATAATTGCCATGTGGCAATACGACATCATCATGAAAGGAATGATACTCTTCAAGAAAATCTGGAGCAAACCAATACCGTACACTTATATCTTCCCGTATCGAACCGAGCAAATAAAATTTTCCATGTAACTCAAACACGCAAGGGCATTCAACATCATCATACACTAACGGATATAACAATGGCGGCCGCAGTTCTACTACATCATTGGTGATTTTTACCATTCCAACACAACCCCGTCGGGATACAGGACCCGTTATAGTTCTGGCACAGAGGAGCAGGAACACGTCATTTTTATAAACAAAGCGGAATGGATCCCGGAAGCTCAACCATTTCCTTGGATTGGTTTCTGATGTTTCATAATAAATTCCTTTTGGCTTAATGGGGAAAATATTTTTCCTGCTTTTTTCCCAGTCAACCAGGTTTTCTGATAAGGCTAGTCCTATACCCGAAACAACACCACGATCTTTTCTTTGTAAACCGGTGTAATACATTTCAAATTTCTCATCTACTTCACACACATGCATCGTCCACAACATATCGTCATCCCACTCGCCCGGGTGGCCCACAAAAAGGGCATTGTTCACCCGCTTCCATGAGATGCCATCCTTTGATATAGCATGTGCTATATAATCATGGTTAGGAATAATTAGGTGAAATAGATGATACATCTCTTTATAAATGATTACTGTTATGTCACCTATTTCCCAGTCGCTAAATCCTGATCCCGAGTACATATTTTAATTAGGTTTTAATATGTAAAAGTACCCATTAGCCATGAACAGAAGTATTTTTGCAATTATCGAAATGTGAAAATTAGATATTATGAAAGGATACTACATTCAACTATATAGCCCGCATGGTCTCATTCGTTTTAAAGACCCCGAAATCGGCAGAGATAAAGATACTGGTGGCCAGGTGAAATATGTTCTTGAATTATTGGAGAATCTTTCGCTGCATCCGGATGTAAGAAAAGTAGACTTGTTTACCCGCAAAATCATCGACAAAAGAGTGTCAGCTTCTTACGAGAAGGAAATTGAAATTGTGAATGACAGAGCACGGATCATAAGAATGGCTTGTGGAGGAAATACATATAGGCCTAAAGAGGTATTGTGGGACCATTTGGACGAATTTATAGATAAAACAATTAGGTTCATTGATGAAGAAGGAGATTTTCCTGATGTGGTACATGGTCATTATGCAGACGGAAATTATCTTGCCAGTCAGATAAGTGAAATATTTGGAATTCCTTTTCTTGCCACCGGGCATTCTTTAGGAAGAAACAAAAAAAATATATTGTTACATGAGGGAATGTCGGCGGAAAAAATTGATGAGAAATTTAATATGGAGCGGCGCATATCCGTGGAAGAAAGTATATTGAAATCAGCTGATGTTTTTATTGTAAGCACACAGCACATCATCAATACCCAGTACAATCTTTATGAAAATGCTAAGGCGGCAAAATTTGAAGTAATACCTCCCGGCGTTACTCCTCAAATATTCTACCCCTTTTACCGGTTGGATATGCCGTCCTTCAAAATGTCGGTGGAGCAGGAGCAAGCACTTTACAGGGTTAATTCAGATATCGATCGTTTTTTATTTAATCCAGCCAAGCCCTTAATACTTTCAATTGGCCGAGCCGATAAAAGAAAGAATTTTGAAACCATAATACAGTCATATGGCCAGGATAAAGAATTGCAAGCCATGGCCAACCTTGCGATATTCGCCGGGGTACGAAAAGATATTAGTAAAATGCCGGAAGATGAAAAGGATATTTTGACCAATCTCTTGTTGCTGCTTGATAAATATGACCTGTATGGAAAAATGTCTATACCTAAGAAAAATGATCCTAAGTTAGATGTGCCGGAAATATACAGGTTGGCTGCCCGTAAAAAAGGGGTGTTTTTAAATGCTACCCCGGGAGAAAATTTCGGGCTAACTATCGTGGAAGCAGCTGCATGTGGATTGCCGGTTATTGCTTCTCCGACAGGCGGTCCAAAAGAAATATTGGAACAGTGTAACAATGGGCTATTGGTAGATGTGGAAGATCCAAAAGCGATTGCTGATGCTTTGAAAAAAATAATTTCAGACCAGGCTTTGTGGGAAAAATATTCAAGTAATGGCATTTTAGCAACCAATCAATTCTATTCATGGACTTCATTTGCCAATAAATACATGCAGGTAATACAAGACCTGATTAAACGGAAGGATACCGGCACCCCTGTTTATATAAATAAAACCGCGTACGGAAAAAAACTTACCACTGCAGAGCTTTGTATTATTTCAGATCTTGATGGCACGTTAGTAGAAGGTAAGGATTCACCTGGCTTAAAGGAGTTTACCCAGTGGGTGAATCAAAATAAAGATAGGGTTGCTTTTGGTATTGCCAGTGGTAGAAATAGAGTAATTACCGAAGCGGCATTGGCAGAGTTCGATCTGCCGGTGCCCGATATTTTAATTTGTTCGGCAGGTTCAGAAATTTATTACAGTGATAAATTTATCCCGGATAAAGGATGGGATAGTCATATCGATTACATGTGGAAAAGAGATGAGTTGCAAGAGGCTTTAAAGGATTTTCCTGGAATCAGTTTACAGGAACCTGCAGCGCAATGGCGTTTTAAGTTAAGTTATTATTTAGCAGATAATTTCAATGCCGATGCCCTGGCCAATTTATATAAGTTTTTAGATGACCGAAAATTGCGTGCTAAAGTATTAATAACTGAAAATCGTTATCTCGACTTTTTGCCGTTTCGTGCCAGCAAAGGGAGTGCTGTACGCTATCTTAGCTACAAATGGAAATTACCGCTGGAACAGTTTATCACTGCAGGTAATAGCGGCAATGATGAAGATATGTTAAAGGGGAAAGCAAAGGGAATAGTAGTATCTAACTATAGCCCGGAGCTGGAAGAATTAAGGAAAGAAAAGTTTATCTATTTTACAAAACAACCACTGGCTACAGGTGTTTTGGAAGGCATTCAACATCATTTGGCAGCAGATAATTTGTTAAGCAGAAGTGTAAATGAAATTGTGCGTAAGGACAACAATTCAATTGCCGGATTGAAAAAGATTAGTCATTTTCCATAACGTTCGGTACCCAGATTTATCCTGGCGATATTGTGAGTATTAATTTAAATAAGAAAATAATCAAGCTCCGGGGTCGGTAAATAAAATACATGAAACAACAATTAACCAACGAAAGAAATAAGCTATTAACCTCAGTAGAAAAAGTTTTGGAAGGGCCAATGATTTTCTTAGGCTTTGTATGGTTGGTTTTGTTAGTGGTTGAATTGATATGGGGCTTGAACAAGCCACTTGAGTATGCAAGTTTAACCATTTGGACCATTTTTATTATTGACTTTTTTATCAAATTTATTTTAGCACCAGTTAAAGTTGATTTTTTCAAAAAGAACTGGTTAACCGCCATCTCCCTTATTATTCCCGCTTTAAGGATCTTTCGTGTTTTCAGATTTATTCGTTTGCTGCGAGGCTTAAGAGGCATCAGGGTTGTCCGAATTGTTTCTTCTTTAAACAGAAGTATGAAAAGCCTTGCTGCAACAATGAAGCGGAGAGCCTTTGGTTATGTTTTTATGATTACCCTTATAGTAACTTTCGCCGGTGCAGCCGGTATGTATGCGCTTGAAAATCCAAATGCAGGTTTTGATAGTTACGCTATGGCTTTATGGTGGACAGCCATGAGGGTGATAACAGCGGGTAATGAATTTAATCCTTCCACTCCTGAAGGTAGGGGCCTTGCATTTTTGATAGCAGTTTTTGGGTACAGTATTTTTGGTTATGTCACCGCCACCTTTGCCACATTTTTTATAGGGCGGGATGCTGAAGAGAAAAATGCCCCTGTTGCAGGAACCAAAGATTTTGAGGAATTAAAAACAGAGATAAAAAAGTTAACTGCCTCTATTGATCAGTTAAAGGGTACCTGATTTTTCTATGTGGTATTAAGATGTCATTGTCGCTGAATCCGAAATTATTCGATGCAACTTACGGACGTCAGCGTAGCCATAATAAAGCCAGAAGCTACCATAATAAATTGAATATTCACACAAAAATTTAAGCAAAAGAAAATACCAACTACAAATATGATGATTCGGTTTATGGGTAATTAATTGCACACGTTATTTTTTGTTTAATGTAATTACTTTTTTATCGGCATTTTGTTTTGATGGCACAATTCTTAATTTGTATAATCGGGTTATTTCATTTTAAAGGTTTCATAGAATATTCTCACAACTTCGGGGGAAATTCACAGAAGTAAATTTAGCCTTCACAAAATCATTCTAATAATTAGTTCAAATTAGTTGATGAGCTCAATGAATAAATTATTTAATTTAAAAAAAACATTTATGAAAACAATTTCACAAAAAACAACAAAAAGTATTTTTTCAGCAGCTATAATATTCTTTCTTGTTTTTCTCCTTGCATCCTGTTCAAAAAAAATATCTTTTCAAACTTCGACGGTAGTACCAGCTGCTCAAGGATCAGTTAAAGTTAAAAAAGATAAAAACAACAATTATAGCATTGATTTAAATGTAATTCGCCTGGCTGAACCTAAGAGACTTGATCCTCCAAAAAATACATACGTTGTCTGGATGGAAACTGCAGATAACGGTTTAAAAAATATTGGAAGCTTAAATACCTCGAGCAGCATGTTTTCAAAAACGCTTAAAAGTTCTTTAGAAACCGTATCTGCCTTTAAACCGGTAAGCGTATTTATAACTGCTGAGGACAACTCAAATATTCAATATCCCGGCTACCAGGTAGTGTTGAGGACTAATCGTTTTTAGTACATCTTAAGTTTAGTTATTTGATTGAAGAGACTAAGAAAGTGCATACTAACAAAACAGATTATATCACTTTACAAAAACAAGAAGATTAAGAAAGGAGTTGATAGAGAAGTCTTATGAGCTATGGGGTTAACCCATTATTCCCAATTAATCACTTTGATGAATAAAGTGTTCAGACAACCAGTTTAATAATCGCAAATAATTTATACACTTTAAAATAAAAAAATATGAAACGAAATATCAAAAGTCTGATGGGTTTTACAATGGGCGCTACCGATGGCGAGATTGGAAAAGTAAAGGATTTTTATTTTGACGATGTCACGTGGACGATACGCTACCTCGTTGTAGAAACAGGTAGTTGGTTTTCAAATAAGAAGGTGCTTATTTCACCGGAAGCGCTTTTAGAGTGTGATTGGGAAAATGAGACATTCCCTGTCAACCTCACAAAAGAGCAAATTAATAGAAGTCCGGATATAGACACAGACCAGCCAGTTTCGCGGCAGCACGAAATGGAACTGTATGCACATTACTCCTGGACAAATTATTGGGGTGGCGGCATTTGGGGTGGCGGTATGGGCACTACTGGAATGATGATGCCCATGTCGTCCGTGCCTATGGATGAGGCGGTAAAAGCCAGCGAAAATACACCCGGCGCAAAGGCAGAAGGCGATCCTCACTTACGAAGTGCCAAAAGCGTGCAAGGCTATAGCATTCATGCATTAGATGATACTATTGGAGATGTGGAGGATTTTATAGTAGATGACAGCACCTGGACAATACATTATATGTTAGTTGACACAGGTAATTGGTTTGCCGGTAAGAAGGTAACAATATCGCCTGATTTGATAAAAGAAATCAGTTGGGAAACTTCAGAAGTCACTGTTAAGGCCTCAGTTGAGCAGGTTAAAAACAGCCCTGAATACGACACTTCAAAAGAGCTAAGCACAGAGTATGAGGCTAACCTTAAAAACTATTATGGACGATTTATTTCTCACAAGTAACTACCTTTCTCATTAATAATAATGTTGCCCGATATGATAAGTCGCTTTGGGTTTTATTTATAATAATGTAAAGTCCGGCCATTAGTTGTACCGGTGAGAAAAGCACTCATAAAGACGGTAGAACGAAATATAGTTAACGCCGCCAACAGAAAATGTTGCTGCCATAAAACATTTTTAATGGCAATGTAAATGTTGTAAAGGCATTAAAGATGCTGAGGCCGGCTGTATTGAATATATAATCCCTTTCAATGCCTCGCCAGATTATGGATGTCATAATAATACGTAAGTTTTGTTCCCGTGTTCGGTGTCTTCATCGAACACAGCCAGTAGCATACTCTCCCAAAACCAAGATGCAAAGAATTTTCCGGAATAAATTATCTTACAAATAAAAATGACTTCAAAGACTTTAAGTAAAAAGTAATTCGTACTGAGCTACATAAAATTTATTTTTGGACAATCACCATCAACAAGTGGCAGCATTTTTTAAAGCGAGATGAGCTTGCACCTTCACCGGTGCTCCCGGCCTCCAGGTAATCAATAAAGTCCTCAATAAGCAAAGCATTGAGATTGCCGAAGGTTAGCCCTGTTTTTCTTACTTCCGACAAGAAGTTGGAAAAACGATTAGTGGCCCCCTGCATATTTCTTTTATCCTTTTTATTGTATTTATTCACGTACGATTGCATCCAAGTCACAACATTCGTTTTTTTTCCGGCATCACTTGTCATATTGTAATTACTCCCTTCCAGTTCAACCGCCCGTATTAATCTAATAGCTTCTGCTTTTTGTAATAACTCTTTATTGTGTTCCCGATCTTTTAAGTTCGAAGGCTTCGCTAACTGCAAATGAGCTAATCTCTCATAGCTTCTTTTTCCATCATAGTAAATATCCAACATTAAGGTAGTGGTCCCATTACCGTTCTTACGTTTTCGCAGTATTACGCTCTTTTGACTTTGATTATCATTTCTTTTCTCAAAGGTATGATTTCACTTCGTGTTTGTTACAGATGTAACAGCAGTGTAACCAAAATTGAGAAGACAATGTAAATCAAAGGAAACCAAAAGAAACAGAATGGGCTGAGGCACTTGATTGTATTGAATTTACCACATCAAAAAACCCGCTCAAAAAGCGGGTTTGTGCCCGGGACTGGATTCGAACCAGCACATCCTTGCGAACGCTGCGACCTGAACACAGTGCGTCTACCAATTTCGCCACCCGGGCTACTTCATCAGGGTTGCAAATATAGAAAAGTAAAATGTATCTGCCCCAAAACTTCTGATAAATTATGTAACCTTCTGACGGCCTTTCCACCCGGTTAATAAAACACCTGCAATCACCAACAGGGTGCCGATTATCTGCTCCACAAAAATGTGTTCGCCTAATATAAAATGTGCTTGCACAATGGTACTCACCGGCCCAATGCTGGAAATAATAGCTACATTATTAGAGCCTATTCTTTTCATAGCATTTGAGATTAAAAAGCCCGGAATAACTGTGGCAATAATTGCTAATAAAAATCCATATATCCAAAATGAATCACCTGAGGGCATGTTCCTGTAATTCCCAATTGCAATAAAATGTAAAAAGATTCCGACTGTAGCAGCCAGCATTGTATAGGCTGTAAATTTAGTAGCACCTACCAATGGTATAACTTTTCCACTTCCAACAATGTAAATGGAGAAGGTAATAGCGCAAATAAAAATAAAAGCACTGCCCAATAAAAATCCAGAATTGTTGAAATCTATTTTCAACTCGCCGAAGTAAGCGATCGCTATTCCCAGGTAGGTAAGTGTAAGCGCTATTTTCTGAATACCGGAAATTTTTTGCCGGAATACCGCTGCATTTATCAACACTACAAAGCTGGGGTATAAAAAAAGGATAAGCCTTTCCAGCCCGGCGCTTACATATTGCAGTCCAATAAAATCAAACAGGCTGCTAAGGTAATATCCAAAAAATCCCAGTGCAATTATGTTGGTCCACTGTTTTGGTGAAAGTTTTATGTTGTCTTTCTTATTATTTGCAAGAATAGCAGCACCTACAAAAAAAGGCAGTGAAAAAACCATGCGGAGCGTAAGCAATGTCAACGCATCGGTATGTGTTTGCTCAAATGCCTTTTTTACAATAATGGCTTTGGTTGAAAATAAAACGGAACCTAGAATTGCAATGAGAAACCCTGCTACCGGTGCCGCTGTTTTGTAAGCTTTTTCATTCATAATTTTATTAGCCTCTACACCCAGGGCAATTCCAGGTTTTTCTTTTGCTACAGCATTTAAACAGATACATTAAAATCCCTTAATGCATCATTCAGGCTTGTTTTGAGGTCGGTAGAAGGTTTACGTTGTCCTATTATTAGGGCGCAACCAACACCAAATTCGCCTGCAGGAAATTTTTTCATGTATGAACCCGGAATGACTACGCTTCTTGCGGGCACTCTTCCTTTGGTTTCGACCGGTTCTGCCCCACTTACATCAATGATCTTGGTAGATTGGGTTAATACTACATTGGCGCCAAGCACAGCTTCTTTTTCTACCCTTACGCCTTCTACAACTATACAACGGCTACCGATAAAACAACCATCTTCTATTATCACCGGGCTCGCCTGTAACGGTTCCAACACGCCGCCAATGCCTACGCCACCACTCAGGTGTACGCCCTTGCCTATCTGAGCACAACTACCAACGGTCGCCCAGGTATCTACCATGGTACCCTCATCTACATAGGCACCTATATTTACATAAGAAGGCATCAGCACTACGTTTCTCGCAAGGAAGGCGCCGTACCTTGCTACTGCATGAGGTACTGCTCTTACTCCCAGTTCAGCATAGCCGCCTTTCAATTTCATTTTATCGTAAAACTCAAATGGTGGCAATACCATTGTCTCCATTTGCTGAATGGCAAAATACATCAGTATGCCTTGCTTTACCCACTCATTTACCTGCCAGTTAATGCTTCCATCTGCTGCAAGCCCTTCCGGTGACGCTGTCCGAAGACGGCCCTTATCCACTTCTTCTATTACATTTCTTACAGCCTCAGCATACATTGTTTCTTTTAAAAGCTCCCGGTTATTCCAGGCAGTCAGAATTAATTCCTTCAACTCCATAATAATTGTTTATTTAGATTTTTTTTTTAAAAGCAATAGTTTACTGTATTTAAGAAACACTTCGTATGCATTCATTTTAGCAATGATAAATCCTGCATAGCCGTCTAAAAAACCGAGCCTGAAAACATATCCTTTTATAAAAGTAAAAAGGGGGCTTATTATCAATTTAAACACAGGAGCCTTCTTACCCTGGTCAAAATACTCGGCCGCACCCCAGGTAGAATATTTATTGATGGCTGCTATATGATCCTCTGGTGTATCCTTGCTTCGGTGCAGGATGTCGCCGGCTAATTTGCGGATGATGATGCCATCGCTAATATCCAGGGTTTCGTGTACCTGTCGCAGTGACCATCTTGCCTCCCTGCGATTATACAAACGCTTCATTGTATCAGGATAAGCATCACCGTGATGCAAGTCATATCCATAAAAATTATTCAACCGGTTCATTTTGTATACGCCCTGTAATCCGGCGCTTTTCGCATCAATAATTGAACGTTGCAATTTCGGTGAGAGGCTTTCGTCGGCATCTACACTCAAAATATAATCGTAGACTGCCTTTTCAGCTGCAGTATTTTTTTGAAGCCCATATCCATTCCAGCGTTGCTGAAAGAAATGGGCGCCATATCGTTTACAGATATCAGGCGTGGTATCAGTGGAAAAACAATCCATTACTATGATCTCATCCACCACACCCTGCAATGACTCCAGGCATTTCGCTATTTTTTTTTCTTCATTAAAGGTGATAATAACTGCCGATATTTTTTCCATAATTCTATTACTGACCCGGCGCAAGATACAAAAAGAAAAAATTGACCCGCCAAAGCGAATGAACAAGGGTTGTAAAATACATCATTAAAATTCTTGTAATTCAAAATTGAAATCAATTGACCGTGTTAGTCATGCGTTGTATTATAATCGAAGCACAAGCATACGGGGTTTTTTATATCTTGCGTGGGTATCAAGAATCAAATAGTATGATCATAGGCTACGATGGCAAGAGGGCATTTCAAAATAAAACCGGCCTGGGCAATTATAGCCGTTCCCTGGTAACCATTCTTGCAACATCCTTCCCCGAAAACAAGTACATTTTATTTGCGCCAAAACGGACAGGCTTATTTGAGATAGAACCCTTTGCGAATGTAAAAGCCTGTGAACCTCAGCACCTTTTCTATAAACGGCTACCCACCTTATGGCGCAGGAGCGGTATGATAAAAGATTTCCTGAATGCCGGCTTGGATATCTACCATGGAATAAGCAATGAACTACCAATAGGAATTGAAAACGCAGGCATCAAAGCCATCGTTACAATTCACGATTTGATCTTTGAGCGTTTTCCGGAAACCTATCATTTTGATGAGCGTTTTGTACACCGCTGGAAAATAAAAAGGGCATGCAAAGCGGCCAATGCAATTGTAGCAATTAGTGAACAAACGAAAAACGATCTTGTTAATATATATGGTGTGCCTGCAAAAAAAATATTCATCTGTTACCAAAGTTGTAACCCCATATTTGAAAAAATTTCAACTGCTGAAGAAAAGGCATTGGTAAAAAGAAAATACCAGCTACCTGATAAATATTTTTTATTTGTAAGTTCTATAGCACCCAGAAAAAACCTTGTGGCAATTTGCAGGGCAATGATTTTACTGAAAGATAAACTCGATATTCCCCTGGTGGTAATTGGCGATGGCAAAAAAGAGAAGGAAGAAGTAAAGCAATTGATGAAAATAAATGGATTAGAAGAACGTTTGATATTGTTAAATGAATTACCATTGTCAAAAGAAAGCTCATTTAAATCTGCTGACGATTTTCCAGCTATCTATCAACAGGCTTTGGCGTTAGTTTATCCTTCTATATTTGAGGGATTTGGCTTACCAGTGCTGGAAGCTTTATGGAGTGGATTACCGGTAATATGCAGCAATACATCAAGTTTGCCGGAAGTTGCCGGTGACGCTGCCTTGTATTTTGCGCCGACAGATTATCCATCGCTTGCAACACATATGATAAATATTGCAACAAATGATAAGCTTGTGGAAGAACTGAGGGATAAAGGCTTTAAGCAAGCGAAAAGTTTTGCAAAGGAAAAATACGCGGACAGTATTATGAAAGTTTATACTGAAATTCTATGATCACATTTTCTAACGATATCGAAAAATGTCTCAGGGTATTAAACAGTGGGGGACTGATTCTATATCCCACAGATACTATTTGGGGCATTGGTTGCGATGCCACCAATGCTCATGCTGTTGCAAAAATTTATGCACTTAAAAAAAGGGCCTCCAATAAAAACATGATTATTCTGTTGGCAGATGAGATGGATATTTTAGGTTATGTGATGCAGCCGGATCTGCAAATTTTTGATTATATAAAAGGAATATCTAAGCCGGTAACAGTTATTTATGAAAATGCTACCGGCCTTGCTGACAACCTGATTAATGAAGATGGAACAATCGCCATTCGATTAGTGAATGATCCGTTTTGCAAATACCTGATAAAACTTTTTGGTAAGCCCGTGGTATCTACTTCTGCAAATATTTCAGGATACCCGCCGCCTTCAGTTTTTACTGACATTGATGCTGCAATAAAAAAAGGTGTTGACTATATAGTTCAACACCGTCAGGATGATTTGTACACTGCTGTTCCTTCGTCGATCATCAGGTGGAATAAAAATGGTATCCCAACAATCATACGCAAGTAAACTTATAGGATCGCAAGGCCAATTCCCACCTGGAAACTTTGGCTTTTCCATTTGTCTGAATTATCAATATCATTTAGATTGCTCAACCCCAATGCATACCGGCCGTATATTCTAACACTTGAAAACTTCAACTGCACACCTCCCAACATACTAAAGTCTCCCTTCTTAAATGCGTCCTTGCCATTTTGCACCAGCTTAGCATTTTGATCCATTAATATCCCAAATTGCGGACCCACCTGCAGACTTAAAAAATCGGAGGCTTTATAATTTAACAGGATAGGAATACTGAGGTAATTTAATTTGACTTTTGATAAGTTATCGAGCTTATAAACCTGGCTAAATTTGCTGGCAGTATCCTGGTTGATTTGATTGAACACGACTTCAGGTTGTATAGATATTTTTTTACTTAACCCTATCTCAGCAAAGCCGCCAAGGTGATAACCAAAGCTGAACTCATCACTAAAAGATTTACCGGTTAATTTATTTACATTAGCTCCCCCCTTTATCCCGAGGTGAAAACCCTGAGAGTGTGCTGCTGAAAAAATGAGGGTGGATAGGAAAAGAGTTAAGAGTTTCGTTTTCATAATTTATTTTTTAGTGTGGATTAAATATTTCAAGTTGTATGCCAACGATGAAAAGTTATCTATAATTATTTGTTAACCAAACATGTATTTAAAATGTATACCCTGTATTAAAAACAAAAACCTGCGAAAATCTTTTTGAATCCGTAACCGGCAAATAATAATCAACATACAATTGTGGTTGAAAATTGAAATTGCCAATAGTATAATTAAATTCAAGATTCAATCCGATTGATTGCATTTCAAATTTATTATTTTCAAATTTGGGTATTCTTCCACGTTTTTTCAGTATATTAAATAGTACAATCGCATTGGAATTATGCCTGATGGCCGTTTTGCCTGATCCAGCATTTGCCATTAAAATGGGAGTGAATACAGCACCATCCTGTTTATCCAAAAGGCCATACCACCAAAACTGGTGGCCTGCCGAAAATATTATTGAAAATGCATTGAGTTTATAGTTAATTGAATCATATAAATATCTTTTTGTACCATTGATAACAGTATCCTTATATTTCATTTCGTTGTATTCGCCCATAGAATACCCAATAGCGACGGATGGTTGCAGCCATGTTTTTTTATATTTTAAATAAGTATAAAAATCATTTTGTATGGGCGAAGAAAATGGAGAGAATTTATTCTTAACAACGTAATGTGTATATGAAATGCCAAACCCTATATGCTCATTGGTTGTTAAATCAAAGGAAGGCGACATTGAATATTGATTAATGCCAAATCCTATAACATCGTTTAGCAAATTAGCCCCTGCGGTAAAGCCAAGCCCACTCTTATGAAAATAACCTAGCGAAGGAGAATAGATCACCACATTAGTAGTGCTTTGCTTAGCATTTATGGAATTATTGTTAATACTAAATAGCCTGTTCCCTATACTAATATTCGCAGCCAGGTAACTCACAGGCTTTTCTGCTGAATCCAGCAGGTGAATCAATTGATTCAAAATTTCGAGCGAGTCATTTTGTTTCAGTGGCGTAGTGGGGTTTGTTTGCGCAAACCCGCAGCAATTAAAAAATAGTACAAAAATTAAGAGGTAAACTATTTTTGGCATGTAAATAAAATTAATTTTAAAAAAAAGAAATTGGACGGGTAAATACTGCTTTGGTTTAATTATAACGCAATAGCACCACGCAATATTATAGTAGAATTTAAAGATGGACAGGACACTCTTTCCTTTCAATTGGGTTTAATCACCTAAAAACCCTACTTTTGCGAATTATTTAATAACGAGTATTGCATGAAGTGCCTCAAAGGCTGTTGAATTTAGTATTTACTTTAAATTTTTTATTTAGGAATTAAGTAGCGCAACAACAGAATAGCATATCATGTAAACACAAAAAAAAATTTACATGAATGCATTTGAAGCTTTAGGCTTAAACGAACAATTAGTACAGGCAATAACGGAAATGGGATTCGAAACCCCTACCCCCATCCAGGAAAAAGCCATCCCCGTCTTATTATCAGGAACAACAGATTTTGTAGGTTTAGCACAAACCGGTACCGGTAAAACCGCAGCGTTTGGTTTGCCTTTGCTGCATCTGATAGACACCAATCAAAAACATCCCCAGGCATTGATCGTATGTCCGACCAGGGAATTATGTTTACAGATCTGCAATGACCTGATGAATTTTAAAAAGCATGTTAAAGGATTAAGCGTTGAGCCAGTGTACGGTGGCGCTTCTATTGTGATGCAAATACGGGAATTGAAAAGAGGCGTACAAATTGTTGTAGCTACTCCGGGCAGGTTGATTGACCTGATAGAAAGAAAAGCAATTGATCTGCAAAAAGTAAAATATGTAGTGCTGGATGAGGCAGATGAAATGCTGAACATGGGTTTTAGGGATGACATTGATTTTGTATTAAAGAATACAATTTTAAGAGAAAGCATTTGGTTGTTTAGTGCAACGATGCCTACTGCTGTTAAAGCAATCTCTAAAAACTTTATGACTAACCCCATAGAGGTTACTATGGGCAAGAAGAATACTGCGAATGTAAATATCGATCACCAGTATTTTATTACACCTGCACATAGCCGTTATGATACGCTAAAGCGCCTGGTTGATTTTAACCCCGGCATGTATGGCGTTATTTTTACCCGTACCAAGGCCGATGCACAGGAAGTGGCAGAACGCCTGGTAAAGGAAGGGTACGACATTGAAGCGCTTCATGGCGATTTAACACAGCAACAACGGGATAAAGTAATGGGCCGCTTCCGTAGCAAAAGCATACAGCTACTGATAGCTACCGATGTGGCTGCCCGGGGTATTGATGTAGATGGCATTACGCACGTAATTAATTTTGAATTACCAGACGATATTGAAGTATATACACACCGCAGTGGCCGTACAGCAAGAGCAGGTAAAAGTGGTATTTGCATCACTATCTGCCATAGCAGGGAAGCTTACAAGATCAGGTCAATTGAAAAAATGATCAACGCACAATTTCACCGTTTGGATATACCAAGCGGTAAGGATGTATGCCGCAAGCAATTTTTTCATTTCATGGATAAACTAATGGATGCGGATATTTCTAATGGCGAGTACGAAACTTATATGCCTGACTTGCAGGAAAAATTTGCCGACATCAGCAAAGAAGATGTATTAAAAAGAGTAGCGGCTTTAGAGTTCAATCATTTCCTGAAGTATTATCAGAATTCGGATGACCTGAATGCTAAAACTGATTCAAGGGAAAGAAGGGATAGCAGTCCCCGGGAGGCTGGTGGACCCGATAGAAGAGAGCGCACTTCTTTCAGCAGGGCAGATAATGGATTCGCCAGGTTATTTATTAATCTTGGTACCAAAGATGGTTTTTACAAAGCCAGCTTTTTACAATTTATTTTAGACGAAAGCAATTTAAATAAAGAGGTATTGGGGAAAATTGATATCCGGGAAATGAATGCATGGGTGGAAGTGGATAAAGCTGCAGCAGCAAAGATGATCAAGAGTATGGATGGCAAAAAATATAACGGCCGCCTGGTAAGAATGAATGAAGCAGACGGAGGATTTAAAAGGGCTGCAGATGAAGGAAGAAGCGACAGAAGTGAGAGAAGTGAAGGAAGAGGTGATAGGACTGAAAGAAGCGAAGGAAGAAAAAGGATACCACTTAGAGCTAAATAAATATTGATGATTAAATTAAAAAGCCGGAAATTTTCCGGCTTTTTAATTTTGTAAACAGATGGAATTTACACGAGTTCAATTACGGTGATCTCCGGTAATATTCCTACACGGCCTGGATAACCAATAAAACCAAACCCACGGTTTACATATAATTTTTGCCGTACATCTTCGTACAAACCAGCCCATTGTTTATATACATATTGAACAGGGCTCCACCTGAAGCCGGGAATTTCAATGCCAAACTGCATCCCATGCGTATGGCCGCTTAGCATCAGATCAACATCAGCATATTTTGTTTTTACCTCCGCATCCCAATGACTGGGGTCATGGCTCATCAATATTTTAAATGGGTATTTTTCTGTGCCGGGATGAGCCAGTTCCATCCGCCCATGCTTGGGAAAATTAGCTTTGGCGCTCCAATTTTCAATACCAAGCAATGCGATCTGGTCTCCGTTTTTTTCCAATACTACATGCTCATTCATTAACAATCTCCATCCCAATGAAGCATGTACCTTTTTAAGGTTTTCTAAATTTTGCACTTTGCTGATGCCGTCGATAGGCCATTGTACATAATCGCCGTAATCGTGATTGCCTAAGGTAGAATATACGCCCATAGGGGCCTTCAACTGGTTAAAAACATCCAGAAAATTTTCCATTTCAGTTGCCTTATCATTTACCAGATCACCGGTAAAAAGTATGATATCCGCAT
The DNA here is from genome assembly GCA_039922375.1 of Ferruginibacter sp. Taxonomy (GTDB): domain Bacteria; phylum Bacteroidota; class Bacteroidia; order Chitinophagales; family Chitinophagaceae; genus Ferruginibacter. The sequence continues at coordinate 31,484 of JBDSAA010000049.1, forward strand.
TTTCTTTCAATATTTCCTGCACGCCGTGATATACCGCTTTTTTATCGGTAAGGCTCCCGCTGTGAATGTCGCTTATGTGCAGGATCCTCATGCCTTTAAATCCTTTTGGCAGGTTGTCAAAAGTCAATTGCACCCGCTTTACATCATATTTATATTTATTGCCAAATCCATAAACCAGGCTGCCAAACAACCCTCCGCCTACTGTCAGGCCAACCCAGCTTAAAAAAACTGACCGTGTAATTCCTTCACGATTCATTGAATCGCCTTCTGTATTGCCATAAAATAATTTGCCCGCCAGCCATTGTATACCACGGCGTAAATCATCTATTAAAATGAAGATGAGCGTAGTGAGTTTTGCCAGGAATAATCCAATAATTATGGCAAATAAATAGGTCCTTATTTTGCGTGGTAAAAAATGCTGATCGGAAAATGCAAATATTAAAAATCCGATAACTGATATTGCTGTAATGGTCCAGTAAATGCTGTAAATGATTACCCTGGTCTTGGGAGATGCAGATTGTGAAACAGCTTTAATAGCCTGGAAAACATAGGTGTCCAGTAGCAACATTACAGATACAAATATAAAAGCACCCAAGGGAGATCGCATGAGGAAGTTTTGTTTTAATTTATGGGCAGGTTTTCATCTTTTTTTGTTGGCCCGCCTGTCCATTTAATAAATTCATCCAACTGCTGATTGATTGCTTTCAATGTATTTTCATCTGTAAAATGCCCATCTTCGTCCATCAGTTTATCTACTGAAGAAAGTGGCAACTGGTTGGGATGTACCATTACTTTTACATGGTTCAATACGCCGGCAAGGTGATCCATTCCTCTTAAGTTGCCGGCCCGTCCCGTAGAAACACCCGTAAGCATTGCCTTTTTATGCCACCACAAAGCATGCGATTTGCCCGTATCAAACAACATTTTTAACGCACCGGGAAAGCTGCCATTGTATTCGGGGGAAATAAAAATATAATTGTCGGTGGGAATGATGATCTCATTTTCCAGTTTTTCAAATTCAGCATCCCTGCTAAGCAGGTTGATGCCTTCCAATGAAAGTAAAAGAGAGTCAATAGATTTTTCCTTTAATAAACGCTGGTATTCCTTGGCCACCTTCAACGTGGTGCTTCCTACCCTGTTTGTTCCCGATATAATTAAATACATATTTTTATTTTATACAATACCTCTTCAGGCTAACGATTAAAAACAAGCATTGTTCCAAATACCCGGTGGCTCAGTTTGCCCACTGCGGTAAAAGCTAAATAACTGTAATTAAAAAATTAAGCAGGTAAAGATAAAGATTTTAGTTTTGAAGTTTCCCTGGTGATGAACCGAAGTTTATTTAGTATTGTTGCCGGGGATTAAAGGGTCGCCAACCTTCAAAATGGGATTTATAAGTTGAAATGAACTTTTAAAAGGTTGGCAACCCTTGCAACAATTTTGAATGCCCCCTGAGCCGGAGGTTTCACATCAATTTGTAATTTATAGTTGCCTTTCAAACATTACCTTTGCCCATTCCTGATTACAAATTTAATTACCGTAAAAATTAAAATTTGTAAAGCAGGTAGATTCAATAACAATCAACAATTCTTCCTAAGGGAAAATGTATGGCCAGAATAATAGGGATCGCAAATCAGAAAGGTGGTGTAGGAAAAACAACTACGGCAATTAATTTAGCAGCAAGCTTAGCTGTGCTTGAATATAAAACATTATTGGTAGATGCAGACCCACAGGCGAACAGCACTACAGGGGTTGGATTCGATCTGCATAACATTACACAAAGCCTATACGACTGTATGGTAAATGATGTGAGTGCTAGGGATGTTTTGCTAAAAACAGATGTCCCTTACCTTGACCTCATCCCATCGCATATCGACCTTGTGGGCGCCGAAATTGAGATGATCAATTACCCCAACAGGGAAGGCGTTTTAAAGAAGGTATTAGAGCCTCTCAGAGGTGATTATGATTTCATTGTGATCGACTGCTCTCCGTCCCTTGGTTTGATCACAGTAAATGCGCTGGTGGCATCTGATAGCGTGGCTGTTCCGGTACAAACAGAATTCTTTGCATTGGAAGGTTTGGGGAAACTGTTAAATACAATTAAGATTGTTCAAAACAGGCTGAACCCTGAACTGCAGATAGAAGGTATTTTGATGACGATGTATGATGGCCGCTTACGCCTATGCAACCAGGTGGTAGCCGAGGTAAGAAGGCATTTTGAGGAAATGGTTTTTACCAGCATTATTCATCGAAACACCAGGTTAAGCGAGGCCCCCAGCTTTGGCAAACCCGTAATTTTATATGATGCAGATAGCAAGGGCTCTATCAACTACCTGAACCTGGCGAAAGAAATTTTACAGAAAAATAATATGACAAAGATCAGGCAGGAAGACAGGGTGATTAGCTAATTTCCTGGTTACGACTTTGAAGGTTTACCTGCATTCAATTATCTACTTTTTAAATACCAACCGTTACTAATTAGCAAATCAGCCAACTAGTAAATTGAGCAATTATTACTATGACTCCTCCAAATAAAAAAGACGCATTAGGAAAAGGTATTCGCAGCCTACTGCAAAATATGGATGCAGATTTTAAAAATGCTGCAGGCACTTTAAAAACAGATGTGGTAGAAAAAACGACCTCTGCCAATCGTGTACCGCTTGATCAGATTGAGATCAATCCTAAACAGCCACGAAAAGATTTCGATGAAACTGCCTTAAGCGAACTGGCGGCATCTTTAAAGATTCATGATATCATTCAGCCACTTACGGTTAGCAGGATGCCTTCAGGCAAATACAGGCTTATTGCAGGTGAGCGCCGGTTCAGGGCGGCAAAAATTGCCGGATTAAAGGATGTACCGGTATATGTTCGCCAGGCCAACGATTCGGAGTTACTGGAACTTGCCTTGCTGGAAAATTTGCAACGGGAGAATTTAAATTCCATTGAAATAGCGTTAAGCTATAAAAGGCTGATGGATGAATTGGATTATACGCAAGAGCAGGTAGCCGAAAGAATGGGTAAGGAAAGAAGTACCATCACCAATTATATTCGGTTATTAAAATTGCCACCGGATATCCAGGTGGCCGTTCGTACAGGTGTAATTACAATGGGCCACGCAAGGGCATTGATCAGCGTGGATGTAATTGATAAGCAACTTTTTATTTTTTCTGAAATCAAAAGCAAAGAATTATCAGTAAGGCAAACCGAAGACCTTGTCCGTAAAATGTATACCGGGAGTGATGCTGTTAAAAATTCGGTAAAAGCCCAGTTGCCACCAGCCTTTAAAAAGATAGAAGATAATTTAGCTTCACAGTACAATACTAAGGTGAAGCTGGTACACAATAAAAAAGGCTTTGGGGCTGTAACATTTGAATATTATTCGCTGGAAGAGTTAAATGGGTTACTGGATAAATTGAATATTAAAGTTGTTTGATGCGAAAAATAATAACAATAATTCTAATCATTGTATTACATTTTTTTTGTGGTGATGTAACGGCCCAGGTAAAAAAAGACAGCATTGCCTCTGTGGTAAAAGTTGCAGACACCAGTAAGAAAAAAACCGTTAAAAAGCATGAACCGGGCAAAGCCACCCGGCGTTCTGCAATACTACCTGGCTGGGGACAGATCTATAATAAAAAATATTGGAAACTTCCATTGGTGTATGGTGGCTTGGGTGTTACAGCTGGTGTATTTTTTTACAATATAAAAACCTACAAAATACTGCGGCTTGCATACATCTACAAGTTAGATAATGATAGCACCAACGATGCTTTAATAGATCCACGGTTCAGCGCTTTTTCTGCAGCTTCCATTCGTACCAATCGAGACCTGTTCCGGCAAAACGTAGATTACTCAGTTCTATTCTTCATCCTTTTTTGGGGCTTAAACGTAGTGGATGCAACTGTCGATGGGCATTTAAAGGCATTTGATGTAAATGAAAACTTAAGCCTGCAAATAAAGCAAGGGTTTAGCCCGTTGGCTAATACAACCGGTGTAAGCCTTGTGCTGGATATTCATTCTAAAAAAATAAAGAGCCGTAAACAATTATATTCGCTTTAAAAATCAACAGCTATCATGGATTCTATTTTAAATTCTTCTACCGGCCCACAAAAAAGCCTCAACATCGCATTGATCGGGTATGGAAAAATGGGTAAGGCCATTGAAGAAATCGCGTTGAAAAGAGGCCATGTTGTTTTGTTTAAAATCGATATCAATACCGTTGCAGATTTCACAAAAGAAAATTTACAAAAATGTGATGTAGCAATAGAATTTACCAGTCCGCACAGTGCAGTGGAAAATATTCTAACCTGTCTTAATGCAGGCATACCCATCGTAAGTGGCAGCACTGGCTGGCTTGCACGCTGGGACGAAGTAAAATCCAAATGTGAAGAACAAAACGGTGCAATGGTGTACGCCAGTAACTATAGTGTCGGCGTTAATATATTTTTTGAAGTAAATAAACTCCTTGCCCGTTTAATGGATCAGCAGACTGATTACGATGTGAGCATGGAAGAAATACATCATACAGAAAAAAGAGACGCCCCCAGTGGAACAGCCATTACTTTAGCGGAAGAAATATTAAAAAATGTAGGAAGAAAAAAACATTGGATAAATAGCCAGGCCACATCTCAGGAAGAGCTAGCCATTATCAGTGAGCGAATTGATCCGGCGCCGGGCACACATAAAGTCAAATACAGTTCGGCTGTCGATAACATTGAAATCATTCATACTGCACATAACCGCCAGGGTTTTGCAACGGGAGCTGTGCTGGCTGCAGAATTTATCAGCAGCAATAAAAAAGGCGTTTATAGTATGAAGGAAGTTTTGGGATTTGATTAGCGGGCTGAAGGTTATTGGCAAATCACCGGTAACCCATTGCCTGTAGTTGAAATAGTTCTGCATAGCGGCCACCTTTTATCAGCAGTTCTTCATGACTGCCCATTTCAAGTATCTGCCCCTTTTCCAACACTAATATTCTGTTAGCCATTCTTACCGTAGAAAAACGGTGAGAAATTAGCATGGCCGCTTTGTCCTTGGTCAATTCAGCGAAGCGCTCAAATACTTCGAATTCGGCTCTTGCATCTAATGCTGCTGTTGGTTCGTCCAATATCACTAGTTGGGCATCCCGCATATATGCCCTTGCCAATGCGATCTTTTGCCATTCTCCGCCAGACAATTCAACGCCATGGTTAAAACGTCTCCCAAGCATCTGGTCGTATTTATCAGGAAACCGTTCGATAATCAGGTTTGCGAGACTTTGTGTCGCTGAATTTATGATCAATTCTTTATTGTCTTTTTGTTTGATATTACCCATGGCAATATTTTCTCCGGTGGTCATTTGATATTTCAAATAATCCTGGAAAATAATTCCCACTTCCGATCTTAGTTGACCCATGTCATATTCACGGAGATCATGGCCATCGAGCAATATGCGGCCTTCAGTTGGCTCATAGAGTCGCACGAGTAATTTGACCAGCGTCGTTTTTCCAGCGCCGTTTTCCCCTACCAGGGCAAGTTTTTCACCTGCATGCAAGGTGAAATTTAAATGCCTGTTGGCCCAGCGATTGGAATTAAAATATTTGAACCCTACATTTTCAAATGTAAATCCATGCTGAATAGGCGAAGGGAAAGGACGGGGCTTTTTTGATGGCGTTATACGTGACTTAATTTTAAAAAAATCAAAAAAGTCACGCAGGTACAAGGCACCCTTGGCTATCAAACTCACTCTTTTCATAATGCTTTGAGAAACCACTCCCAACTGGCGAATAGAGCCAATTAAAAAGGTTAAGCCGCCAATAGACGTAGTGCCCACCAGTACACCCTGAATGATAAAAACAAAGGCAATGTAATACCCGATGGAACCTGGCAAGGCTAATATTGTCCCTACAACAGATCG
>JBDSAA010000050.1:0-23347 GCA_039922375.1 Ferruginibacter sp.
TGTGAAGACCTTTCACGGAGATGATAATAATCTTTCGCTTTGCTGACTGCTTTAAAAAACCGGTTGAAAGTGATGGGCTTCACCAGGTAATCGAGTACATCCAATTGAAAGCCCTCCAGTGCATAGCTTGGGTAAGCTGTTGTAAGGATCACCATCGGTGGATGCAGGGTCATCTTTAAGAATTCGATGCCGTTCATTACGGGCATTTGTATATCCAAAAATATAAGATCAACAGGTTGTTCGTCAAGTAAACGGGTGAGGTCAACAGGATTATTTCCCATGCCGGTAAGCTGTAAAAAATCTATTTCCCTTACATAGTTGGCAATGCACTCTCTTGCCAAAGGCTCATCATCTATCGCTACACATTTTAAGGTCATATTTAAAAGTTCAATGTTGATTTTATGCTATACTTAATTCTACTGCTTTTGATGATTGTTGCTCAGTTATTGAGTATTCTTCCAGTTGCAGTTTAAGCGCTACGCTGAATAATTTATCTGTTTGCTGTATCGTTAAAACATGCTGCTGCGGATAGAGTAGTTCCAGTCGGCGTTGCACATTTGCGAGCCCTATTCCTTTATACCGCATCGGTTCGCTGGATGAGTTGTATTGTGCAGAAACACTGTTGGAAATATCAAAGTGTAATTCGTCTTTAACGAAATAAAGATGCATGCTGATCCAGTTGCTTTCGTCTTGCCTTTTTGAAACATGTTTAAAAGCATTTTCAATAAAGGGCATCAGTATAAAAGGTGCAATGCTTCGGTTGCCTGCCATGCCTTCCTCCATTTTCATGTTAAGTTCAATGGTATGTTCCTGCCGCAGCTTTTCCAGTTCAATAAAGTTGTCAATGTAGGTTAGCTCCTGGCTCAGGGGTATTTGTGCTTCATTGCATTCATACAACTGATAACGCAGCAGGTCTGAAAATTTTGCAAGCGATTCAGAAGCCATGTCAGGGTTTTTGTGTATCAGTACAAAAATGGAGTTGATGCTGTTGAATAAAAAATGCGGGTTGAATTGGGATTTTAAAAACTTTAATTCTGTTTCCAGCTTTTCTTTCTCCAGTAGCTGCTGACGTTTTCTTGTTTGTATCCAGTTCTTGGTGAGCTTTACACTCATGCCCAATGTCATACTTGCTGCGCTGGAGGGAAGGGTGTTGATCTGGAAAAAAAACATATACTCTTCTGGATGCTTGCCGAACAATGTTTCAAATGAATTACCCGACAGCCATGCACTTACGTGATAACCTGGAACGATGAATACCGCGACGCAGAAAATGGTTAACAATACGTACAAAACATACTGCACATATTTTCCTGTTTCCAAAAATTTGGGCACCAGGTAATACAGGTTGAAGTAAACACCGATGGCCTGGAAAATAACATAGAATAAAAACTTTATAGAGTAAGGCGAAAAAAAAATATTGTGCATCACCTCCGATATACTGCCGGTGTTTAAGGTCCACCACAGAACATGATATGCAAACCAAAAAGGAATATGGTAAAGTTTGTATTTGAAGAACCAGTTGTATTTAGACATGCCGTTCATGAAAACTAAATTACTCAAAATCTTCCGGCAATACCGCACAGAATGCAAGGCGTGCAAAAATATTGACAAACGGAAATGATGTATGGACGAAAGGCAGTTTTACCGTTTTTTTACGCCGTCTTTCATTTTTATGAGATAATGATCACTTCGTCAATTTTATACTCCCTCTCCGCATATAAGTTTTTACAAGTGTTTGTTTGTTGTTTGTTTTGTTGCTGCCATACGTGCTGCGGTACAAGAGTGCGACGCCACGATGCTAAATCAGCGCTCAACACCTTGGACAATAATTTTAAAATAAACATTTATGAAGTATTTATTTTTTATCATGTTACAAGGTTGCGTGCTGCAATATGCGGTGGCGCAGGTATCCGGCAAGATCGTTTCTGCAAAGGACGAGCCTATAGCAGCAGCGAATGTGTTGCTGCTAAATAGTACAGACAGCTCATTGATAAAAGCAACCCTATCCGGGCAGGATGGAACTTATGTATTAGAAAATATTGCCGCCGGAAAATACCTGGTTCGTATCAGCAGTGCAGGCTATCAAAACATGGAACTGGGATTGGTGGAAATAACTGATCCATTGCAACACAAAGACCTTGGCACACAAATGATGACAGCCGATACAAAATATCTACAGGAGGTTGTAATGCGTTCAGAGAAACCCATGGTGCAACAGACTGCGGAGGGATTGATTGTAAATGCGGCAAACAGTATTCTTACAAAAGGCAGCAATGCGCTGCAGGTACTGGAGCGTTCACCGGGCGTGGTTATTAACCGCCGGGACAACAGCATTGAACTGAACGGCAAAAGCGGTGTAATGGTAATGCTGAATGGCAAGCCGATTCGCATGGCGGAGAGCGAGTTGGTGGAAATGCTTGCCGGTATGAGCGGTGATGATATCGCCACTATTGAGCTGCTTACTTCACCTTCTGCAAAGTATGATGCAGAAGGCACTGCGGGCCTGATTAATATTGTACTTAAAAAAAATAAAGACAAGGGAACGAATGGCTCGGCAACTGTTAGTGCAGGCTATGCTTACCGGGAAAAAGCCAGTGGCAGTTTCAATATTTCGCACAATACAGCTAAAGTAAATTTATATGGATCGTATGGCTTTTCGCACAACGCTACTTACGGCAAAATGTTTGTAGATAGCTGGCAGCACATGCCTTTTATGGGTGGTGGTATTCATGCATTTGGCTGGACTACCACGCATGCCCGGTTTATCAATCACAATGCTACTGTTGGATTAGATGCGAAGCTGAATGCAAAAACAACTATTGGCGGCAGTATTATTTACACACGCAATAAAGCATCGGGCGCCGGTGATACGGATTTTAGTTATAACATTTTGCCTGACTCGATTTTGCAATTTGAGGGACGAAATGCGGGCATGAGCCGATGGAATAATATGATAAGTACCGTGTATGTTGAAAGAGTGCTACGTGCGACAGAAAAGATTAGTTTGAATGTTGATCATTTGTTCTTTAGTAATGATCGTCCGTACCAGGTGGAGGGAACTTTTGTAAATAAACATGGCGAGGAAGCTGGTAATGGCCAAGCGCTTTCTGCTCCGGAACAAAGAGGATTCGCTAAAACGAACATCAGGGTTTTTGTGGGTAAGGTGGACTATACAAATGAATTGAGCAAGAAGGCGAAAATGGAAGCGGGCGTGAAAAGCAATTATACCCAAAGCACGAGCTACTCTGGTTTTGAAAGTTTGGTAAATGGCGAATGGATCAGTGATCCGCAGGCTGTGAATAATATTGTTATGAAAGAGGGCATTGCCGCAGCCTACGCTTCTTTCAATACGCAGATTAATCCATCCACAACTTTGGTTACAGGTATGCGCTTTGAATATGCTTACACCAAAATGAATGATCCCAAAAACGGGAGAAAAATTGTGAACCGAAAACTGAGCTCTTTGTTTCCCAGTTTGTTTGTTACCAAAAAAATCAACGGGCAGTCTGAGCTTCAGTTGTCTTATACAAAACGCATTACAAGGCCGTCGTACAACGATCTTGCTTCGTATGTGGGTTACAGTGACCCTACTGCCGTTCAAACCGGTAATCCTTTTTTAAAACCTACTATTACACATAATATCAGGCTGGGATACCAATATAAAAGTTACAGCGCTTCATTGGTGTTCAGCAGGGATGAAAACCCTATTTCGAGATACCAGCTTACCGAGAGCGCCCAACGTGATATGCTGTTTATTTCTCCGCAAAATATCAGTTGGCAAAACAACATTATGCTGCAAACAAACCTTCCTTTTAAAATAAAAAACTGGTGGACGATGAACTATTCGTTTGCCGGTGGTTTAAGGCAATACAAAGTGACCTATACCAAAGAGCCTTTTGTAAATAGTTACTTTGGTTATTCGTTTAATTATAGCCAGACATTCAAAATGCCGCACGAATATTCTGCCGAACTATCGGGCAGTTATGGCAATGCCAATTATAACGGAACACAAAAAGTAGAAGGAATTTTAAGAATGAATATTGGCATCAAAAAAGAATTGAAAAATAATAAGGGAAGTTTTCAGTTGGCCGTAAATGATCTTTTAATGCGTGAAAAATATGACATACAGTATGGTACTTTAACGCAGGAAGCGTTCTCTATTAAAAACCATATTATCGTTTATACAGAAACATCCAGGTTCCCGATTGTGAGGCTCACCTATTCAAGGTCTTTTGGAACAAAGAAAGCAGCAAGTAGCAGAAGAGCCAGTTCCGGCGATGAACAGGACAGGATAAGACGGGAGTAGTATAACAAGTGTTTTCTTTTTAACCGGCTTGGTAAACTCATGCTGAAAGGATTCTTTCTAATAGTATTTTCAAGCTTTCGCTAATCACCCGTGGGGCTGTATTACGAAAGCTTTTGTCTATACTTTTGTGAATACAAGAGTTGTGTGTAATAATAAGACAAACCCTTCCAGGTTGGACAAAAAATCACAATAAAACAAAATTATATGAAGAATATCTCTTTAAAATTCGCTTTCTTGTTTCTATTAAGTATTTCATTTAATAGTAGCTATTCACAAAAAAATGCTTCGACATCTAATTTCACAGTGGAGGAAGATACAAAAATGGTAAGGGTACTTTTGAAGAAAATTGATGCTGATATTTCAGACACAAGTATTTATGCTGACGATGTGGTACACATGGCGCAAGGAAGCCGGGCTATTACAAACAAAGCCGAGTTAAGCAAAGTCTTAAAAGCCGAACTCTCTTACGGTCATTCAGAGATGGCGCATGAAATAGTAACGCTGCAATCTTACCACGATATGGTTTTAACACGAGGACGAGTAAAAGGTACTTACCATCCAAATAATGGCGGAAAAGACATACCCTTTGAAACTAACAACATAATCATTTTTAAAAGAATGAAGGATAGAACACTAAAAGTTGGGCAGGTGATATTTAATAGGGTCAATCTTGAAACTCTTGAAAAACCTAAAACCCCCTTCAATAAATTTATAGGCGAATGGACTTTAAAAGATGACAATTGGTCTCAAAACTGGGGACAAGGCGATGAACATATAAAAATCCCAAATCATCATACAATTTGCCGGGAACTTAATACTGACAATAGTCTTCTTGCGGTAATTGATGGCACTCCACCTTATGGTCATATTTTTTGGTCGTACAATCCCGTAAAAAAAGAAGTAAATCATTTGTCGAGTTTTGGAACTATCAGAGCAGGTGTTGGCAAAGGGACTCTAAACGAAAACGGTGATGTTTCCTTAAAAATATCATTTGCTGACGAGCCAGAAGGAACATACAGACTATATACTTATAAGTGGATTTCAGAAAATGAATACGACTTAAAATCTATCCAATATGACGCAAAGGACAAGCCAACTGGAAATTTCTATGGAGGAACATTTGTAAGAATAAAGCAAAGTAAGAAATAATTACTGCACACAACAACTAAGGCTTCGTCGGGCCTGCAAAGCCAACGATGAAGCCTTAGTTGTACGGAACCGGCGATTTGAAGTTTGGAGCCCCATTTGGGGATTCATAGGTGGTATGTCTTTTTGAGCCTTCCTGGTTTGTGCAGGATGGATTAGGTTTTAATTTCATCATTAAATTTTTCAATCGGCTTTCATCACCCGGCTGACATTTATAAAACATCAGTAAATTTTATAAACTAAAATGGTCAACCTATTTCAGGGTAAGACAATAGATGCCCGACTGAAAAAAGGCTCCTGAAATCAATTCATAAATGTCAACGAATTAATATTCCCATTACAGAAATCACCTAAACGGCAAAAGATTTTGCAAACTAATAGAGAATCTCCCAATTGGCGAATGTGGGGTAGGGTAAGTATGTTGGTATGCTTTTGTTCTCCCATTCTCAACAAGCACATTCGTTATTTTCCTTTACATATTTTATGGTGGCTTTGCTAAGCTTCTCTAATGTGTCAAGGTTAAGGTCAACCAACTTTTTGAAATAAATACAGGATTTACCCATTCTATATTTTCCCAATTCGTTCAGTAGTTTTTTATCGTCATTGCCTGGAGCATTCACATAAAGCGACAACTCAGCTTTTCGTGGGGAAAAGCCAATTAGCATAGCGTCCCCTTGATGTCCGCTTGCATATTTGTAATGATAACTGCCAAAACCTATCATAGTCGGCCCCCACATTTTTGGTTCAAAACCAGACCATTCCCGCATTAGTTCAATGAGGCGAAAGCTGTCTTGTTTCTTTTGTTCGTTGTCAACGAATGAGTTTATAAAATCAATAACATTGACTTCTGTTTCTGTTGTTTTATTTTTAGTAGCCATACTGGTGTCAATTATCTTTTTTCTGTTTGGGTCGTCCTGTTTCGTACGGAAATAGGTTGGCCATTTGTTTGGTTTAGGGGTAACGTATAAAAGTAAGTGTAGCCTGCATGATGCAACAATAACAACTATTTTAATAAAAATGTTGATTAAATAAAAAAAGCCCTCCGGGGGAAGGCTTTATGCTATCTACTATATTTGTTGAAATTGTTCGGGGTCGCTTTACTGGATGTTTTCCGTAGCATTTTGTTCCCCTTTCATACTTTTTCTTTTAAATAATGAAGCGTCTATTTTTCCAAAGCGGTAAGATAAACTTAACCGCACCATTTGAGGGTCACGCAACCTGGTATACTGCTGGGTAAAGTAGTCGCTATACGAGTATTGGCTTTGAACCCTGGTTTTAAATATATCACTGATGCTAAGCGTAACAGCCGCTGCATTGTTTTTCAGGAAGCTCTTTTTAACCGCCAGGTCCATGCCCCATGAGGGTTTTATATAACCTTGTGATGCGCTCTGGCTTTGTTGCATTTGCGGTCCCATCATACCCGTATTGCTATTAACCGGCAAATTGGTTTTTGATTGATAAGTAGTGGTGAGCTGTACTGCAAAATTAGAAGGCAGTTTAAAGTTACTGTTGAATTTTCCAAACCAACTCCACATAGCTTCCTGTTGTACACTGTTGATGATATTAGACGTGTTAACCTTTGAATTATATACATTGATATTGGTACTGATATCCCACCACTTGGTTAAATAATTTTGAGCCGTTGCTTCCGCACCCGCGGCATAGCTTGAGTTGGCGTTGATGTAGGTGTTCAGCAAATCCAGTTCACCACTTACAGGATTAACCTGCTGATCGAGATACCTGGTAATTAAGTTGGTAGTGCTTTTATAATAAACTGATCCTAAAAACGTGTTGTTGCCTTTAAATGTTTTCAGGTAAGATATTTCCAGCGCCTGTGTAAACTCCGGTCTCAGGTTAGGATTTCCTTTGGTGATATTTAGCTTATCCGTATAGTCTGTGAAGGGAATCAGTTGAAAGAAATTTGGCCGGTTAATGCGGCGGGTGTAACTAAACTGCAGGTCTTGTTTGTTACTTAATTTCTGACTTAAAAACACAGAAGGAAATAAGCTTGCCGCATATTTGTTAGAGAATTTATCACCGGTGTTTATTAACTCGCCATTGTAACTGGAGCTTTCCGCACGCAGGCCAAGCTTATAACTAAAATCTTTGATGCTGCTGCTAAAAGTACCATAGGCCGCATACACATTATCGGTATTCTTGTAATTACTTACCGCAGATGGAATCACCACATATTCCTGCAGGTTGTCGTCAAATATATAGTTGTTATTGTTATTAACCCTGCTGCGGATGGCTGCTCTTACACCTGTTTCTATCTTCGAGTTTTTAGAAAGCGGCAATACATAATCTGATTGTACTACGATGTTTTTATCACTGCCTGTGCCGGCTGCTTTTTCAAGATCGCTGTTGGTAATAATGCCTGAGTTATTGGCAAAATAGTCAGTATTAAAAAAAGAGTTATTCTTGTTTTTTCCTCCAAAATAGTTGGCGTCAATGGTTAACTCTTCGCCGGTGCGTGGAAAGAGGTGCTTAAAACCAAACACGAGCCCCTTGCCATCAAAACTTCTGTTGCCCGTTGTAATACGCTGACTGGAATTGCTGATTTTTCCATTGCTATACAAACTATCCGTATGGATACCAATGGTTTCATTTGGGTTAAACCCGCCATGTACCCTAATGCCCGACAGCGATATGGTACTGCGGTTGGTTACAAAATAATCCACGCCAACCTTTCCAAAAACAAAAGCACCCGTAGTTCTGTTGGAGTTGTTTTGAAAGATGGATGTCTGCGGATCGTTCAACAGGTTTAACCGGTTGGTAGTACCTGAAGTGCGGCTTTTATTTTGATTAACATTTACCGAGGCGCTGATGTTAAACTTGTTCTGGCGCAAGTTAAGATCGAGCCCGCTGTTGATGGCGCCACGTTTATCAACCCCTGCACGGATGTTTCCATTATAACCCGTTTTTTTATTCTTCTTTAAAACAATATTTAGTATCCCTGCGCCACCACCCGATGCATCATACTTGGCAGATGGATTGGTAATTACTTCCACGCTTTCAATAACGTCTGCTGGTATCTGGTCAAGGGTAAGCGTTGTTGGGCGGCCATCCACCATTAATTGGGGAGCGCTGTTGCGCATGGTAACATTACCATCAATATCTACATTAACGGACGGTACATTCCGCATTACATCCAGCCCGGTTCCACCAGCACTCATGATATTTTTTTCTACGTTGAATATTTTTTTATCACCGTTTAATTTTACAGCCGATGTATTGGAAGTTACCGTTACAGCCTGCAACTGTTTTGTATCCCTTGCTAATTTTATATTTCCAAAGTCTTTCTCCATTGAAGGCATCTGCGACATAGAAGGCATGCCTGTTGGGGCTGAAGAAGGTTTCGTTGCTCCCTGCATTCCGCCGGCGGGCATAAAAGAAACCGGTACACTGGAAGCAGTAAATCCGCTGGCACTTATGTTTAACTGCAGGCTACCCATTACCGGCAGTTGGTCAAAATCGAAATCGCCGTTGGCTTTCGTAATCATTCCTTTTAACAATACCTCTTTGGTTTTTTTACTGGCGGTATCAAACTTTTTTTGCATGATCATAACCGATGCATCCATTAAAGGTTTGCCATCAGCATCCAGTATTTTTCCATAAACACGGCCAACATTGGGTACAACTGGTTTTGCGCCAGGCGTAGTGCCTTGCGGCATCTGAGCATTTAAGACGGTTGTAAAAACCAGCAGGGTTAAAATTGAAAGCAGCTTCTTCATGTGTTTTTTATTTGAACACAAATCTAGGTTTCAACAGCAGGCGATTTTTATAAATGAGATAAGGCACCTAAATGTGGCGACGAAATGGGAGAAGTAAATCAAAATACAAAGCACAAGGAGGCAAGGTGGCAATGCAGAGAAGATAAAAATCGTCTCCCGTTCCATAGGAACGGTATATTGGTAAAAAGAAAGCTACGATCAATTCGTTCCGTAGGAACGGTATGTCGGTTACACAATGATCATCGTACGTGCTGAAGTCCTTGCGTTCAATCACAAAAAGTTTCAGCTTGAAACTACATACCGTTCCTATGGAACGATTGCTCTGGCCACTTGTTTTACCGATATACCGTCCCCATGGGACGAATGATAACTCATAACCTAATGACATTTGCCCTTTTGGATTATTAAACGATTCTTGCATAGTTCAACTTTGATAGAATTGCAATAACTATCAAACGGAAAAGTTGCCATAAAAAAATACAGTACAAGGGAGTGACACAACTATGCCGCTATGAAAAACCTCTGCTGGTCAACAAAAAATTAAAAATGCCTGGTTTGTAAAAGCAGCATTAGGTGACCAGTTTTTAATGCGTGTGCGCTGTGCAGTAAGGAGAAGGCGGAACGTTATTATTTGCCGGTTAAAAAGCTGATACTGTCGCGGTAATTATCACTTACCGGTAATTCTATCGCCCCGATAAATACACTTGATTTCCGGATGGCTGTGATGAAAGCGATGGATACAATATAAGATTTGTGAATGCGCAGGAATGCGGTGGGAGGCAACTGCTCTTCGATGGTTTTCATAGGCATCCGCGTAACAATTGGCTTCTGCGAATTTTGCAGGTGTATTTTTATATAATCCTTTAATCCTTCAATAAACACAATATCAGCAGGGGTAATTTTAACCATGCTGTAATCTACATGAACAAAAAAATAACCAGCGTTTGTTGCGGTCATTTCTTTAGGCGGCTGCTTTAAGTCGTACAGTTCTTTGGCCTTGTTACAGGCCTTCATAAACCTGTCGAGCGATACGGGCTTTAACAGGTAATCCGTTACATCCAGGTTAAACCCATCCAGCGCAAATTTTTCATAAGCGGTCACTAAAATGATCATGGGCTTCACCGTCATACTTTGAATAAACTGCAGGCCGGTTAGCCCCGGCATTTGTATATCCAAAAAGATAAGATCTACCTTTTCGGTTTCCATTATTTTCATTGCTTCCAGCGCATTATCGCAGCTGGCGACCAGTTGCAGGTAAGGCAGCTTACTGATATTGTCTTCCAGCAATTCCAGCGCCAGCGGCTCATCATCTATGGCAATGCATCTTATCATCAGGATAAATGTATTTGTAATAAAACAGTAAATAACCAGCCTTCTTTTTCTATTGTTAAACGATGATTGTCTTTGTATAAAAGATCGAGCCTTCTTTGTACATTAACCAGGCCAATGCCAGAAGCTTTGTCCTTTATTTCTACCGAAGCAGGGTCAAATTTATTTTCAACTTTAAAGAACAGCATGTCTTTTTCCGCAGATAGCTCTATATTAATTTGTGCGTCCGGTATCATTCCGGTGCCATGTTTAAATGCATTTTCAACAAAAGGGATCAGCAGCATTGGTTCCAGGAAGTACATTTTGTCTGCCTGCTTCATGGTAACATTGATGGCTACTTTTTTGCCAAAACGTTGCTGTTGTAAGTCGATATAGCTTTGCAGGTATTCGGTTTCTTTTTCGAGCGAAACCTTCTCTTCCCCGGTCTCGTACAGCATATACCGCATAAGAGAAGATAGTTTTATAAGGGAAGGCTCCAGTTGTTCAGATTGTTTTCTTGCAAGGGCCACCATATTGTTCAATACATTAAACATAAAATGAGGGCTTACCTGCGACCGCAACAGCGACAACTCCGTTTTTAAAAACTCGTTTTCTTTCTCCTTGGCAATTCTGTCTGAAATAATCCTGTCGCGGATGGTTCGGTAGGCAAGGCTGCAGGCCAATATAAACAGGAAAATAAAAACGCTGAAGAAAAGATGTTTCTGAAACATAGGATGGGTATCCTGCAGAAAATACGAACGGATTAACCAGCCCTGTAATACAAAAAAAGAAAAGCTTACCACAATAGCAAAGCAATAGTAGGCATACCTTTTTTTATACAATAGCCGGGGGATCAATACAAGTGCATTCAGATAAAAGAAGCAGATCAATACAAGATCACTCACCCGGGAAATGATAAAATTTAAGGTCTCGTTTGCAGGTTGTTCCTTTACAACGGTGCTGGGCGTGTAAGAAGGCCTGAGCAAAAAAGGCAGCGAAAATAACAGTATCCAGCTTGCGGAATGCAATAACACGATGACCCATTTTTTGGTGTACCATACTGGTTTCATAGCACCAAATTAGTAATACATTCCAATAAAAAACATCAATGGCGAAATCCTGCGACCAATCCCGATTTTTTAGCTATCAAAGCCATTGTTCAATGAACAGTTAGGGAAGCATAAAGGAAAATAGTTGAACGGTGGGTCAACATCTTCCGGAATCAACTCCTGGTACTTCGCAAATTAAAATCGTTGGGTAAAACCCTGCTGTCATATTGCCTAAGATCGCTGGAGTAATTATTTTACCCTTCCCTGTTCTTCATCAGAAGCAGTGCTACGGTTTCTTTTGCCTTTAATTGTTTTATTACCAAAATCATACGTGTAAGTAGCCTTAAAAGTGCGGAACATAAAAGTAAGCGCTAATGAACTATAAATATTTTCTGACGGGATATCCGTAACAGCATTGAATGCTGCTCCATTAAAAATATTATCAACAGCCACCCGCAATTTGCTTTTGTTGTCTGCAAATTTTTTCTGTATGCCGGCATTCAGCGCACCTCTTGCCTTTATAACCGCTGCGCCAAACAGTCCCTTTGACTGGAAAAAACCGGAGAGTTCAGCACTGTAATTCCTGGGTAATACAAGGTTTTGAGAACTGTTAAAGGCAATGTTTTTTTGCTCTACCCTGAACGGACCTTTCTTGTAAACCGCATTCATTTGTTGCCAGTTTCCTTGAAGGTTGTTTTGCATATTCCACCAACTGGTAATGGTAAAAGGAAGCGACAAGCTTATGTTAACTGTCTTTATATTGTCTAAGTTTTCTGCAGCAAAAATTTGTTTATTGCCTTTATATACTTTAGGTTGAAAACCGGCTATCGATTCGTCTTCTCTTGTATAAGAAATGGAAAAAACAAAACTCCTGATAACATAGTCAGCTTTGTACACATTAGAAAAGGCAGGCTGCAAAGCACTATTGCCAGAGAAAAAAGTATAAGGGTCGATAAAAATAACAAAGGGTGCCATATCCCTAAAGGTGGGCCGTGTAATACGCCTGCTATAGGATATATTAAAGGAGTTGTTATCATCCAATTTATGATTCACAAACAGGCTGGGAAAAAATCTTCCGTATTTGCGGTCTACAATATTTTGCCGGGTGGCACTTCCCAGGTTTGAGTTGGTGTATTCATATCGTAATCCAAGTTTCAGACTGGTTTTGGTAGAGACCACCACATTAACAGCAACGTAGGCAGCGGCGATTTTTTCCTTCAAATAATAAATTGAAGTCAGGTCCGGATCTTTTACCCAGTTGGCTTGATGCAAGGTTTGTACAGATACATCATTGGTAAATTTTGACAGGGCCATCTTAATGCCTGTTTCGGCATTTACCTTTTCACTGATTTTTTTTGCGTAATCAATTTTAGCAACCCAAATTGTAAAGGGAGTTAGTTTACCACTGGTGGTTTTTTCTTCACCAAGCGGAGTGCCGTTGCCGCTAAAATACCTATTGATGTAGTCGTTGGGGTTATTGTCTTTATAATAGAGATAATCAATATCCGCTGTAATGGTTTCTCCTTCCTTTATGGCATGTGAAAAATTTACATTGCCCATATAATGTTTCCAGTGGTTTAATTCAGTATTTACAATAATCACATTGCTGTCCGGAACTTTATTTTTTAAAATCGACAGCTTATTATTTGCGATCATATCCCACCTGCTGTTGTACCCACCTATGATGGCTCCTATAATTGTTTTGGGGCTCACCTGCACATCTATCCCAAGGCGGGCTATTTGTACGCCTTCTTTAGTATCCCGCTCGGTCAAAGAAAGATTTTCGGTGATTACAGACTGCTGCATAGAACGATTATAAAAGGTCCAGTCCTGTTCCGGGTTTTTCCAGGTAAAAGAATAATCGCCAAACAGATTGATTTTTTTATTGCGGTAATTAAAATTGAGTGCGCCCGCCGGTGAATAGCCGTTTCCATAGCCCATGGTTAGGGAATAAGATCCGTTGAGTCCTTTATTGGGATTTGTAACAAGGATAATATTGATAAAGCCCGCGTTCCCTTCTGCATCAAAATTGGCCGGCGGCGTGGTAATCAATTCTATCCGGTCAATATTTGATGCGTTCATGCCATTCAGCATTTGAACCACTGTATTGATGGGCATGCGGCTTATTTTTCCGTTGATCATTACCACCACGCCATCTTTGCCATTAAGGGCTATAGAATTATTTTGACGGTTCACCACCACGCCAGGCGACTTTTCCAACACCTCCAATGCGGTACCCCCGGCTGAAGTAATACTGCTTTTTACGTGGATCACCATGCGGTCAACTTTTTGCTCAAACATGGGCTTCCGCGTTACAACTTTAACTGCATCAAGATCAACAGTTGCTTTTGTTAAACGAAATACACCAGCATCAATATCCCCTGATTTGTTAACAGCAAAGGGAGTCGTAATATTCTCTTTAAATCCTATGGAAGAAACACTCAGCAGGTATTTTCCGGGATTGATATTGTCGAAATTAAAATTGCCCTTTGCCAGCGTAACGGTACCTTTCACAAGCATGGAATCCTTATCTGTCAGCAACAGCACATTAGCCGACTCAATTGGACTATTATCTGCCGCTTTCACTATCCCGTATATGTTAATTTGTGCAGGTAATTCTTTTGATACCAACACGATCAATAGCAATGAGGCCACCTTCTTAATGTTATAAATTTTCATAACAAAGTTTAGTTTGGTTAATTATGGCTAATTAAAGTGGGGGAGGATAAATGAATGACAGTTAAATTAGCTATTTAATCCAGCTTTTCCTATATGTTTTGAGTTTTCCAATCAGTATGTGAAGATCTTACCGGTTAGCCGGCATGAATAGAAGGAATGCATTTTTGCTACAAGCTTCGGTCAGGATACCATGGTCCTTTACTTAAGAACGACTGGTGCTTCGCTAATAAAAATCGTTGGACAAAGTCCAGCAAGGGCTCAGTTTCAATAGCCTGGGGCAAACCCGGGGCTAAAGTGTTTCGGTTTTCACAACCCCAGCGGGGTTGAATCATTGCATCTTATTCAACCGCGGTGGAGTTGTTGGAACATACTATGCGTTACCATGGGTTTCACCAACGGCTATGCGAATTCAAGCCCTTCGGGTAATATACTGGTTCGGCTTCATACCAACCACGGAGCAAATCAATAGCTATTGAGAGCTAACTTCACTTAACAGAATGCGCTGCAACTCGTTAACTAATTCATTATAGGATGTAGGCTTGGGGAAGAACGATGCAGCGCCTAACCTTTTACATTTTTCAATATCTTCTGTTCTGTTGGATGTACTTGTAACTATAACTGGAATATTTTTGACATCTTCCTTTGCCTTTAAGCGCTCCAGGCACTCAAATCCGTCCATCCTGGGCATGTTCAAGTCCATAAGAATAAAATCATACGACGGACATTCTTCAAGCAGCCTTAAAGCTTCAAACCCATTCTTTGCTATTTTGTAATGTATTGAAGGGTGAATTGCGTTAAAAGCAGTACAGAACAGATATTGGTCATCTTCATCGTCTTCAATAAGTAGGATTCTCTTTGCTGCGATCATGATAAGCGATTAACGTAAGATGTTACTTAATTTATTTTATTAGTTACTTCAGTTATCATGTCGTCTATTCATTTAGACGAAGCGAAATGAGTAGAGGGGCAAAAAAAAAGGGCCGTAGTAGAAACTGCACCCTGTTTTTATCCAATATCCTATGAAAAACCTACAACCAATAAGGAAAATATAATGCCAACTTGTTAATAGCTCTATCGTTAGCGGAACCGATTAATAATTGAGGCATTTGATTATCACTTCTTTCATTTTGTAGAAAAATATCTACAGGAAATCCTCTGCTGGTTTATCTTAATATTTCGGTTTCTACAATCCCTTGCAGCGGATTAAATCATTGCATCTTGTATTCAACCCCGTTAGGGTTGTTGAAATATACTATGCATTACTATGGGTTTCCCCAACGGCTATGCGAATTCAAGCCCTTCGGGCAATGTCATTAAGTTAAGCCTTGCTGCTGAATTGCACCGTCCTTTAGGGCGGTGATAACAAGAAATTATTCTTGTATTGACTTTAGCCAAAACACTATTTCGGCTAACGCCGATATTTCTTGTTCTATTTTTCACCTTGCCCTAAAGGGTGTGGCAATTCAAATCCTTAACTTAATGACATTGCCCATGGGTATTGGATCATTGCGCTCCTTGTATTCAACCCCATGCTTTTAAATAGTGTGAATAGTTTAAAAACTGGCTTATCCCATACCTGTCGTTATAACTTTCTGTCAAGCCAATGAATAATGTTAAGAAGCAATTGTACATTTTGACTTGCATCCGGATGGTTCATTCCTCTCTTATCGCTGCTAATGCCTTGCAATTGTGCGGTAAAGGGAGCGGAATCACCAAACACTATTATTCTGCCTTTCCCATATTTCATGAATGCCCCATTTACGAAACCCTTTCCGGGAACCCGGGCAACACTATCTGCTATCGGATACTCTATATTAGCAACTTTTGTGGGGGTGTAGATAGTATAACCAGCGCCTAGAGATGAGATAATTGTTGCTTTCTTCGGTATTGTAAACCCGGTGCCGCCCCAAATCCGGATACTGTCGACAGTAGCACCGGGGGTAGTGGTTAAAATATTAGCCTGCAAAGTACCAGCTGCTTTTGAAAATATTTCCGGCTTCCTGTCATTTCTTAGTGCAAAGCCGTTGATGAGATGAAAGCCGAATCGTGAAGCAACCAAATTAGCCGAGCCCCCGCAAGGCATATGATCAGTTATCAGTAACAAGCTTCCTCCTTCTTTAACCCACTCATAAATGGCATCAACTTCAGTTTCTTTAAAAGCCGATTGTACTGGAAGATCCCAATTCTCCGCATCGAAGGTGGCGTTGACGGTTACATAGATTCGAAACTTTTTTAAAAGTGCAGAAGTGATCTCCTCACGCACAGGTTGCACCACATAGCCGTCTGCACCCACTAATTTGTTAAAGGGGAAGTAAACTCCCTTTAAGGTATGTGGATTATTATGATATTCATCGAACGCAATGTATGAACCGGCACCCGGTTGATATTGCGGTTTCTGAAGGACGTAATGAAAGCTTTTATCGGGTACTGACTGCGCCAGCGGAATCAGGGGCACAAATGCAACCAGCACCAGCAGGATTGTATATGGACTGCATTTGGATAAATGAACTGTCATTGAACGCTACTTTATTTTCTCCCAAACATCGTTCGCAAAGCAAACTACCTGAACTACCTCACCACCAGCTTTAATAAACTCTAAAGGAAATGTGAGTTGCTTGTTAAAAAAAGACAATTCTGAGAAGGGTTGAAAGGCAATGGATTTGTTGTCCCAAAGCTGGTTCAATATAATTGCACCATCCTTTTGTAATATTTGCAACAACAGTTTTGGGTCCTTCCGGAACTTGTAGGTTCCTTCGAGCAATTTCAGTTTATCAGCACTAACTGTATCCACCCGCCGCGGATCGTAATTGACCCGGCTGGCAACAATTCTGCCGTTTAACTTGAACCCGTTTATAACACCAACGGAATCCTTTGTGAACTTTCCTTTATATTCTTCCTGGTCCGACTCGAATTCCAAATCAGACTTCCTAACCAAGGAATACTCCTTACCATCCCATAGTTGTGTAGCAACCAGTGCGTTTGCCCTGTAAACGATTTGGATGTAAGCAACCTTGTTGGGTAACCGGAAAAAGCCTTCGAACTGTTTCAGGTCAGTATCAGCTGAGATTTTACAGGATGCTGTTGGAACCTCTTTGGAAAAGCCGTTCAATGCAAACGATATTAAGATAAGAAAAGTGTTAAGCTTAAAAGTTTGGGCCATTTTCATATAAAAATTTTTAGGTTGGATGTTAGATGCGATGGCCGTATGTATTCCATACATCTTTCGGGAGGATACTAAAAACAATTGAAAGGCAGTCGGGAAAAAATTTGTTATCTATAGCAATCCTCACCAATAGCCCCCGCATGCCGGGGTAGACTGTCAACTTACCCTTTCTTGCAGAGCCGTAGGCTCGGTTTTATTTAGTAGCAACGGATTTTAATCCGTTGTTACAAATGTGTTTTTTATTTGAGTGTCGTAGGCACGGACCATATCTACACCATATCCTGAAAATGTATTAACCACCTGGAATTTACATTTTTTTATATGTGCCGAACCTATGGTTCTCTATTGCGTTTTGTGTTGCAATATTCAAACGGATTAAAATCCGTTGCTACAATATTGATCGAGGCTACGCCTCTGCGTATTTACGTGTTGCATTTGTAAATGAATCTGCAAATTGATTTTTTAACAACTATCGTCGTTTGTGCATTGCTGTTGTGTTAGGCAAAAGCAATGCATAACCGCACGGCGAATTTTATAACCACATTTTTTAATGTACCCACCCTATGGCTCTGAAATTTGGCTTTGTCAATTCCTTTAACTTGACAGTCTACCCCGGCATGCGGGGGCTATGGTGAATGACACCGATCTAGGAGTAGGCACAAGTACTCAAAATGACCCCAGCTGCATACTTGTGTCAAATGGGCAAAACCTCAGGAAGTATATGGATGGCGGTAGGGTGCTCTATACTCTCTCTTTAACATTTTCCGGGCCTCCTCATTGTTATTTACATTCATGGTTAATTTATCAATGCTGAAGCCTGATTTTACGAGGTAAGCCATATCGCCGTAGATTACTGTTGAAGTGGTTTTGTAAGCATCCTCAAGCGTATTGGTAATACCATCATTGGAATTCTTTCTTACCTGTTCTGCAAATTCCTTAAAAAGATCAATGATCATATTAAGATAAGTTTGGAAAACCTTGGGATTACCCGGATCGAACTTAACATCGCCGTGAACTATTTTAGCGCCTCCCTTGGCAGGATATACTTCCCAGCCAAGGTCTCCCGCAAAGATGGTGGCCTTTTCCCCATAATAATACACTCCGATATTCTTGTCGGGATCAGGGGATGCATAGCCCCAGGTTTTATGCGACCAGTGAACAGGCAATCCCCCAAAATCATATCGCACATCAAGGTGATCCGGATTGTCTTGCGTAAAGTTTTTGACAGTGCCGCCAATGGCCGAAACACTATCAGGCAAATCCAGGTTTAATACCCTTCTTGCATTATGAATGTAATGGATGCCCCAGTCCGCCATGATGCCCCTGCTAAAGTCGTGCTGACCTCTCCAAAAAGGGTTAGTCCCCTCCCCTGCACAGAGGAACTTTTTTCGCGGCGCAGGGCCACAAAATGTTTCATAGTCTATCGTCTTCGGAATTTCTTTTTCAACCAATGGCCCTTCAGGATTATTAATATTTGCCTGCACCTGCAAAATTTTTCCCGCTTCACCACTCGCAATAAACGACCTGACCTGGTCATTGGTATTTGCCATCACCCTGGGAAAATCAACCTGTACCACATTCTTTGCTTTTCGGTGCGCCTGAAGCATCGCCTGCCCCTCCCGGATATCGTAACTGATTGGTTTTTCCAGGAAAACATGCAGGCCTTTTTTACAGGCATCTATAAATTGCAGGGCATGCCAGTGGGTAGGTGTAGCAATTGCCACTGCCTGCAATCCCGGGATTTCATACATTTCCTTGTAAGACGAAAACAGTGCTGGCTTTTTTGCACCGGATTTGACGACCGCATCTGCGGCTCTATTAAGTGACACAGAATTAACATCGCACAAACCGACTATTTCAAATTGTCCCGAAGCCAAGGCATTTGCCAGTAACAAGTCGGTGCCCCACCAGCCGGTGCCGAGTATTGCTAATTTTAATTTATCCTGGCTGGCCATTAATGGTGATGGCATAATGAGTGAGCCGGCAACGACTGCACCTGACTTAATAAAATTTCTACGATCCATGGTGATGTGATTTTATTTTATAGAATAAATTTCTTCGCTTTCCATCTATCGAATTGATTTAATTCAAAAAGTTCAATCTTCTGGTTCGGGAGGCAATACTGTAAGATTCCGTGATTATACGTTTTTTCTGCTTGGCCGTTGTCCTCAACGACCACAGCATTAAATTAGAGAATACAAAGCTAAAAAGCAACATTGATCTTTAAAAGTATACTGGTTCAGCTTAATACCAGCCATGGGATCAGAAGGGAAAAATTGTTTACGGGACAACAACCAAGGTGCCAAAAACCCGCAAGGGTTTAATTTGAATAGCCGCGGGTGCAACCCGTGGAAGAAGCAATGGCTTTCACAACCCCAATGGGGTTGAATCAATATATAATCATTTTATTCAACCCCGTTGGGGTTGTTGAAACATGCTATCGTGACCATGGGTTTGCACCCACGGCTACTCATATTAAAGCCCTTCGGGCTTTTGCAGGCAGGTTTAGATAAATATAACTATTTGGCATTTGCTGGTTGTATGCACTATTTGTGTAAGATAAAATTATTTTGGTCCTGGCCGGTCGAACATCGTCAACGGGGAGAAGATTGTTTCCGGAATATACCAATCACGGAGCCAACTAATCAACTCCGTAACTATACAACCATTGCCATGGCTCATTTACAAGTCCGATGGTTACGAAGCCGGCCAGCATCATTGGAAGTGTATCAATTATTTATTTTTAAAGAAACAGTCAAGAACTTTATATTTAGAAACTGTTTTACCGTTTGTGTAGTCAACACCATTATCCTGCTCGTAATATAGTTTAAACATGATCACCCCTGCCTCGAGTGTAAAGTCTTTGAAAAAATATCGTTCATTATTAATAGATATTTGAGTGCCGTATTCCTTTAGCGAAGGGATGAACGTAGTACCATGGGAAGCACTATATACCTGGGGGGTTTTCTCGTCCAAACGGATTTGGCTGATCTCGGGAGAGATCCCATTTATTTCGGCATACATGTACTCTCCTGTCCTATAGGTTCTGATATTTAAATTGAAATCTTTGAAAACGCCGCAACTGGTTGACATTGTATAATCACCCTGGTAATAAGCGAGGTCCCGGGGAACAATTTTTACAGGAACATTATCATAGCCCAGCGTACCATTTTTAAATTCCTGTGTAATATTTTCTATTGCCACGATTTGGTTCAGGCCAAAGATCAACTGACCAGTTCCCTTTCCATTCACCAATAATGCTTCCTGGTCTTGTGTTTCTGAAATGGTGACACCATTTACAATATACTTCCAGTCATTTCCGGTTTTAATCACTTGCAATGTGTTTGTTTCGGTTTTATTTAATTTACACTTTAACGGTTTAGAATCATACCGCCCGATCACTATATTTTCGTTCTTGCTTATTATACAATAAACGTATCTCTCTGCCACGCCTCCCTTAAACTTCAGTTCAAATTGCACCCCAATTGATGATTTCCCACCACCTTTAATAAATTTAAATTTTATGGTGTAGTTAAGGTCTTCAAATTTTGATCTATCAGTAAGGCAACTCCCTATTTTAGAATAATAACGATCTTCAGAATAGGAAAAAACCTCAACATTAACCGCACCCGAGTCACCGGTAACATTAATTAATCGCTTTCCATTATCATCATAACTACCCACAGCAGGTAAGGTGGTAAACTTCACATCTCTTTGTGCAAAGGATTGGATTGACAAAAATAAAAGAGCGATCTTAAAGCTTGAACTAAGAACCCTGTTTGCCAGGCAATGAACTTTATTTATTGTCATAGTGTTTTTTTAAAGGTAGGGCATATTGCCTGTCCGGCAAGTGCCGGGCTACGGTATAGCCTTGTTGCCAGGCCCGCCAATTGGCGCAAGGGTGACCAGTAACAACGCTGGCACAGGAAGGTGTTGCTGCAATACCCACGCCTCATTCCTGCGCCTGGGGGTGGCGATTAAATTATTGCACGCTCGTTCACGTACTTGGTGTCCCATCGACCACTGCATTAAATTAAAATCGTTGGTAAAACCCTGCAAGGGTTCAATTTGAATAGCCCCGGGTGAAACCAGGGGGATAAAATGTTTCGGTTTTCACAACCCCAGCGGGGTTGAATCATTGCATCTTATATTCAACCCCGTTGGGGTTGGTGAAACATTCTATGCGTTACCATGGGTTTCACCCACGGCTATGCATATTCAAGCCCTTCGGGCTTTTACCCGCAGCGTTAATTTACGAATCTCAGCAATTTCTAATACTTGTTTACCGATCTGAATATCTCGTACTGAAATCGATAGACTTCGCTTGCTACGTTGAATAACTATGACAACTTTCTTAACTTCATTCGTAACTTCAGAAATAAGCCTGGAACTTAAATGGCACTTTTAAAGTCCCTCCTGAAATTTGGGCTGGAATGTATAATGTCTTTGTATTTATGAAGGCAAATGATGAATTAACAGGTGATCTCTTATTTTAGAGAATCCCGAACAGAAAAATCTTATTATCAAAATATATTCCCTGAAGTTTTTTCTTAAAAAAATTATTTATGAAAAAGCAAGAATTATCACTTCAGGTTATTAATGGACATGCAGCAGGTATTGACATTGGATCACGTTTTCACATGGTTGCTATTGATCAGCTTAAGGAAAACGTCAGGCAATTTGGCGTTTATACCAAAGATCATGAGCAGTTAATTGACTATCTGCGTAATGCTGGCGTTAGTTCTATTGCGATGGAAAGTACAGGCAATTATTGGCAAACACTTTTTAGCGTACTTCAGCAAGCAGGCTTTGAAGTGCTGCTGGTAAGTGGCAGTCAGACCAAAAACGTAAAAGGTCGTAAAACAGATGTTATAGATTGCATGTGGATACAAAAATTGCATTCACTTGGCCTATTATCAGGAAGCTTTCTTCTTAGTAGTGCCATTCAGGAACTTCGGACCTATTACCATCATCGTATACATCTCATTGAGCAAGCTTCTATGTATGTTCATAAAATGCAAAAATCATTGCGGCTAATGAATATCCGGTTAGACATTGTCATTAGAGATGTGGTTGGCAAATCTGGATTAAACATTGTTGAAGCAATTTTAGCAGGCAATCGGGATCCTAAACACTTATCCACTCTTGTTGATATAAGAGTAAAAAAGTCGCAACAGGAAATTGCCGATGCATTGCAAGGATCATGGCAGGAGGAATTATTGTTTGAATTAAGAACATCTTTAGATTTTTACAAAGTATATGAAAAAGCTTTGTTGGAATGCGATAAACAAATTGAGAATAAGTTAATAAGTTATATTCCGCAAATCACTCTTGATTCTCAGGAAGAAAAGATGCTAAAGGAAAGTAGCAAAAAAAGCAGAAAACATGCTCCGGCATTAAATGTTTCCCGACTTGCTTACCAATACTATCACACAGATCTTTTTGCTATTTCCGGCATCAGCCATACGACCGTTCTTTGTTTGATGACAAACATGGGGCATGATCTGCATAAGTTTTCATCGGCAAAAAGTTTTGCTTCCTGGCTTAGATTAGTACCAAACAATAAAATTAGCGGAGGGCATATCATTAGTAATAAAACACCCTCAGGAAAAAATTTAATAGCAACAGCATTGAGGCAGGCAGCAAATTCTATCGGTAACCAGAAAGATCATGAACTCACACCGTTCTTTAAACGAATTGCCTTTAGAAAAGGCAGAATTGCGGCCATAACAGCAACTGCTCGTAAGCTTGCTGTTATTGTTTGGAACATGATAACCAAAGTTGAGCCATACAAAAAGAGCATGACATTAAATAGCGATAAAAATAAATCTACACAATTGAAGAATATTGAAAAACGTATTAGTTTATTAAAATTGACTCAGGATGAGCTTAAAAAATTATTTTCAAGAACGACATTGTTAGTCGAATAGAAGGGTGTTGTACAGAAATAGGTTGACTATTT
>JBDSAA010000051.1:0-5897 GCA_039922375.1 Ferruginibacter sp.
TATTGTGTATATATTCAAGCTTTTGCCTCGCCACTTTCACACTATAAATTTCTACACCTAACGAATCTCTTTGCCATATCTCATGTTTTTTATTTGCTGCCTTGACTTCATATAAATACGACTTGCTTTCCTCTTTTAAAGTTTTTAGAAATTGATGACCGGTATATTTAAGCAAACTTCCTTTGGGTGTTTCTTTTCCATTCAGTTTGTTTTGTTGCCAGA
This sequence comes from Ferruginibacter sp., assembly GCA_039922375.1. Classification (GTDB taxonomy): domain Bacteria; phylum Bacteroidota; class Bacteroidia; order Chitinophagales; family Chitinophagaceae; genus Ferruginibacter. The sequence continues at coordinate 223 of JBDSAA010000051.1, forward strand.
TTAAATGAATATGATTGGGCATTATCACAAATGCATAAACAGTAATAAGCCCTTCATCAGATAGCTTTTTCAGATAGTCAATAATCAGTTGTTTATTTGAATCACTTTCTAACAAATGCAGCCATTTATGAATGGTGGCTGTCCAAAAATAAATTTCGCCAATACTTGTATGCGATTTCCTGGGTTGTAAAAATTCCATACAACAATTTACAACTTTGCCTTTAAAAAATTAATTGATACAGGTGTAAATAAGGCGGAATGAAAATTGGCTCGTGTGCCACCAACCAAGGGTGGAGACTGGTTTGTGTCACTCCTGGCCAGTTGGTTGATTGCGGAGAAAGGTTCGTGTGCCAGTCGAGTAGGCAAAAGCATTTCAGCTTAAGCCGCTCACAGAACCGTACGTGAAGGTCTCCCTTCATACGGCTCTTATTATCCAATCATGCTTTTATTCCTATTTTCCAATGATAAAACAACAGTGGGTTTCCAGATTGTATCAATTGATATTTCTTATACAAACCTTTCTTGCCGCATATCTTATAGGTGTTCTTCATCCACTTGCGGATTAGTTCATTCAAATAATAAAATACGCCATGTGCTTCATCCTTGTTGAACAATGAGTAATAATTAATCCAGCCCCGTATTTTAGGATTGAGCCGCTGTGCAAACCATTCTAATTTTTGTGTGTTCCATTGCGTAGGCAGTCCTGTTTTGATTACTGTCCTGATGCTTGTTTTAGCTGCGTTACTGATAGCCGCTCCAAACACCAACAACCGTTTTCCTCCACCAAATTTTGATTTAATAGTTCTTGGCTGAAAACTATAACTTAAAAAAGTGAAGCTTTCATTATCATGCCGCTCATGGCGCTGATAGTTTTTGCAATACACAATCTTTGTCTTTACTGGATGCAGTTCTAATTCATATTCCTGCATTCTTGTTTTCAGTTTTTCCAATAACTTGTCTGCTTCTTCCTTACTGCTGCAATGAATCACAATATCGTCTGCATAGCGTTCAAACGGGTTTTGAGGATACGCTTCATCCATCCATTTGTCAAAACCACAATGTAGATACAGATTAGCAAGCAATGGGCTTATCACACCTCCCTGCGGTGTCCCTTTTGTTCTTGCCTTGATGCTTTTATTTTCCTGCTCTACTCCCGCTTTGAGCCAACGTTCTGCATACAGCAAAATCCACTTTTCTGTAGTATGTTGCTCTAATTGTTGCAGCATGATCTCATGGCTGATGTTGTCAAAGAACCCTTTTATATCTACATCTATCACCCATGCATATTTGATACAGTTGTTCTGACATTGCTTAATTGCATCGTGTGCACTTCTGCCAGGCCTGTAGCCAAAAGAACTTGAATGAAAAATTGTTTCTAATGTAGGCTCTAAGTAATCTTTTACTACTCCTTGTGCAATGCGGTCGCCGACCGTTGGTATCCCTAACGGCCTTTTTCCACCTTGCTTTTTGGGAATAAATACCGTTCGTACAGGTGGCGGAAAATAACTGCCCGATGTCATACGATTCCAGATTTTGTACAGGTTATCTTTCAGATTTCTATTGAACATGTCAATACTCTGTTTGTCTATTCCTGCACTTCCATCTTTGGTAATAACCTTCAGGTAGCTGTTGTACACCATCTGCTTACTAATTGGTAATGATTTTGTCATTTTCTCTTACAATCCTCCCATTGTTTTAATGGTTGTGATAAAATTACTTTGACTGGATAATCGAAGCCCTTTGCTCTATCTTCATTACAAAGACTTCATAGCTAATATGGCTTCGTCCGACGCTTCCGGCTGCATCTCTTGCCTAAGACAAGATTGAGTTGCAGTATGAACTGTAGAATATTTATTGAACAGTCGCTTCTAAAAAACTTCCTGCAAAGCATTATAGCACATCAACCGGTAAGCCTCTCACGTTTCGTATAAAAGCCTGTGTAAAGATCCTGCCGCCTTAATGCCGGTTGTTCCATAGCCGGTAAACAGATAACCGCTACAGTCTTTCGTATCAACAGTTCGAGATTAATACTTTTAACAACAAGGAGCCGTTTCGACACTTCTTCGGTCGGTTTACTTTCGTTCAGCTTCTTTACACTCACCTGCTGACTTTACAGACAGCTTTTCCTGAACGTTCAGCACCATGCCTTTTGAACACAGCACCTTCAGGTGGTTTACATACTCCGTCTGTACAGCGTATGTGGTAGGCCTTCTACCATCTTTTATACAACATTGAAAAAGAACTAGCCATCCTTTTCATTCGTGACACACCGAACAAAGGCGGAGCTGCCTTCCTTGATTATGAGACGGCTTCTCTTTTGTTTTAACTTGTTGATATAACTACAATTACTTGTTACCCCACTGGGCATAGCCTGCAACAAAAGTCCTGCTATTTTCCTGATAGGGAAGCTGAGCATCTTGTCCGCTTGCGGCCCCCCATAACTAATTACTTAATTGAAAATGGAACTGGTGACTAGTGGGTCGCAGAACTCTTTGAAAAATTCCAAACAAAGCTTAGAAGAAAATACCTCGCAATGTTTTGATAATTTGTTTCCTGAATTAAGTTGCTGCTGATAAATCTTGAATAGCCGGTGTTCTGGTTTAGTATGTCATGTACAATTATTTTGATGATGGCTTTATCATTCTTCCGAAATTTTTTTCCGAAATAAGCATTCCATAACAATACATTATTGTTATGATCGAATAATCCTGTTTTTTGACGTAGACTACCCTGCAGTTCGTTATTTAATTCAAGCTTCCAGGGCAACACAAGTGTGAGGTCTAAGTTATGTTCCTGTGTCCAGTATTTTGTTTCCAGGTCTTTTCGTATGGAAGATTTGGAAATATTATAAAAGATGCTTCCATAATAATAGAAATTATATTTCTTTTCCTTGTCTTTACTAAAACTAAGATTAAATGCTACTGCTGTATTGGTGGCAATATTTTTTTGATTGTTAACTACGTTATTGTAACGTGAACCATTTAGATCGAAACCCATATTAACATTTACATCAGGCTTTTTGAGTCTAAGAAAATAAGTAACCCCTGAAGAATAATTATCATTCCCGTTGGTATTGATGTATTGATTAACAGTTCGGCCAAGCGTATCGGTAAAATTATTGGTAACAATTGCGTTGGATTGCAATGAAAAAGATCCATAGAAGAATACACCACGCTCGTTCAATACATTGAAAGCGTTGAAATTAAAATCGAAGCTGTGATCAAATTCCTGTTCTAATAAAGGATTACCAATTATAATACTTAAAGGATTAGAATTATTTTGCACAGGTTGTATCTGGTTAATGGAAGGCTGTCTTGTATTGCCATTATAATTAATGGAAAGACGGCTGCTTTGATTGAGTTTATAGGTAAACCCGGCCCGTGGGAAAAAATTAGTGAAGTTTCGTTCGAATAATAATTCTTTAAGCAAATCTTTTTGATTGAAGTTTGCTTTTGCAATATTACTGCCAAGAGAAAACGTAGCTTTTGTTCCATTATACTTAAACGCAACACCGGCTATATTGGTAAACACATTAAAATTATAGTGGTTGCTGAATGTATCGTTGATAAATTCATATTTGCCACTTAAATTTTTATCAAACGATAAAAGCTGTGCATCACTCCTGCTGTTGTGCAAAGCATAATTCAATTCAACAAAAAGATTTTTTGATAATGGTTCAGTATAAATTATTTTTCCATTGAGCGTAGCAACAACACGCTCATTTACTTTTTTCTGATCAGTGGTATCCCTTAAAGAAATGCCTCCGCTCTTATCAAAAAACGAATTCAATGAATAGAGAAATCCATAGGAGTTGTTTTCGTTATATTTTTGTTCAAGATTAAATGAAATAGTTCTGCCAGGTTTTTTGAATTTTTTTCTTAGCAGGAAAGAAGATTGCAGGTTTTGATTATCACCATTTACACTAGTATTTCGCACATTGTTGTTTACGGGATTGCCAATCTCATTTTGTGATTCGCTGGTAAAACTATTTATACTATTGCCGATGCCTTTGTATCCGTTAGCCTTCATTTTTATTGACGTTGAACTATCAATCTGCCATTCATAAGTGCCATTAAGAGAATGTCTCTGCCTGCTGCTAAAAGTCTTACTCGATTCGCTGTTAAAAAAAACAGTATCGGGCAAAATAGATTGTGATAATGTACTGCCGTACCCCTTACTATTAAATTTATTATAGAGATAGCTGCCATTCATACTTTGTTTATTCTGATGAAACTTGTTGGAATAGTTTAAACCACCAGCCCAGCTTTCAGGCAAACCTTCACCGCTGTAATAAAAGTTATTGAACGCACCATCATTATTTCCAGCTCCTACAAAACCACCAAAATTATCATTGAATTCCGGTCCATTGCCAGAAATATACTGGTTAGTTGCCTGCAAGTCTGATCCTGTTTTATCGGTACTACTCATTATACCATAAGCAGATAGTTTTCTTTTGTCTCTAAAACTGTTGATCATTGCACTGTTAGCCCACATATCATTTAAACTAGCGCCCAAATCCAGCTTACCAAAATAACCTTTTTTCTTATCTACTTTCAGTTTCAGATTAATAGTTTTCGATCGTTCTCCATCATCAATGCCGGTGAAAGTTGCCTGGTCGCTTTTCTTATCGAAAACCTGTACCTTATAAACTGCATCCGCCTGTAAATTTTTTGTAGCAATGGTAGGGTCATCTCCGAAAAATTCTTCTCCATCTACCAAAATCCTGTTTACTTTCTCTCCCATTGCTGTTATTATACCATTTTTATCAACCTGTACACCCGGTAATTTCTTAAGCATTTCTTCTACCGAAGCACCCTCGCGAACTGTAAAACTGTCTGCAATAAAATCAGTAGTATCTCCATTTATTTTTATTGCACTTATATGGTGGCGCACAATTACTTCTTTTAAGATTTTAGCTTTTATAATCATCATAACAGTACCTATGTCAATATGAGAACTATCATTCAATTGCAGGTGATCAATATAATCCGTATACGTTGGATGCGTAACAAATAACAGGTAATTGCCCGCCAATAAATTTTTTAGTTCAAAATTTCCCTTTTCGTCACTGTGGGTTAACTTATACAAAGTGGAATCCTTTTGCTGAAGTAGGGAAACAGATGTATTTGTAAGATTCAGTTCATTTATAGAATCAAAGATTACTCCTTTAACCGATGCCTTTTGTGCAGAGGAAAAGCAATAAAATGCTATAAGCAAAATGATTAGAAGTGTAATTTTCTTCATATTGCAGTTAAAGATTATAATTATTGCTCTTCGATAAATTAAAAAATCTAATAATCAGATACCCCGCATACCTAATACTTTGAACCAACATTGGCTGTGCTGAGAAAGTTATATTTTTTATAGCATACTTCTATTGTTGAGATCTTAAAAGCTAAATAAAAGGAAGACAACAGCCTCCCTTTTATTAAAGTTTTATCGGACAACAATAGTTTAGATCCTATAACATCTACCTTTTAGCGAATAAAACCCACCCAATTTTCTTCGTTGCCCGGCATCAGAGCTGACCCGTTCCCTTTAAGGTTGGAATAAGCACCTGTGCCACTTACAATCTCCCACCTTCCCTGTCCCTGAAGGGGAGTGGAAAAAACACACTCCACATGAATTATGAAAGTTCCCTCAGGTGCTACGAACGTATATACACAATGAAATAT
>JBDSAA010000052.1:0-4204 GCA_039922375.1 Ferruginibacter sp.
AATAAAGCTTCGCAAATGTACTACCGTTATCCAGGTTTCAGGCCGGTTTTAGGCATGAAAGTTTTTATTTAAAAAAATTAAAAAGTGTAAAATATTCTTTTTAATTTGTAAAACGATTTAATCAATATTGCCAATTCAATCAATGTAAAACCTCTGTACGGAGCTTCCTTGCTCCTGTAAAATCATACCTCTTCTCAAACCTGGAAAAAGTTATCACTTTTTTGCTTTTTGTAAAATTTGCATCATCTAAGTTTCATTTTGGTTACTCCATTCTTCACATATAAATTTTAAAGTATGAAAAATTTCAACAAATTCCTGATGTTCATGGCAATCTGTTCTTTCACTTTACTTTCTTGTAAAAAGGAATGTAAGCATGATTGCGTAAAAACAAAAAACGGCCTAACCCTGAGTGGTTTACAGGAAGTGCCGCAGCGGGAAACACGGGCTACAGGAACATTAAATGTATCTTATGATAAGTGTACCAAAACACTTAAGTACACTGTTTGGTGGAAGGACCTAACCGGTATACCTGTAGGGTCGCATATACATGGTACGGCGCCCCGCGGTGTGAATGCGCCGGTGAAACATGACTTTACAGCACTGCTTCCAAAAGCGATTTCCGGCACGTTCAGCAATTCGGTAGTAGTGGATAATGTGGCTATAAATGCCGATAGTTTATTGAAAGGATTTTATTACCTGAATATCCACACACCTAAATTTCCGGGTGGTGAAATAAGGGGGCAGATCGAATTTTAAGCGTAATTGCAAGCCTGTGCCCCTGAATTTTTGCCATATTTAAAAAATATTTTCAGGCTATAGCGGTCATAACAAAAAGCCCACTTCTTTTACGGAAGTGGGCTTTTGTTTTTAATATTTCCAATCAACCCTTTTGGGGGCAAGTGTTTAATAGCGGTAATGCTCAGGCTTAAACGGACCTTCTTTTGGAATAGCAAGGTAAGCACTTTGTTCCGGAGTCAACTCATCTAACACCACACCGATTTTGGCAAGGTGTAAACGGGCAACTTTTTCATCAAGGATCTTGGGCAACACATATACTTTGTTCTCGTATTTATCAGTGTTGGTCCACAATTCCAGCTGCGCAAGGGTTTGGTTAGTGAATGAGTTGCTCATTACAAATGATGGATGGCCGGTAGCACAACCAAGGTTTACCAGGCGGCCTTCTGCAAGGATAATCACATCTTTACCATCAATATTGTAAATGTCAACCTGGGGTTTGATAGTGTCTTTGGTGTTGCCGTAGTTAGCATTTAGCCATGCCATATCTATTTCAATATCAAAATGGCCGATGTTACAAACAATCGCCTTGTCTTTCATCACACGAAAATGTTTTTCTGTAATCAGGTCGCGGCAACCGGATGCTGTAACGATGATATCAGCTTCTTTAACCGCATCAATCATTGGCTTTACTTCAAAACCGTCCATAGCAGCCTGTAATGCGCAGATAGGATCAATTTCAGTAACGATTACGCGGCAACCTGCACCTTTTAGAGAAGCAGCGGAACCTTTACCTACATCACCATAACTTCCTACAACGGCAACCTTACCAGCCATCATAACATCAGTAGCACGGCGGATAGCATCAACCAAACTTTCTTTACAACCATATTTGTTATCAAATTTAGATTTGGTAACAGAATCATTTACATTGATCGCGGGCATTGGCAATGTGCCTTTTTCCATGCGCTCATACAGACGGTGTACGCCAGTAGTTGTTTCTTCAGATAAACCTTTGATGTTGGCAACCAGCTCCGGATAAGTATCCAAAACCATATTGGTCAAATCACCACCGTCATCCAAAATCATATTCAACGGACGATCCGCACCACCAAAGAATAAAGTTTGCTCAATACACCAGTCAGACTCTTCCTGGGTTTGGCCTTTCCATGCAAAAACACCAACACCGGTAGCAGCAATTGCTGCAGCAGCCTGGTCTTGCGTAGAAAATATATTACAAGAACTCCATTTAACTTCTGCACCGAGGGCGGTTAAGGTTTCAATTAATACGGCAGTTTGGATGGTCATGTGTAAACAACCTGCGATACGGGCGCCTTTTAAAGGTTGGCTCGGACCGTACTCTGCTCGTAGTGACATCAGGCCGGGCATTTCTGCTTCAGCTAAACGTATCTCTTTGCGGCCCCAGGCTGCGAGGCTCATATCAGCCACTTTATATTTCAGGCTGAAATCAATGGAATTTTGTGTGATAGTTGGCATAATATTTTTGTTTTGAGAAACAAATGTACAATTGCAGGATAATATTCTATACAGTTGTAAAACTTTGGGACAAACTTCCCAAATAATATATTTTTGCAGGACAAAATACTTTTTACTTATGGCTAAGGCTGCTCAAAAAGTGGATTCAACTATTGAAAAAATCGCATTGGACGGCAAAGACCTTGCAATACTTCAACTGTTGCAAAAAAATGCAAGGATAACAGTAAAGGAAATAAGTGACCAGATGCACTTAAGCACCACGCCGGTGCATGAACGTATAAAGCGCATGGAGGCAAACGGGGTGATAAAACAATATGCCACCCTGGTAGATCACACCAAAGTAAATAAAGGTTTGATGGTGATCTGTTATGTATCGCTAAAAGAACACAGCAAAAATGCGGGTGTAAAATTTATTGAAACGATGCAGGTACTGAATGAAGTGATCGAGTGCTACAGTATTTCAGGAGAGTTTGATTTTATGTTGAAAGTGGTTTCAGAAGATATGAATGCTTACTACGATTTTCATGTAAATAAATTGAGCCAGATAGAAAACATGGGGCATGTGCAAAGTGTGTTTGTGATGGGGATCATCAAGCAAACGCACCAGTTGATATATGGGTGAGGAGGGTTGACGGTTAAAAGGTTGATGGTTGAAGGTTGGCTTTGAAAGTAGCCTGGATTAGAACAAGGTTTCATCAAAATGGACAAACCAATAAAACATGGTTTGCCCAATGGAGTTAACTGGATTACAAAATTTTAACAAGCACGGGGATTAATATTATTTAGTCCACACACTACATAACGGCTTCAAGTTTAACCACCCATGCATATCCTGCCGAAGGAAGATTGGGATAAATATCCAATGGCATTATTACTAATTTCCGGTCTTTATAAGATTGTTTTACTTTATTATCCGAGCCAATCAGCGTTACTTTCGATGGCTTGTGTGGTACATTAAGTACGATCGGTTTATCTTGCCGGGCAGTGACAAGCAGGTATATATTCCCGTTTTTTTGCGTGCTGAATATACCATTGCCCAATGTTTGATGGCCTGCACTTGTTCCATAAATAGCTTCACCGTTTATTGTTAACCAGGCGCCCAGATCCGCCAGCCGCTGTTGCATAATTACCGGTATGGTGCCGTCGGCAGCAGGCCCAATATCCAATAACAAATTTCCTCCCCTTGCCACTTTTTGAATCAGCATTTTTATCACCGCATCAGAAGTTTCGTAATCGGCAAGGTTTTCATTCCTGTTATAACCGAAGGAACCACCAATACCCCGGCACTCTTCCCAGGGGTGTTCAAATTTTTTATTTGTAGCATCTTCATTGTGTACAATATCATATTCCGTGGTATAGTAGCCGCCATGTTTACTCCTGGTTTCTTTTCCCCAACGGTCGTTTACGACTACTGAATTTTTTACGGAGCTTTCATTGTATAACCAGGCCAAAAATTCTTCGCTTTTCCAGGTATTACTCAGATATTCCCATTCCCCATCAGGCCAGATAATATCGGGTTTATACCGGGTTACCAAATCCTTTAACTGTGGGATCATATGTTCCGTTACATATTTATCAAAGTTGCTTTTATACAATGGATTAAACCATTCGTACAGCGAATAATAAAAACCCATGTGCAGCCCCTTTGCTTTTACTGCATTGGTGAGGTCTCCTGCCAGATCGCGGTGAGGGCCCACATCTACTGCATTCCAGTTCCATGCTTGTGCACTTGGCCACAGTGCAAAACCATCATGATGTTTGGAGGTTAACACGACATACTGTGCCCCGGCATTTTTAAAAATTGCCGCCCATTGTTCGGGGTTGAATAACTCTGCCTTAAGCTGGGGAGCAAAATCCTGGTATTTAAAGTTGGGGCCATAACTTTTATTATGAAAATCCCTAAAGGCTTTACCAACGTTGGAACTGTCTGTCACCAACCTGTTCCAGTACCATTCGGAGTATTTTGAATAGG
>JBDSAA010000053.1:0-48553 GCA_039922375.1 Ferruginibacter sp.
ATGATTTAAAAACAGTAGCCCAACCGGAAGAATGGTATACTGTTGCCAGCCGGAAAAGAGACTTTATCCTTCCTGATTCGGTAGCGGGCGATGCGGCCATTGAAGCACCTTTCATTTATAAACATGATAATTATTACTACTTATTTGTATCCTTTGATTATTGCTGCCGCGGAGAAAAAAGCACTTATAAAATGATGGTTGGCCGCAGCGAAAAGATCATGGGCCCGTATGTAGACAGGGATGGCGTGCCAATGAATTTAGGCGGAGGTTCTGTCGTACTGGAGGGCAACCGAAGCTGGTATGGTGTAGGGCACAATGCAGTAGCCAATTTTAATGGCACAGACTATCTCGTTTATCATGCCTATGATGCCAGTGATAACGGACGCTCCAAATTGCTGATAGAGAAAATAACATGGGTAAACGGCTGGCCCTTTGTAGGGAGAAGGCCCAGGCTATGATTTTACTTTTCGTCTTTGCCCCTTTGGCGTCTTTGCGTGAAAATTTCTTTGTCAGTACAAAAATTCACCATTATGATAAAAAAATATTTATTAAAAGCTGCATTGCTTTCCTGCATAATTTTTACAAACAGCCATGCCCAAAATGCAAGAATAAAGATTGACCTTGAAAGGACAATAGGCGAAGTAAATAAAAATATCTATGGAAATTTTGTAGAGCATCTTGGCAGGTGTGTATATGACGGGATTTACGATTCTGTTTCAACACTCAGCGATGAAAAAGGTTTCAGGAAGGATGTGATGGCTGCCGTAAAAGAACTGCATCCGACGATAGTAAGATACCCCGGCGGCAATTTTGTTTCAAATTATAACTGGCTTGATGGCGTTGGCCCCAAATCACAGCGGGTACCAAGGCTTGAGCTTGCATGGGGGACACTAGAAACCAACCAATTTGGCACCAATGAATTTATTGACTATGCCAGGAAGATAGGAACCGAGCCTTATTTCGCAGTCAACATGGGAACCGGCACCATTGAAGAAGCACGCCGGTGGGTAGAATATTGCAACGTAAAAGAAGGCCCTTTTTATGCAGAGCTCAGGAAGAAGCATGGCTACCCCGAACCACACAATATTAAGTACTGGAGCCTCGGAAACGAAATGGATGGCCCCTGGCAAATGGGGCACATGAACGCCGAAGACTATGTTAAAAAAGCAAGGGAGGCTGCCAAGCTGATGGTACGCACATCACCAGGCATAAAGCTCATTGCCGCAGGCTCTTCCAATTACCGGGCGGGTGCCGATCCTGATCATTGGAACCAAACGATCTTACACGAATTGAAAGATGTGATCGATTATATTGCATTGCATATTTACGTGGGCAATCCCGATACCAACTATTACAATTTCATTTCTACGCCATTGGTTTTGGAACAGCGAACAAAGCTGGTGAAAGGGATGATCAACCAGGTGATGCAAACAGCGGACCGCACAAACCGTGACCCCATCTACATTGCATGGGACGAATACAATGTATGGTACCGGGCCAGGAGGGGAGATGCAGCAAGGGGCAAGCGGGCGCTTGAAGAAAAATATAACCTCGAAGATGCCCTGGTAATTGCCGGCTTTCTCAATGCATTTATAAGAAACGCTGATATTGTTAAGATGGCAAACATGGCACAATTGGTAAATGTAATTGCGCCCATATTCACCAATGAGACAGGTATGTTCAGGCAAACGATCTTTTATCCGCTGCAGCTATTTGCCAATAACGCCTACGGTACATCGCTCGACGTTTTGGTCGATTGCAAAAAATACAGTACCCCCAAATTTTTCATTGGACTGGGAGAAAAAACAACCCAGCAAAATGATGTGCCTTACCTCGATGTATCGGCCACTTACCAAAACGGCGAGCTGGTATTAAACGTTGTTAACCGCAACAAAGATGAAGCCATCACTACAGATATTATTTCGCAGAGTGGCGCCTTCAGTGGCAATTTTACTGTATCAGAAGTAAATGGCCCAGGTATCAAATCCGGCAATGATTTTAATAAGGAGATTGTAAAGACAATAGATAAAAAAGCTATACAGGCCAGTGGCAACAAAATCACGTATACATTCCCGCCACATTCTTTTACCATGCTAAAAGGAAAGATCAATAAATAATGCAATGCCTTGCTGAAATTTAGCAGTTCATTGGTTCATTGCTTTTATTTTTTGTCCAGGCAAATGTTCTATGGTCATCATCGTTGCATCGCCCTCTTGTGCAGCATACCATCGGGCAACTTTAATTGCATTTTAGGTTATCTGGTATAGCATTATGTTAAGAAATTAATATCACCCCTTCCAGGGGTTTAAAAATTTCGGTATACTTTTCTTATTTCTACAATCATATCAGCCTTTCAGGCTTTAAAATCCACGCATGAAAATATCAATCACAAACCCCCAAATAATATCACCCCTTCCGGGGTTTAAAATTTCCGTTATACTTTTTCTATTTCTACAATCATATCAGCCTTTCAGGCTTTAAAATCCACGAATGGATGAGCTGATTATAGAAAAAGAATTACAAAATATCGATCAAAACCCCGAAGGGCAATGTCATTAAGTTAAGCAAAGCTTCGTTCCCTAGGAACGGTATATCGGTAAAACAATGATGATCGTTTAATCGTTCCATAGGAACGGTATGTGTGAAATTCCTTTATCTGAAAAGAAAAAATAATGTTGTCTTGAAAATCATCAGTTACATACCGTTCCTACGGAACGATTTGCACGGGCTTTCTTTTTACCAATATGCCGTCCCTATGGGACGAGGACAATTCTTAACCTAACGACATTGCCCGAAGGGGTGGCATTCCATTAACATAGCTGAAACGATCTTTTGTCCTTCAGTACTTAAAAAATGTAATCCGACAACTAAAGCAAAGTATTGGAGGCCAGTAGGAAAACTATTAGGTATTAGGCGTTTTTCCTAACTATTAAGATAAGTCTGCAGAAAGAATTTATTTTCATCCAGCTTAACTTAAATTCGCAAAAGATTGCTAACGCAAAAATCGATAAATGAAAAAATCATTACTCCAATTTGTTTTACTACTGGTCGTCATGGCAAATGCATTTTCACAAAACAAGGCAATTACTGATAGCGCCCGGATGGAATGGTGGAAAGATGCCAAATTCGGCATGTTTATTCATTGGGGCGTATATGCTGTTCCAGCTGGTACCTACGATGGAAAGAAAGTGCCCGGCATCGGAGAATGGATTATGAACAGGGGCAAAATACCAGTTGCCCGGTACAAGCAATACGCTAAACAATTTAACCCGGTAAAATATAACCCGGAAGCATGGGTTAAAATGGCCAAAGATGCAGGCATGAAATACATTGTCATCACTTCCAAACACCACGATGGCTTCGCATTGTTCAATTCCACGGTTACAGATTGGGATGTGGCAGACGCAACTCCTTACGGCAAAGACTTGCTGAAACCACTGGTAGAAGCCTGTCGCAGGCAAGGCATGCGGATTGGTTTTTATTATTCCCAGGCACAGGATTGGAACCATCCGGGTGGCGCCGCAAGTGGTGGCCATTGGGATAAAGCGCAGGATGGCGACATGGACGTGTACCTTGACAGAATAGCCGTACCACAGGTAAATGAAATCTTATCAAATTACGGAGAGCTTGATATTCTTTGGTGGGATACCCCAACGGATATGACCCCGGCCCGGGCAGAAAAATTCCAGCCGCTCCTGAAACTTCATCCAAAATTAATAACTAACAACCGTCTCGGCGGCGGCTTTAAAGGAGATACAGAAACACCAGAGCAGTTTGTACCGTCAACTGGTTTTCCTGGACGCAACTGGGAAGCCTGCATGACCATGAACGATACCTGGGGTTTTAAATCGTATGATTCGAATTGGAAGAGTACAGAAACCCTAGTAAGGAACCTTGCTGAAATTGTAAGTAAGGGAGGGAATTTTTTATTAAATGTAGGGCCCACTGCCTTAGGTGAAATACCAGCACCAAGTATTGCAAGGCTGGCCCAGGTAGGGCGGTGGCTAAAAGTAAATAAAGAATCTATCTACGGTACCACAGCCAGCCCTTTTGCCTACCTATCCTGGGGCCGCTGCACAAGAAAGGGTCAGAAATTATATCTACACATATTCGATTATCCCACTAACGGCGAACTGCGTGTGCCGATGAGCAACAAAATAACCAAGGCTTGGTTATTGGCATCTCCGGCAAAAAAATTAATGGTAAAAGCGGGCGGCAAAAGCTCAGTGATCATGTTGCCTGCCAAGGCACCAGACAAAATTAATACAGTGGTAGTAGTAGAATTTGAAGGCGAACCAATCTTCAGTCCACCTCCATTAATGGGTAAGCAAGTAGTGGCGTCTTCACAAAGATCAGAAGCAGAGGCCAGTAAGAATGTAGCTGATGGCAATCGCCTCACCCGGTGGCAGGCTGCCGATGATGAAAGAAAATCTTTGCTAACGGTGGATTTAAAAGTACCAACTGCCATCTCCAGCTTTATAGTAGATGAGCCCTGGCATCCCTGGGACAATAAAAAACAAGAGCTAACGCTACAATACCAGTCAGGCGAAGAATGGAAAACCATTTTTAAAACGAGTACTAACGGCATTGGCTATGTCGGCAATTTTAAGCCCGTAACGGCACAGCACTTCCGGCTAGTAGTAGAAAATAAAGAAACTGCCCCGGTACTATTGGAGTGGCAGATGTATGGACCCGAGTAACAAAGAAACAAAGTGAAAAATTGAACAATGTGAAAATGTAACAATGTGAAAATGTGAAAATTTTGAAATGCAGGCATTAATTAAGTTAAAAAGAAATGCATTTCAATCGTGGAGCTTGTTATCTTTTCAACCATCATGTATCAGGTATAAGTATCAATCATCAACAATCATCATAATCAACAATCAACAATCAACAACCATCATTTATGAAAGTAACAACATTGTTTAGCCTGGGTATTGCGGCTGTATTTGCAACTTCAATAGCATCTTGTAATAATCAAAAAACGGAAGACAAAATGGAAAGTAAAAAAGGAATTACAAAAGCCTCTTTTGGCAACACGGATGGGAAAGAAGTTTCTCTCTATACACTAACCAATTCAAAAGGTACTGCAGTAAAAATATCCACTTATGGAGGTGTTGTTACCTCATGGATAGTGCCGGATAAGAACAATATCAAATCAAGTATTGTACTGGGCTTCGACAGCCTTAGTGGCTACCTGGCAAAGCCTCCATATTTTGGTGCGATCATCGGCCGGTATGGCAATCGGATTGCCGGTGGTAAATTTAAAATTGATACTGCTACTTATACGCTGGTCACCAACAATGGAGCCAATCATCTGCATGGCGGCAATAAGGGATTTGATAAAGTAGTTTGGGAAGCAGCCACTGAAAATGATTCTGTACCGTCATTGATGCTAACCTATCTTAGCAAAGATGGCGAAGAAGGATATCCCGGAAATTTGAAGGTAGACGTACATTATACTTTGACAGATGATGATGAACTGAAAATTGAATACAATGCAACCACAGATAAGCCAACAGTGGTTAATCTTACCAACCATAGCTACTTCAACCTTACTGGTGACGTTACCAATACCATCCTTGACCACCAGCTTCAAATAGATGCGGATAACTACACACCGGTTGACAGTACGCTGATACCAACCGGCAAAATAACACCGGTGAAAGGAACGCCGTTCGATTTTACACAGGCAACAAAAATAGGTTTGCGGATCGATTCAGTTAAAGGCGGGTACGATCACAATTTTGTTTTAAACAAAAAAGATAGCTCCCTCACAAAAGTTGCCACACTATCTGATGATAAAAGCGGCCGCCAGATCGAAGTGTTTACAACGGAGCCGGGCCTGCAGTTTTACTCTGGTAATTTCCTTGACGGTACTTTCAAAACCAATGATGGAAAAGTGATCAATAAACACACAGCCCTTTGTCTTGAAACACAACATTACCCTGATTCACCCAATCAGCCATCTTTTCCCTCCACACTTTTATTGCCGGGCCAACAGTATCACACCGTTACTGTTTACAAGCTGTCGGTAAGCAAATAGGTGAATGGTCAATCGTCAGTCGTCAATGGTGAATGGTGAAGGGTGAAGGGTCAATGCGAAATGCAAATCAAAACGCCATTTAATTATAAAGACGAAGAAGATTTTTTCTTTGCACCTTTGCACCTTTGCACCTTTGCGTGAAAACTGTTCTTTATTACTACACACATTTAAAACAAACCAGGAAAAAAATATGAAATTTTTTATTGACACGGCAAATCTTGCAGATATAAGTGAAGCCAATGAGTTAGGAATTCTTGATGGAGTTACAACAAACCCTTCATTGATGGCTAAAGAAAATATTAAAGGCGAAGCCGCCATTGCGAGCCATTACAAAGCAATATGCGAAATAGTGGATGGTGATATCAGCGCCGAAGTGTTATCAACCGAGTTTGCAACAATTGTGGAAGAAGGGAAAAAGCTGGCAGCTATCCATCCCAATATTGTTGTAAAAGTGCCTATGATAAAGGAAGGCATAAAAGCTATCAAGTGGTTTACTGACAATGGTATTAAAACCAACTGCACACTCATCTTTAGTGCGGGCCAGGCCATTCTGGCTGCAAAGGCCGGCGCAACATACGTGTCTCCTTTTATTGGCCGTATCGATGACAGTGGTTGGGATGGTGTTCAGCTGATAACCCAGATCCGCAATATCTTTAACATACAAGGCTTCGAAACTGAAATACTCGCAGCCTCTATCCGTAATGCCAATCACATCATTGCTTGTGCCGAAGCCGGAGCAGATGTATGCACTTGCCCGCTGTCATCAATTTTAGCGTTGCTAAAACATCCGTTAACAGACTTAGGCTTAAAGCAATTTTTAGCCGATGCAGAAAAAATGAAACTAGCGTAATCGCTTTTTGAAATACGTTTTTAAGTTGAAAAAAAAGCCAGCCAAATTATAGTGGCTGGTTTTTTTATGTAAAAAAGCCCCCCATAACCCGGTCAGCGGTTGCAAACCCTGATGGCGGTTGGATGATGTTTACCCTTTCACTTTTGTGATTTTAAGAATACCCTAATATAATTGCCGGCAGAGTTCTTTGCCGCTGCCGGGGTTGTGAGGGAGAGCGTCACAAAAAATCACGGAAAAATCGAATACCACTATTCCCTGGCACTCTTGGTACGCCCCTCCCGCAAATAATTTTGTACAATTAGTCAGTCATTGATACATTTGCATCCATCAATGTATTTCCATGGAGTTAAAGGAGCTTGAAAAAATCTCAAAGGCACTTGGTGACATCAACCGGCTAAAGATATTGATGGATATGGCTGCCTCCGACGGATCTATACAATGCGCCAGGATAATGACGCTCATGGACCTTGCACAACCGTCAGTAAGTCATCATATAAAAACATTGACTGAGGCCGGACTAATTGAAGTTGAAAAAGACGGGCGCAATTACACCTATGTGCTCAATAGGGATTTATTAAAGGATTTTAGTAAGGAACTGGAGGCCCTGGCTACCAAATGATCGCTGCTATTTTGATTACCCACCACTTGTAAAAATGAATATTTATTATTTTAGGCATTCGTGTTTTTGGATGTAAATATTTGAAAACTGTTTTGTATAATCTTTTCGCTTAACTAGCCTGCTATGTTGGATTGTATAAGTAAATTTAAAAAGTATTAATAACCGGTTTTGTATGAGTCAACAAATAAAAAGAAAACAACAGCAGGTGAAATGTATAACCTTTATAGGGTTTTTATTTTCGCCTTTTATGCTGTTGGCACAGATAAGCAGCAAGGATAGTTTACTGACAGAAGTGACGCTTAAAAATGCGATCGGTTATGCCATTGTTCACCAACCACTTATTCAGCAATCGTTGGTGGATGAGCAAATAGTAGAATCCACTATCAAGACCAGGTTGTCAGAAATGTATCCGCAGGTTAATTTCAATTATAGCCTTCAGCACAACTTTATCATCCAAACCGCAGTTATCGGCGGCAACAATGTAAGGCTGGGGGTGAATAATACATCAGCTGCCCAATTCACTTTTTCACAATCAATTTTTGATAAGGATGTACTACTTGCCAACCGTACAAGAACAGATGTGCGCCAACAAGCGAGGCAGGCAACCAGCAATAAAAAGATTGATATTGCGGCTGATGTTTCGAAGGCATTTTATGATGTATTGTCTACCATGCAGCAAATAAATATCTCCGCTGAAAATATTGTAAGGATCCAACAAAGCTTGAAGGATGCATACAATCAATACAAATCGGGCATTACTGATAAGATCGATTATAAGCGTGCTACGATCACGCTCAACAATTCGAATGCTGCAAAAAAAAGCAATGAAGAACTACTGAAAGCCAAACTTGAATACCTTAAATCATTGATGGGCTATCCCGTTTCATCCACGCTGAACATTGTATATGATACGGCACAGATAGAAAGCGAGATACTCCTGGATACCTTGCAGGCGCCGGATTACAGGTCAAGGATAGAATACAGGATATTGGAAACACAGAAGCGACTGTTGCAGTACAATGTAAAATATTACAAATGGGGATACCTGCCCACTGTTTCAGCTAATGGTGCTTACAATCTTAATTACCAGAACAATAATTTTGGAAAAATTTACAGCAATAATTTCCCTAATTCTTTTGCAGCCATTACCCTTGGCTTTCCTATTTTCCAGGGAGGTAAACGAAAGGCAGAGACACGGACAGCCGAATTAGAACTGCAAAGAAATGAACTGGATATCATCAACCTGAGGAACCGCGTAAACTCGGGCTATGCGCAGGCGTTAGCCGTTTACAAAAGCAACCTGCAAAGTTACTTTGCGTTAAAAGAAAACCTGCTACTGGCGAAAGAAGTGTACGACGTAATTCAGTTGCAGTACCGTTCGGGGATAAAAACCTACCTGGAAGTGATCACTTCTGAAACCGACCTGCGAACCTCACAAATCAATTATTATACTGCCATGTACGAATTGATGGAAAGTAAAATAGATGTACAAAAGTCATTGGGCCAAATCAATTATTAAATAAAAAATCTACCTCATCAATAATTTTAAATTCGGTTTTATGCTCCTATATCGTTTCAATAAATACTTATGCTGTGCTACTGTTTTGCTGTTGGCTGCCTGTAGTGCAAAAAAAGCTCCGCCTGCTCAGCAGGCGCCACCACCGGCAAAGGTTACCCTGCAGGAAGTGAAGTTGTCAGATGCAGTTTACTACGATGAATATCCTGCTACTGTTACGCCATTAAACCAGGTGGAACTAAGGCCGCAGGTAAGCGGTTTTATTACAGGCGTTCATTTTAAAGATGGAGACAGGGTTAGAAGGGGACAGTTGCTGTACTCCATAGATCAGCAATTGTATTCTGCCAACTACCAGCAGGCAGTAGCTAACTTACAGGTGCAGGAAGCAAATATCAACAAGGCGCAAAAGGACGCCAACCGCTATCATGAACTGGATAAGAACGATGCCGTAGCTAAGCAACTGGTGGATAATGCTGATGCCTCTTTGGAAGTAGCAAAAAAGCAGGCCGCAGCAGCCCGCGCAAATATACAGGCGGTACAAACCAGTGTAAAGTATACCAGGGTGTACGCACCTTTTGATGGTGTGATCGGCATATCATCCGTTAAATCCGGCGCTGCTGTTACTGCAGGACAAACGATGCTAAACACCGTATCCTCCGACAGGGAACTGGGCGTTGATTTTAATGTAGACCAAAAAGAAATATATCGTTTTACAACGCTGCTGAATGAAAAGCAAAAGCCAGTTGACTCAACGTTTACGCTTGCATTTGGTGCTGAAATTTATCCATATCCGGGGAAGATCGCTTTGTTGGACAGGGCTGTTAATCCGCAAACAGGGACGATCAAGGCAAGGCTTATTTTTCCCAATCATAAAAATTTGCTGATTGCAGGAATGAACGGTACGGTGCGTATAAAAAACAATACGTCAACACAGGCGGTGGTGATTCCGTATAAATCAGTGACAGAACAACTAGGTGAATTTTTTGTGTACGTGCCCAATGATAGCAGCAAAGTATCACAAAGGAAAGTGGTGCTTGGCAAGCAAATCGGTACGGACATTATAGTAAAGGAGGGCCTACAAACGGGAGAAAAGGTAGTAGTGGAAGGCGTACAAAATTTAAGGGAAGGATCAATGATCAACTCAGCGGATACAGCAGTCGGTGGTGGAGCAAAAAAATAATTGTTATGTCTGATGTCTGATTTGTTATGTCTTATGTTTGATTTTCTGATGTCTGATATTTTTAAAGATACTGTTTCTGTTGGGCATTATTCTTTGTTTATCAAAAGCGAATAACGTCGTACGAAAGTACCTTAACCATTGGGGTTAAGAAAAAACGTAATTAAAGATCCACACGGGCATGCCGTACAAGGGAGTGACACAACGAAGCTGCCATGAAAAACTACTGTTGGTCAACAAATATCAACCAGGTATAATAACGAAGTACAATAAAGAAATAAAATAATGATAGCAGATACTTTTATCAAACGGCCTGTGACGGCAATAGTGATTTCCATTGTGATTGTACTGGTTGGCCTGATCGCTTTAACTACTTTGCCGGTAGCGCAATATCCGGATATCACACCACCAACGGTTTCTATCAATGGTAATTTTATAGGCGCAGATGCCCAGACTGTAGAGCAAACCACCACCACTGCTATTGAAACACAGGTGAACGGCACACCTGGTATGACGTATATTTCCAGCAACAGCACTGCCAGTGGCCAAAGCAGCATCAACGTAAATTTTGAAATTGGCACTGACGTCAATATCGCTGCGTTGGATGTACAGAACAGGGTGAGTGTGGCGCAGCCTTCGCTGCCCGATGCGGTAAGGCGTTTGGGCGTAACCGTCCGCAAGCGTAATCCAAGTATTATGGTGGCGCTGGCATTGTACTCACCCAATGGCACACACGATGCCAACTTCATTGGCAATTATGCGAACATCTATTTAAAAGATGCACTGCAGCGGGTGAAAGGGGTGGGGGATATTGTATCCCGTGCAGACGATTTTGGTATGCGTATCTGGCTTAGTCCTGAAAAGCTCGCCAATCTTTCTATGACCACCACGGATATCACGTCCGCTTTAATAGAACAAAATTTGCAAGTAGCGGCAGGTACGGTAGGCGGTAACCCACAGCCATCTGTGCAAACTTTTGAATACAGTGTACTCACCAATAGCCGCATCAATACCAGGGAGCAGTTTGAAAATATTATTGTGAGAACCGTGCCTGCAACAGGTACCATTGTGTACCTGAAAGATGTGGCCAGGGTAGAGCTGGGCAAGTTTGATTATGGCAGCAACGCGTATGTAAATGGCAAGCCCGCTGCATTCGTTTTAATTTACCAGGCGCCCGGCGCCAATGCGATGGATACGTATGACGGCATCAACAAAGCATTGATCGAATTAAAAAAAACTTTCCCCAAAGACATTGATTACATGATTCCGTTAGAGACGGTGTCTGTGGTAAAAGTGTCCATTAAGGAAGTACTGACCACACTGGTAGAGGCATTGGTGCTGGTGATATTAGTGGTGTTTCTTTTTTTACAAAACTGGCGGGCTACCCTCATCCCGGTGCTGGCGATTCCTGTATCACTCATCGGCACTTTTATCTTTTTTATACCATTTGGCTTTACTATTAATACGCTCACGCTGTTTGCTTTTGTGCTGGCCATCGGAATAGTGGTAGATGATGCCATCGTGGTGGTAGAAGCCGTACAACATTATATTGACCATGCAAAGCTCTCTGCAAAGGAAGCCACCAAAGCCGCCATGAAAGACATCTCCGGCCCTGTGGTGGCCATCGCACTGATCCTTGCAGCCGTGTTTGTACCTGTCGGTTTTGTACCGGGTATTGTGGGCAGGCTGTACCAGCAGTTTGCCATTACAATTGCAGTCTCTGTGCTTATTTCTGCATTTGTTGCCTTGTCGCTTACGCCTGCTTTGTGTTCGATTATGCTTAAACCATCCAAGGGTGCCGGGGATAAGAAAAATGCGCTTGATAAATTCTTTGCCTGGTTCAATAAAGGTTTTGGCAAAATGAATTCATCCTACACAAGAGGCGTTGGCAAATGGATACGGGCTACACCGATGGTGCTGATCATGCTGGTTTGCCTGTTTATAGGTTTGTTCTTTTTGTTTAAAAACAAGCCTTCAGGATTTATCCCTTCAGAAGATGAGGGCCGCTTGTTTGTAACATACGAAATGGCGGAAGCAACATCAACTTCACGTAGCAAAGAGATGCTGCTGAAAGTAATGAAAAGAGTTGAAGGGATTCCCGGAGTGAGAATTGTTGGAGGATTGGCGGGGCTCAATATCATTAGCTTTTCTAATAAATCCAATGTGGGTACCATGTTTGTCAACCTGCAGCCATGGGATGAACGCAAGTCCAAAGAATTGCAGGTAAAAAACATCATTGCTGAAATTCAAAAACGTACTGCCGATATTAAAGAAGCAAGGATCATGGCGATAGCGCCACCAGCCATTCCCGGCCTGGGCGCTACAGCAGGCTTTACTTTCGAATTGCAACAAACAACCAGCACCGATGACATACAGCAGTTTGAAACAGTAGCACGCCAGTTCCTGGCAGAGGTAAATAAGCGTCCTGAGATTGGTGGAGCTTATACTTTTTTTACTACACATACACCCGGCTATCAGGCCGATGTCGACAAAGAAAAAGCAAAGAAATTAGGCGTATCTGTGGCGGATGTTTACAGCACGATGTCTACGTTGCTGGGTAGTAGTTATGTAAATGATTTTAATCTTTACGGCCGCAACTTCAGGGTAGTAGCGCAGGGTGATAGCACCTTCCGATCGTCTATTGGCGAGCTGAGTAAATACTATGTACGCAATAGCCAGGGCAGTATGATACCATTGGGTTCGCTGCTTACTTCAAAAGTAATTGAGAGCCCATCGCTCATTTCGCATTATAATATCTACAGGTCAATTACCATCAACGGTTCGCCCAGGCCGGGTATCAGCAGCGGCCAGGCGATCGACGCATTGAAGGAAGTAGCTGCGCAAACATTGCCCACCGGGTATAGTTACGAATTTTCGGGCTTAAGCCGTGAAGAAATAAAAGCGGGCGACAGTACCAGCACCATATTTGTTATCTCCATCGTATTTGTATTTCTTTTCCTTGCTGCATTGTACGAAAGCTGGTCGGTGCCATTCTCGGTATTATTCGCTGTGCCGATCGGGGCATTTGGTTCCATTCTTACGCTAACATTTTTGCCCAGCCTTACCAATAACGTGTATGCACAAATCGGGCTCATCACATTGATAGGACTTGCCGCCAAAAACGCCATTCTTATTGTTGAGTTTGCCAAAGAAAGAGTGGACCGTGGCGTTGAAGTAATACCTGCTACGTTACAAGCCGTGCAGTTGCGGCTACGCCCCATTGTTATGACATCGCTTGCTTTTATCCTGGGCGTGCTTCCATTGGCGTTTGCCAGTGGCGCTGCGGCAGAATCCCGTAAAACAATAGGCTGGACAGTTTTTGGTGGTATGTTGTCTGCTACCACGCTGGCAATATTTGTAGTGCCGGTACTGTTTGTGCTGATCACAAAATTATCTTACGGCAATAAACTGAAGCGCCTGCAAAAAGAAAAACAACTGGAAGATGCAGTTGATCAATCTATCATTGATGGCCATATTGGTTAGATGTCTGATGCCTGATTTTTTTTTGGTAAGGGTGTAGAGGCGTAGCCTCGGTCCATATTGTAGCAACGGATTTTAATCCGTTGAAAGATGCGCAATTTTAGAAAAGAGAACCGTAGGTTCGGCCCATATAATTTTAGATAGCAATTCATAAAATTAGCAGGAATGACATTATGAAAAAAAAACGAATTCCAAACTATGTTGTTTGGAATTTGGAGCAGATATGTGCCGAGCCTATGGCTCTTCGTTTTATTTTAATTTATGACAACGGGTTGAAACCCGTTGCTACAAAATGTTCCGAGCCTATGACTCTCGCGGATTAAATATGGACCATGAACTTTAATTCGAATAGTTGAAGTAGTACAGGTTGAACTAAAGATGTTGTTATTGATACATTCAGTAGGAGGCTTAATTTAATGACCTTGCCCGCCGGGGAGGATACTGCCCTATTAAACGGCAATTCTTTACTTCGTCAACATCATTCTGCAAGGCCACAAGCCCCTCATAATGCAAAGCCTACTTAATTTCTATCAATCCCGGCACCACCAAATTTTTATTTGCCTTTATTATCAATGATGTGTTTGGAGAAACAATCTGCGCAACATTTAAAATACATTTTCCACCGGCGGTATGATCGATCATAATCGTGCCTGCAGCAAGGGTGGCGGGAGGCATAATATTGTTTGCCCAGTTAGATGGTTCATTCCAGTTGCCATTGCCTGTAAAGGTATATACCACGGAATTCCTTACTACTTTCAATCCCCGGTATGCATCCACTTTTCCATAGCCCCAGATATTGCTGCCACCCGAGGGAATGGTTCCTGTAAAAGCATCGGTAATGGCGCTGTCTTTTAGGTAAGTTTTAATTTGGGCAGGCGTTAATGTCCGGTCTGCCTGCAACCACAACGCAACCGTCCCCGTAACAATAGGTGTTGACATAGAAGTGCCCTGGCTGGCTCCATAGTGCCAGTTATTGCCATTGTTAGTTACTACTGCCACGATTCCGTTTGACCCTACCGGGTAATTAGCATCATACCTGTTTACCGACGACATTATCACTCTACCCGGTGCAGTGATATCCGGCTTGGTCCTGCCGTCTGCAGTAGGGCCACGGCTCGAAAAAGATGCGATGGATCCAATAGTGGACGCTGGTGCCAAGGTGATGGTGCTGCCATTGAGCGATGTATAAGAAACTTCGGATGCGTAGGCCCCCACACTGATAATGCTTTGCCCCGTTCCACCCAACTCGCCCATTGTAGATGAAGTGGAGCCGCCTAAAACATTGCCGCCATAACCCCTGCTGCTAAAAATGGCGCTCCCATCTGCGGCCCATGCCTTGGTTTGGGTATTTTTTCCGGTCACTTCAATTTGAATATACTGGTCATTATTGCCTTGCTGTGCATTATTAATATTTACCAGCACATGTGGTTTATTATTTAAAGGATTGATACCAGTGCTCAATGAAAGAAAGCACCGTTGCGGAACCGCATCTTTATCATATAGTGTATCCAATACGGTTGCATTGGTACTGGCAGAATAATAGATGGTATTATCCTCATATTGGTTGGTGGAAATATTATAAATGTTAACAGCAACTTTAAAATCCTGGTTGGGAACGCCCCATATATCGATGTTGGTTTGCCCGTTTGTACCCTGCGACGAAAAGGGAAACCTAACAAAAGAAAACAAGCTGGTATCCACCCCGGAATACGATCTGGTAAGATAAATAGAGTCTGCCCCCTGGTTGCCTGCTGCACCTACAATTATTTTACCGGGGCCGGTTAACAGGTCACAACCCTGGTCAAAGGCAGATGTCCCATCATGCGGGCCAATATGGCTTCCCCAGCTTAGATTAACTACACATGGCTTGTTAACTGTAGCAGCATAATTCATTATATAAGCCACACCATCCAGCAATTTGGAAGGAGTGCCATCCGTGGAGACCATTACAATATCTGCTTTGGGGGCTACACCTGTATAAGTATTGCCAATGCCACCGCCGGCACCTGCCGCAATGCCCGCCACCTGTGTGCCATGTGAATAAATTGTTACATCACGCTGTGCATTTAAAATACTGGCTTCTGTCATAAGTTCACGGCCATAGGAATACCCTGCCGGTGAAGGGCCACCGGCTGTCAACTGTTCCCACACTCTTTTTATTCGAAAATTATTTTGTCCTGTGTTATCATAAAAATTTGGATGGTTATAATTGAGCCCGATATCAACGATGCCCACTACCACGCCATCGCCAAAGTAGGATTGTGACAACTGGTAACCCTGGTGCACAAGGCTTACCCCCGTGCTGTTCCTGGCGCTGTCCATCGCCGGACGGGCTTTTTCTTCTGCAGAAAAATACACCACATGGGGATGGTTGGCTATTGCTTCAATATTTTCAACGGGTACCATGCCGGTAATGATCGCCTTATTAATAGTTCCCGGTAGAAAACCGAAGGACGCAAAATCAATAATGTTAAAATCGTTGGTAACGGCAATAAATGCGTTGACATAATTGACCTGGTTTTTGGTAATGATACCGTAGGCAGCTACAAGGCCGCTGTCAATTGTTGAAAATGTTGGCTGGTTGAGTTCAGGAAGCTTTTTAGCCTCCCCGTTGACTTTTAATTTTAACAGCAGGATTGCTGTTAAGGGAGAAATACTTTTGACGGATTGATAGGTAGCCCCATGCCTGCGGCCTTGTTTGATTCTTGATTTTGGCGTTAGTACGTTTTGTGCGTTCGTCGTGAGGCTGATAAAAATGAATAATACGCCGAAAGTTTTGTTCATGAGAATGCTGATAAAATAATAAATAGGTGGCTCTTGGTTGAAGGCTGAATCGGCTTGGTTTGAGTGGAGTGGATTAGAGTGCGTGTAGGTGTCCCCGTGGTATTGTCGGGCAAATGTAGTGAATGCTGTTGATGGGATGAAATTATTCTGGCTTTTATGAGCGGAAGTATGAGGCTTGCTAGCCTCCTTATGCCTGGTTATTTAAGAAAAAAATATTGTGTACAGGCATTTAAGCACGCATGAACATCGTTGCGTCGCACTCTTGTACTGAAAATCTTTGGGCAGCATTAATTGCGTTATGTTCTTAAAAGTTTACTCCTCTTTTAAAATGTAAACGCTAAGTTTTGTGATCTACGCGTTAAAATCGTTGTCTACGCTAGTGCAAAAATTTCGCCCAATGATCCTTGTCATCTCAAACAAATATGGCGCTGCCTAATTGGTGAATCCTTTGCGCTGGCATTAGTCTGTGGAAAGTATACACCTTTTTTAAAAGGTATAAACTTTATGGGTGGGAGTCATGATCCAGGGTACTTTGCAGGGAACAAATGCTGTTTACAAAATCATACATCAGACATCAATACATCAGACATAAAAAATCATGCTTTTTTAAAAACATCCGAGTCAATGAAAGGCTGGTCCCTTAAGCGCTTGCCGGTTGCTTTGTAAATAGCATTCGCTACCGCACCACCTGTTGGCGGCAGTGCCGGTTCACCCAGGCCTGTGGGGTCAATTCCATTATCGATAAAATGCGTTTCTATCTCCGGTATTTCCTTCATCCGGATGAGGCGGTACGTATTGAAATTCTTTTGCTCCGCAGCACCATTTTTAAAACTTAGTTTGCCATACATTGCGTGGCCCAGCCCATCTACTATTCCGCCCATTACCTGCTGGCGGGCTCCGCTTATATTTATTACCTGCCCACAATCCGAAACAACATAGATCTTTTTTACAACCGGTTTGCCTGCCTCCATCATCACTTCACAAACCTGCGCCACATACGACTGGTGAGAAAAGTAAACGCTAAAGCCCATGTGTACGCCTGCCTTATCTTTTCCCCAATTGGATTTTTCAGCAACCATTTTAATAACCTTCTCCATCCGGTCGATATTATATTTGATTGCTCCTGCAGGCGCCTGGCGTGCATTCAACAATAGGTCAAGCCTGAATTGTATGGGGTCTTTGCCTGCTGCTTCCGCTACTTCATCCAGGAAAGCCTGTTCTGCAAAGCCAAGAAAATTTGTAATGGGTGCACGCCATGGCCCGGTCGTAATGGGTGACTTATGCTCCACACTATCTATCAGTAAATGCTCCACTGCACCAGAAGGAAAATTGTCCTCACGGGTAGGATTACCAGCATTGATACCAACACCACGGCATTTGTAGCCTACGAGTTTGCCTGTCCTATCCAATGCAGCTTCAAAACGGTAACGTACAGCCGGGCGGTAACTTCCGCCGGTCATGTCATCTTCCCTGGTCCAGATTACTTTTACTGGTGCTTTGATAATGCTTGATAATTCAGCCGCTTCCACCACATAATCAAATTTCAGCCTTCTGCCAAAGCCGCCGCCCAGTCTTGTAATCTCCAGCGTGATCTTTTCCTCCGGTATGTTTAATAATTTGGAAGTGGCAGTGCATGCGCTGCCAGGGGTTTGCGTAGGGCCAACCAGTTCCACACCGTCGGGCCTTACGTGTGCGAAAAAGTTCATTGGCTCCAATGGCGCGTGCGCCAGGAAAGGACACTGGTATTCACTCTTAATGATCTTAGCTGCATTTTTAAAAGCTGCATCTACATCGCCATTTTTTCTACGCACTACCGGGGTGCCGGTATCCAATAAAGATTTAAATTGGTTGTCATGATCGGCCGTGCTTTCGAGGGCGGCTTCATTTTCGTATATGATCTTTAAGAGCTTTCTTGCTTTGTTTACTTCCCATGTAGACTTACCTACTACAGCAACATTGTTTTTAAAAACAACTACATCAGTTATGCCGGGCATTGCTTTGGCCGCGGCGGTATCTGCTGATTTTATTTTTTGCCCAAATGATTCCGGCCGCTGTATCATAGCATGCAACATGCCCTCGCGGTAAAAATCAATGCCGAAAAGTGGCTTGCCCGTTACGATGTTTTTATTGGCAACATTTGTTACAGCGGTGCCGATGATTTTAAAATCTTTACGGTCTTTCAATTTTACATCTGTTGGCACGGGTAGTCCTGCTGCTTCATCTGCCAACTCCCCATAGCCGAGTTTTTTACCGGATGCAGAATGAATTATGAACCCATTGCCTGCAGTGCACTCTTCTATGGGTACACTCCAGCGTTTGGCTGCGGCCTGCATCAGCATATACTTTGCCGTAGCTCCTGCCGTCCTTAATCTTTTCCAGGAGTGTGGCACAGCGCCGCTTCCGCCAGTTACCTGTCGTTCAAAGCTTTTTGTATCAAGTGGAGCCTGCACTACTTTTACTTTTGTCCATTCTGCTTCCAGTTCTTCTGCCACTATCATGGGAAATGAGGTCATTATATTTTGCCCCAGCTCGGGGTTGGGAGAAAAAATAGTGATAGTACCGTCAGTGGAAATGGACAGGTAACTATTGAAGCCCTTCGTTGCATTCAGCGGCACTTTATTAATAATAGCACCTTCTTCCGCTTCAGCGCTAAACCAACTAAAACCAAGCAACAGGCCGCCGCCTGTAATGGAAGTAAATTTTAAAAAATCTCTTCTGCTGGTGGTGAGTGTTTTTGACATACAATCAGATTTTTGTGCTGGCTAATTTTACTGCTTCACGAATGCGGTGGTATGCGCCGCAACGGCAAATATTGCCATGCATTGCATTATCGATTTCATCTTCCGCAGGATGCGGTTTTCTTTTTAACAAAGCGGCGGCCGTCATAATCTGTCCTGCCTGGCAATAGCCGCACTGTGGCACATCTACTTCGTTCCAGGCTGTTTGCAAAGGATGGTCTCCATTCTCCGAAAGGCCTTCAATGGTAGTGATAGCAGCAGCTTTAATGGACGACACGGGTAGAATGCACGACTTAACCGCATTGCCGTTCATGTGCACCGTGCAGGCACCGCACTGTGCGATACCACAGCCATATTTGGCTCCCACCAAATGCAGATGATCTCTCAAAACCCACAGCAGGGGAGTGTCGGCAGCTACATCAGCTTTCTGTTGCTTACCATTAATTTGAAGCGTGTAAACAGGCATGGAAGACGATTTTAATTGACATTAAAAATACGAAAAATGGTTTAGAAAACTGATGAAGATTGTAATGGTCTACAGCGGCCCGCAAATTATTTTTTTACGCGGTTGCTTTTGCACTTGAAGGCAGTTTTCATTTTAATAACCTTAACATCTTTCATTTAAACGGAAATCATGTGTTTACGTCTGACGACAAAATAGCGTGGACATTTTCATCTTCCAACAACACTAAAAACTATTATCAACATTCGGCCTTTGCATTGATGCAAGAACTGTATTTGCATGAAGGCTATAAAAACTCATTTTATGAAAAATATTTTTCTTTCAATGTTATTCGCTTTTGCACTATCTGCTCAAACACAAGCGCAGGTTTCCATGGAAATAAAAGCAGGCCCTGTAGTGAGCAACTGGCGTGGCGCCGGGCTCAACACGTTCAATTCTATTGTGGGCATTACGGGTAATTTTATTTCCCGCAAACCGTACACTGGTTTTTATGCCGGTTCTGCTGCTGAAATACCGGTTAGTGAAAACATAACACTTCAGGCTGGATTGCAGTACAGCCAAACAGGCACAGTACTGCAAGGTGACCTTGGCATTAAAGTACTTGATATTCTTAACCTGAAAGCAAAAGCCAGCATGATTCAACAAACCATAGAAATACCGCTGCTGGTAAAGGTTGCTACAGGTAAAGGGTTTTCTGTGATGGGTGGTCCCATTGCCGGCTATCACCTCAATAATAAATTGCATGTAAAGGCAACGGCGCTGGTTTTTAACATGGTAAATAAAACGTATGACATGAATGAATATTTCGAAAAATTCAACATGTCGCTGGCAGGCGGTTTACAATATCGCTTAGAAAACGGGCTAGGTATACAAGCAATCTACACGCATAACTTAACCGGTATCCTAAAGGACAGGGATGCTAAAGTGTACACACAGTCTGCAAGAATCGGCCTGAGTTATATATTTTAACCAAGGCCAGGTAAAGTATTAATGCATGTCTGTTCAAAAAGCTTCGATCTTTCGAACGGTTACGACAGATCGGGTGGGGAATTTTATACTCAATTCTTTTAGAGAAATAGACATTAAAACATAGTTACTGATAGAATATTGTAAAAAATTACGCCGCCCTGATACGAAGGATAATTAGCGGGTTTTATTTGAATCAAAGTCCGCCCAAATTTTATTAATTTACCATTGGAATTAATCGCTGGTAATTCTACACTCAGTTGCGAAAATTTTAAACTCAAATTGCAGTGTCTCTTCAATAAACAGCCGGCACAGCGCAAACACCCACCTAATCCAATCAAATAAATAGCTTCCTGGATATAGATCTGTGGTTGCATCCGGGACACTGCAGTCCTGATGGTACATGATTTGTTGTTATAAATTTTTTACATATGGTCAATCCAAATTACAGGCGCATGAAAAAAATTCTTTTTATTACCTTATTACTTGGAGGAATATCGGCACGCTGTACCGCACAAAATGACAGCAATGACAAAATAGTAAATAACGACAGTATTCCCCTGGCTCTTCCCTCTTACAAAGAACCCCGGCTGTTGTTCAATATTCATAATGGTTATGCACTTGGACTAGGTTCTACCTACCGTTTTTACCCCGACGATATCAGTTCTATAATGTTAATTAAATATGATGGCACCCAGGAAAAATTTGTCAGTTATTCCAACCCGTCCAAAGGGCTGGGTGAGGGGTATAGATTTGGAGCAGGGTTATCTTATATCCTAAATGATTTTATAAATATTGGGATGGACATCGATTATTTTAAAAGTACCATACAAAAAGTAAGGGATTCTACTTTTCGGGAAAACCTAACTGCCCCAGGCTCGGGGCAACCTGATGACTATAAGTATGAAGAGCGCACAACAATATCTTACGATGCTACGCTTATTAGCCTTACACCTAATATTACGTTCAAGGCCATATCCAGGCCTAAATGGTTTATCTATAATAAATTGGGTGCTATCTTAACTTTCAGGCCCAATAGTTTACAGGAGGATATGACTGACGTAAAGGTTCACAAGGCGAGACAGGGAGTTGTTAGGGACTCTGCCAGCCTAAGTATAAAAAGATATGAATGGGACATCAAAAAGCCCTCACTCGGCTTTATGGGCGCATTTGGAATACAGGTTAAGCTTGCTGAAAAAATCAGGGCCTTTGGCGAATTACAGTTTTCCCATCTTGTGTTTTTGGCAAAAAAACGAACTGTGACGGAGTATACCGTAGATGGAGCCGATAGGTTAAATACATTGTCTTTGAACGCACGGCAGGTAAATTTTGTAAAATCATTTACGCAGGATTTTTCCAATTATGATCCTAATCGGCCTTCACAAAGCCTTGTACAACGAATTCCGCTTAGCTATATTGGATTGCAGGTAGGGTTAACATTCCAACTGAAATAAGAATGCAATGAGATCTGCTGTTTTAAAGCAATGCGTAATTTCCGACCGGTTTTGTCTGAATTGGTAGGATGAGATATCTATCGATAAAACTTAAATAAAAGTTATGCAAACAAGTGATAAAAGAAAAAAGAACTGGACGATTAAAATTATTGGCATCTTCATTTTAAGTATTGGTTTACTATGGCTTGTCAGACTGGTTTTTTGGGAAAATAACCCACCCGTTTTAAGCGTAACAAATTCAGCCCCTGCTGATACACCGGAGAATAATATAATACCCAGCCAGCAGCGGGAACTGCTGATGCAGGATGAGATACTGCATGCACATTTAAATGCTTTGCAAAAACTGGATCAAACGTATACTGTTATGTTGACTGATACAACCAATAAGAATGGCTTAATGGAGATCAATGCACAAATTGCTTCTGCAGAAGAATTATTCCGGCAAAGCATCGAGAGCGTAAGTAAAAATATGCCAACGTATCCCAATAGGGAGGACGAAAATTTATTTCTAAATATGATAGCTTCTTTTAGGCTGGCCTTAGATAACAGGCAATCAATAAGCAATTTGCGCAATGCCATTGGAAATAATAAAGCTGTGTTGAATTCGGATCAAAAGGCAATGCTAAAGATAAAAAATGACATACTTGCTAAAGATACCAGGATCGCCGCACTCGAAAATGAAATGAAAGTGATGCAAAAAAATATAGAGAACAGCACACAGGCCAACGCTGATAAAGCGGAGGAGGATAAAAACTCCCTGGTTGAAAAAATTGTTGAAAAAGATAACAAAATTGCAAGCCTGACAGGGAAAAGTAATTTGCTGCAAAAGGAATATGACCGCTTATCCAGGCAAGTGTCGGAGGTGGGTAAAAATCTCGAAACAAAAGAAAGTTCCTTTAAAACCCGCAGCACGTCTCTGGAAAGCAGAATAGACGAATTGACTGCGGAATTGCGCCTGGCACAGGTAGATTGTAATTTGTCGAGGGCAGATGCCAGCCAAATCATTTCGAACTCAAAACAGCGCCGTGTCTTATTGTCGGAAGCTTTGGCGATACTAAATAGTTTACCAAAATCGGACAACGCAGCTATTCAGAAAAAAGTGCAGGATAAAATAACCCGTTTGAACCAGATAGCCAGCACTTCCAGGGATTAGTGGCTTACCAGGTTATATTAAAAACTTATCATCCTAATGTGTGCTGCAGCTCAAGCAACCTTAGGGAAATTTGGGAAGCTTAAAAGAATGGAAGTAGATTTTTCCTCCTTATTTGTGATCGTGACTGTGCCATTCAGGTTTTTTGCCAGGAGCTTTACCTGCTTTAAATTGCCGTCAATATCGTAGTTGCTGAACCCGCTGTTGTCTCTTACAACTACAAACATCATATCCTCGTACTCCTTCGCTTCTATACGGATACAACTGTGTTGAGTATTGCTTACGACCGTGCTAAGCAAACTATCTAAAATGATAGCTAAGTTATTTTGGTCCGTAGCTATTTCAAAACTTGCCGGTACATCGTTTACTATAAAATTATTCCTTTGAACTGCAGCAGCTATTGTGTTGCCTGCAACAAGGCCTATTAATTTATGTAAGTTTTTGGAGTTGTCGGTGGGGGACAGATCTGATTGTGTTTTCATATTTTTTTTTAAATGGTTTCAGGGGTAAGCATCAAAGTAAAAGGCTAAACATCTTTTGAAAAGCAAACTAAATAAATTGATCTTGAGGTTTTTGTTCGTGTAGTGAAATGCATGATGTGTGCCAACGAGCAAAGGCATTGCTAATAAAGCTTTTATACTATTTCAGGGTAAGGGTTAATTCCAA
This sequence comes from Ferruginibacter sp., assembly GCA_039922375.1. Taxonomy (GTDB): domain Bacteria; phylum Bacteroidota; class Bacteroidia; order Chitinophagales; family Chitinophagaceae; genus Ferruginibacter. Next base: position 23,910 of record JBDSAA010000053.1, read on the forward strand.
ATGTTGGAATCTCCGTTCAAAAAATGTACAGATTTTCTCTAATCTTAGATATTGGGTGCCTGCTTTTATTTAAAAAATAAGTGATGTTACCAGGGATTTTTAAAGAGGGCAAGGTATCGTTTCGATTGTATTAAACGAGGCTTAAATAGTTCTTTTATGCTTCCGGCCGGAATAATAATAATTGAGCAAAAAATTTTTTTAGGCCCAACGGCTAAATCGTAATTTACCTCATCGTGCATTATATTACTCACTTTAAAGCAATGAACAATGTCAACACTATTATTTTCCCGCACATTATTGCCCCTATATTTTTTATCGCTTTCATTGGGTGCGGCAAGCCAGGGCATTACTACACCAAGAACACCCAGCCCAGCCGCGGCAGTTTCGCAGACGATTGGTATATCCACGGTTACAGTTAATTACTCCCGGCCTTCGGTAAAAAAACGGGAGATATGGGGGGCAATAGTACCCTACGGCTGGAACAAGCAGGGGTTTGGCCCAGGCAATGAAGCACCGTGGAGGGCAGGGGCCAATGAAAATACTACCATCAGCTTTTCACACGATGCCACAGTAGAAGGAAAGCCTGTATCTGCCGGGGTGTATGGTTTATTTTTTGTGATCAATGAAAATAGCACAGGTGAAGTGATCTTATCAAAAGACAGCAGGGCGTGGGGAAGTTTTTTTTATGATGCAAATCAGGATGCACTAAGGGCAAATATCAAGGTGCAGCCTGCTTCCTTTACTGAAACACTTACCTATGATTTTGCCAACATCACTAAAACATCTGCAGACCTTCTTTTGAGCTGGGAGAAAAAGCAATTTCCCGTGAAGATCGAATTTGATGTAGATAAAATTGTAATGGCAAATGCAGCAGAAGAATTAAAAGGGCCTGTTGGATTTAACTGGCAGGGCTTTTCCTCCGCAGCCAACTATGCGGTTCAAAATAAAACCAATCTTGACCAGGCCGTCAAATGGATCGATAATGCGATTGCTCAAAATAAGAGCTTTACGACTTTGTCTGTCAAGTCAAAAATCGATAAAGAGTTAGGCAGGATGGAGGATGCGGAAAAGTTAATGAATGAAGCCGTTGTACTTGCTACAGAAAATGAACTGAATTTATATGGATACCAGTTATTAAATGAGGGCCTCAATGATAAAGCCATCGAAATATTTACACTAAATACAAAGCGATTTCCAAAAAGTGCCAATGCATGGGATAGCCTGGGCGAAGGATATTTTATTAAAGGGGATAAGAAAAATGCCATAATGAATTTCAAGAAATCATTGGCTATGAATCCACCAGGAAACGTTAAGGCCAATTCGGAAAAATTTCTCAAACAGATGGGAGCGTTGTAGCATGGATAGCGAATTAATTAACGCAATTTATGGAGGGGTTGCTGGTACGCTGTAATGCTAATCCATTGGGATTTCCACTGGCCACCAATCGTTACCAAAGGTGTCCTGGAAGCCACAGGTGTAGCCATATGGCTGTTGGGCGGGTTCCATTTTGGCGATAGCACCTTTTTCCATTGCCCGCCTGAATGTTTCATCCACATTATCTACGTAAATAAAAATGCCGGCGGGCCGGGGAGCGAAGTCATCTGTTTTATCAGCGAACATAATAACGCTATCTTGTAAGCGTAACTCCCCATGCATGATCACACCCTCACCGCGAGGAACAATGACCTGCTCGGTAGCAGCAAAGACATGTTTCATAAAATCGATAAACTGGTAAGCGCCTGCCACAATTAGATAAGGCATTAAACGATTGTATTGGGAAGGGATCGGCATTTTTTATTTTTTCAAAAGTGTTTATTGGTTAACCTGGTAGCATACAGGCAGTAATATTTTAGAGCGGTTAGCGATTGCATCATTGATCGCATTGGTACTGATTTACGAATTCGCTTTTTCAATATCGGTATTGTTTGCTGCTGCTCTTTCAGCGTCTCCGCCAAGATCTTTATGGATCCGTTCGGCAATCGTGACATGTTCAATAAAGACTGTTAGCATCAATATTGCCAAATGCTTGTATTGTGATTCTTCTATATCAAGCTTTTTAGCCGGTGCCTCATCCATGTAATCTTCAGTAAGGTCACGCAAGTTGCGATGGTTTTTTAGTTGGGCCCTTATAAATAATTTGTCAAACCCAGGGCCAGCTTCGCAGGATTCAATTGCTGAAAATGCATTTTGCGCTTCGTCGTCCAATTCGATTATCACTGTATCCAGATCTTTAAGCACGTTGACAATTGCATTTCCTTCTGTTCGTTCAAAAACAACGAATTCTTTTACGGCATTATCAGCCGCCTTATCTTCTGCTATTTTAGTGATCGCCAACGAAAATTGAACGAGGTTCATTACGCTGCTGTTATATTCTTTCTCTGTCATAGTGATAAATTAAAGTTTAAATAATTTCGTATTTGCACAGGGGCTTTACCCTCACCGGTTGCATATGTCATCAATTATTTATACTGTGCCTCATAAATAAATCCGTAAAATCTATGCCATAATTTTCACCGGGGATATTTTTTTTTAGAGCATTATTTGAATCCTTTTTAATCAGGCATTTCCTCAAAAGTTGCTGTCAATACATGTTATTGTGGATATTATAGATAAACCGGTTTATATTTGCGCCCTCAATAAATTCAGGCAAGGCATGTACAAAGCAGTATTTATAGATATGGATGGTACTTTATTGCAAAAAGATCATACCATCAGCGAGGGCAGTATAAAAGTAATCAAACGGTTGTTGGGCCAGGGTGTAATGGTAGTGCCGGTTTCAGCCCGCCCTTTGCACGGGATACTGCCTGTTATAAAGCAAGTGTTGCCGGATGCGATGCCGGTGGTAAGCCTCAATGGCAGTTACATTTTTCACAACAATGAAATAATTTACGAGTCAAAAGTACCCTTGCAGCAAGCATTGGCGATACACAGAGAATTAAGCCGGTTTGATGTGTCGGTTATGTATTACAGCCAGATGGAATGGTTTGCCGAGGCAGACTGCAAACGGATAAAAAAGGAGCAGGCCATTACCGCTGTTAAAATTCGTATTCAGCCATTCGGGCAAACATTGACCGAATGGGAATTAAACAATAGCGGTCCAAATAAAATATTGATTGCCGGTGATAAACAGCTGATCATAGATGTTGAGCAAAAACTTGGCGAACTCTATGGCCAAAAGCTAAATATGTATAAATCTCAACCAGCTTATCTTGAAGTAATGAACCTGCATGCATCTAAGACCAGGGCCATCGAATTTTTGTTGACCAGATATGGTATCCGTCAAAATGAGATCATTGCAATAGGGGATAATTTCAACGATAAAGGCATGATTGAGTTTGCAGGTAAAGGTGTGGCAATGGGCAATGCCCCGGATGAAATAAAAGGGGTGGCCGATTATGTAACAGATACTAATAACAATGATGGAGTGGCGAAAGCGCTCAATTATTTTTTCTAACCTTGCTCAAAGGATCTCAAGGCGGAGTGCCGTTAGTTTCCTGTTTTTATTTTTGAAAGGATTGTATCCAGAATAGTTTCCGGCGCCAGCTTAATGTCTATCATGAGTGTCTTGACGGGAACCTCCAGTGTATCAAACTGCGATTGAAGTAAAGTAGATGGCATATAGTGATCTGTTCTTTCTTTTACTCTTTTTAAAATGGTTTCATAATCGCCCTGCAAAAATACCCAGGTACAATTTTCTTCAATTGATTGGCTAAGCCGGCCCCGGTACGCCTCTTTCAATGCGGAACATGCCATTATAATATTACCGGTCTTTATTTTCTTTATAACAAACTGTTGAATATTTTGCAGCCATGGCCACCTGTCTGCATCTGTAAGCGGCTTGCCTACTTTCATGCTGGCTTTACTATTTTCTGTGTGAAAATCATCAGCATCATAAAACGGGTAACCTGTCCGTTCGGATAATTGTTGGCCGATGGTCGTCTTTCCACTGCCCGAAACGCCCATGATATAGATGACCTTGTATTTCATATATTGAATTATTTCTTAGTTCTAACGTTTTAAAAAAATAACAATTGCCCCAATCAACGTTAATACGATTACTACTTTACGGTAGTTGTCGTCCTTTATCTTTGAAACTATTTTGAGGCCCGCCCAAAAACCTGCGATCAGTGCAGGTAATAAAAACAAATCGGTATGCAGGGTAGTTATTGTTATATTTTTCCAGTAAAATACCTGGAACGGAAGCTTGAAAAGATTGATCACTAAAAATACCCATGCGGCCGTGCCAATAAAATCATTCTTCGGCATGCGCATGGCCAGGAAATAAATATTTGCAAATGCACCTGCAAGGTTGCCCAGCATCGTTGTAAATCCCGCGATCAACCCCATATTGGCTACAAACAATTTATTGGTTGGAACCTTTTGGTTTTTGCGAAACTCAAATGCTATCATGATGATCACCGTCAAAATAATGATAACTGCCATCAGTTTTCTAAAAATGGCCTCATTCAGATCTTTCCCGGCAAATACACCAATTAAGATACCGATCATCATCCAGGGGATCAGTTTCCAAAAATGCTTCCATTGAGCATGCCGGTTGTAGTACACGACAGCCATAATATCGGCAGCACATAGCAATGGCAATACAATGCCGGTGGATGCTTTGCCACCAAAAACAATTGCCATGATGGTGACATTCATCATATCGATGCCTTTTAATCCCGCCTTTGAAAGCCCAATGATAAAGGCCGCAAGCAGTATAAGTGACCAGTCGGTGATGTTGTAGGTGGATAAAAAATTCATTATTGGTTGAAAGGCTCCTTGTGGAATTATGAGAGAAAGCGTATCACGGGATATTTATAGCTGCGAAGATATACCGGGGACGTAATTTAGCTAGTGAAACAAGCTTGTTGAATAGTAAAACATGTTGTTACGTCAGCACTTATTTCACAAGTGTTACTTACCCCTGCTCCGGTTTCTTCTCCAAAAGACAACAATGCCCGCAAGTAAAATAACACTTATCGATAATCCAATGATATAGTATGGCACATCTGGCATAAACGCTGATTTGATTTTAAATGAGCTGGTTAAAAGACGGCTAAATTAAAACTATTTATTGTAGTTTTCAATTACGCTTTAACTGGTCGTAAACAATTACAGTTTTTGTTTTGTAACTTTTTAGGATAGAATAATATTAGAAAGTGGGAGTTAAATGAAAGACAAGGAAAATTAAATATTGTTGGAGGATGGTGAGCCCCACATTTCTATAAAGGGTTCAGGATAACAGATAATACAAATAGTATTCGCCCTTCATCAATAGAATCATCAGCGTTCATTACTTTAGCCTTGCTGAATTTATCATCCCTGCAGTTGAGGCAGCTCAGTAATACTTCTTCTTTTTTGAAATCAAGTTTGCCCTGGTTGTCTGCTATAACAGCGCCTGTATTAATAGAATTACCACCATGAAAATTGAAGTCGGTACCATTCAGCATTCGTAATTCCATCAGGGACATTCCGGGCCGCACGCCACTTTTTAAAGCCCACACATTTTCTTCCACATATTTACCAGACTCCATTGCACTCTCCAGGTTTTGCTGGCCACCAAAAAGCAGGTGGGATATAGCACAGCGGTTGGCTTCATCAGACCAAATGAAAACCACCTGCCTGTTGGTGTTCAAAAATAAGACAGAGCATTTGGTAACTTCATTTCCCGAAAAATAATAAATGTCTTTTTTTACATTTTTTTCGCCAAAATATGATACAAGGTACTCATGCGATGTAAAGGTGAGCAGGTCATTGGCATAGTAAATATTTTTAGGTGCAGGAAAAGTCTTTTTGTGGAAAACCATTGAATACCTTGGGGCATTATCAACGGTATCAATAATTGTACGAACCGTAAGATCTTTGTGCTGGTATAACAGGCCACCTAAATTATTATTGTCCGCTTCCCGGAGGTAATAAAAGCCGGTACTTTTTAATTGCGAGCGCATATCCATAAATTCAGCCAGGGATGCAGTTTCATACGTTACAAAAGCATCGCCTTTTATTTCTGCCCTGCAGATAGCCCTCGAGATAGAATCTATGTCCTTAAAACTTTTCGTACGCCTGTAATCATACATTTTCAGCATCGTGTCCTGGCGCACATCATTGCCTCTGAACGCAAATCCTTTTTTTGATAAATAATTGTCGAATTTGGCTGGTGAAAAAGAAGTGAGCGTAAACAGGCTTTCTACCGGCATCCCCTGTCCGTAGGTTTGTAAAGCATAAAAAAATAATGTAAAAAAAAATAAAAGTCTTTTCATCAATCAGGTATAACAAGTGATTTAAAACAATATTTTTAGTCGTTTGATCCGGTTAAAAAATATCATCATTTTGCTGGCAGGCTTCTTACATTATTTTATTGGGAACTATTTTACAAAATATTGGCACTGATGAATAGTAGCAATCATTAATAACATCATAGGGCATTTGCAACTGTTGAAACAAATTTACAAAAAGTATTGCCAACACAAAATATTCAATTTTATGAAGCCTGAATTATTGTGGTCTGTCGGCAGCCTGGCATACCTTCATTTAAAATTGATTATAACCCGACATCGCAAACCCCATGGGAAAACAGCATTATAAAAATCACCGGAAATTTTACTATCCCCATCATTTTATTTTTTATCCTGTGGTAACTGCCCTTATATTTCTCAGCATTCGCAATGCGATCAAATACCCTGAGCGGTGGATGGAATGGACTGCGTTTACGGTCATTTTCATTTTATTAGGCTGGCTATCTTTTATGATGCGGCAGCATTATTCACTGGCCAATCAAAACAGAATGGTACGGCTCGAGTTGCGTTTACGCTATTACCAGCTAACACAAAAGAGGTTAGAAGATATCGAATCCCGGTTGTCATTTTCCCAATTGGCCGCTTTGCGGTTTGCACCAGATGAAGAATTACCGGGGCTTATACAACAAACGCTGGACGAAAGTCTTTCACCCGGCGAAATAAAAAAATTAATAAAAAACTGGCTGCCGGATACAATGAGAGTTTAATAGCCTTGATCGCGGCATTACCTCACCAAACCGCTTTGTTTCTTTCTTTCTTTATTCAATCCTCCAAATGATCAGCTTTGCGGGGTAATGAGCTCCAATAATTCTTTGATGCTATATTTGGTATGTACTGTCATCGACGAACCTCCGCTATTGATGTGAATCCGGGCGGTCCCGTTCTGAATGGTAAGGTTGGTAATGTGCCTGGTAAAAATTACGTGCGTTCCACCTGTACTATCCTGGATATTTATAAATTCATTCATAAAGAATTGTTTTTAACGATGTATTGTTTTGAAATTTTCATCAAATATACCAATGTATAAATCCTCCCTTTTTTAGCTTTTTCTTTCAGCGATATTGTAATAATTTTAAAGCATGAAATGGTTGCTGTTTTTATGCCTTTATGTTTGCTGCAATGCCATGGCAAGGGGCCAGGGTTTCAATGATATGGCGGTAGACAACAGGGCTCGTTACATACCCGAGATGCAAACAAAATCCACTGCTTCCATTGCCAGTTATATCAATTCAAATTTTAAAACGGACCAGGAAAAAATTCGTGCCATTTATACATGGGTAGTTACCAATATCCGATACGACACTGATAGCATGCTGCCTATCAACTGGAGTTTGTACCCTGAAGAAAGAAATGCCGCCACCTTAAGAAGGCGCAAGGGAGTGTGTGAGAATTATGCCGCTTTGTTTACAGACATTGCCCAAAAAAGTGGCTTTCAATCTTTTGTAGTCAGCGGCCATACCAGGTACGCCGGCTTGGCTAACAGTGCCGGGCATAGCTGGAGTGCGGTGAACCTGCAGGAACAATGGTACCTATGCGATCCTACCTGGGATGCAAGTCATGCCGGCAACACCCAATGGTTCCTGGTAAGCCCCGCCCAATTCATTGAAACCCATGTACCATTTGATCCGTTGTGGAAATTACTGGAACACCCGGAAGCGGCGTATGATTTCCGCAAGGAAGTATCTAAAAGAAACCGTCCTGCTTATAATTTTAAAGATTCTGTGAAGATTTTTCTGCAATTGGATAGCTTGCAACAATTGGAAGCATCCACAAGAAGGATCAGGCAGGCTGGGCTGGAAAATGAGCGGCAAAAAAACTGGGTAAACTACAATCAAATGAAGATCGCCATCATCTACGGCGAAAAAGATATGGATTTATATAATTCTGCCGTGGCCGACCTTAATAAAGCCAATGCTGTTTTTAATGACTTCATTCATTACCGCAATAACCGTTTTAGTCCCGCCAAAACAGATGAGCAGATGAACAGTTTACTTGCCCCGATTGCAGGCCTGTTAGCATCGGCCTGGAAAAAAATAGATCAGATGGGCCGGGTGGTAGAAAATTTTCAATATGACACCGGTACCTTAAAAGAAAGGCTAACTGCATTAAAATTAAAAACAGAAGATCAAAAGAATTTTCTGAAACAATATGTCAGTACCAGTATTATTGAAAGGAATAAATTGTTTTTTAAGTAAGTATTGGCTACGAAATTGAATAGCTATTACCGCTTCCTTGAACTGTGTACAACCATTAGCTGGGCAATACCTTCCTCATTTTTCCTCATTTTCAGTCATGAAGTCCACTGTCCATTGCCAGGGGGTTCATTTTCAACACAAAGTTGCAGTACATGTAATTCAGGCATTGTATTAGCCCGTTGTTTAAAAAATTATTACTATGGATAACATTGAAAAAATGCATATGATGGATAAAATGCTTCGTGAATTGGATGATATCACGAATAGCCAAACATCATTACTAAAAAAAATATCACAGCTTGAAGCGGAAAATATCAACCTTGGAAACACCCTGCTTGATAAAAGATTGCCTGATATTCACGAAAAAGTTGACCAGGCATTGACAGAAGTAACAGCTGTTAATAAAGAGTTTGCTGAAGTGCGGGACAAATTCGTAGCTGATAATAAATTAACCGAAGTATTGCCTGAAGCAAAATAAAACTTCCAGTGAAAAACCGGGGTATTCGTAGCCAAACCCCTTGCTTACCATACAAATAAATGAGGCCCTCAATTTTTGAGCGGCCTTTTTATTATTTGCAACTACCCTCCGCCGCTCGTCCATCTGTTGGTTCTATTTGGATTCCTCCATTATAAATTTTACATTTATCCTGCCCCACCTTTCTGCCAGGGTTCCGTTACACTCGTCATCTTTTAAATTACCTCAAATGAAAAAGTTTAATTTTTTAGAAAGTATCGCCATTGCCGGCACTGTGTCTTTTTTGCTTATTTCCTGTGCCTCGGCAATTGACAGAAGGGTGGAGGAAGTTCTTGCAGATACAGCCATAGTAAAACCTGTAGAACCTGCGACGGGCATACCCGGAAATGTCATGATCGTTCAGCATAAGGTAGCCAATTTCGCTAAGTGGAAACAAGGTTATGAATCACACGATTCGACCAGGCTTGCTTACGGTTTGCATAACTACATTATAGGTAAGGCATTAAATGACGCAAACAATGTAGTGGTTATTTTAAAAATGGATGATGTAAATAAAGCAAAGGTGTTAACGGGTACACAGGATATAAAAGACAGAATGAAAAATGAAGGGGTGATAGGTACGCCATCCTTTGAATACCTTGAAGTGGTTATGAATGACACATCAAAAATTGAACAGGCTACCCGGCTTATGATAAAGCATAAAGTAAAAAACTGGGACGCCTGGAAAACATCTTTCGATAAAAACAAGCAGGCAAGGATTGACGCAGGTATGATTGACAGGGGCATCGGTTACAGTATTGGAAACAATCAAATGGTAACGCTGGTTTTTGCCATCACAGATATGAAAAAAGCTTCTGCATTTTTAAAATCTAATGACCTGAAAGATAAGATGGCCAATGCGGGCGTTGACGGGCCGCCTACCTTTTTCTTTTATAATATTGCCCAAAAATATTAAGTAATATTTTTTAAGACAAGCTGTTGGCAATGCCGGCAGCTTTTTTTGTTTCCACAACACCGGTATTAAAATTGTACCGATGGTCTGGGCCTAACGGGCCGCAGTTTTAGCCTTCATTAATATCGAAACAACGGAACTGATTCCACATGATAATCTTCAACATTATTTATGAATAGCGATACAGGAAAATGGTTCATTATCATTGGGATAATTCTGGTGGTGGCGGGTGTGATCATTTATTTTTTTCATGATAAATTGAATTGGATAGGGCGCCTCCCCGGCGATATACGCATTGAAAAAGAAAACTTCAGGTTTTACTTTCCATTTGTTTCTATGATCCTGATTAGTTTAGTTTTAACCGTCGTCATAAATGTCATCAAAAAGTTTTTACACTAATTATGTTATCTCAAGATATCCTGCAGGATTGTGGCATTGCTGTTACCCGGCATGAAGCGGTGCATGGTGGTGATATCAACAAGGCTTATTGTTTGTACGGTAACGGACAAAAATATTTTTTGAAGATAAACAATGCTGAACGCTACTCCGGCATGTTTGAAAAAGAAGCGAGAGGATTGCAGGCGCTTGCTCAAAACATACATCTTACTGTGCCGGCAGTAATTAAATTTGGCAGCCTGCAAGGAGAGCAATACCTGTTAATGGAATGGATAGATACATCACCAGCGAAAAAAGATTGCTGGCAGAATTTTGGCGCAGCCCTGGCACTACTTCATAAAAAGCCTGCAACTTATTTTGGATGGATCGAAGATAATTTTATAGGCTCAGTTGTTCAATGCAATCATCAACAAACTGAATGGCATTTATTTTATGGCGAATGCAGGATTTTGCCCTTGGTGAAGCATCTGGTTGATGCAGGCGTGTTTTCCAAAAATGATATGATCGCCGCTGAAGCGTTTTGCAAAAGATTGGAACAGCTCTTTCCGGTTGAACCGCCAGCACTGCTTCATGGTGATTTGTGGAGCGGCAATTATATGATTACCACCAGTGGGTATGCGGCCATTTTTGATCCAGCCGTTTACTGTGGCCATAGAGAAATGGATATTGGTATGACGAAATTGTTTGGAGGTTTCGCCCCCTATTTTTATAATGCTTATAACGAAGCATATCCTTTGGAGAAGGACTGGCAGCAGAGATTGCCCTATACACAACTATACCCATTGCTTGTACATTCGCTTTTGTTTGGGGGCAATTATGTAGCCACAGTAAAAGAAATAATGGGCCAGTTCCATTGATAAAACGCCTTCCCAAAAAAAGTTTTTCCCTTTTTTCTTCATGATAGTATTTCGCATCAATTCCAAATAAAGGTATATATTGTTTAAAACTACCTCTCGCCATGAAATCATTTGCCGTGTTATTACTGTTAATAGTGAATAGCATTTCGGTAGTTTCTGCTCAAACTGACGGCAAAATGATGGCTGTAGCTCTTGAGTTCTATAATAAGGCATCATACGAAAATGCACTTCCCATTTTTGAAAAATGTATGGCCGCAGCAAAGCAAGCCAATGACAAGGCCTCCCAGGTTATTTTGTATGATTACATTGGCCATATTTACTCACAAACAGGCAGGGCCACTGATGCACTTCGTAATTACCAGCTATCAGCCAATGTGTCGGAGGAAACAGGAAACAAACAGGCGTCAGCCCGGGCCCTGATCAATATTGGAGCTTTGTATGAGGAGCAAAAGGACTTCACGAAAGCATTGGAAAATTACAGCAAAGCCGAGGATATCGGAACGGTAATGCTGGATTCATCCATCCTGGGCGATTGCGCCAATAACAAAGGGGTGATCTATGAACAATACCTGCAAAAATACCCTGAGGCTATAAAAGAATATAAAAAGGCATTGTCTATTTATACAATACTGCAAGACCAGCCACGATTAGCGATGACATACAATAACCTGGGCATTGTGTATAAATACCGTGGGGATTATGAGAAAGCTATTGAGTATTATAAAAAGTCGTTGGGCATTGGTGAAAGTTCCGGAAACCAATTTTTGATCGCAGCCAATATGACGAATATCGGAAATGTGTATGCGATGTTGAAAGACTACCCAAAGGCAGTCTCTTATAATACCAAAGGCCTGGAGATTGCGCTTAAAATTAAAGCCATCAATGTAGTGGTGGAAGCTACTGGGAGCCTGGCAGATGATTATGTCGGCATGGGTAATTATGAAAAGGCTTATGAATGGCACAAAAAACATTCCCAGTACAACGACAGCCTCTTCAATTCGGAACGGCTAAAGCAAATAGGGGAGTTAGAAAGTAAATTTCAGAACGCAAAAAAAGAGAAAGAGATCACTTACCTAAAAGAACAGCAGTTGTCCAATAAGCTGAGTATTTCAAACCAAAAAATATTACTTCAAAAAAGGAACTATCAATTTGGAGGCATTGCCCTTATTGTTTTTACGTTGGGCATCGTTACTTTTTTATTGTACAATCGCCAGCAACTCAAACACGATCAGCAGCGGGAAAAGGCAATCCTTCAGGCTGAATTTAAAGAACGCAAACGAATAAGCCGTGAGATGCATGATGATATTGGAGCCGGCCTCACCCAAATAACACTGATTAGTGAATATGCCCGCATAAACAATCAGCCAAGTTATGTAAATGACCTTGCAGCAATTGCATCTACAAGCCGAAAGCTGATCAATAATATGAGTGAAATAGTATGGAGCCTGAATCCTGAAAATAAGTCGCTTGATTTATTGCTGGCATACCTGAGAGAACAATTAAATAAACTGCTTGAATATTCTGAAATTGATTTCACAATTGAATTTCCGGAAGTTGATTCCAGTATCATTCTCAGCAATGAACAAAAAAGAAATATACTTTTAGCAACAAAAGAAGCTGTGCATAATGCGGTTAAATACAGTAAAGCAAATAATATTTCTGTTAAAGCCACTCTTAGCAAAAGCATCCTTCAGTTTAACATTCAGGATGATGGATGCGGTTTTGATACGACCATTATTTTTTCCGGTGCAGGGATGAAAAATATCAAGCAAAGAATTTATGAAATAGGCGGTGAGTTTGGTATTGAATCCATACAAGGTAAAAGCACAGCCATTTCTTTTACTATCCCATTATTTGTAAATCTGCCGGTCCACAGATAATACAAACCACTCCTATTTGGAATGGCTTGTCTATATCCAGTAAAATAAATTTACAATGTTCGTTTAGCAACTATTTTAATAACTGCTCCGTTGCCTGCGGTGGAAGTACCGGCAATATCGTCACCTGTTATTTTGCCAATTATAATCCCATCTTTTGAATCTTTCATATTCCCTGCTGCATCTAGTGTGCCATCAAAACCCCCATTGGAGGAGCCATTGGTCTTCCTGGAAACTCCACCATATTTACCAAGAACTCTTGAAGCAAGCATATTGAATGTACCGCTCTCTGATAACGAGGTAGTATAAGAGCCTTCAAATGCTTCTACAAGGGCAACAGATGTTTCTTTCAAAAGGGTAAACTGGATGGTAGGGTGTCCAGGCACGCTCGACGAAACAATGACAGGAGTTCCTCCCGAAGCATCTACTGAAAAATTGATGGTTATAGCTGCACCGTTAAAAGTGCCGGTAAAAGGCGCTACGTAAGGTTGGCCATTGGCCCATGCAATTGACGAATTTAAGTTAACGGTAATTCCATCGATTACCATTACCGCTGTAATGGTGGTGCCGCTGTTAAGCACATCAAATTTTATGGTTCCCGATGAACCTATAAATACCCCTTTGTAAATGCCTTTACTACTGCTGTTGTTTGCAGCCACCGCGTCTGGAGTGGCGGTACAGGTGGCGCATTTGGTAACAACGGGTGCAGCCTCTTCAGATTTCTTGCACGACTGCAGTGTTGCAGCCACACACAGGGCAGACACTAAAATAAATGAAGTAATTTTTTTCATAACAGTTTTTATAATGTTGATAAATAAATGACAATATAAAAATACCGTTAAAGGATAGACGATGTAATGTGAAAAGAGTAGTAATTATTAGCGTGCAGATGTTTACAACCGTTGAGGCTAGAGGTGAAAAGGTCTGTAGGGCAATGTTATTAAGTTAAGGATCCTCCCACTCGTCGCTTGCTTAGATATATTTTATAATGACCAAAGTAGCAAAGAGCCGTAGGCTCGTTACATTTTGTAGCAACGGGTTTCAACCCGTTGGCCATAAATAAAACCCAATTGAGAGCCGTAGGCTCGGGACATATCTACACCCAATCGTAGAAACATATCGCTGCACTTGCCTATTGAATTCATTTTGAAATCAACGTATTCATTGTTTATATGTACCGAACCTACGGTTCTCTAACTTATTAACGCCATAAATAACGGATTAAAATCCGTTGCTACAATATTGATCGAGGCTACGCCTCTGCAAAGCCGATTTCCTTTGTTCCATTTTTTTTTACATGTTCTAAAGAGCGGGGCAATTCAAATCGTTAACTAATGACATTGCCCTATTGGGGTGGCATGAGATTTTTTCAAAATAAAAAAAGCACAGGAAACAGCGTGTTGTTGACTGTTACCTGTGCTTAATTTAAAGTGATTTTTTATTTAGCTGAAATAATATCGATGATCACTGTTCTGTTATAGAAGCGTTCTTCAGGAAGGTTGTTTTCAAATGGTGCAAGGTTTGCATCCTCACCAAATCCATAAGATTCAAACTTAACGCCGGTTTTACCTGCATTTGTAAGCGCACGTTCAATAATTTGCTGAGCGCCCATTGCCCGGTCGTGAGATAATGTGTGGTTGTATTTTTCTTCACCAATTACATCTGTGTGGCCATGAATAATTACGGTGCCATTAGAAGAAATAAGTGGCGCAACAACTTCGGCAAGGAATTTTTCATAAGTTGAAATTGTCTTTGACTTGTCGAAATCGAAAAGGATGCTGTAACGCAATCCTTCCTGTTTAGAATCATCCATTTTCATTAAGCTAACGGTGCTTTCTTTCTGAATAGATTGGCCGGTCTTTGTTTTTCCTGACATTATAATGGTGTAATTTCCCTGGTTGTTGCTACCCAAAATAGTTTTACCTGCAACGGATGCCTGGTCTTTTGTGTAAGGCCCGTAATGTTGCACTTTTCCCTGCTCATCGGTAACAGCTACATCCCATGATTCAAGGGTTTCACTTGCACCAGCAACATTGAAAAGGACATGGCTATCCAATGGATCCTGCTGTACAGCTGTTATCTGGACTGGATTCAAAAAAGGTGAGCCGCTTCCACCTACCTGCATCATTAATGCAGATGACGGACTGGTAATGTCAACCCTGCGGTCGCCTTCACGCAATAGTGCAAGTTCATTGGTAGCGCCCGGTTGTTCGGAAGGAATCACTGGCTTATCTCTTCCTTCTGTAGCAATCCTGTTGGCATTGATTCCAAAAACAGATACTAAATATTGTTTTACATTTTCGGCCATCAATTTACCTTCAGCTGGATTGTTATCCGACGCACCGGTTAGCGTAATATTGCTTTGTGCATTGGCTCTCATACGGTCACCGAGGATGTTTAAAATATTATGGTACACGGCTAATTGCCTTGCTGAGCGGCCCGTGCTCAAATTATCAGGCTGGCTTTGCTGAAGTTGTTCTTCTTTAAAAGATGCTGCCTGGCCATTGTTTAATACAACGTAGCGGCTTGGAATTTCTGCGGATCCCGTATTGAAAAATACTGAGTTGCGAATTGGAAAGGTTTCTTTCACCTGGCGGCTCAATGGCACTACTTTGGGAGCCCGCACAGAAAATTGTACGTCCTTCTCCGCCACTACTACAGGTGTCGCCATTGGTTCTGTTACAGTAGTTGGGGGAGTTGATTTCCGCGACGTTCCAAACTTTAAGGCGATACCCGCACGCACTGTGTAAAATGACCATGATTCTACTTTACGTGGCTCATGGCCAAGGTCTGTAAGGAAAGAGACAAAGGGTGAAAGGGTTGCCTGGGTTGGGTTCGCTACTTTTGAAAGTGGTATATCTACACCAGCACCTGCCTGGAATGACAGTGCGGTTTTTTTGATATCGCTCCAGTTACCGCTTACATCCGGTTGTTTATCCTGGTAATATCTGAATTCTTTGGTTACATTGAAACTCAGAGTCGGACCGCCAAATATATAAAACGCATTGGCAAATGGTGCAATCCTCAAACTTGGTTCGATCGTTACATAACTGATATTGGTTGTAAGATCAGCGGGGCAGTTACAAGGCGCCATTACCTGGTCAAATTTTCCACCGCGGTTATCATATGCTATGTTTAACATGCCGCCCCATACTTTACCTGGCCTGTATTCAGTAAGCAACGAAACGTACGGCCTCACGCCTTGCCCTTTATGAAAGGCGGTGGGAACGGTCCAGGTGTTGTTAAGCATTTGGGTAGTACCGCGGTAAAAATTAATATTGGCCGCACCAGATTGGCCAAACCACCAAACAGGTTGTGGCCGTTGTACTTTTTGTGCCTGTACAAGCGTGCCTGTAAAAATCAGCACCGGTAGCAGGAATGAGAATCTTGGTTTTATTGTGGTATTTCGTAACATATATTTCGTTTATAAATTAGTTGTAATGGTTTCTTTTGATCATTCCCTGACGGGATGTATTATTGTGCATTAATGGTTGTGTTCACCATGGTAACTGAAGCCACCAGCGAGATCGCCCTGCCATTCAAAACAGTCTGAACCACATTGCCCGGAGTAGAGAAAGTCACTCCTGCAGTTGCAATAATGGTTCCTGTCATAACGCCGCCTCCGGCACCATTAATAGTAGCTGCACTACCCACATACCAAAACACATTTTTTGCCTGGGCTCCGTTTACCAATAATACGCTCTTTGCTCCAAGAGGTCCCGCAATACCAACCGTTAATCCGGCAGCTGTCTGGAATATCCACTGAGCATTCGCATTGCCCTGTGCATCAAGTGTTAAGTTTCCGTTGGATATATTAAAAGTTCCACTGGCTGATTTATAAACACCGGGTGGTAATGTTAAGCCACCCAATTCACCTGCGCCAGGGTCAGTGCCCCCTGGTTTTCCTGCAGGGGAAATACTAATGTAAGCCGCATTTGCATCAATTAAAGCCTGTGCTGCAATTGCAGCTTTTACGGCAGTTCCGGGAAATGGAGGAGCTGTGTACACTCCACCTGTTGCATTTCCTACATTTAGCGGTGTTTCGGTATATTTTTCTGTAGGTGTTAACCCGTCATGAAACCCTGTAACTAAGCTAGAGGCCGCAGTTGTTCCGATACCTCCGTTATTGATGATGGTATTAATACCCTGGTTTGTTATTCCTGCATTGCCTCCGAATGCTCCAAAATTTGAAATACTTCCCAAAATAGATGGAACCACGGGGGTAAAGTTAGCGGTGATGTTTTTATTCGAATTCATCACGACAGTTAAAGGATTGATCGATCCAGTGGCGTCTCCGCTCCATGAAGTAAAGGTATATCCGGCAGCAGGTGTAGCAGTAAGCACTACAAGTGATCCATGATTGTAAGTAGCCTGGTTCGGAGTTTTTGTTACAATCCCGTTATTGGCCGCAACATTTAATGTGTAGGCGTTTATCAGGAAATTAGCAGTTAAGTTCCTGTTCGCATTTACAGGAAAGGTATACGCCGCACTTGTTGATATAATAGTGGCACCTTCAGTCCAGTTTACAAAGCTGTAACCTGTGATGGGTGAGGCGTTAATGTTTGCAGAGGTTCCTGCAGTATAAGCGCCAGCACCGGTTGTAGTACCGCCTATCGAAGGATTGGCCGATAATATAACAGCATATTGTAAAGCCGGTATCGCTGTAAAATTTGCAACCAGCGTTCTGTTGGAAGTGATGGTAAACTGGTAACTCGAACTCGTTGATACAATCGTTGCACCTTCTGTCCAGTTCACAAAAGTGTATCCCGGGTTAGGAGATTCAATTACGGTTACCATCGTACCTGTATTATATGAACCTGATCCAAAGGTAGCACCTCCGGCAACCGGGCTCGATGATATCATTACAGCAAATTGGGCGGGAGGTATAAGCGTAAAGTTTGCGACCAAAGCCCTGTTACCGGCCATAGTAAACTGGTAGCTTGGACTGGTTGACGCAATGGTGGTGGTCCCACTGTCTGTCCAGTTTGTAAAAGTGTAACCGGTTTTTAGTGTTGCACTTACCGTCACCACAGAACTTTGTGCGAATGTCCCTGCGCCGGCAACCGTACCGCCTGCCGCAAGATTTGCAGATAAAGTTACCTGCGGAATGGTGGTGAAAGTCCAAACGTAGTCACTCACCATAGCGGTACGGAATTTATCCGTAACACCTGTGGTAATGGTACCTGTATATTTGGTAAAAGGCAACAACGGCACATCCGGTTTAAAACTAAAAGTAGTACCAACAGCAGTAGGGGCAACTGTTCCGGAAATTAGCGATGCACCCTGCCTGATCGTAAAGGTTAGATTATTAATAGTAGAAGGATTCATAGTGGTGTTAAAAGTTGCAGTGATCAACTTGTTAAGCACAACGTCTACCGCCTTATCGGTGGGGTCTGTAGAAACAATTATTGGACACGGACTAATAATTCCTGGTTCTTCAGTCACTTTTTTACATCCGGCTGCAAACAGAACCAGAAATGACAACACTGCCCATTTATAATTGAAGATTTTGAGAGGACTTTTACTGGTACCCGATGAGGTACTTTCAAGATTGAAAGAGTCGTTTTTCATGAAGTTGTAGTTGTAGTGGTTTTTCCTGCGGGATTTTAAAGCAGGATTATTACCATACAAAACTATGTTAAACCAACCCCGAAATCTTACACAATAAAGGGATTAAGTTACATACTTCACACATTTGTAACACATTGTTAGACAGTCTTCTATGGAGAGTGTAGTAAAGCTTCTATTTTGTAAGTAAACCGTTTGCTACCCGGGAACCACGGGCTTAATTTTTAAAAAAACATGCCGGGGTTTACACCTAAAAATAATAGGAGACTGAAAGAATAGGGTTAGTACAAAAAAATAGCCCTCCAGTAGAAACTGGAGGACTTTAACGATTGCTTGCTATATGAAAATCTTAATAAAATATTAACATAGATTTCTCAGTTACAATACTACACATTATATTTGCGGAGTACTAACGATTGATTGCTTTTTTTTACACTTCACTATGAATGCTTAAAGCCCGACTTGCTGATACAAAAGTAAGCCGGGCTTTAATATATTTTCCACAACATGTTAAGGCTTTCATGATGGTAAAGAAGTGGATTTCAACTGAAAAACCCATTTCTCACTGCATTACAGCTAAACCTCTTAATGATGCCCATCCATTTGCTAAACGTTATAAGCGGCCTCGAAACCAATAAAATGACCCTCGAACACTGGATTTCATCCTTGAAAAGAATACGTTGTCGCAGGCGGTTTATGTAAAAAGTACCTCTGCTGTTGTATGAAAGTCTGCTTTTGCACTGGAGGATGAGATTCATTACGCAGATCGCATTGCTATTTATTCTTTTTTCCCTTCTTGTTTTGATCCTCTTTTTTATTGTGTGTAACATCATCACCCTTACGAAGCTGTTCTTCCCCTCCCGGCTATCCATATCACCCCTGATTTCAGGGCGTAATAAAATCATGCTCATGAATCCCGGCATCAAATGTAGTATCCCGTAATAATTTTTACATTTCTTAAAAGTTTTTCAACGCCCTTTTTTTCCAGTGGCTTGGTTTTTGTCTTTTTACGTGCATGATCCGGGGATAAATTTGCGGTAAAACTTATCTCCGCCTTTTAAATATTTGCAGTAATAATTAAAAGTAAAGCGGTATGAAAAAGTTACTAATGATCACAATGATTTTTGTTGCAGGCAACACAATGCATGCGCAAACCACGAAAACCAGCACGCAGCAGAAAGATACCATACCTGTTCAAAAAAATGTGGCAACAGAAGATTATGTGTCAATGCAAGGTGGGCAAATGATACATGTACAAAAGAATAAAGCACAACGGTTGAAGAAAAACATGAAAATGAAAAACGGGACCATTATTGACACCAATGGGTCGGTAAGAACCAGCGATGGAAAGACTTTTCAACTGCACGAAGGTGACAGGGTGTATATGAATGGTAAGATAGAAGGGCCTGAAAAAACGCCTATTTAAGAAAATAATGTAAACACAAAAATATTTGTAAACCTCTCGCGGGTTATAACAACATATGCTTATTTAAAACGTTCACAAGAACAAGAACCTCCATAATCCTGAAAACCCAAATGAGAAGAATTATTGTATTGAAACTGATCCTGGTTGCTTTTATTTTTATGCAATGCAACCAGCCTGGTATTATTGATGTAAAGAATGCCCGCCATAAAGCAGCAAAAAAAAGAACCCTTCCTAAGACCGTCGGATATCATTTCGAAAATTACAGGGAGTGGGTAAAAAATAATAAAAACAGCGACAAGGAACCAATTGTTTTGGCGGTTAACAGAACCGATAATAACAATATTGCAAAAATGGATTCCATAATTGTGCCCAATGATCTTACCGGCGACAAAGAAAGTTATCTTCCTTTTCCTTTTAAAGTGGGTGCTATTGAAGAAATTGAAAAGATAATTTTCTTCTCTTATTCCACGCAAACTTTTGGTGCATATGAATTCGGGGATTTGATTTATTCAGGTCCTGTTAATATGGGTAGAAAAAATGACCCGACACCCTCCGGTTTATATTTCACCAATTGGAAAGCGGAAAAAACAACCAGCACATTCAACGACGAGTGGGACCTGCGATGGAATGTGAACATAGAAAATAAACTAGGCATTGGCTGGCATCAGTATGAGCTGCCCGGCTATCCTGCCTCACATTCCTGCCTTCGTTTGCAGGAAAAAGATGCCCGCTTGCTTTATGACTGGGCAGAGCAATGGATTATGGATGACAAAGAAATTGTGAAGGCGCAGGGCACCCCGGTTATTGTTTTTGGAAGGTATGATTTTGATGCACCAAAACCCTGGTTACAGCTTACCAACGATCCACACGCACTTGATATTACCAGGTCGGCACTTACTGAAGAATTAAAACCTTTTTTGGCTGAGATCATGGCCCAACGAAAAAGGCGTGCAGCAGCTATTGAGCACGATAACAAAAATGGCAAGTAGGCGCTGTTTTATTAACCTTCTTCCAGCATTTTTATACTTCGCAAGCGATAAAATCGTGCTATGCGATTTGCTTTAATATTGAAAATACGCTATGGAAACTCCAGGCTGCAATTTAACCTTAGTAGAAAAATCCAGTTTAGTATATTAACCTTATTTTCGTTCGTAAATAATAAACGAATAAGGTTGATCGTTCGTGTAATTGGTTTCTACTAAGGTTTGTACAATTCACTATTTTACCCGTTGCGAAGTATAAATAATGATACCTAATTTGAAATGCCCACCCGATGATGTACAAATTGCGTTTTCTCAAGTTCATCTAACATGAAGAGCGCCAGGTCTCCGGCGCTTATTTTATTTGAATTGGGAGAAGGGGGGTAATCCGCAGCCGTAATAAAATCACCTGTAGGCTCACTATTGATTATGTCCGGGGGGCATACTACTGTCCAGTCAAGGTCTGTTGCTTTTAAAAACTCATATGCTTTATAATGTTCTTTACTCACAGGTAAAAACTTGGCAGGATATTCCGGTTGCTCCATTACGAGGGTTTCTTCGTCAGCTTTCAGCGACCCCATTCCTCCTACGGCCACTATGCGGCGCACACCTGCTTTCTTCATTTGTGCAATAATGTTTTTCATGCCGAGCGAACGGGTAACATCTGACCCCGTACTATCGCCACCGAGCGAAGATAAAACAGCATCGCATCCTTTAATAGCTTTGTATACCTGGTCTTCATCAAACAAAGCCCCCTGCACCAATTCCAACAGATCATCTTTCGGAAGGTCAGCCGTAAAAACATTTCTACCAAATGCTTTTACATGATGGCCTTTATACAAGGCCTGTTTTACCAGTTGCATTCCTACCATACCTGTGGCGCCAAAAATTATAATTTGCATCGGATCAAGTTTATAAAGCTTTTAATTATTGTTTCACTGTCAATATTTCTGTCAAATCATTTGTAACAAGATGATTGCAATTTAGCTAAAAAGAGCCACTCGTTTTGCCTACGAATTTTCTGTTAGGTTTGCAATATGTTTAAGCAACAAAAAGTGGTACACAAAAAAGGGTTTAATATTTTTTATAAATGGCAACTTCTATATTTTCTGCCATTTTACTGGCGATAGAGGAGGATGAGTATTTTTCAAAAAGAGTTTTTCAAAAAACTTTTTTTTATTAATTAATTACTCCACATCTTTGCAGCAACAAATGAAAAAAAATAATTTAAATAACTATAGTTGGTGGTGGCAATCATTATTTTGATGTGTCGCTGTGCTATTGTATGAATAAATATATTGAGCCCCGACACGTGTGTTGGGGCTTTTTAATTTCAGTTCGGTCTAAAATGCAGTTGTAAATAAAAATTGTTAACCCTTAATTGAACTACCGTTTACAATGGTCTGGTTCAACTAGAAAAGATATAAAAGAGCAGGGTATATGAAAAAAATTAAAATTGAAACTACTTACAAAAAACTGCTCGCAGATGTATACACGCCCGTAGGTATTTATCTTCGGTTGCGGGACAGGTTCCGGGATACTATTTTGCTGGAGAGTTCCGATTTTCATGCAGGCGAAAACAGCTACACTTTTATTGGCATCAATGCCATTGCGGGGATTGAGATCAGGACTGCTTCCACCATAGAATTTAAACTGCCTGGGCAACCCCCTGAAAAAATTAAAATAGAAGATGCTTCAAAGGTACCCGAACATCTTTGGGATTTCATGCAGCGGTTTGAGTGTACAGCAGTTTTGCCTGCACCCATCAATGTAGCCCAGGGATTATTTGGCTACAGCACCTATGACGCGGTGCAGTTTTTTGATACCATTCATCTCGACAATGGCCATCATCAATCAGAAGGCGAGGGGATACCACTGATGCGTTATCGGCTATACCAGTACGTTATTGCCATCAATCATTTCAAAAACGAATTGTTTATTTGTGAAAACGCCATCGATGGGATTAAGAGCGAAGTGGGACTCATTGAAAGCCTGATTAAAAGTAAGGATGTGCCCACCTTTCCTTTTGCAACAAAAGGCGAAGAATCATCTAACCTTACAGATGCCGCTTATATAGAAATGGTTAAAAAAGGCATCGCAAGCAGCCATCGGGGAGATGTATTTCAGATAGTACTGAGCAGGAGGTTTCAGCAATCTTTTACGGGCGATGAATTCAATGTGTACAGGGCTTTGCGCAGTATTAACCCCAGTCCTTATTTATTTTATTTTGATTACGGAGATTATAAACTGATGGGATCGTCACCCGAAAGCCAATTGATTGTTCAGAACGGCAAGGCCATCGTCCATCCTATTGCGGGTACGTTTAAGCGCACCGGCAATGACGAAACGGACAAGGCCCTGGCTATACAATTGGAGAATGACCCGAAGGAAAATGCCGAGCATGTAATGCTGGTAGACCTGGCTAGAAATGATTTAAGCCGCATGTGCAGCAATGTGGAAGTAACGCAGTACAAAAAGGTAAATTACTATTCGCATGTTATTCACCTGGTAAGTGAAGTAGTGGGCAAAGTAGGGGATGAAACCAATCCGTTTAAATTACTTGCAGTAAGTTTTCCTGCAGGCACACTAAGCGGGGCACCCAAATTTAAAGCCATGCAGCTCATTAATGAAAATGAACCAACTTCCAGAAGCTATTATGGTGGAGCTATTGGCTTTATCGGATTTAATGGTAGTTGTAATCACGCCATTATGATACGTACTTTTTTAAGTAAACAAAATACATTGGTTTACCAGGCAGGTGCAGGCATTGTAGCAGCGAGTAAACCCGAGAGTGAGTTGCAGGAAGTAAACAATAAATTGAATGCATTAAAACAAGCCATCGTATTGGCACAAAATATCTGAGATGAAAATATTGGTATTTGACAACTATGATTCTTTCACCTACAACCTCGTTCATTTGGTGGAAAAGATCATGCAGCAGAAAGTGGATGTTGTGAGAAACGACCAGGTAGCTTTGGAGCAAATAAAGGAATACGACAAAATAATTTTATCCCCGGGCCCGGGCATACCGGAAGAGGCGGGATTGCTGTTGCCATTGATAAAAGAATATGCTTCCAGTAAATCGATCCTCGGTGTATGTTTGGGCCACCAGGCAATCGGGGAGGCATTTGGCGGCACGCTTATAAACCTTGATAAAGTATATCACGGTATAGCCACGCCGATAAAAATCACTAACCCTCAGGCGCAGGTTTTACGAGGCCTTGGAGATACGATTGAAGTAGGCCGCTATCATTCGTGGATAGTAAGTGATAAAGACTTGCCCGAGGTACTTGAAATTACTGCCGTAGATGACAATGGATTTATAATGGGTTTGCAGCATAAGACATTTGATGTGCAGGGTGTGCAGTTTCACCCGGAAAGTGTGTTAACTCCTGATGGAGAGAAGATAATGATGAATTGGTTGAAATCGTAACGGCGATTATGGATCAATGTTGTTTACTAGCTTAGAATTTAGGAGAGAGAATGAATTAGAAAGGTCAGGCAGACCCTGTTTTCTTTTTTGTCTTGATACAAAAAAGAAACAAAAAAGATCAAGGCTGCAAAAAAATAGCTACGAAATTTATAAGCCTGGCTAAAATGAAATTAAGTTCGATCTGTTGAA
>JBDSAA010000054.1:0-16492 GCA_039922375.1 Ferruginibacter sp.
TTGAGAAAAAATTGATAAAGATCGAGTATGGCATTGGCGAAGGTTTTTTCCAATTAAATCAGCAACATGCTGAAGGGCTTTATTTGATAAGGGCATACACTGAATGGAACAAAAATTTCGGCTCAGATTTTTTCCTTAAAGAATATATTAACGTATTTGCCGCCACTGCCAAACCGAAGGCAGAACCAATAAAGAATGTCACACTGGTTGAAGGACAAAACACTGCACGCAGGCTGAATGCAACGTTTGATCCTTTTGCAATTGACAGCCTTCATTCAAAAGAACTCACCCTTGTTATATCCTTTGACGATAAGAAAGATTCGATCTCGCTCAAAAAAAACGGGAGCAACAAGTACCTGCTTGACTATCCGATTCCAGCCAAATGTCAGTTTGTTACGCTGCAGGTGCAAACGAAAAATCATTTCAGTTATTCAAAAACCATTGTGCTGGATAAAGACTATTTGGATCTGCAGTTTTTTCCCGAAAGCGGCGAACTTGTTCATGGCATTCCGGCTATAGTGGGGTTCAAAGCATTGGATTGTAACGGCAAAGGAAAAATGGTGGAAGGAGAAATAGTTGACGGGCAAGGAACCGTAACCGCCTCCTTTAAAAGCAACCAATTTGGCATGGGTTCGGTTGAACTGACAAAGGTAGACAGCAGTGTTAAATTCTTTGCAAGACTTTTAACCCAGCCAAAAAGTGAGCTGCAAAAAACCTACCCTCTACCGGTAGTTGCACCCAAAGGCAATGTGTTATCAGTAAAAAAAATGGGAAATGGAATACAGTTGAAAGCCGCTTCAAACTATTTACTCAACGACAGTATAACCATACGGGCCACCTGCAGGGGAATGATTTACTACGACATCAAGGGATTGTTGAAGCAAGGGAACCTGGTGTTCTCCTTACCGGCTGATAAACTTCCCGAAGGCGTTATCGCTTTCACCATGATAACTGATTCGATGAGGCCCGTAGCAGAAAGACTTTATTTTAATGAAGGGCCCGAAAGCAGGATAAATATTTCAATTGCTACGGATAAGGATTTATATAACCTACGGGAATTAACTAAGCTAACTATTACAACAACGGATGCTGAAGGAACACCGCTAAATGCCAGTTTATCCGTGCTGGTATTAAATAAAGAACAAATGGGAAATCTGCAGGACAGGCGACAAAATATACTGTCTTATTTTTTGTTGAGTTCGGACCTAAAAGGCGATATCGAAGACCCGGGAATTTATTTTACTAAAGATGAAAACAGGTATCAGTACCTTGATGCACTGTTATTAACACAGGGCTGGCGAAAATACAATTATACTAAACCTGTCGGCAAAATACAATTTCAGCCGGAGAGTCATCTTACAGTATCAGGTGTTGTGGGTGGATTATTTTTTAAGAAAAAATTGCAAAAGGAAACAGGGTTAACAATGATGTCCTTCGGGAAAAATACCTCCATTCAAACCCAAGCCACGGATAGCATGGGGCGGTTTAATTTTTTGCTTAATGATGAGTACGGCGATAAGGTGAATATTTTAATTCAGAGTTCGAATAAATCAGGTGCAAAAAAAGATTATACAATCACCCTTGACAAAAAAGAAACGCCCGTTATTGCATTTGATCATGTTAAATCAGTAGAACAGCCCGATAGTGTAATCCATGCATTTGTTGAGAAAAATACCGAACGTAAAAAGCTTGCTGATGCTATGCTATTATCCTCAGGCAAGCTGCTGGGTGAGGTAGTTTTAAAAAGTTACAAGATGACCCCCGAAAGAAAGAAGGTAGCGGATGCATATGGCGAACCTGATTACATAATTGAAGGGCAAGCCATCCGGGATAAAGAAGCAAAATGGTCATACGGGTTGTATAGCGTACTACTGTTTAATTTTCCTGATAGGGTAAGGATTGTTACTAAAAGTGATGGCAATTTATATGCACAACTTCACAATAGCGAAATAACCCTTGTTGTAATTGACGGGGTTCCTGTGCGGCCCGAACAGTACCCGCTTATTCCAAACATTCCGCCCAGTGAAGTTATCAGCTTCGAATTGATAGCCTATGCTAAAAATTTTTCAACTCTTTATTGTGAGATATTTCCCCAAAACTGCGTGAATGCACCGGCCTGGGGAAATGTGATTGCGATATATACTTATGGCAAAAAAGGAATTTTTGGAGCAAACCGGTCTGTAGGCATTATGAAAACAGCAATTCCTGTGTTTTCCTCGCCCCGAGAATTTTATGCCCCTAAACATGAACAGCTGAAACCCGCAGATTGGCTTAACCCCGATCTGCGGGCATTGATCCATTGGCAACCATCACTCATCGCGGATAGCTCAGGCAAGGCATCCACTGCTTTTTATAATGCAGACAATACCGGAACTGTTCAAGTGGTGGTGGAAGCTATTGCTGAGAACGGCCAAATTGGTTACCAGCAGGTAAGTTATGATGTGAAGAAGCAACATTAGGCAGCGGGCATGCGCTGCTGGGTTGTATTGCACCTTTTACTATCAATTAAAAGCATTTTACGTTACGGAGAGTTTACATCTTTTAAAAAGGTGTATTTTACGACTTAAAAAAATCTTACTTTGAAACGAAGAAAATTTATCACTGCTACTACCACAGCAACAACTGCACTATTACTTTCATCGCTTGATGTAACCTCAAAACCTTCAATAAAAAAAAATATGGATGCAAATTTTCAGCTTAAAATAATGGCTACCAAATGGGGTTTCCAGGGTACTATTGATGAGTTTTGTGCCAAAGTAAAACAGGAAGGGTACGATGGTATCGAAATATGGTGGCCAACTGAACAAAAAGACCAGGAACAGGTATTTGCTTCGTTAAAGAAATACAACCTCGAAATTGGATTCCTGGCCGCCGGGCATGAAAGCAATTTCGACGATCATTTTAGTAACTTTAAAAAAATGATTGAGGCTGCGGTGAGCAACAAAATGCAAAAGCCGTTATACATTAATTGCCATTCGGGAAAAGATTATTTTTCTTATGACGACAATAAAAAGATCGTAGCGTATACGCTGGGATTATCTAAAAGTTCAGGCATTAAAATTTACCACGAAACTCACCGTTCAAGAATGTTGTTTGCTGCACCTGTGGCAAAAAAATTCCTGGAAACAATTCCCGATCTCAGGATCACTTTCGATGTATCACACTGGTGCAATGTCAGTGAAAGCTTACTACAGGATCAACCGGAAACACTGGAGCTGGCAATACAACATACCGATCATATTCATGCCCGCGTTGGCCACCCTGAAGGCCCACAGGTAAGCGACCCACGGGCACCGGAATGGAAGGCAGCTTTAGATGCGCATTTTAACTGGTGGGATAAAATAGTGGCATTAAAAAAACAAAAGGGCGAAGTGCTAACAGTGCTTACAGAGTTTGGTCCGCCTGACTACATGCCTACTCTGCCCTACACAAGGCAGCCACTGGCAGATCAATGGTCCATCAATGTGTATATGATGCAGCTGTTTAGAAAAAGATACCTTGGTTTGTAAAAAGATAAGTTTAGCAAGCATGCTTGTAAATAATACCTGTAACCAAATCATTCAATCAATATAATTTACCCATTGATTTTATCCATCACAGAATTTATCGGTCACTTTCATCCTTTGCTGGTGCATTTACCCATTGGTATTTTGCTGATAGCTTTATTGATTCAATGGCTGTGCCGCAAAGAAAAATACAGGTCTTTGCAATCCGCTGTCCGCATTACTTTATTATGTGGCATCATTACTTCAGCATTCTCCTGCCTTACCGGATACATGCTATCCATTAGTGATGATTATGACCAGGGCATGGTAAGTTGGCATATGTGGATGGGGTTAGGTGTTTTATTCGTTTCCTTTTTGTTGTACATGAAGGAATTGTATAGTCAGTTTGCTGTTAATAAACATATGCTTTCCATCGCACTGCTTTTACTCGTTGCAGTTACCGGTCACCTGGGTGGTTCGCTCACACACGGATCGGGTTATATCACGCAGCCATTAAAAGATATTTTTATTGAAGATACCACCCTGAATATGACGATCAAACCCTTGCCCAATGTGCAGGAAGCCTTGGTGTACAATGATGTGGTAAAACCCATTTTACAAACCAAATGCTATAATTGTCACAACGCCAATAAACAGAAGGGCGGTTTAAGAATGGATGAAATAAATGACTTATTGAAAGGTGGAAAAGACGGGAAAATTCTGGAGCCGGGCGATGCACAAGCAAGTGAAATGATTAAGCGCTTACTGTTGCCAACTGACAATGATGATCACATGCCACCCAAAGAAAAACCCCAGCCATCAGAGGGCCAGATCGCATTACTGCATTGGTGGATTAACAATGGGGCCAGCTTTACTAAAAAGGTAAAAGAGTTTCCACAAGAAGTCAAAATTAAGCCATTGCTTTTTGCGTTGCAACAGCCAGTGGCGCCTGTGAAAAAATTATCCGACGACCTGCCTGCTGATGCCGTTGAAAAGGCAGATGAAAAAGTAATCGCCTTGTTGAAAGATAACGGTATCATCATTGTGCCTGTAGCACAAAACAGTAATTATTTATCGGCAAACTTTGTAACAGACCCTGCTGTTGATAAGGAGGATTTACAATTGTTGAAAAAGTTAAAAAAACAATTGGTGTGGTTAAGGCTGGACAATACCAATATAAGCGATCTCCTTGCAACAGACCTTGCAGAATTAACAGCCTTAACAAGGCTGAATGTATCCAACACATTGCTTACTGACAAAGGACTGCAACAACTTACAAGGCTTGAAAATTTGCAGTATTTAAACCTTGTGGGTACGAAAATTACAGCTACCAGTTTAACACAATTAAAACCCTTGCTCAAACTAAAAAATCTTTACTTGTACCGCACCGATGTCAGTAGTGCTGACTACGCAACTTTGAAAACAATATTTCCTTCTGCTACTATTGATTCCGGTGGGTATCATGTAGCATTACTCAATACGGATACAACACTTGTGAAAGCAACTAAAAAATAATCATCAACGATCAACTGTCTGAACCATGATTTTTGTGATTAAATGATTTACATGATTTTGGCCAGCCGCACAGGCTGACGATTTGTTTCATCATTCAACTTTAAACCTTAAACCTTAAAACCCCTTCCACCTTCAATTTTCAACCTTGATTATTAGCCCCGTAATAATTGCCAAGGCAATACTCATCAATGTGCCAATTACAAGGTATTCGGTCTTTATTTCGGGCCGGTCCTTTTCATTGAAACGTATGATGCCTTTTGCCGCCACCAGCAGGCCGATAGCGGAATATTGATTTTGCAAAACAAAAATGAGAATGATGATCCGCTCCACTATACCGATCCATTTACCCGCATTGGCCAGGCTTTCTGCGTCGGCAATTTTATCCCTCCATTGTTTTGTAAACTGACCGATCAAAATACCAGCAGGCGCTGTTAAGAAAACAACGGCAGTGATTGTTTTCCAGGTGATCGATTGGCTATTTATTTGCTGCCAGGTCAACAGCACATCGCTCCATTTCAAAAAAGTAAAATACCAGCAACCAACAATTACCAACAAGTGTAATATCTGATCAAAAAGAAAATACCCTATCGTTGATTTTTGATACGACTTCCAGCCATCAATGATTGTGTGCGATACTAAAATAATGATCGCTACCAACCAATACTGCCAGCCGATAAGCAGCCAGGCGACTAAGGCCGTGACAAACCCATGCAAGTATAGTTTGCCGGAGGCGAAGTGCTTATTGACCCTGTCATCTACCCAGGTTTTTGGCTGTAATATAAAGTCGGTAATAAGGTGCGACAATACAAGTTTGATTAACCAAATGGATGCTGCGATCATGTTAACTGATTAATGATGTTTTCATATTGCTTCAATAGCTTTTCAATTTCCGGCCAACGGCCCGAACTCACGTGTTGGTGAATGGTGCTTTTAGATTTCTTCAGTTTCTCTGCCACTACCTGTTGGGCCTCCCCTTTTAGTAATTCAAAAATTACAGTTGCCTGTTTAGTTGTCATTGCATTAAAAATGGCATTTATATAGTCGGCAATTACATGCAATCCCTCATTAGCGAGGATATTTTCCGTAGAGATAATAAGCCGTTGATTGGACTTTGCTATTTGATCAAAGGCCCGGCCTGATAAAACAAACGCCTCTCCTTTTGCTGTGCTCAGGTTTTTTACAGGCATTTTTACTGCGCCTATGCCAATACTTATCCGCACATCGCATAAATTGCTGTTTTCGCCCTGTGATATAGTGATAGCGGCTGTACGACACAGCAACGCAGTTTTAAGCGCTTGGCCTGCATGTTGTTGATACACCTGGAAACTGTCGCCGCGGTAAAACTCAAATTGGTGCGAAGCTAATATCTGCTGTAACATTTTCAGCAACCGCTTTTCTTTTGCTGGTTGCAGCTTTGTGGAGTTAACAATATCGCCGGTAATAACTGCCTTTATAGCCATAGTCCAAATGCTTGTTTTTGTAAATATACGAACTTTGGTTTAATTCGTATAAATATACGAATAAATTAATAATTCGTACAAATAACCGAACTATGGCATAATTCGGCAAAATAGCCGAACCCAGATAAACGAGTTGTTTGCAAAATTGCTTTGGACATTTTTTACAGCTTTCTATTGGCAGCTAATAGCAAATTAAGAATAGGTGATCGACTCACCACAGTTTGCTACTGTAAGATCAATTTGTCCAACGTAAAAGACCGTACAAAATTTTTATCCTCGTACAGCTCTATCAGTCGTTCCTTACTTATAGCCACCAGCTTATTTTGATTTACCTGGTCGCCCTTACCCTCCTTCCAGGCACTTTGCCAAATGATGGCCATGGTAAGGCAACTGTTTGTGATATTGGTTATTGTTTCCTTACCTACTTTTTCAAATAAGTCCTCCATATCCACTGATTGCCGCCATGCATTGATCACCGTATCAGGGCTTAGTGTATTAAATGTCTGTCTCATCAGTTTAAGTGTAACAATAGCAGCGCCTTTGCCCCCGGTAATCAACTGGCTGGCTTTTACTTTTTTATTAAACGCATTGATCCCTGCAAATAATTTTTGCCGGTTAACTTTATTTACAATCATCCTGTCTTCATAATCAGCGTGAACTTTTTTGTCATCTTTACCTAACCCGTGATGCATGAATGAAAGATGCAGACACTGGGAGGCATCGCCTACGTAATGCGCCATGGTTCCACCTGCACAAACAAACTCATCTACTTTGCCCTGCTTTAAAGCGTTCACCATTATATCATACATCTGCCATACCCGAAAAGGCAGTCCACCTAACCGGGGGCGCTGGTTGCCATCACTGCCTATTTCAGGATTTTCGTCATCCATACGATCGTAAAACTGAAGCCATTTCTCCTTGTCAACAAAATCTTCATTGATAGCGCCATTGCTTTTAAAACACAAGTCAAACAAAGACTCATTATTCATCACCAACGGATGCTTTTCGTCCATGTCAGCAAAATGATTGGATTCATCTGTAACACGTGCCACACCGGCATTTCCTTTCATGCCACGCCAAACAAGGTCAGCTACATCGGCAAGTGGCGTAAATTCACGGCTTCCTCCCTTCACCAGGTTGGCGGGGGTATTGAGGTCCTCATCCGAATACCCAATATTGAATTTATTAGCCTGCAATAATTTCAATAAGTTCTTATTTTTTACAAGGTCGCATGCTCTTGCACCCACTTTGAAATGCCCTGTTTTTCCCCATGAATAATCCTGGTCGAGATTCCAGCCACGCAGCAAATCAACATCGAGTTCCCTGCAAATATTACTAAGGCTGGTAGCCATGGCAAAGGTTCGCTTCCTTTTTTTATCCCCTTCCATAAACTCGTGCTGACCCCAATGCAACGCAAATGGCCGGAGGATTTTATTTTTTTCATCATCTTCATCTTCAACCATCCAAAGGGTGCCGCTATCGCCATGATGCGTATTGAGCATACCTCCATCTATACCACCAATAAGGTAGTCCGCAATATATTCAGTGCCGCCTACGGCTTTGTATCTATAAAAAAGGCCGGCAATCTGTCCTTCGATAACTTTTGATACTGCACCAAAAGCGAATACTTTTTTGGTGATCAGTTCCAGCGAAATATTGAAGGTGTTGAGATCCTTCAATTCGTGTATTTGGCCAAAGCCAAGCACTTCTGTTTTCCAGATAGACAGGTCATCGATCTCTACCAATCCAACATCCTGGTTGATGACAAGGTTTTTTCCAACAAAACCAGGATACATATCCATAAACTTACCTCGCCCTAACTGTTTATTGGAACTGACGCCAATTCTTTTTTCAATGCCGTTGAATAAACTAAATATTTCGGTGCCTTCTTTGCCGGCAACATGCTTGTTGGTAAGTGCATATACTTTATTTCCATCACTTACCAAACAGCCTACGGATGCTATTCGTCTTTCACCCTGCGACTGCACTATCAATGGAAAACCGCCGCTGATCATATTGATCGGGAAGTTGAGCGTGCGTTCGTTAATGAATGTATCTGCCTTAACTGATTTAGGAGCTTCCACTACACAAATGGGCACTATTTTTCCGTCTGGCATGTAAATGCTTTTGGGAATAATATTATCACCTCCATCGTTGATCAAAGAAGATTCATCCTCCCATTTTTTTACAAAAACCAATACACAGGGCCACGAAAACTCAGTAACGATGCTATTTTCAAGCGTACGCGGGCCTTTAGGATATTTTTTTGAAGGGCTATAGATTTTATCACCTCCTACCGTTTTAAAATCAGCGAGTCTTATACGGTAACGGCTGATGGCAGTAGCGATAACATTTCGCTTATTCATCAGGTGAACGTGGAAAGTATCCCTTGCTTCGATTAAATCTTTTACAGACAGATGATGAAAGTTAGTGGTAGAAGAAGCTTCCTCTACCTGTTTGTAATAAAGCATAAACTTGGTTTAGGTTGTGAATAGATCCATACGGTTGCATTCAATACTCTATCGAATGCACGCAATTGAAATGGGAATATTTAAATTATTATCTAAAATTGGTAAAAGATAAAAGATAGTTCATGAAAATACAAGCGAAAACCATTTTGATTTTCACCTTAATGGCGGAGCGTCGCACCGGTGAAGATCGCCGTTATTAAAACGTAGAGGTTTTATTGAAAAGATTCGGACGAATGCGGCTACAACACTATAAATTATTGTCAGCATCTAAACGCATATACGCTATACAAATTAGTGTCAACTACCTTCCTTAAGAAAAGTTTCCAGTTCTGTCATCATTGAACTGTTGCCTATAAATAATGGGGTTCGTTGGTGCAGGCCTTCAAATGCTATATCCAGGATTCTTTTTTTTCCGTCGGTGGCTTTTCCACCTGCTACTTCAAATATGAACGCCCATGGATTACATTCGTATATCAGGCGCAGTTTTCCATGGGGGTAGGCACCGGTGGCAGGATTGAGGAAGATTCCGCCTTTGATCAAATTGCGGTGAAGATCAGCAACCATACTTGCGACATGGCGTTGAGTATAGGTACTTTCCTTTTCCCTGTTTTTTTGTTGGATGTGATCGAGGTATTTTTGAATGCCGGTGGAGTAGTGATAATAATTGCCATGATTAACAGAATAAATCTGGCCTTTTTCGGGGCACTTAATATTGGGATGGCTCAGGTAAAACTCACCTATTGATGGATCAAGGGTAAATCCATTAACACTTCTTGAAGTTGCAAATACAAACATGGTGGAAGATCCGTAGATAACATATCCTGCTGAAACCATATTCCTTCCTTCCAACGAAAAGTCGGCATCATTGCAAGGTTGGCCAGGAGCACTTTTCCGGAGATAAATTCCAAAGATGGTTCCGATGGATATACAATTATCAATATTACTGCTACCATCCAATGGATCGAAAGCGATGATGTACTTGCTTTTACAACTCATTTCATCATCAAATATCATTACATCTTCCAATTCTTCGCTCACCAAACCGGCACAGCTGATCCCACGCTTTAATACTGCCACCATCTGGTTATTGGCAAATTCATCCAATTTCTTCACCAGTTCGCCCTGTATATTTACTGTACCTGTATCGCCGAGCATATCTACAAGGCCTGCCTTATTTACTTCTATATTGATCAGCTTTGCAGCAAGGCCTATATCACGCAATAAATTACTTAGTTCGCCCGTAGCAAGAGGGAAATTGCGTACTTCGGAAACCCTGAATTCATCTAAGGTTAAAACATCACGGTAGTTACTCATATATTGAAGCTTTATCGCTGGTCATTTGTCATTCTCACCATGAAGATAATACAAACACTGTTTTGATAAGAACATATCAATAAATCAATATCCACTCTTTCCCAAAACTCACTCCTATAATACAAGCATGCTAATATTAAACTTTCCCACTGGGTGTAAAATCACTTATCAGTAAAATATATGTAGGCTACAAATAATAATTTTGAGGCCTCACCAACACCATTTTATTGTAGCTAATTATTACATTTATGGGTAAAAAAAACAATTATGCAAGCAATATCCCTAGGCAAGTTAACAGTAATATGAAAAAATATTTAGACGATGTATCTAAGTCCTCAGATGTTCTTATCGTCTCAAGAGCCTCCGAAGATGAGGCAGTCGTGATATTGTCGATAAAAGAGTATAATTCGCTTAATGAAACCGGGCATTTGCTTTCAACGTCTAATAATAGAAAACGGCTACAGGATTCAATCGATCAACTTTCGAAAGGTAAAACGCACAAATTCAAGTTATAAAAAAGAGCTTACTTATGAATTTCGAGTTTACGGAAAACGGCTAGGAAGAATTTCAGTATTGGATAGAAACAGATGGCAGTATTGCTCAAAAAATCAAAGACCTTTTAAATGAAATCAAAACAACTTTCAAGGAACGGGTAAACCAGAACCACTTAAATACGATTCATAAGGATATTGGTTCAGGCGAATTACAGGAGAACACCGTCTTGTATATAAAGTTGCGGGTAAGAAAGGAGTGGATCAAAAATGCTATATTATCCAATGTCGATTTCATTACGATTAATGCCCGCACCTAAAACACAATGCCATTTTAGCCAAAAGCTCTTTTGCAGTTTTGCAATCCAGAAGGGTGTAGTTATGTGTTGCAGTCATCTTTACCTTATCAGCACAACCGATACTTTATTGCGCAATACTTTGCCTTTATAATCAACTGCCAGTGCTATTGCTACAAAAGTACCAGGCCCTGCCGGGTGCCCTTTCAACGTTCCATCCCATCCCTTAGTATAGTCAGTTGTATGAAAGACAAGGTTGCCTAACCGGTCATAAACAGCAAAATAATTAAAAGATTTTATGCCCACCGGAAAAACTCTGAGCACATCATTTTTCAGGTCACCATTGGGAGTAAATCCACCGGGAATATACAATTCAGGGCCTTTGTATCTTTTTATCAATATTTGGGTATAAGCATCACAACCTTCTTTTGTATAAGTAGCCAGCTTATATAATTGCAGCCGGTCAAGCGTAGCCACGGGGTTTACAATGGTATCGCTGCTTAAACCAATAGAAGGTGTCCATAAATAAGTGGTTCCGGCATAACCATTCGCATTTAAAAATACCGGCTCATCTATCGCTGCCACCGTATCCCTGCCAGCAAAAGCTATGTTATCATAAATAGCAAATGGCCTGTTAAGCGTATCCCTGCAGCCAAATATGGTTTGGGCCTGTAAAGTGACCGGTTGATTTGCTTTCACCCTATAATTCTTCGTAAGTTGTGCATTGTCGTTATACAAGCCATCGCCAAAATCCCAAAACCACTTGTCTGTCGAAATCGTAAGGTCAGTTGCAGCGAAGTGAATATTTCTAAATACGCAGGAGTCGCTTATGTTAAGCCGAACATGAGGTTTCGGATGAATTTCGAAGCTACTGTCAGCTAACAAGCTTGAGCAACCAAAATTAGTTTCTGCTACAAGCCTTACATGCTTGATACCCGGAGAAAACATCACCATAGGATCAGAAAGCGTTGCGGCGCCTGCATTCGTGAACTGCCAGTTCCATTTATTAATAACGTCTGGCGATGCCGATGGAAACGATGACTGGTTAGTAAAACGGATTACCTCATTGTCACACAAAGGCGTACTCCATTTGAATGAAGCAGCCGGCCTGTGATGAACTGTCATTTGAACTTTATTAGTATCCGAACTGCAACCTTCCGCAGTAGTTACCACTTGCGCAACCGTTAAAACACCTGGTAGATTTGGAACAAAAGAAGCGGGGTTCTGTGTTTGTAAAATAGTGCCGTTAAAATTCCACCACCATTTGTTGATGGTTGCCGTTACAGTGGGCACAGAAGACTTATCGGTTACATTCACAATGGTCTGTTTTTCACAAATAACCGCAGGATAATTAAAGTCAGCTATTGGTTTTGGTATCACGGTAACGGTGAATTGCTTGTTTGACGGGCACATGCCGCCATTAACCACATTCAAATTGATTGTAAAGTTACCGGCCTTTAAATAGGTATATTTTACGATGGTATCCGTAGCGGATGAAAGTAATTGACCGTCTCCAAAATTCCAGCTATAAACTGCGTCGCTGGTATTGGTGGAAGAGTTCGTTAAAATAAAGAGGTTGGTGTTTTGGCATTGCCTGCCAGTGTTTGTTGTGAAAGAAGCTATCGGGGTGGGAAGTATTCGCACAGTAATCTTTTTTCGAAAACTTTCGCAGCCAAACATTACTTTTTGTGAAACGTAAAAATCAAAATTGCCTACAATGGAAGTTGCAGGTTTGGGCGCCGTTGTTTGGCCTGTGCCCCCTGTTGCACTAGTATACCAAATAAGATCGTTGCCAGGCGAGGGTGTTGCCACTAAAGATGTCAGTGGGCTGTATTGGCAAAAAACATATTGGCTTAAAGCTACCGGTGTGTCGGGTACAGGCAGCGGCTTCATCACCGCATAAAAAGTATCCCTGCAGCCATAGCCCGGATAAGGTATTACATCCACATTAAAAACACCTGCTGTAACAGGCGGTGGCGAAAGAGTTACTGATTGCTGGTTACCCATAATTTTACTGTAGTCTGCATTGTACCATGTATAGGTTTTAAAACCATAGGGCGCATTAAGCAAAAGCGAATTGGTTTCAATACAATATGGTGCGGTCGCCAAAATATTTGTACAGCCACTGGCCACATCCAGGTACGCATAACCGAAATGACCGCCCAGCGTGCAATCTGCGGTCTTAAATTCAAGCCTTACTGTTTTTCCGGCGAGCCCGGCAAACTGAAGCGATGTTGGTGTCCAGTTTTTAAAAAGTACAAGTCTGTTTACATCAGAAACTTCAAAGCCGGGAATTGAACCGTTGGAAACATAATCATAAGAAGCACAATTGACCACATTGCCTGTAGTAACATCATAAGCTGTAACAAAAAAACGAGGCTGCTCATAAATTGCGTGGCCCGGATCTTCAAACACAACTGCATAAAAATAAGTGAACGTAAAAGTATCGATTGCGACAGGCACCGTAAAAGTATAAGACACGCCTTCTGCCTGGCCACCGGTACCATTGTTTCCTAATTTTACAGAATAATTACCGCCATAAGGGCAAAGCATTGGAAACTTACCATATGGATCTAAGCCAGTATTGGTTGATGAAATAATGGTATGCCTGTTGGCCAGTGGCAGTGAAGAGGCGAGGGTGATAGTGTTCTTACCAGCTTGGGAACTCGTGGTGCCGGTAAAACATTGCCAATCTGAAAAATCCCCGTTTTCGAAATCAATGTTTGGGGGACAATCCTGTGTGAAACCAGTAGCAGAAGCAAATAAGCAAAACAGTAGCAGGGTTAGGGTATTAGTATTCATGGAAAATCAGGGCGTTGTTATTAAAGGGTTAATTCAGCTGTAATGTAAGCGATTTGAATGATGAAAATAATAGCTAAGGTTAGTGTTCTATTTTTTCCCGTGGTGTTATTCTCGTTATTTGTCAGTTTTACTACTAAAAACTCTTGGCTATATAACAGATTTTCAACTTTATTATTTTATTTATGCTTTTTATTTTTTTCAAAATAGTAACTGCATAAAAAATTGGCCTTTACGCTCCCATCAATGATGCTGTTTTGTTCTTTTAAGATATTCTTATGGCAACTTTAAACCAACCATTTGCTGGAGTAGGTCTGTCCGTTAAAAAAATTTATAAGCATTTAACTTTCGCAGGCACAATTTATGGGGTCAATTTTTAATAAAACAAGGATATGAAAACGTTGAAAAGATTAATACCACTGCTTCTTTTATTTGCAGCGCTTATTGCTGACATGCAACTGGTAACTGCCCAAAAATCTTTAAGTACAAAAGAAGTTATTATACAAAATTTGATAGACAGCCAGCAATACGTCTTTGTTGCGCAATACGTTACTCCTATGAATGGACATCAGCTATATTTAACTTCTGAGTACTCTGTTATCGTTTCCAGAGACAGTATAATAACTGACCTCCCTTATTTCGGAAGGGCCTTCTCTGCCCCAATGAATCCCTTGGGAGGTGGCATAAAATTTACTTCTGTTGATTTTGACTACCGGGCTACGCCCAGAAAAAAGGGTAGATGGGACATTAACATTAAACCTAATGATACACGGGATGCCCGGCAACTGACGATGAGTATTTATGACAATGGCAGTGCCACACTGCAGGTGGCCAGCGCAAACCGCCAGCCTATTTCCTTCAGAGGCAATATTATCCGTAAGAAAACTGAATAACACTGTACATCTTTTGTGAGAAGGCCTTATTAGCTAGAATTTGCTGCTATTAAAATTAATTATTGCAGGTAATTAAATGGCGGGTTCGGCCAACGAAAAAGTTGAGTTTATTCTATTTTTTGCACCAGGCACAACTAAGATGCTATACTCAGTTTGGGCAAGTCAATAATCTTTAATCTTTCAGCGGCCCTTGAATTTGAAAAAACATAAATTTATCCCCCGGCATAGTTGCCAGCTTGTGACACTGCCTTTCGTTTCTAAGAAACATTAGGAATGATACCTGTTAAGGCAATCTTCAATACGTTTTCTTTCCGGCCCTTCTTTTTCAATGACCGATCTAATCTCCTTTTCACTTATCCAGGGATATTTACTGTGCAAATACACCAATTCCATACGATCTTCTGGATCTACATAATGGAGATCAACCTTTTTGATACTTTCTTTAATCTCTGACATAAAAACGAGTTTTTGTTTTAATATTTAATACAAAAGTCATTCCGCACCCGGTAATCATACAGTGCTAATTGCTATAACAATATTGGGGGAAAAGTGTTTAAAATATTAAAACCAAAACTGAAAAATACTTGCCTCCCCCCTGTTTGGTCCAAATTTAAATTTATTCTTTCCTGGTATTGTTCATATTCACTTGAAGCGTCTTTTTGTGATTGGCGCCAGTATGGATCGTGTTACTGGTATTTTATTTAGGGCAATCCAATTTTGCGGCGTATTTACTCCAGTTGTCATAGCAGTCAAGTCTAATGGCCGTGTTGCCATTAACCGAAAGCCAGCTTAGTTTTACAAATGTTATATCTTTTTTGGGGAGTCTTATTTCGTAGTAGTAAAAGCCTGAAAGCGTTTTTGAATCACAGGTTTTGAGAAGTTTGGCTGTAAAAGGTTTTTTACCAAATATGCTATCCAGCGTATACCTTGGCTGCATACTATTGCTGGGTGAACTAATAATGCTAAAAGAGGAGTAGCCCATGCGTGGCCCTTTAAGCATAATGCTCCATTTAACGGGTTGTCCTGCCTGTGTTAAACTGCGGTCTTTGATAGTAATGTCGGCCGTGCCCATCCTGTAAAAATTGATGCTGGTATCTTCACTCATTTCAACCCTATCAGCTTTCCACTTGACAGGGAACTTTTTAGGTTGCCCAACAGCCCAGTCTCCTACATTTTCATAACCAGTGCTGTCCGTCACCAGTTTTTTTATAAGGTCGTACAATTCAGTTTTACTCGATTGAGCAGATACCTGAAATGTGATGCAGCTAATTATTAAAAATACTATTAGACTTTTCATATTATTAATTATAGATTATTTTTTCAAGTTAGAACAATATTTATCCCAGCTTCTTCCATCGTAACGATTTACCTGAACTAAAAGTTTTTGAACTCAATTTGTCCTATAAAAAATAGTGAGAAAAAATTAAAAAAACAATTGAATTATTAGGAAACTGATTTAAAGCTGCCAATGAATAGTTGTATATGCTATCGATGTTCACATCAGAGTGGTTTTCTGCATGACTTTTAAGACATCAATCTTATAGCCTATACAGAGATCCAAAGAGTTACACACCACCAGTGGAATAAAAATCATAGCCACACTTAACTGAGATCATCACAGACATCCATCAGAGGTACATCAGGCTAATAATATTTGTGCACATTTTGAAATATCAGCTGCTTTGGTCCATCCAACTGTTAACAGTTCAAAGCCTTTATGAGTCAAACTGATATGGTCCTCCTTTTTAAGCCATCTGTGAGCAGTTTT
>JBDSAA010000055.1:0-29978 GCA_039922375.1 Ferruginibacter sp.
GGCATGGAAATCATTAAACCTGAATATGCAGATGGGTTAGCCTTCCAGGAGGGATACACTGCCGTAAAATCCGGAACAAAATGGCAATACCTCGATAGTACCGGCAAGGTCATTACCGCTGCAATTTTTGATGATGCACTTAGTTTTAGCAGCGGCCTGGCAGCCGTTTCAAAAGCTAATTTTTATGGTTTTATTAATACAAATGGTGAAGCGATCATTCCATTCGAATTTTCAAATGCCCGCAGTTTTTCTGAAGGCTTGGCTCCGGCATCTAATTCAAAAGGGTACTGGGGGTACATTGATAACAAAGGCACCTGGGCAATAAAGCCCGTTTACAGTTTTACGGATAATTTTGAAAACGGTGAAGCAAGGGTAATGAAAGGTGAGAAGATATTGTACATTGACAAGTCTAACAAAGTATTGCATGAATAAAGTAAGAAAATCCTGATGCTATCATTTTTGGGATGAGTGGATTGAACATGCCTGCATTATTGAATACTGCTTTAACAAATGCTACTGATAAGTTTCGTAGATCTCCGCGATAATTAAAGATGCTTATTGGTATGTGGTACAAGTGTGCGACGCAACAATGTTGCTCAGTGAACAATCGTTCGGTAAAAAATTTTTGATTATAGATTCAGGCGTTTCATTTCTTTCACGGCGTAGTCACAGGCACGTGCCGTGATGGCCATATAAGTAATGGACGGATTCACGCATGAGTTAGATGTCATGCAAGAGCCGTCTGTAATAAACACGTTGGGGACTTCATGCATTTGATTGAAGCCGTTCAATACAGACGTTTTGGGATCCCTGCCCATGCAGGCGGTGCCCATTTCATGATTGGCATTTCCGGGGGCCGACAACAGACTCCTGGTAGTTATATTTTTAAAGCCAGCGGCTGTAAGCATTTCCCTTGCGGCAGATTCCATATCATCATGCATAATTTTTTCGTTGTCTTTAAATTCGCAATCGATGGTAAGCAGTGGCCGTCCCCATTTATCCTTTTTATCACGGTTCAACGTAATACGGTTATCCTTGTATGGAAGACACTCTCCATACCCATACATCGATATTTGCCATCCACCAGGCTCCTGCAGTGCGTCCTTAAGCGATACGCCAATACCTTCATGTGTTTGTGGCCGGTTTCTAGACGCACCTGCCGCCAGGTGATAGCCACGCAGAAAGGGTGCATCTTTTTGTTTTACATTTTTAAAGCGGGGAATATAAACGTTGGTAGGCCTGCGGCCATAGTAGTACATATCTTCAAAGCCATCCACTTCTGCCGATACGGAGATGCCTTTGTGATGGTCCATTAAATTGCGCCCAATTTGATCACTGCCATTGCCCAGGCCTGTTGGAAAACGATGTGAAGTTGAATTTAGTAAAATGGAAGTTGTAGCAACGGTAGATGCATTCAGAAATAGAAGGCGTGCATAGAACTCCATTGATTGGTTTGTTTCAGTATCGATAATTTCAACCCCTGAGGCCTTTTGCTTTTGCTCATCATACAACACTTTATTGACCAATGAATGTGGCCTCACCGTTAAGTTACCCGTGGCGTAAGCCGCCGGCATTGTGCTGGCATTGGTGCTGAAATACGCGCCGTATGGACAGCCGCGGTGACAAAGATCCCTGGCCATACATTGTCCGCGGCCCTGCACAGGTTTGGTGAGATTGGCAACCCGGCCAATAGTTACCATCCGGTCGCTGTAGTGGCTTTCAATTTTTTGTTTGAAATGTTTTTCAACAGCATTCATTTCGAAAGGCGGTTGGAAAATGCCATCCGGCAAATGTGGAAGGCCTTCTGCCTGTCCGCTTACGCCAATAAATGATTCAACATAATCGTACCACGGAGCAATATCTTTATACCGTATTGGCCAATCAACACCTACACCATCCTTGAGATTGGCTTCAAAATCGAGGTCGCTCCACCGGTAGCATGCACGGGCCCAAAGCAATGAGCGGCCACCCACAATATCGCCCCTGATCCAATCAAACCTTTTTGTTTCCTCGTAAGGATTTTCGAGGTCGTTGATATAAAAATGTTTGTTGTCCTCCCGATAAGAATAGTGGCGGCTTTGAATAGGGTGTCTCTTTTTTTCTTCCTGGGATAAGTGCAGCCCGTGTGGAAATTCCCATAAGTCTTTGGTGGCTGTTGGATAATCAGGATGCACCACATTGCCGCCACGTTCCAACAGCAATACTTTCAAACCCTTTTCGCATAATTCTTTGGCTGCCCAGCCCCCGCTAATACCGGAGCCAACGATGATAGCATCAAATGTATTTTGTTTAGTTGCTTTATTATTAATTGAAGGAGACTCACCTGGCATACGAACTGTAATTTTTTAGTGTGATCTTAGAAAGATTCTACTAAATTATTGCATTCAGGCGGAGATAGCAGAAGATTTTTTGCTGTTTGTTTTGGCTGGTGGATCAAAGATTTATTTTATAAAATTTGAATTTAACCCACAAGGTATATTTTCAAAATGGTGGAACATTGGATAAAGATTTTCATTTTTTTTTTTGGAGTTATTCAATCAACTTTACCAGGTCAGTTTCCGCTTTGGTAATATCTACTTCGGTATAGTGGCCGCCAGGAATATTGCAGATAGTCATTTCATCTAACAAGTCTATATTATCCCCAAATGTTGCGTCCTCATCGGCTTTGATAATGTACATCAGGTCGGCAATATCGGTCAGCTTTTTCTTATTGGCAATAAGTTTCCTGGCATCGCTAAAATCAGTTTTCCTTATTTGGCCTGGCCCTAACTTATCACTCAACATCCCATAGTAATAATATACCTGGTGATTTTTACTTAGTAAAATAGTCATTGCACCTGATTGCTTAACTGGTATAGGTATCCCATCTTTTGGCTCTATCATATTCATTGCCATTGGCTGACTCATTGCAGTTGTAAAAACAAAAAACGTTATCAATAAAAATCCAAGATCAACCATTGGTGTTAGATCCACTTTAGTAGAACGGTGATTTGTTTTTCTTGCAAAAGAACCCTTTTTGTTGTTGAGGGTAGAGGTAGTGATTTCTGCCATGATGCTATTTTTAGATGGTTAATAATAGCTTTGATTCGAAAGCATATTTGTTTCCATAAAATGCATCAAAAATAAGTTTGGAGAACCCAAACTTGTTCTATTTTAACTGTCGCTTCATAACCCTTGCATAATCAGCAAATGCCAGTGCTGGTTCT
Source organism: Ferruginibacter sp. (assembly GCA_039922375.1). GTDB lineage: Bacteria > Bacteroidota > Bacteroidia > Chitinophagales > Chitinophagaceae > Ferruginibacter. The sequence goes on from JBDSAA010000055.1 coordinate 3,207, forward strand.
GCAATTTCCGGATGCCATAATTTTTCCCACTCGAAGCTGTAATAGCCATTGTAGCCTTCCTTTGCCAATAATTTGATTGCTTCAAAAATGGGAACCTCGCCCTGTCCCAGGAATGTGTATTGTAATTTACCATCCGCCATTTTTGCGTCTTTGATATGTGTATGACGGATGTGCTTTTTTAGTTTATTCCAGGCTTCTGCAACGGGTTCTTTTGTTACTGTCCACATATTGCTGATGTCCCAAATCAAGCCAACCTGTGGATGGTTTGCTGCTTGCATAATCTTTTCCAGATCTTCTATTTTAACTACGTCGCCATGTGTTTCCATTAATACCATCACATCGCTTCCCTTTGCATATTCACCCAATTGTACCAAGCCTTTTGTAATCAAATCGATTGTCGCTTTCTTGTCCTGTTCCTTTGGAAAATTGTTTGGAAACACCCGTACATAAGGACACTTAATTTGCTGCGCCAAATCAATAAACCGCTTGCCTTCATCCAAATTCTTTTGCCTTGTCGCAGTGTCTGCAAAGTGAAGGTTAGCCGAAGAACCAAGGTCAACAAAACTTAGGCCTTTTTCTTCCATTGTTTTCAAGGTAGCCGCCCTGCTTTGTGCATTGTTAAACTCATTGCATTTTGTAAGATCCAACTGGCGTTGTATTCCACGAAGCTCTATTCCTTTATATCCATGCTGCACTGCAAAATTCACAATTTGGCTAAAGGTCCAATCGGGGCAGCCAAGTGTGGAGAAGGATAAAAGTAGCTGCTTCTTTTTTATATTAAACGCACTGCCTGCAAAAGCTGTGGCTAATAATACGGAAGTTGTTTGCAGAAAATTCCGTCGGGTTTGATTGTTCATGATTGGAAAGTTTTAATTTAGAATTTCACCCAAAGACGCAAAGAAAAAAAGGCAAGATACAAAGATGAAACGCATAAACTTTGCATCTTTGCTCCTTTGTTTCTTTGCGTGAACCATTCACATCATAACAACCGCTCCTTAATATCCAAACGAAATTTCCTTGCATAATCTTTCGCTACATCATAACCAGCATCTGCATGGCGTATCACTCCAATCCCCGGATCATTGCGCAGTACACGGCTAAGCCTATCCGCTGCTGCGGCCGAACCATCCGCAACAATCACCATGCCTGCATGAATGCTATAGCCCATGCCTACTCCACCACCGTGGTGCAGGCTTACCCAACTGGCGCCTCCCGCTGTATTGATAAGCGCATTCAAGATTGGCCAATCTGCAACCGCATCGCTTCCATCGAGCATTGCTTCGGTCTCCCGGTTGGGGCTTGCCACTGATCCCGTATCCAGGTGGTCTCTGCCAATAACAATGGGCGCTTTTACTTTACCACTTCTTACCAGTTCATTGAATGCGAGGCCGGCTTTTTCCCTGTCGCCCTGCCCTATCCAGCAAATGCGTGCGGGCAGTCCTTGGAAAGCGATTTTCTCCTGAGCAAGGTCAAGCCAGCGAATCAATGATTTGTCCTTTGGAAATAAGGTGCGCATTACGTCATCGGTTACCCGAATATCGTTCGGATCACCGCTGAGGGCTGCCCAGCGAAAAGGACCTTTCCCTTCGCAAAACAGCGGCCGTATGTAAGCAGGCACAAAGCCAGGAAAATCAAAAGCATTTTCCAATCCGCGTTCCTTTGCCCTTGCCCTTATGTTGTTGCCATAATCAAAAGTAATGGCACCAAGCTTTTGAAGCTGCAGCATCAACTGCACGTGTAGTTTCATGCTGGTATAACTGAGGTCGATATATTTTGCTGGGTCCTGCTTCCGCAATTGGTTAGCTTCTGCATTTGTAAGTGTGTGCGGAATGTAACCAATGAGCGGATCATGGGCGGAAGTCTGGTCAGTAAGTGTATCAGGAATGATCTGTCTTTCTATCAATCTTTGTAGTAAATCAACTGCGTTGCAAAGCACGCCAATACTCTTAGCGGCGCCTTTTTTTTTATAGGTTATTGCTACATCTATTGCCTTGTCAATGCTGAGGTATTTTTCATCGAGGTAATTTGTTTCTATGCGCTTGTTGATGCGCCATTCTTCCACTTCTGCAATCAGCGCCACGCCATCGTTCATTGTGATGGCAAGGGGTTGTGCGCCACCCATACCACCAAGACCAGCGGATACATTGAGCGTACCTTTTAGTGTACCGCCAAAATCTTTATTGGCCGCAGCAGCATACGTTTCGTAAGTACCCTGCACAATACCTTGCGAGCCAATATAGATCCAACTTCCTGCGGTCATTTGCCCATACATCATGAGGCCCTTTTTTTCGAGCTCATCAAAATGTTCCCAGGTGGCCCACTTTGGGACAAGTTGAGAATTGCTGATTAAAATTCTCGGGGCATCAGAATGTGTTTTTAACATGGCTACCGGCTTGCCACTTTGTATCAGCAGGGTTTCATCGTCTTCCAACACTTTCAGTGCTTTTATGATCAGGTCGAGGCTTTCAAAATTTCTTGCTGCCCTGCCACGGCCGCCATAAACGATCAGGTCATCGGGGCGTTCAGCTACTTCCGGATTAAGGTTGTTTAGCAGCATTCTTAGTGCCGCTTCCTGTATCCATCCTTTGCAGGAAAGTTTTGTGCCGGTGGGTGTGGAGTATTTTATGGGGTCGTACATTGTCTGAACTGGGATTTATGGGATTGTGGTGATTCTTATGATTTTGATTGACGGGATAAAAACTTAAATACATTTTTTGTCCGGGCATTGAAGCTACAAGGATCATTGTTGCATCGCCCTCTTGTACCAAATACCTGTGGGCAACTTTTTTACGTTATAAATTAAGAAAGCTGTATCAATATTAGCGAGGCTCTGATTGCTTATTTTCTCTCTGCTGCCAGGTACAGTATCGGTTATGTCCTCCAATCACTCCCGGGTTTAAAACCGCCGGCAGACTTCACTTCGATGAAACGGATATTAAAATATATTCCTTCCCTATAATACCTTACTAAAAAGTGGGTAAAGCTTAATTGAAAAACAACTGTTCAAACGTGCGACGCCACTGAAGCTCAATCAAGGATGCATGCCGGGTTAATAATAACAACCGCATCCCTGAAACTCCATTCATCATAGCTGTGTTTCTTAAGATTACAACTGATATTGGCGTAAAAAATCAATTGCTTTTATCATATCATCGTGCAATACCCTGTCTGCTTGATTAAAACTTACCTCTTTTCTAAACGCCTGCACAATGGCTTCCAATTGCGGCGAGCTTTTCAACGGACGGCGAAATTCCAACGCCTGTATAGCGGTAAGCAATTCGATGGCCAATACTTTTTCTACATTGTCGATTACCCGCTTGCATTTGGTGGCGCTGTTTGCGCCCATGCTTACATGATCCTCCTGATTGTTGCTGGATGAAATAGAATCTACGCTTGCAGGCGTACACAATTGTTTGTTTTCACTTACAATGCCGGCCGCGGTGTACTGCGGTATCATAAAGCCCGAGTGAAGGCCGGGTTGCTTTACGAGGAACATCGGCAGGTCGTGCTGTCCGCTGATGAGCTGGTAGGTTCTTCTTTCTGAAATATTTGCCAGCTCGCTCATAGCGATGGCGAGAAAGTCGAGTACTAACGCCAACGGCTGGCCGTGAAAATTCCCACCACTTAATACAAGGTCATCTTCCGGAAAAATATTGGGATTGTCTGTTACCGAATTGATCTCCTTTATAAATACACTGAGCACATAATCATGGGTGTCTTTGGTGGCACCATGCACTTGCGGAATGCAGCGGAAAGAATACGGGTCCTGAATTTGCTCTTTTTTCTTCGCTGTTATTTCGCTGCCCTTTAGTAATTCCCGTAACCTTGCAGCCGTATCTACCTGACCCTTATGCGAACGGATGGAATGAATTTTTTCATGAAATGGTTCAGCAATACAATCGAAGGCATCAAAAGAAATTGCCGCGATGGTATCCGCCCATTTTAGCAACCTGTCTGCTTGTATCAAACTATGCAGGCCATAGGCACTCATAAACTGCGTGCCATTGATGAGTGCAAGCCCTTCCTTGCTTTGCAATTGTATTGGTTGCCAGCCGAATTGTTGCATAGCTTCCGATGCCGGCATTTTTTCCCCGTCATGGTACACTTCACCTAAACCAATAAGCGGCAAACTCAGGTGACTAAGCGGCGCAAGATCTCCGGAGGCACCCAACGAACCCTGCGTATAAATAACCGGTAACACATCATGGTTGAACATTTCTATCAACCGCTTAACCGTTTCTATTTGTACACCGGAATTGCCGTAGCTGAGTGATTTTATTTTCAGCATCAGCATCAGTTTGACAATCTCTTTTGGTACTTCCTCACCCAATCCACAAGCGTGGGATTTTAATAAATTACTTTGTAACTCTTCTAATTGCGTGGCATCTATCTTTACATTTTGCAGGTAGCCGAATCCTGTATTGATACCATAAAATATTTCATCGCCGCTGTCTAATTTACCATCAAGGTAGGTACGGCATGCGGTAATCCTGAAATGTGCATCAAAAGTGATGGACACATGCTGATCGTAGGCAAGCAGGTTTTTTATCTGTTGAAAATTTGTGGGGCTTTTATCTAAAGGCAAATAGTTATAGCTCATTGTAGCGGAAAGGTCATTTATGTAGCTGTTAGGAAATAATATCAAAAGTAATAAAATATCGGCGTGGTTTGAGGTGTTTCCAAACAGTAAGCGATAAGGTGTTGATAAAAAAGTAAAGCCTGCAAGAGGTCCTGCAGGCTTTACTTTTTTATCAGCAATCGTTATTCTTTAACGCCTTTTCTTAACTGTTTTACCGTTTTTGAAAGTTCCCGCACAGTTGCTTTTAATGCCTGTAATTCTTCCTGTTGTTTTTTAAGAATATCAATTTGCTTTTGCTGGTTATCAAGTTCTGCTGCCTGCGCCTCAATGATGTGCTGCTGCTCCTGTGTTGCTTTCACCAAAGGCATTATAAACTGGTTGTACGCAAGGCTGTAGTGGCCTTTCTTATCAGCAGGTTTGTTAACGCCGTCAAATTGGTAGCCCAGGTCATTGGCTATCTTTTCTACATCCTGTGCAAGAAATCCAGTGTGCAATTGCTTGTCTTCTTTAAAAGAAATGGATCTTGCAATGCTGTTGTTGAGGATGCCGGTCTTAGTAAATTCCGCTAATTTTTCGCTATCAAAATAATAGGTAACTGGTCTAAGCCTTTTAATGAAATCCAATCCTGGTACATTGCTTTTTATATTGTATTTAAACCTTGCATCTGAAGATGTCACTACGCTGCCTACATGTAGTATGGTTGAATTGGAATTTCCGATGTAAGCATCAACAATACCAGGACCTCCAATTACTATTGTATAGCTTGCATGGGCTGTTACATCGGAGCCGATCACAATAACATTGGTTAATGATGGACTGCTTACATTAGCATTGTGGCCGAGAGCGGTCATGCTGGTTCCCGAAACATTCTGATCAAGAGCAAAACTACCGATTGCGGTATTAAAATTACCTGTATTTGCATAAAGCGCATTGTAACCATTTGCTGTGTTTTTAACACCGCCCTGATTTGAATAAAGTGCCTTAGATCCGACAGCAGTATTATAAGTGCCTGTGCTTTTAAATAAGGCTGAGTCTCCTACGGCAACAAGATGTTTAGTAGATGTTTTTTGCTAATATACAACATGTTATATCATGAGTGCAGTACTGGCTAATTATATTAGGTTGCTCTAATCCTTTTTTATACAGCATTTTGTTTCGTGTATACTGCGCTTAACCAATGGTCAGCAATCCATACATTTCGGGGGTGCCTTGCATAAAAATAACAGGTAACATATTCTTGATTATACATTTCTTTGCCTGTCGTTTCGTATCAATAAAAAAGCATCTCAATTTGAAATCCGATAATTTTGAACATCGTAAAGTAAATGTTTTAATAAATTCGTGAGAAGAATTGTCGTGCCTGTTAAAAGTGATTTTCCTTACAACGAATCACCGCATGCACTTTAGAAAAATGATAAGATACACTTTCGCAAATACCCGGGCTCAGCACTTGAAATTTATAAAATATATTTCATGAAAAAAGTAAATGTTAACGAAAAACTGTCTTTCTTCCATGACCATTGGAATCCAAGAATTGTTGGCGAACTAAATGGCCAAAATGTTAAGTTAGTAAAATTTAAAGGCGAATTTATTTGGCATCAACATGACGATGAGGACGAATTATTTTATGTTTTAAAGGGAAGCTTTAAAATGGAATTCAGGGATAAGACTGTTGAATTAAATGAGGGCGAATTCTTAATAGTGCCAAAGGGTGTTGAGCATAAACCGGTAGCTGAAAGCGAAGTTTCAGTCATGCTATTTGAGCCAGCTTCAACGCTCAATACAGGCAATATAAAGAATGACTTTACGAGAGATACGCTCGACATAATTTAAAAAGCGAATTCGCCGAAAACTGAACGGAGCAACGATCACAAAAAAGAATTATGAATATGGAAATAACGTACAAATTTGATAAAGTGCCAACAGCAGAGCAGGTAATTGAACTCTATGAAAATGCAAAACTTCCAAGACCAATAAATGATCGGGAAAGAATTAAAAAAATGTTTGAAAATTCAAATTTAATTGTCACTGCCTGGGCCGAAGCAAAACTTGTAGGTGTCAGCCGTACAATTACAGATTGGGTTTGGAGCAGCTATCTTGCTGATCTTGCTGTTGACCCCGATTATAAAAAATCAGGGATTGGTAAAAAACTAATTGACCTTACCAGGGAAAAGATTGGAGAACAGTCTATGATTTTATTGCTTTCAGTTCCGACAGCTATGGACTATTATCCAAAAGTAGGTTTCACAAAAGAAGACCGCGGGTTTATTATTCACCGAACAAAATAAGTGTGTAAAAGTGTAGGAGCATAAATTCTATTGGCTAATATTATAACAACATAAAATCATCAACCGACAAAAAATAAACTCTTAAACGATCAATAAAAAGCCAGATGATTAACGGGCACCAGGTGCAAAATAATTAGAACTATTACGACTCCAGTAATAAAAATGCTATTCCATTGTAAGATTTGTTTCTTCCTTTTGACGAACAGTTGACGGTTGATGCAATTGCTGCAGTCAATCCAAAAACAATTGTAGAGGTAGTCTTAGGAGCGCCTTACGATATTGGCAAGATCAAAAAACAAAACAGCACCATCATTTTTTCCTGGTGCAACCGGTTAGAAAATGGCAATGCACTTGCTGATGTATTGACTGGAAAAATCAACCCTTCCGGTAAGTTTCCCTTTAATTCAATAATAAGGTTACCATGTGTCGTGATATTACCTTGAAAGCTTCCACAGCATTTAACCTGGCAAAATTAGCCTAACTCAATCCATATCCGTTGTGAAGAATGCCGGCTTAAATGGATAAAATGTTATGTTAATCATTGTTATCAAGAAAAAAGATATTTTCTACTGGCTTGTTAAAAACCTTTGCAATCTTCAATGCTAACACAGTGGAGGGAACATATTTATTTGCTTCCATTGCGTTGATTGTTTGCCTGCTCACAAATACTTTATTTGCAAGATCTTCTTGTGTCAGGCTCATTATGGCTCGTTCTACCTTTATGTTATTTTTCATCTGACACAATTTTCGTGTTTTTATACACAATGTAATTGAACCTGCTAATAAAAATCAGTAAAACCGTAAACAGGTTATACGCCATGACAGTGAAAAAACCCATACCATACACGAAGACAAAAGCAAGGAACAATAAAACGTAATTAACGCATACGGCCCAAAGCAAAGACGATAAACGAAGATTTGCAATAAATTCATCTTCCTTTTTTTCTTTTGAAAATCCTACCAACAGCCCACCAATAATAAATACTATGCCTACAAGCGTGGGCATAATATTGACATCAACAAAACTAAACCATTGGGTTTTACTCAGAAGTTCGTTATTTAAAGATCGCAAACACCTTTCCTCTCAGTGGGGATGTTTCATAACCGGTAACGCTTAAGACGATTCCTAAAACTGTAGCTGGGCACCAGGAGAAACCAACCAATAAGCTTATACTTATTGGGCAATAATAATTTACTTGACATAATGGTACGTTTTCAAAAATGTAGTGTTTGTTTTACATAATGTAATAATAATTTTACTTTTTGTAAAGAATTTTTAACAACAGCCAATTCTTTCTCCTAACGATTAATAGGTTAAGTGTGTCGTACTCCTAATGCTGTTAACAACATGTCAGTTTACTTTATGCTGAAGATCCATTTCAATAAAATAATTTTAAAATATTGTAAGTTTACTCTATTTCATACTCGTTTATCCTTTCACTTTTAAAATTAATTCATATGAACAATGTTGGTTATTTTGAAATTCAATCGTCTAACCCTGCCAGGGATATCAAATTTTATGAGAATATATTTGCCTGGAAGTTTATCAAAGAAGAATTTGTTCCAATAGAATATTACCGGATTGAAACAAATGGCATTAACGGTGGACTTCTAAAACGTCCTGCAAAAGTACCTCCACCAGAAAGCGGTACCAATGCTTTTGTTTGCTCCGTGGAAGTTGACAGCTTCGACAAAACCCATGAGCTAATACTTCAAAATGGAGGTGTTGTTGCTTTGCCAAAGTTTGCTATTCCGGGCAGATGTTGGCAGGGATACTTTATCGACTGCGACAATAATACTTTTGGAATATTTGAAGTGGATGAAAATGCGAAATGAAGTTCTCATTAAATGCCTCCAATGGAGTTTATCGTTATTTATAATTATTGAATTAGCTTGGCTTCCTGCATCAATTACTATCATCATTGGAAAAATGAATTCCTTAAATTTGCAATCCGATTAATAATTAAACACAATAATAACCAGGCGATGGGAAGGATATTTGAAGTAAGAAAAAGTTCGATGTTTGCCAGGTGGGATAAAATGGCTAAAAATTTTACCCGCATTGGAAAGGAGATTGTAATTGCCGTAAAGGCCGGTGGTCCGGACCCCAATGGGAATGCAGCTTTGCGCCGTTGTTATCAGAATGCCCGCAGTGTCGGTATGCCAAAAGATCGTGTAGAAGCCGCCATCAAAAGGGCCATGGGTAAGGAAATGATACACTATGATGAAGTTTTATATGAAGGGTACGCCCCTCATGGCATTGCGATATTGGTGGAAACAGCTACTGATAACCCAACCCGTACAGTGGCCAATGTACGGATGCACTTTACAAAAAGCGGCGGAAGCCTTGGCACCAGTGGCAGTGTGGCATTTACGTTTAACCGTATGGGTGAATTTAAGATAAAAAATACCGGCTTGAATGTTGAAGACCTCGAATTGGAACTGATTGATTACGGGCTGGAAGAAATAGGGGAAGACAGTGAAGGTAATATCATCATCCGGGTGGCATTTACTGAGTTTGGCCATATGGCTAAGGCCCTGGAAGAAAAAAAGATAGAAGTGCTTACGGCAGAACTAACAAGAATTCCGATGAACCCTACCGAACTGGATGATGAGGCTGCACAGGATGTGTTTAAACTGGTAGACAAACTGGAGCAGGATGAAGACGTGCAGAAAGTATATCACAATATGAAGTAGAGAGCGCTTCATAATTCGGGTTATAAAATCAGCCATTCATAAATCATACATCACACGTTGATTTCTCCCTTCATATAGAAAATACAATTGCCGCTCATTGTAACCCTGTCACCCATATTTTCGCACCACAGTTCACCGCCTCTCCTGGATAATTGCTTGGCATGAAGCTTTTGCTTATTAAGTTTTTCTGCCCAAAAAGGAATCAGGGTAGAATGAGCGGAACCAGTTACCGGATCTTCAGGGATGCCACAGTTGGGGGCAAAAAATCTTGATACAAAATCACAATCCTTTCCGGGAGCAGTTACAATAATCCCGATTACATCTATTTGATTGAGCAAGGATATATCGATCGACAAATTCATTACTTCTTTTTCTGTTGCAACCTCTACCACGTAATCACGGCTTTTATACACACCCAGCGGATCTGTAATACCCAATCCATTCAACAGTTGTTCCGGATACTCAACCACTTTAACCGGCATCCGGGATGGAAAATTTAGTTTTAGTTTATCGTCGTCACGGCTGATGACCAGTTCGCCGCTTTTTGAATAAAACAGCAATTCGCTTTTGGAATAGCCGAGATACTCAAAAAGTATAAAGGCACTTGCTAATGTAGCATGGCCACATAAATCTATTTCAAGCTCCGGCGTAAACCAGCGAATATGGTAGCCTGCATCCTTAGGTACAAAAAAAACAGTTTCTGCCAGGTTATTTTCTGCAGCAATTTGTTGCATCAACGAAGCGTCCAGCCATTTTTCCAAAGGAATTACCGCCGCGGGATTGCCGCCAAAAAGCTTACTGGTAAATGCATCAACCTGGTAAATTGTATATGCCGCCATAGTTATTAAAGTTTGTTGGTAGTTGATTGTTGGTCGTGTGGCGTGAGTTTGGATCCTGTTCGTTATGGGTTTATTTATTGTCTTGCATTCTTTTGCTACCATCTTTTAGCTTCTACCCTCTATTAAACCCTTTACCTTCTACCTTAGGCCTTTACCTTTTACCCTTTAGACCTTCTACCTTTTACCTATTTATACTTTTTATACCTTACACCTTCTACCTTTACCCCCCTCCCCAGCCTATTCTGCCATCATCTCCTTCACTACTCTCATCACATCTTCCGTATTTGGTTTACTGAAATAATCACCGTCGCTTGCATATGAGGGCCGGTGCGCCTGAGCCGTAATCGTTCTTGGTGATACATCCAGGTGTTTATATCCGCCTTGTTCTTCCATCACTTTATTAAACATGTAAGCTGCTGCGCCGCCAGGTACATCTTCATCAACAAAAACAATACGATTGGTTATTTTCAGCGATTCTACTATTTGATGATCAATATCAAAAGGCAATAAAGTTTGTACATCTATCACCTCACAACTGATCGATTTCTTTGCTAAAATTTCCGCAGCTTCCAATACAATTTTTAGCGTGGATCCATAGGAAACAAGCGTAACATCCGTGCCCTTCCTAATGATTTCCGGAACACCCAATGGTACGGTAAAGGTTAATAAGTTAGCAGGCAGTTTTTCTTTCAGCCTGTAACCATTTAAACATTCAATCATCAAGGCAGGGTCATTGCTTTTAAGCAATGTGTTGTACATACCCGCTGCCTGCACCATGTTCCTCGGCACACATATATACATTCCGCGAAGCGCATTTATGATCATGCCCATGGGTGACCCGCTGTGCCAGATCCCTTCCAGCCGATGGCCCCTTGTACGCACTATCAAGGGACAACTTTGTCCTCCCGCAGTTCTAAAATGAGTAGTGGCAGCATCATCACTCAATGGCTGTAATCCGTACAATAAATAATCTAAATATTGGATTTCTGCAATGGGCCTTAACCCTCTTAATGCTAACCCGATGCCCTGGCCCATAATGGTTAGCTCCCGTATGCCGGTATCGAAAATGCGCTGCTCTCCATATTTTGCCTGTAAGCCGCTAAAGCCTTGGTTTACATCGCCAATCATTCCCACATCCTCACCAAAAGCCGTTACTTTATCATTTGTTTCAAACAACTGATCGAAATACCTGTTAAGTATCTCGTAACCGTTAACCACTTTAGCATCCTCCTCGTACACGGGCTTTATTTCCGCCACTTTTAAAGCCGATTTTTGCCCCTCGTTATACAGAAATGAATTGTACAAAGCAGCATTGGTAGCCTGCAGTGCTTTGTAATAACTCTGCAAAGCTGATGAACCTTTATCGTTATCCATTAAATGCAAAGCGGTAGCCACTGTTTTCATTAATTCCCTTCGCATGGGTTCTTTGTTCACTTCTAATTCTTTTGCCAATTGTACTATTGTGTCAACATTTTCGCCTTCAGCCGTTTCGGCCAGTTGATACATTAATGCAACGCCGGTACGCACCTGCTCTTTAATTGGAGTAATATAATTATCCCAGGCCTTTTGTTTGCTCTCTTTAACGAAATGCTTTGATTTGATCTCAATGTCACTTAACTCCTGCTCCTCAGCTAACGCATTTGCTATGATCCATTCCCTCATCTGCCTGATACAATCCCATTCTCTTTCCCAGGCAAGCCGTTCTGGTTTCTTATATCGTTCATGGCTACCTGAAGTGGAATGCCCCTGCGGCTGTGTAATTTCTTCAATATGAAAAATTGCCGGCGTATGGGTATCTCTTATTTTTTGAATAGCAGGGTCAAATACTTCGCACATGCCTGCATAGTCCCATCCTTTCAGTTTATAAATATCGATGCCATTGGTATCATCAGTTTTTTGCATTCCTCTTAATGCAGTGGAGATCGATGCTTTGGTTGTTTGCAATTTTTTTGGAACAGAAATTCCATAGCCATCATCCCACACAAAAATTGCAAGAGGTACCTGCAAAACACCGGCAGCATTCACGGCTTCCCAAAAGTGCCCTTCGGATGTAGAAGCATCGCCGATGGTACAAAAGCAAACCTCATTTCCATTGGTGCTTAAATCTGTGTGGCGCCTGAACACGGGGGAGTTTCTAAAAAGTTTTGATGCAAGGGCAAGGCCGAGCGCTCTTGGCATTTGCCCCGCTGTAGGTGCCATGTCGCTGCTACTGTTCTTCCTGTTGGCAAGGTCCAGCCAATCACCGTTTTCGTCTACTATTTTTGTAGCAAAATGTGCATTCATTTGCCGACCGGCACTAAAAGGGTCATGTGTAATATCGGGATCGGAAAATAACTGTGCGAAATATTGCTCTACACTCGCCAGGCCGGCGGCAAACATAAAAGTTTGGTCACGGTAATAGCCCGCCCTGAAGTCTCCTGGTTTGAAAAATTTTGCGGCGGCTATCTGCGCTACTTCCTTGCCGTCTCCAAAAATTCCAAATTTTGCTTTTCCGGTCAATACCTCCTTTCGCCCCATCAAACTTGTTTCCCGGCTTTCGCAGGCAATGCGATAGTCAGTGAGCACTTCTTTGCGGAAGTGATCAAAGCTTAGTTTTTCCTGCAATGCAGCATCGCTGGTATTTACTGTATCCATATAACAAATGTAAATTAATAGTCGTGATCATTGTTAAAAAAATGGTAACCAAAGAACAATTTGTCAGCATTTTAGCCGTTTTAGTATCTTTGGTGTGATTATTGAAAAATGACCTGCATAATGAAAAAAATTTTTACCTTTTTTACTGTTTGCGTACTGACCCTTAGCGTTACTGCTCAAACTCCGCTGGTTGCATCCAATACGAAAAACAACGGCGCTGAAATTTCAAAATTCAGTCCAACTTTAGGAGAAGAGATTTTACTGCTGAAAGAAACTGAATATGATTTTGGTAAAATCCCACAAGGAAAACCTGTTAACCATATATTTGAGGTTATAAACAATGGGAAGGATTCACTTCGGATTGTAAATGTGCAGGCAAGTTGTGGCTGTACCACCCCAGAATGGAATAGGGATAAAATACAGGCCCCTGGTGAGAAGACCAATATCACTGTAGGCTACAACGCCGCAAGCGAAGGACCATTCACAAAACAAATAACAATTACTTATAACGGAACACAAACCAGGCAAATTACAATAAAAGGTGAGGTATGGAAAACCCCTGCTACTTCAGCACCAGAAAACAAAGCATTCGAAACTCTAAAAGATTAAAAAAATAAAAATTATTACAATGAAAAAAATCTTATTATCAGCAGCAGTATTTGCACTTACTACGAGCATTTTTGCACAAAAAAAAGTAGATGATATTGCAAAATTTGCAACAGAAACAATTAACCTGGGAAAGATCAAACAAGGTGTGCCTACAAAAGGGGTTTTTACTGTTACCAATATTAGTAACCAGGCCCTCATAATTGAACAGGCGAATCCTACCTGCGGATGTACTATATCAGATTATACAAAAGAACCAATTGCTGCCGGTAAAACCGGTGTGATCAACGCTACATTTAATGCTGCCAATCCAGGGCATTTTGACAAGCATTTAACGGTAAAATTTGCCGGTATTGATGAACTGAAGAGCATTACTTTAACCGGAGATGTTGTAGCTGCTGAAGAGTTTGATAAGACAAAACCTGCCGAAGTAAAGGAATCAGTTTCAATTCCTGCCACCCCTTCAAAAGCGGTAAAAAAAGTCAAAAAGTCAAAAAAATAAATTACAAACTGTTTGAATTAATTACGCCTCCGCCCTGTGCGGAGGTTTTTTGTATATGGCCGCCGGGCACATCAAATTATCCTAGGTTATGGCCTTCCTGTTAACGAGATATACCCCCAGCAAAATAATCAATAAGCAACCTGCCTGTACCAATCCGAATGCTTCCCTGTAGATGATACCCCAACCGATGGCAATAAAAGGAATGCCATAAGTAACCATACTGGCAAATATGCCGCCGGCCCTTTTTACCAACATATAGAAAAGAATGGTGGCTACGGCTGTTCCTACAATTCCCATCAGGGATGCTGCCGCTGTTGCCAATAATAAATCATCATTAGCCAATGGCAAACTAAAATACCCGGTGAAGAGGAGTACCAATAATGCCGGTAGAGCATTCAGGGTTAATGCAACGGCCGCAATATGCAGCGAAGGAATATCATGCAAATGTTTTGCCACCATATTTACATTGAGCGCATAGGAGATCGTTGCCAGCACTACAAAGGAAACATATACCAGGTGCTGGCTCTCCTGCATATGCCCTTTGCTTAACAATAGCAAAAAACTGCCTGCAAAAGCAATTATTATTCCTATAATTTTATTTGCCGTAGTAGTTGTTTTAAAAAACAGCGCTCCTATAATGATCACAAAAATAGGTGTAAGGCAATTTAAGGTGCCTGCAAGGGAACTATCGATTCCTTCTTCAGCCATACAAAATAAAAAAGCAGGTAACAGGCTCCCCAACGCCCCTGACATGAAAATCATCAGCAACTTGTTGGCGGGTATCAGGCGGACATATTTTAGCATAACAGGCACTAATACCAACCCACCGGACACAATACGAATGGCTGCCACCTGGTATGGACTTAAATGATTGTCTAACCCGATTTTAATCAGAATAAAACTGCTGCCCCAAATCAAAGAAAGCGCTGTAAAAATCAACCACTTCAAACCGTTTTTATTCACTTTTCAAAGTTGGCGTTAATAAATTAGATTAACAGGCAATGCCTAAAATAAAATGAACAGCGGTTTATATATTTAAGTTATTGCATTGGAAAATTGAAACGTTGCGAGTATATTTATACGGGAACCGGGTTTGAACAATCGTAGTTTTCATTAATCTTAAAAAAATATTATGGGATTTGCAAAAGAATTTAAGGAGTTCATTTTCAAGGGCAATGTTATTGACCTTGCTATCGCCGTGGTTATCGGTGCAGCCTTTGCTGCTATCATATCTTCCCTGGTGGAGGATGTAATAACGCCTCTGCTGTTGACCCCGGCACTAAAAGCAGCCAACGTGGAAGACCTCGATAAACTTACATGGGGGGCAGTGAAATACGGCAATTTTCTCGCTGCCATTTTAAAGTTTCTCATAATAGCCCTGGTGCTTTTTGGTATCATTAAAACTATGAATTCAATAATAAAAAAGAAAGAAGTTGCGCCACCAGTAGTCGGCCCCTCGACTACAGATCAGTTGCTGATGGAGATCCGTGATGCTTTGAGGAAGCAGTGAGGCTGAAGCCGGATACTGGATACTGGATGCGGGATCTTAATACTTAGTACTAAATACTCAATACTTCCTGTTCTCCACAAATTGGTAATTCTTTGAGACTTTCAATACTTTTGCCCCGATACAATGTGTCGGGGTTTTTTTTATATCATTAAATTTTTTTCATTGAATACTGCTACCTACCAGATAAAGCTTGACCAGTTTGAAGGACCATTTGACCTTTTGCTGTTTTTTATTGAAAGAGATGAACTGGACATTTATAATATTCCGATTACCAGGATCACCAATGATTTTCTCGACTTCATTCATAATTCGGAAAAGCTAAATATCGAACTCAGCAGCGAATTTATTTTATTCATCAGCACACTGATGCGTATCAAGGCAAAGATGCTGATACCGAGAAAAGAAATAGATGCACAAGGAAATGAAATTGATCCAAGACAGGAACTGATCAATAAAATACTTGAATACAAACGCTTTAAAGAAGCCTCTTTAAAAATGGCTGAGTTGGAAGAGACACGTATGTTGATGATAAAACGTGGCAACCTTCACCAAGAACTTTCACAAATTGGTGAAGAGTTTGGAGAGGGAACTGAGATACAGGCCGTTACACTTTTTAAGCTGATGAAGGCATTTGAAAAAGTAGTACTACGTTTAAAAGAAAAAAATAATAAACCTGTGCATACAGTAGTACAGTACAACTATACTATGGAAGAGAGCAGGGAATTTATGCTGGATACCTGCAGGAAAGAAAAGACGGTGTCATTCGAAAAAATATTTGATATATGCGAAAACCGCATCCATGCTATTTTTCTATTTTTAAGTTTACTGGAACTGGTACAACAAAAATATATGATGCTGGTTACTGGTGAAGGCCGAAACAATTTCATCATCGAATTCAATGAAAACCGCCAGGACGATACTTCCGCACAGCTTGACTACAATGAGATGACAAGTTTTTAAATCCATTGCATAAAGGCATTTTGGCAGAAACTTTACATGGTATCCTATTTGATATTTACGCATCATAAATTATAACATGATGAAAACAATATTGCATAAAGCCTCCGAAAGAGGTACTGCAGATTATGGCTGGCTTAAGCCTAACTATTATTTTAGTTTCGGTCAATTTCACAATCCCCAAAAAGTACACTTTGGTTCACTTCGAGTTTTGAATGATGATTTTATTGCTGGCGGAGGAAAATTCAATACACATCCGCATGATAATATGGAGATTGTTACCATCCCATTTACCGGAGCCTTAAAGCATAAAGACAGTACAGGTGGTGAAGGGGTAATTAAAGCAGGTGATGTACAAATAATGAGTGCGGGCACAGGCGTAGAACATTCTGAAGCGAATGCATCGTCAACTGAACCCGTTACACTTTTCCAGTTATGGGTATTTTCAAAGGAAAGAAATATAACCCCGCGATACGACCAGAGAACCTTTGACGTGACTGATAGAATCAATCAATGGCAGGTGGTTGTTTCACCGAAGGAAGAAGACGCTGCTTTGTGGATCAACCAGGACGCATGCTTTGCATTAACCCAATTGACCGCAGGTAAATCATTAACTTATAGTAATGGGTTTCCAGGAAATGGTGTTTTTTTAGTTGTAATAAACGGCGCTGTAAAAGTAGGAGAAACCGTACTACGTAAAAGAGATGCGTTGGGTATTTCGGGTACTGATAGTTTTATGATCGAGGCATTGGAAGATGCCGAGTTGCTGGCGGTAGAAGTACCCATGAATTAATTAATCCTCATCAAATTAAAAAAGATTTACTGAAATATCCATAACAGTACCGGTGTGTTCGTCCTGTCAAGGTATCCTTTTAATTCTTTCAAAAAAGATGGAGAAACTGTAGGGCATCCCCAGCTTTTGCAAATTTCCAATGGTGCAATTTCGTTGTCGGGCACACATGGATGAGCATGCAATACAACAAAACGGTTGAAAGCATTGCTATTGGTATTGTTCAATCCATGCAGTTTATACGCAAGCCCAAACTTCCCATAATAGGATTGACCAATTTTATATTTGCCCAAGGAACTACAATTACCGCCTGTCCTATTCGAAAACAGAACGGTGTCGCCTGAATTACTAACTCCACTGCCATGCGTTACCATGCCTGCCTGCAATATTGAATCATGCTTAAGATCGTACACATAAAAACGTTTACTGCCGGAAGCTTTTTTCATGTCAATTAAAAAACAATGGCGGTCATTTAAGTTGTTGCCGATAGTATAGCTTTTTGCCTCATTTGCGTATCGCTTTAACCGAAGCAATGTTGCTTTGTTCTCATCTTTTTTATTATTAGAAAGTTTGTTGATACTATGAGCTCCTTTATTGGGGAGAATACCAGCGGCAAAAAATTTGAGAACAACCACTGCTGAAATGCAGGTTGTAGTCAGGAAGAAAACAGTTAACCATCGCATAAAAATATTTATTGCAACAGATGCATGGCAGCAGAACTTCCACAATGGGTTTTGACAAAGCTTTTATAAAAAATAGTTTCTGAAGTTCTGTAATAAATAAAAAGACACATTGAGGAAGCTTTCAATATTTAACAGCAGGATGTTGTCATCTTATAACGTAATTAAAGTTGCCCGATGGTATGCAGTACAGGTGAGTGACACAACAATGTTAAATTGAAAACAAATGCTTGTAAACAAATAATTTTTTTAATTAAGCGACATTTTATAAATGGGTGGTTAAACCACACTTTTGTAAGACTCATAACGATGGGTATCAAAACAAAAAACCGGCTATTAATAGCCGGCTCAAAATTTATAAAATAAATATGTTATTGAAAATTAGCTGTCACCGTTACTTTGTCTTTCAGGAAATCCCTCAAAACACCAGCAATTGCATTTGCATCCAATCCAATTTCTTTATACAATTCTTTGGGGGAGCCATGCTCTACCAGCCGGTCGGGGATGCCCATGATTTTAACATCAGCTTTGTATCCATGTTCATTCATAAACTCCAGTACTGCACTGCCAAAACCACCTACAACAGTTCCATCTTCAATGGTGATCACCTTATCGAATTTACCAAACACTTCATGCAATAGGTCCGCATCAATTGGTTTCACAAAACGCATATCATAATGCGCAGGATTGATGCCGTCGGCTTTTACATCCCGGATAGCGGCAGCGGCAAAATTACCGGGGTGGCCAAACGAAAGGATCGCTACATCCTGGCCATCCTTTATTTTTCTGCCTTTGCCAATTTGAATTTCTTCAAAAGGTGTTTTCCAATCAGGCATTACACCTTCGCCACGTGGATAGCGGATCACAAACGGACTTGTTGTAGTGGCCAGTTGTGATGTAAACATCAAGTTTCTTAATTCCTTTTCATTCATCGGTGCACTGATGATCATATTGGGTATGCACCGCATATATGCAATATCATAACAACCATGATGGGTAGGCCCATCTTCACCAACCAATCCAGCCCTATCGAGGCAAAACACGACTGGCAAATTTTGGATAGCTACATCGTGTATCACCATATCATAGGCCCGCTGCATAAAGGTGGAATAAACATTGCAAAATACTTTCATGCCTTGTGTGGCAAGGCCTGCACTTAAAGTAACGGCATGTTGCTCGCAAATGCCCACGTCAAAAGCTCTATCCGGCATTTGCTCCATCATATACTTCAACGATGAACCGCTGGGCATTGCTGGTGTTACACCCATGATTGAAGCGTTCATTTCCGCCAGTTCGATGATGGTATGGCCAAAAACATCCTGGTATTTTGGAGGCTGTGGAATATCAAATTTCTTTTTCTGAATTTCGCCGGTGACTTTATCAAATAAGCCGGGCGCATGCCATTTGGTTTGATCTTTTTCTGCTAATGCATAACCCTTTCCTTTCACTGTTTTAATATGTAAAATTTTGGGGCCCTGAATATCTTTTAAGTCTTTTAGGGTGTCTACCAGTTTGGTAATATTGTGGCCGTCTATCGGGCCAAAATAGCGCAACTGCAGGGCTTCAAAGAGATTGCTGCTTTTGCTAACCATGCCTTTCAGGCTGGCTTCCAGTTTGCTAGCCATTTCACGGCTGAAATTTTTACCGACCGGTAATTTACCCAACGCTTTCCATACATTATCACGGAGTTCATTGTAAGTATGCGATGTAGTAATGTCGGTTAAATATTCTTTTAGGGCGCCCACATTAGGGTCGATACTCATGCAGTTATCGTTCAAAATAATGAGCACATTGCTGTTGGCCGTACCCGCGTGGTTCATTGCTTCAAAAGCAAGGCCAGCCGTCATAGCGCCATCTCCAATTACTGCAATATGCTGACGGCCTTTTTCACCTTTGTAATAACTTGCCATTGCCATGCCCAATGCTGCGCTGATGGAAGTAGACGAATGGCCTACGCCAAAGGTATCGTAATCACTTTCGGCACGGTTGGGGAAACCACTTATACCATGGTACTTTCTGTTGGTCGGAAATGTATCCCTTCTACCAGTTAAAATTTTGTGGCCGTAAGCCTGGTGACCCACATCCCATACCAGTTGATCGTATGGGGTATTGAAAACATAATGTAAAGCCACGCTCAATTCCACCACGCCAAGGCTGGCGCCAAAATGACCGCCATGCACGCTCACCACATCGATGATGTACTGGCGCAATTCGTCACAGACCTGGTGTAATTGTTCTTTGCTTAATTTTTTTAGATCGTTCGGATTATTGATGTTTCTTAACAAAGGGCCTGCTTTAATTTCCATGCTGATTTATTTGCGGTGTAAAGGTAGTTTTTTTGCTACTTTCAACAGATATGAATACAAATAAAAACGTATTTAGTTGTCCGTTAGTATGTTTCGAGGCTTACTGTTGAACATACTGCATCATATTCAATATCAGATCCGGATCGGGGCAGTTTTGCAGGTATTTTTCACTTTCCCTTTTTGTACATACGCCGGGATAATCACCTTCTTTCAAATTCATATCACCAATTACCTGGAAATGCAGGTGTGGCGGCCACCAGCCATTTTCCATTGGTTTGCCAAAATGAGCAATCAGTTCGCCGCGGTTAACATATTGCCCCGGATGTAATTGGGCTATATCTATCAGGCTCACGTGGCCGTATAAAGTATGAAATACAATTGTGTCCAGCTGATGTTGTAAAATAATGGTTGCCCCGTAATCACCAAAATTATCGTTAAAGGCAAAACTATGTACCATGCCGCCAACGGGTGCAAAAACCTCCGTACCTGCCGGGCCCCAAATATCAATGCCGAGGTGGATTGAACGGGAGGCATCAGCTTTTACGTCATTCTTCCATGATGGAGCTTGCGAACCAGGCACGTTAAATAGTTCACTCCTTTTGTACAATACCCTATCTTCTTTATAACCACCAATGCCGAATTTTGCCTCATGTTTTTCAAGGTTTTGTTCTACGTAACGGGTAAATTTTTGCGTATCAGCGATATCCCCTGCGGTTAACCCGTGATTGGATGAAGAAAAATTAAAGTGATACAATTTTTCTTTGCCTGCGTTAAAATTCACAACAGGATGAAAAGCGTGGCGGTTTTTTAATAAAACATTTTCCAGTTCAGATCTCATATATTGAAGGTAGGCATAACCGCACAAAATATCTATAACGGGGATCTGTGTGTAACTAAACTGATAAAGAATATAAATTGAATTTTACAGTACTACTGTAGCAAGCACCGCAAAATGATCAGAAGCAAAGCGCCCGTTCCAGGTTTGAGAAATAGTGGCGTGTTTCAGCACTTTCCATTTGTTTCTAAAAAAAATGTAGTCGATGGGTTCATCGTCTCTTTCTTTGGATTGAAATCCGTTGAATGTACCAGTGGGGCCATAATGCGGGGTAGCTGATTTTTCTTTCGTATCCTCCAGCCTTAGCGGATTTGTGGAATCCATTAATACCTGGATGGGTTCGTCCGATGGCGTGGCGTTAAAATCACCCGTAATCAATACCGGCGTGTTCACCGCTATTGCTTTTACCTTTTGCAAAATAAGCAGGGCACTTTCTTTCCTGGCTAATTTACCGATATGATCAAAATGGGTATTGAATGCATAGAAGATCTTTTTTGATCTTTTGTCCATAAATTTTGCCCATGTTACAATGCGGGTAATGGCAGCATCCCAGCCTTTGCTGCCCGCTATTGCAGGTGTTTGCGACAACCAGAATGTTTCTGACTGTAACACGGTTAGCCTCGTAGTATCATAAAATATAGCAGAATATTCTCCTTTGGTTTTTCCATCGTCACGGCCCACGCCTACAAACTTGTGGCGAGGTAACCTTTCCTTCAGATCGATCATTTGAACATGCAGCGCTTCCTGCACCCCCAGTAAATGCACTTCGTGAAAAAGTATTTGTGAAGCGACCTGGTCTTTTCGGAATGGCCATGCATTCAAGCTATCAGATGAAATATTTAATCGGATGTTAAAAGTCATTACAGTAAGTTCCTGTGCCGTGGCCATCCTGCAAAATGACATCGTAAGTATTAAAGCAAGTGTCTTTTTCATATCTGCGAATGTATACTAAACACCAAACCTATCAGTCTTTAATTAAAATACAAAATGTTTCCTCACCTGTGTGGTATTGCAGGTAGAACCTTGGCCCGGGATAATATCCTTTGGGTATACATTAAGTAAACCTGGTATTGCAGGTAATCCAATTGACCGGTCACTCACCACTATATCAAGTGTTTTTCCTTTTTCCATTTCAAATGTCACATTGAATCCTTCTTTGGTTAGACCTGTGTAACTGATCCCCCGATGCCAGCAAGGCTTTTCTGGTTCAATTGATTTTGTTTGCTTTCCATTAATAAAAATTGCATTTGCCTGATTGCCGGTACTGATTTCGATATTCATAAACACCACATTTTCTCTTAAGGTATTGAAATCTACGGTCACTTTTCGCTTTCCGTTTTCCACTGTATCCTTTCCAATAACTGCCATTGGGGGCAATAATGGCAAAACGGGCGCATCATTTATCAACTTGCAATTGTAGCCGCTTGCCGGGGTATTGATCGAATTGCCTTTAAAAAAAGGGGCCGACCATTTATCGATTGAAGCAAAATCAGAAAGCCATTTTGCTTTAGTAGAATCCACATTAATAGCGTACCTCACCGATGAGGGCAGGGGATGCTTTTCTGAAAAGCCGGATGTAAGATGGCCGGTGAGCATGGCGCCCAAAAAACACCCGAAGGCAGAAAGCGGCAATAATAATCTTTCATTTTTTAACACCGGATGAACTACGGGAAGAAGTAACCCCATACACATCCCGGTTGCCATCGCAATGAAAGGCATGTTACCCCCTAATGCAAAAGCTATAAAACTAAAATAAATAAAAGGCGCAAGGAAACAAATAGCTGGTACCACACTTAGCAAATTCAAACCAATCAAATGGGTGGAGAGCACGTCTTTCTTTATGTTTTTAGAAAGGGCAAACAGTTGGAATGTCAGAATAAATATCAACGGAAAAAAAAGCAGGTAACTGCCCGAGGGAACGGCATATTGCATGCCATTCATTAACACAACAAAAGTTAACAGGATGCCTGCAAGCAATGTATTTGAACTGATTTTTTTTGCAACTAAAAAGTAAACGAATGAAAATATGGTGGCTGCCAAAGCGCTCATTGCTAAAAAATACCACGCACTATTATATGAATTGTTCACATCAAAATGAGTGTACAATGGGTAGCGCCAAATAATAAATTTGAGTAGATTTTTAGCCGCAAAAAAGATGATACCCGTTACAGCGGGAAATAGCATTACACTTAAGAGGCAACCCAATGGATTGATTTTTTTATTTTTAACTCCCACAAAAAGATAGGATATAAAGAGCAAATCAGCGAGTATGACAAAAAACAAATTCCAGGATGCGGGGTAATGTATAAACCAATTGCCTACCAGGTTAAAGTAACTGGCATCTGGCGCTTTTGTTTCGGTGATAGGTACGTTGCCAAAATGTTTTGCCAGGCTTAGCATATTATCGCCGTGGTGCTGAAAGCTACGCAGATCCAAATTTTCCGGTCTGTCATTCGCACTGTGATAATTGACAAAACCATCTATGTAAGCATTGTTTAATCCAGTGATGCCAGCTTTTTTAAACGGCGTGAAATCGGTGTAATTAGGTAATTTTTTATAAATTTCATACCCCAGGGAATTTGCAAAGGGATGTGCTGCAGCCGTGGCATATTCATTAACTGCCCAGCCATTGTTGTTATTTATTTCAAACATATTGCTCGGACCTGCATTACCCCTTCCTTCAAAGTTTATAACCACACCTATTTCTTTCATAAGCGGGCTTTCCTTTACGAAAGCATTGGCACCCATCATGCCTGTTTCTTCTGCATCTGTAAACAATAAAATCAGGTCATTTTGCAGCGTATTTTTTTGCAATGCCCTTGCCGTTTCCAGCATTGCTGCCACAGCAGCTCCATCATCACCTGCCGCCGGCGTATTTAGCTGAGAATCATAGTGAGCCATTAGCAACACCGATTTACTGTTTTGGCTGCCCTTTTTTGTTGCGATGATATTGTAAATATTACCTGCAAACACATGATCCCTTCGGGTATACGATGAGGTGGTATTTTGTATTTCAACGGTAAAACCTAACTTTCTGCAAGCCGAATCAATATATTCCCGAACCCTGCTGTTTTCAATAGTGCCGGTAAAATGTGGAAGCCTGGATATCTGCTCTAAATGGGTAAATGCTCTCTTAACAGAGAAACAAGAATCGGGGATGTTGCCAGACCGTACTGAAGGTGGTGATGCTGAACGAATGAAGATGAAAATGAGGAAAATTGCCACAGCAAGAGCTAAAAGGCTCAATTTTCTGAACATAGTTTGGCGGGTTTTGAATCAAGATACGCAGGGATTTGGATATTCCGCTAAAATATATCCTTTATTCACCATTTATAATTACCTGTGAATAGCGACTTTAAAGTTTACCATCATAGCCAGACGTTTAGGACGGCAGTAAATCTCGAAAGTTGGGATTAAAATGTATTATGGGAAGAATCAGGCCATTGTCGTAGCAAGAGAAAGATCTTTTGAAAAATGTAATTGCTTCAAACTAATGGATGCAAAATCGATGGTGATATCAACAGCCTGGATCAGTTTATCTTCCAATATATTGGCGAAGGTTTCAAAATAAACAATGGCGTCTTTCCGCCTGTTTCTTTTGAGCCACCGAAAACCACCAGGCAGGTTGCACAGCACTTCTTTATCTGCGAGGTATTCAATGTTGTGAATATCGGTGGGTGTCAGTCCTATCTGCTCCAATCGTGTGATCACCAAGGCAAGGGGGGCATTGGTTACAGGGCAAAATTCCTGAGCCATTTCCGTCCATTCTCCAATACCGGTATGTGCGTACCGTAAAATTTCTTTTTCATCAAACTTCGTTATCACCTGCACAAGATTGCCACAATTGCATGCTCCATGATGGCCCCAGGCATAATGTGCGCCATTGCCTAACCTTTTGGCTGTTTCCCGCAGGGCTGCTATTAACTCAATTGTTGGTGATGCCATACACTAATATTTTATAACTAAAACAGCAGAGTTGGATTTTTGTTGGACACCGGCAAGAAAATATCATTGACATATATCATGCCTTCCTGACACCGTTGCCAATTTAAATTACTACGTTCACCATCTTGTTTTTTACGTAGATGATCTTCTTGGGGTCTTTCCCATCCAGCCATTTTTGTACTACATCATTTTGCAGCACTAATTTTTCAACTTCACCTTGTTCAAGGTTTAAAGCGAGGTTGATATTGGCACGCACTTTCCCATTAATGGAGATGGGATATTCTTTGAAGCTTTCCACCAACAATGCAGGGTTGAATGTGGGATATTCCGCATCTAATATGGCGCCTTCATTGCCCAACTGACTCCATAATTCTTCTGCAATATGCGGTGCATATGGTGTAAGTAAAATCAATACCTTTTCAAGTACTTGCTTCTTATGGCACTTCATGTCCGCAAGTTCATTTACACAGATCATGAAGGTGCTGACTGCCGTATTGAAACTAAATCGTTCGGTATCTTCCTCAATTTTTTTAATGGTGCGGTGCAATATTTTCAGCTCAGCATCCGAAGCCTTATCCTTGTTCCATACTTTACCTTTGACATCATCGAAAAAAAGCCGCCAAAGCTTGCGTAAAAATCGGTGTACGCCTTCAATGCCCTTGGTATCCCATGGCTTGCTTTGCTCCACAGGGCCAAGGAACATTTCGTACATGCGGAAGGTGTCGGCTCCGAATTTATCAACCATATCATCGGGACTGTCAACGTTGAATTTCGACTTAGACATTTTCTCTGATTCTTCCTTGAGCATTACAAAATTCCCTTCAGCATCATGCTCCCAATTAATTGGATAGGTAATTTCTGCATTACTCTTATTGTATTGTTTTTCTGTCAGCTTGCCGTTTGAATCTACAAACTGGTGGCCGTACTTAAATCTTAAGAGCTTATCGGAAGCATCTTCTTTTTTATAAGAAGTAATCTTTTCCGAAACAGTTTCTGTACTAATATCCTGTTCTACGTCAACATTAAAAAAATAAGACTTGCCGGTAATCATTCCCTGATTTACCAATTTCTTAAATGGTTCATCATATCCAATATAGTCAAGGTCAAATAATATCTTTGTCCACAAACGGCTGTACAATAAATGGCCTACGGCGTGTTCGGTTCCGCCTATGTAAATATCTACCTGGTTCCAATAATCACTGACTTTTCTGTCGCAAAAAACTTCACTGTTTTGCGGGTCCATGTAGCGGAGAAAATACCAACTGCTGCCTGCATAACCGGGCATGGTGGAGGTTTCACGTTTGACCTCACCCCCAGCCCCTCTCCAAAGGAGAGGGGAGTTTGACCCTGTTGATTGTTGGGTTTTTTCTGTTTCGGCATTAACTGCTTTTAGGTTTGAAGTGCTTTGCTTTTGCTTTAATCTTTCGGAGATTCTTTTTATTACTTCTTTCAAATTATTTTTTACTTCCTTATTAGAAAAACGGATCATCTCAAAACCATTTTCTGCTAACCAGTTTTGCCTTGCTTCATCAAACTGTTTTTGATCAACATCTTCGTGATATTCACCATCAATTTCTATGATTAGTTTTTTCTCTAAACAAACA
>JBDSAA010000056.1:0-3221 GCA_039922375.1 Ferruginibacter sp.
AGAGTTTACCAACCTGACCTCTTCTTGTAATAACAAATACGCTTACAAGCTGGAAGGTTTTAATAGGGATTGGGTGATTGTTAATGGTAATAATAAAAAGGCAATCTATACTAATCTCGATCCGGGATCATACACATTTAAGGTAAGAACTTTTAATACTAATCTGAACGCTGACGAAGTAGAGAAATCTTTACGAATAATCATTAGCCCACCGCTTTGGAGAACGCCTCTTGCCTATGCAGTATATGCCCTGGTTGTTATAACCATTTTATATTTTGCCAGGCGCATCACAATAGAAAGGGCCCACATGCGCTTTCAGATGATACAACAAGTGAAGGAAACGGAACGCATGCAGGCATTAGATGCTATGAAAACAAAGTTTCTCACGAACGTGAGCCATGAATTTCGGACCCCCTTAAATTTAATTCTCTCCCCAATACATGATCTGGCAGAAGTTGTTTCAGAACCACAGCAGAAACAAAAGATTCTATTAATAAAACGAAATGCCAGGCGCTTGCTAAACCTGGTAAACCAGCTTCTTGATTTCAGAAAGATGGAAGTTCAGGAATTTCAACTGAACTTATCCGAAGATGATATCGTAAATTTTATACGGCAAACCTGTATATCCTTTTCCGATATTGCAGAGAAAAAAAACATCCAGTTTTGTTTTGAATCTAATGTAGATTCTTATCCTACCTGGTTTGATAAAGACAAGCTTGAAAAAATCATTTTTAACTTACTTTCCAATGCTTTTAAATATACGCCCGATTTTGGGCGGGTTTTGGTAGAAACCCACTACCAAATGGAAAATAAACAATGTGGGGATAGCATTGAGTTAATTGTGAAAGATACAGGGATAGGGATCCCTGGTGATAAACACGAAAAAATATTCGAACCGTTCTTTCAAAATGATGTTGCAGATAATTTGCTTAATCACGGCACCGGTATTGGCCTTGCCATTACAAAAGAGTTTGTGCGGCTTCATAAAGGCACGATCAATGTGGTAAGTGAGCCTGAAAAGGGGACAACATTTATCGTAACTGTCCCGGTTCAAAAATCAAATCAGCCGGTTGTCAATCTCAGTTCTAATAGTGAAACAATTCAAACCACGCCTCTTTTTTTACCGGAACTTCAGAATAGACACGTGCGGAGAAAAACCACCCAAAAAATTTTGCTTGTGGAGGATAACGAAGACTTTCGATTTTATTTAAAAGATAATCTTAATTCACTTTATTACACACTGGAAGCCGCAAATGGTGCTGAAGCATGGGATAAAATAAAATACTATAAACCCGATCTTATTGTGAGTGATATAATGATGCCGGTAATGAACGGGATTGAGTTGTCCCGTAAAGTAAAGGCGGATCCAATTACGGCTCACACCCCTATCATTCTATTAACAGCCGTGGGAAATAATGAAATGCAGATGGAAGGTTATCGGTTGGGGGTGAGTGATTATGTAACCAAGCCTTTTACTTTTGAAATTCTGGCTTCAAGAATACAAAACATCCTATTAGAACAAAAAAAAATTCAGCAAGACCTTTTAAAAAAGAAAGATCAGGTTACCCCAACCGATGTCAAAGTAGCGCCTGTAGAGGAAGTTTTTAAGAAAAATTTGTTGGAAGTTGTTGAGAAAAATCTATCCAATCCTGATTTTACTGTAGAAGCTTTAAGTAAAGCGCTATTCATGAGCCGCCTGGTGTTGTATCGTAAATTAATTGCCCTTACCGGTATCACGCCTTTAGAATATATACGGGTCGTGAGAATCAAAAGGGGGGCTCAATTACTAAGGGAAAGTCAACTTACAATCGCCGAGGTAGCATATGAAGTTGGCTTTAATGACCCAAAAAAGTTTACTAAATTTTTCAAGCAGGAATTCAAAATACTCCCATCCCAATACAAGCAGACTCACAAACTGAACGCCAGTTTATAGACAAATCTTCCATAAACAAAGGGAGTTATCTGATTGACTGATACAAATTGCCCCCTTTAAAGAAACATAGTACCCCGTTGTTGCAGATAAGTCCTCTCTAATTTTAGGCTGTTTCGATCAAGACAGATTATTTACTTAAAACCGAACAAATAATTGCTGTTCTGAAAAGAGACACTAACCATTTTTTATTCCACCATTAAAAAACTACTGTTATGAGAAATTGCTTGTCTGGCAGGAAAAACGCCCGTTATTACTATTTGTTTTCAGGTGATAAACTGCGGCTTTTCCTTTTAATTACTTTTTTAAATTTTTCGTCGTCATTATTTGCTCAAACAACGGTGGCAGGCAAAGTGAGCTCTGGAGACACAGCTCTTGCCAACGTTACCGTACAAGTCAAAGGCACTACTACGGCTACACAATCCAATGGTCAGGGACGGTATTCCATATCTGCTCCTTCCAATGCAACCTTGGTTTTTACCAATGTTGGATACGGAACGATGGAAGTGAAAATTAATAACCGTTCCTCTATCGATGTCCAGTTAAAGGAAAACGCCCGGCAAATGGACGAGGTGGTAGTTACAGGTTACGGAGTCCAAAGAAAAGCTACGCTAACCGGTTCCGTTAGCGCAATAAAGGGTTCCGAGCTTATAAAATCCCCCGCTACCAATGTTAGTAACAGCCTGGCAGGGCGTTTACCTGGCCTGGTAACGGTAACTCCCTCAAGCGAGCCCGGTTATGATGGTTCGGTATTACGCATACGCGGTGTCAATACGTTAAATAATAATAATCCTTTAGTGGTTGTAGACGGTGTTCCCGGCCGTTCGTTAGACCGCATCGACCCAAGTACAATTGAAAACATTTCCGTGTTAAAGGACGCTTCAGCAGCCATATATGGTGCGCAGGCTGCTAATGGTGTAATTCTTATTACAACCAAAAGGGGTAAAACCGGCAAACCAACAGTAACGGCCGGCTTTAACCAGGGATGGGGAAGGCCAACAGTTCTACCAAAAATGGCGGATGCAGTAACCTATTCTACTATGATTAACGAAATTGCAACCTATGCAGGAAGAACGGCGGTTTATTCTCCCGATGATCTAAAAAAGTTCGCTGATGGTTCCAGCCCCTGGACACACCCGAATACCGATTGGTTTAATGAAGTATTAAAACCCTGGTCCGGACAAAGCTATGCTAACGTATCAGTAAATGGTGGCAGCGAAAGTGTAAAATACTTTGTATCGCTTTCAAAAAGAGGCCAGGAAGGGTTTTATTATAACAGCGGAACAAAATA
>JBDSAA010000057.1:0-4097 GCA_039922375.1 Ferruginibacter sp.
TTATTCAATCAAAGCAACAGCAACTAACGAAGAGAAGAAACAAGTTATTTACTGTTTCTTCTCTGCTTTCAATAGCCGGAATTTTGTGTTATTTGGCCGTTAGACAAATCAATATCAGCAAGAGGAATGGGAAGCAAAGTGAACTTGTCGTCGAAGGTTCCAATACTTTTTGCTATTGCCATTCGTTGTGAAAGCCTTCCAGTCCGAACCAGGTACTCTCTGCGATGTCCTTCCATTGCCAGTTCCACACGTTGTTCGTGCCAAATGGCATTTCGTAGTGTTGTTTTGTCTGTGGTTGTTACATCAGGTAACAATTGGCCGGTATAACTTAAATTATGGGTGGTGGATATACGCTGAGGGTCTTTGGAAGGTGATGTACGGGCTCTTTGCCGCACCTTGTTTAGCCATGTAGGCGCTTCGGTTGTCTTACCGTTTTCGTTCAATGCTTCTGCATACAAAAGCACCACCTCTGCATACCGGATGATGTGATTACTTTTCGCTTCATCAAATATTGTTGGTGATGTTCTTTCTGCTGGTACAATAAAGAATTTACGATTAGCCCGACCACTTGCTGAGGCGGGGTTTGATACCGTATAGGTTGACGCACCATTGGGGAAAACATCGCCCTTGAATGTAATGGAGTAGATGGCTCTCGGGTCCCCCGGCTCAAATTCAATTAAAAGGTCCTGGGTAGGCTCATCGTATCCGTTACCTCCGATTACAGCGTCACTAGGTTGCAGAAAGTAGTAATTAGTAGAACCTTCACCTGGAGAGCCGCTTATATTGGTTTTGTGTTTTATATCAAAGATAGATTCGGGGTTGCTGTTATCACCTGTCGCTTTTCTGTATATACCCCCATAATCCGCAAATAAGGAATAAGAGCCTTCATCAATTACTTTCTTAAACATGGCTTCAGCCTGCGGATATTTCTTCTGAAACATATAAGCCTTTCCCAGCAGGGCATTGGCTGCACCCGATGTCGCCCTTCCCTCGTTTGCAGTTCCCCATTGGGCCTTTGTGGGCAGGGCCGATGCATCTGTCAAATCTTTTTCAATTTGAGACCAAACCTGTTCTTTTGGCGTTCTCGGTAAATCTACTTTCGAAGGGTCTGCAAACGTTAAGCGCAACGGCACATCGCCAAAATTGGTAACCAAATTGTAATAAGCAAAGGCTCGCAGGAACCTGGCCTGGTCAGCGATTTTTTTTATCGTACTTGCATCTCCTGATACAACAGATTGCTTATCGAGAACAAGATTACAGGAAGCAATCATCGCATACTGGTTTGTCCAAAACAGGCTAATCATACTATTGGTTGCTTTCTGCTGGTTGAGGGACAACTCATATATGGCAGGTTGACCGGTTGCCGGGCCCCCACCTTTAAAGGCATCATCTGACCCAACATCGCCAATAGCCCAGAAGGCTGCTTCAAAAGCCGGGAAGCCCCCTGCATTTAAGTAACTGTAAGCAGCGGTTAATGTCTTGTTTAAATCATCAGACGTTTTGAAATAACTAACATCTGTCTGCACACCGTAGGGTGGCTGGTCAAGCAAATTCTTGCTGCATGATGCAATGATGATGACCGATAACAACAGGCATATTTTTACCAAAAAATTCTTTTTCATTTGAGTGAATATTTATTTTTATGAATAATCAGGTTATAGCGTTACATTTATTCCCACACTAAATCTTCTTATTTTCGGATAGGAAGAAAACTCCCAGCCTGTAGCAAGCGGATTGGCTGACAATCCTGCTTCCGGATCATTTCCTTTATATTTTGTGATAGTGAAAAGATCAGTGCCACCCAACCAAACCCGGCTGCTGGTAATACCTGCTCTTTTCAGGAAAGATTCGGAGATGGTATATCCAATCTGCAGATTTTTTAAGCGCAAGTACGAACCATCCTGCACATACCAGTCCGACACTCTGAAATTGTCGTTCCTATCAATTGTTGACATAATCGGTTGCGTATTGGAGGTACCTTCGCCTTTCCAGGCTGCCTCATAGGCGGACAAAGCAGCACCGGAACTCCCACTTAATTTATAGAAGTACTTTTTGTTTACGGTAAACAACTTGTTACCATACGAACCTTGAAATAGTGCGGACAAATCAAAATGCTTATACCCCAAATTCAAATTGAAACCATATAAAAGTTTAGGATTTGGATTTCCAATCCAGGTTCTGTCTTTGGCGTCAATTACGCCATCGTCGTTAATATCCCTGAACCTGAAATCACCTGGCAAAGCATTTGGCTGAATCTTTTGGCCACTTTTGCTAAAAGCATTCACCTCCGCCATATTTTGGAAAATGCCGTCAGTAACCCAACCCTGAAATTCACCAATTGACCTGCCTGCTTCAGTTCTGTTAATGCTCAATTGGGTTGCTGCATCATTGTAAATGATTGGCTTATTGCCTACACCTAAACTGATAACCTTGTTTATAAAATGCGACGCATTGGCGGAAACGGTGTAGTTCAGTTGCCCTGCTTTTCCCTGGTAAGACACCGCAATCTCATACCCTTTGTTTTGCACCTCTCCTGCATTGGTATAAGGAATACTGGGGAAGCCTGCGTTTGATGGCAACTGCACCTGTAGCAGCATGTCCTTCGTATTTCTAACAAAATAATCAGCAGTAACGGTTAGTTTATTTTTAATTAAAGCAAGGTCAACTCCTACGTTCGTTTGCTGGGCTGTTTCCCATGTGATGGAAGGCGTCCCTAGTGATGTCAGGTAATTTCCGTTTGCCAGCCCATCGCCAAAAATGTATCGATAATTGTTAATACCTTCCACTAAGGAGAGATAAGGATTGTTGGTTCCCCCAGGCATACTTTGATTGCCGATTTGTCCCCAACCGGCTCTTAATTTAAGACTGCTTATAAAAGTGGTATTCAGGTTTTTGAAGAATTTTTCATTGCTGATGCGCCAGCCAGCTGATACAGAGGGAAACGTTCCCCAACGCTTTTCTGAAGCAAATTTCGAGGATCCATCCCGACGCACTGTTGCAGTTACCAAATACCTGTCTGCATAGGAATAGTTCGCTCTTGCGAAATAGGAACGCAAAGCATAATTTGTTTTGTTGCCTGTTAGGTTAATGGCTCCGGTAGCCGCATTCAGTACCTGTAAACTCGGGTCATTATTGGCAGTACCCTGTCTTTGTACATTGGTAAATTTGCCCTTATACAGTTCTTCTGTATAACCAAGAAGGCCCGTAATAACATGGTCAGCTATTTTTGTGTTATAGCTTAATGTATTTTCCCAAACCTGTCCTAAGAAATAATTATTGTTTTGTGTTACCTGGCTTGTTGGGTACTGATCTGTTCCTGAAATAAAATACCTTGGATTGAAGGATGAAAAGTCAACATTCTGGTAATCGTAGCCCATACTTGACCTTAATTTCAACCCTTTCAGTATCTCTAATTCACCATACACATTGCCCAGCAGTTTAATCGAATTATTCCGGTCCGATACACGGGAAATCATTGCTGCCGGATTACCAAAACCCGTCACCTCTGCAGCGTATTTGTTGTATTGGTAATCCGGATCATTGGGGTTGGCAGCCGGGTTCAGCACCGGGAAAAGGGGATTTGACTGCAATATCTGTGCTACAATGCCATTAGAATATCCTTCAGCGTAACTCGCTCCGCCTAAAACAGAAGAATAGGCAATATTTAAATTTTCACCCACTACCAAATGCTTACCAAGTGTATAATCCGTATTTAACCGAAATGAATACCGTTTAAAAGAGCTGTTGTCGAGAATTCCTTTTTGATCAAGGTATCCTGCACTAACTGCATATCGGATATTATTTGCTCCACCGCGAATACCAAAATCGTAGTTTTGCACAACGGCGGTCTTAAACAATTCATTTGCCCAGTTGGTATTGTAACCTTTATCATACTCAGATTTCAATAGTTTTACAGTAGAAAAGAAAGGGTCAGTTGTAGTAAAGGGATCAATATTAGGGTCGGGATTTGCTTTGGAACGAAAATAACCATTTAAATACGCCGTTTTTATATAGTCTATATACTGCGACGCATCTACAGTTTTGGTTAGATTGCTTAATTTACTGATGGCGGTGTTTGCATTGAAAGTAATGACAGG
>JBDSAA010000058.1:0-76709 GCA_039922375.1 Ferruginibacter sp.
CAAACGATATTTTCAATTCTTTGAATGAAACTTTTCCGCAGGAAGAAAGGTTTTTATCAAACGAATATTCTATCAATCTTCCTGCCCGGTATAATTTAAAAAGCAGGGTTAGAAAAAACTGGATAAATATCATCAATCCTTTCAGAGGTTTGTTAGTTATTGGAAGTCCTGGCTCCGGTAAAAGTTGGTTTGTTATTCAGCATGTAATCAAACAGCATATTGAAAAAGGTTTTGCGATGTTTGTATATGATTTTAAATACGATGACTTATCCAAAATAGTTTATAACTGGTTGCAACAAAACAAGTACAAATACTCAGTGCTGCCATCCTTCTATGTTATCAACTTTGATAATCTTTCTGTATCGCATCGCTGCAATCCTTTAGATCCAAATACTATGAATGATATTACCGATGCAACAGAATCTGCAAGAACGATCCTGCTAGGATTAAACAGGGAATGGATAAATAAGCAGGGTGATTTCTTTGTAGAATCTCCTATCAATTTTGTGACGGCTATCATTTGGTTTTTAAGAAAATATGCTGATGGAAAATATTGCACCCTGCCGCATGTAATAGAGTTGATGCAGTTTGATTATGAAGAACTGTTTCCAGTACTAAATACCCAGCCTGAAATTGAAGTATTGGTAAATCCCTTTATGACTGCCTATCAGAATGACGCTATGGAGCAATTAGAAGGTCAGGTAGCCTCTGCTAAGATAGGGATGGCGCGATTGGCTTCACCGCAACTTTATTGGGTTTTATCAGGCAATGATTTTACACTGGATATCAACAATCCAAAACATCCTAAAATAGTCTGCGTGGGCAACAACCCGGAGAAACAACAAATTTATGGTGCAGTGTTATCCCTCTACATTTCAAGGTTGGTAAGGCAAGTAAATAAAAAGGGGATGTTGAAATGCAGTTTGGTGTTTGATGAATTTCCTACTATTTATTTCAACAATATGGATAGCCTGATTGCCACAGCCAGAAGTAATAAAGTTGCCACTACATTAGCTATGCAGGATTTTAGCCAATTGAAAAAAGATTATGGAAAAGAGCAAGCTGATGTAATCGTAAACATCACCGGTAATATCATCAGCGGGCAGGTGATGGGTGAAACCTCCAAATTATTATCAGAACGTTTCGGAAAAATAATGCAGGACAGGCAGAGTGTTTCCGTAAACCGTACTGACACTTCCATCAGCCACTCCAAGCAACTGGACAGTGCTATACCTGCTTCTAAAATCGCTGCCCTTTCTTCCGGGGAGTTTGTGGGACTTGTTGCAGATAACCCCGATGAAAAAATAAAGCTTAAAATGTTTCATGCAGAGATTATTAATGATGCTGATAAACTGAATGATGAAGTAAGCCGGTATAAAGAAATTCCTGTGGTATCCAATGTTACTCAACAGCAGGTGCTGGATAATTACTACCAGGTGAAGATGGAGGTGAAGCGGTTGATTGGGGAGGAAGTGGAACGATTAAAGAAAGAGAAAGAGCCAGAATAATTAGGAAATAGATCCCGCCAATATCTCGGAACTAACTATATACCCCGAGTTTAAGCAATGGCATCAATAATTAGGAATTGTAGGTTAAATTTGCAAAAAACTCTTTTTAATGCCTATTACCCAATGACCTCATTTAACTCTAATAATATCTTCAAACTTGCACTTAAATTTATTAACGAGACTGGTAAATCGGTTTTTTTGACTGGTAAGGCTGGCACCGGCAAGACAACATTTCTAAATACTTTAAAACAAAATACATTTAAAAAAACCGCAATTGTTGCACCCACGGGAATTGCAGCTATTAATGCTAATGGAATTACTATTCATTCTTTTTTTAATCTGCCTTTCGGTCCCTTTATTCCAGGTAAAAACCAAATTGAAAGTTCAATCGATAGTAGTAAACGGAAACTATTTCTAGAACTTGAACTTTTAGTTATTGACGAGGTATCAATGTTACGAGGCGATACATTGGATGCCATTGATTATATACTAAGGATAACGAGAAGAAAGGAAGATGCACCATTTGGTGGAGTTCAGGTTTTATACGTCGGAGATCCATATCAACTTCCTCCAATTATAGCCGACGATGAATGGCAGCAGATAAAACAATACTATAGTGGAATTAATTTTTGGAACGCCATAGTATTTAAGAAATCGTCTCCCGTATTGTTGGAACTTAAACAGGTGTATCGCCAATCAGATGATACCTTCATTGAACTATTAAACAAGGTACGATCGGGTAATTGTTTCCAATCAGAAATTGATTTAATCAATAGCAATTATAAGCCTAATTCCTTACACGAAAATAGCTTCGTTGTTATAACAACACATAATACCAAAGTAGATTCTATAAACGAAAACGAACTGAAAAACCTTGACTCTGATGAACACTGTTTGTGGGCAGAGGTTGATGGCGATTTTGATGAGGCCTCATTCCCGGCTGAAAATTGTTTGAAGCTGAAAACTGGCGCAAAGGTAATGCTACTTCGTAATGATAAAGGGAAGGATAAAAAGTATTATAATGGTAAAACCGGAATTCTAAAAAAAGTAGAAACTGAAAAATTATCTATTCTCCTTGAGGACGGAGCCATGATGGAAATTGAAAAAGAAGTTTGGTCAAAAATAAATTATCAATATAATGAATCATCAAACGCAATTAATCCTGTAGTGGTTGGCACATTTAGACAGTTTCCAATCAGGTTGGCATGGGCAATTACAATTCACAAAAGCCAGGGTCTAACCTTTGAAAATGCAGTTATTGATTTAGAAAGTGTGTTTACCCCTGGTCAGGTTTATGTCGCACTTAGCAGGGTAAAATCATTAAAAGGTGTGATTTTAAGTTCTCTTATCACTCATCAAGTTATTAATAATTCGGTTTTTGTTTCTAGCGACTTTCTTGTTCCTTTATCTGAAGATATATTGAATAAACTTTTTGTATCTGAACAATCACTGTTTGTAAAAAGAACTCTCCAGGATTATTTTCGTTGGTTGGAGATATCAAACATGGTTTCCCAAAATCAGGATTTACTAAATAATTATGCTGTATTGTCAAATACAATCGAAAGAGTTAAAAAGTGTATTACTACATCGCTTAAATTTCAACAGGAAATAAGTAGCATTTGTGACCTAAAGCAAGATGACAAATTTCAACTGCTTCAAAAACGAGTCTTCTCAGCAGTTTCATATTACTTGGCAGAGATTGACACTGGTATTATGCCAATAGTAAAAGCAGAACATTCCAAAACAAAAAATAGTGTTACTTTAAAATTGCTGTTTCGCTTTAATACTGAATTAAAAAAATTGCTTGAAAAAAAGCGAACCAGCTTATTAGCTGCTGAAAAATTTATCAACGACTTTATTGCTCAGGTTAATGACGCAAATGAGAATTATTCGTTTCTACAAAAATCCATTACCGAAATTCACGGAAGTTTTGAAACTAAAGTAACCGATAACAATACCCGCGATAACGGAAATACAACTATTCTGAAAATGTTTAAACATGGCAAGTCCATATCAGAAATCGCCCAAGAAAAAAAATTAAATATATCTGCAATCGAAAATCAGTTAGCTGGGTTTATTCCAACTGGGGAGGTAAATGTGCATGAACTCATCCCAAAAGAAGTGTGCAAAGACCTCCTAAGCCTAATAGAAAATCGAAATTCATTTTCTAGCATTAAGAAGCAATTAGGAGATAAAGTGACATATGGCCAGATAAATGCAGCTAAAATCTACTATGAAATGTTGCAAGGAAAATAGTTATAACTATTTGATTATCATTAAAATAATTACTTTGCAGTAAGCCGGTAAAAATAATTTTAAATATTTGCTTGCAATATCAAGCAGTGATTTGTATATTTGCTTGCAATACTTAGCAAGATAAATAAATTTAGCATATGCAAAATTATGGTGACTATATCAGGGCATTGAGAGAAGCAAAAAATATGACCTTAAGAGAAGTAGAGAAACTAACTGATGTTTCAAATGCATATTTAAGCCAGCTTGAGTCGGGAAAAGTAAAACAGCCTTCCCCATTAACTCTTCATAAGCTTTCAGAAATATACGGTGTAAGTTATGATCTGCTTATGGAGAAGGTTGGATATCCTGTTACTGAACGTAAAGAAAAATTGAAAAGTGAGTCTGGTAAAACATCAATCGCTTACAGAATTGGCGACATTTCCGATGATGAAGAGATAGAGTTGCTTAATTATTTAAAATTTATCAGAAACCGAAAAAAATGATTTCAGTTACCGGATACAAGCAATTTAGGCAATGTGAAAGGCTTTGGTTTTACAAGAATATTGTAGCGGATAGCCGTGTAAAAAATGATTCCTTTAGAAAAGAAGTTACCCTTCTTTCAAAGCTGCAAACAATTAATGCATGGAGGGGTACAATAGTAGATGCTGTATTAAGTAAATATCTCGTATTGGCAATCAATAATAAGTATCCCATAAAAAAGGACTATTTTATTGAACAGGCAATGACAATATTTGATACACAGTTAGAGTACGCTGTTTTACAGAAATACCGTGAGCCAGATGCCGTCCTTACAAATAATCCGGCTTTTAATGCTTTTATTGAATGTGAACTAGGAGAAGGCGTTTCTGACGATGAAATCAGTCAGGCTAAAGATGATGTCGTTAATGCGCTTTGCAATATCCTTGACGATAATGACTTTTTAGATTATTTAAAATCTTCAAAGTATGTAATTAGTCAACGGCCATTGATCTATAGCTTCGACCGCTTTAGTGTAAAAGCAATTCCTGACTTTATTGCATTTTTTGATGATAACCCTCCTCATATTTTTGACTGGAAGGTACATACTTACGGTACAGCTTCATACGATGAGCAATTAATAGCTTACGCAGTTGCACTTTTCAAAGTAAATAAGATAAAACCGCATGCAGATTTTCCAGCAAATCTTGCAAAATGGAAAATTTCTGACTATAAATTGACCGAATACCAATTGCTGCATAAAGACCGAATAAAAAGAGACTATGATGTAACGGATGATAAAATTGAAGACTTTGGACAGAATATGTCTTCTGCTATAATTAGGATGCACATGGCCGGCGCAAACAAAAAGTACAATCAGCTAAAAGCAGAAAACTTTTCTACGACTGAATATATCGAGCTTTGTCAGAAATGCCCATTTCAAAAAATATGTAAAACAGATGATTATGAAACAACCAGTAAATACTTGGTACGAGACGAATATTTTTAAAATTGAGAATTGCGGTCAGCTGTCTTCAGATTATTTCTTGTATGAAATAATTGGGTTAAAAGAGTCAAAAGCTAATGATGATACTGATGACGATTTTGATATTAATATTCAATATATAATAAAAAGCCTGGCATATAAACTTCGACATCCTGTAACAGTAGTAACACATGAGAAAAAGCCCTTCCTGGTTATAAGGGCTGATGAGGATATTACCAATAAAGTGCCTGCAGAATACTCGGTGAAACACGGAGATGTTGTTTATTTTAAGAAGACTGGCAATCCCATAAAACTTGATTTTGTTAATTACGATGAACAGACCAAAAAAGTAATTCAAAGATTTTTGCAATTCGACAGTCAATCAGAACTTACAAAAAATGAAGGATTGTGGCAGCCAGGTTCAGGCGATGGTTTTTTTAATGTAGTTGCTTACGAACAAAGAAATCCGGTAGGCATATATACTGGCTTTTATTCAAGAGTAGTTGAATTACCAACAAAGGGATTTGGGTTTGAACTTGACATAACAAAGAAATATATATCCCTTTTTTCTCTGAATGCCCGCTTGTCAAGAAATGATTTCAAATCCCAACGAGTAAGCAAATCTCATTATGTTTATCAGTATGGTGCTACCAGATACGAAATAAGACCAGTAGAACTTAGCGACTTAACAGTTTCTAATTATAAATTTACCCGGCAAGCAGATGGTAAAGTGATAACTCTCTTACAAGACATTCAGGAAAAATTCGGCCCCTCCATGCCTCCAGAGGTAGCTAATTTACCAGATGATGCTTCTGTGTTGCTATACAGAACAAATGATGGGCAAGAGAGAGCTGCGGTAGCTGCACTTTGTTATAAAGTATATGATACAGAAGATCCCGTAGTTCAAAAAGTACATTATAAGTCAATTATCAAACCTTTTCCGAGAAGAAGATTGATTCGGATAATTCATAACAATTTTTTCAAAAGGTTGATGTATGGCAAAATTAAGTTGCAGATAGATACACAACCGCTCTCTGTTGAAAAGAAGAAATTTCAGGCCCCTGATTTGTTATTTGGGAATGAAGTATCCTTATCAGTGCGTAAATCAGAAAACTCCCTTCATACATATTTAGGAGAGCTTGGTAAAAGGCGTAAAGCATTGTTATTTGATGAAACCGCAGGATTTTACACAAACGCTGTTTTCGAAACACAATATTATCTGGTTCCTCAAACGACATACAACATGTTCGGGAACGAAAAACACTTTCTCGGTCATCTAAGGTCGCAAGTGAACAAAACCCATCCTACTGAAGATGGATGGAATCCTGTTGTTATTACTTATGATAACAGAAATAAACGAACAGCTTTAGCAATAGGGTTTGAAATCCTGCAGAAGATGGAAGAAAACATCAGGAAAAATAGTGGTGGGTATGCACTCATCATGCTTCCTTCAGGAGTAGACAAAGAGCAACGGCAGCATGATGACTTAGCAGCATTAGTAGTATCTGAGTGCCTTGAGTATTATAATATCACTGCAAGTATAATGCATAGCGACACTTTAGAAGAGTGTTTTTTATATAGTGAAAATAATGGACAGAAAGGATACGTAATCAGGAAAGAGCTAAGAGGTAAATATGACGGTTATGTGAAAGGTGTTGCAATTAATCAGGTCCTTCTTAATAATGAAAGGTGGCCTTACGTTCTGAACACACCCTTACACGCAGATTTGACAATTGGTATTGATGTAAAAAAACACATAGCTGGTTTTACATTTATTGATAAGTATTCGAAAAATATTCTAACAAAGTTCGATAAGTCAAAAAATAAGGAACGGTTATCAGAAGGACAGGTTATAAAAATGCTTGTCAAATATATTAAGGTTCAGAAAAATAACACTACAAATCTTTTAAAAAAGATAGTTATCCATCGGGATGGGAAGCTATTTTTAGTTGAACGAAATGGTATATTTAAAGCAATTGAAATTTTGAAAGAAAATGGCATACTCCCTGAAGATGTCTCGGTTAATATTGTTGAGATTCCGAAGCACTCAATACTTCAGTTAAGACTTTTTGAAGTATTGAAAGAATATGATATTCTAAATACTCAACAGGATAATGATTCTGTCTTGAATCCCGAGATTGGTTCTTGGGTAAAGATAAACAATCGAGAAGCGTTTCTTTGTACAACTGGCAGAGAGTTTGTTCATAATGGAAGTTCCAATCCATTGTATATAAAATTCCCCTATGGAAGTATGGATATTGAACAAATTCTGGAGGATGTTTATTACCTGTCATGCTTGGCATACACAAAGCCAGATGATTGTTCAAGGTATCCCTTAACAATCAAAATAACCGATAGAAGAATTAATATTCTTGGAAGCGATTTCGATATGGAAGCACTTGATGTTCTTAAAACTATTCATTCAT
This sequence comes from Ferruginibacter sp., assembly GCA_039922375.1. GTDB lineage: Bacteria > Bacteroidota > Bacteroidia > Chitinophagales > Chitinophagaceae > Ferruginibacter. The sequence continues at coordinate 7,632 of JBDSAA010000058.1, forward strand.
AAAATTAAACTTATTATTATGAGCAATATTGGGATAAATACAAATACATTTCGCATTACCAGTAAATATTTAGATATCCTTAATGATTTTATTGTAAAGGCTAAAATAAGCCCGGAAATTACAGATGTGAGACAGGAGCAACTTATTGATTTTTTGTCCAAACTTACAGACGTCAATAATGCCGAACCGCAATTCCAGATGCTATCAAGTATTATTGAACGTGAATTGAGAAATTCACAGAAACGACCTGATATTTTCTTCACTTCTCTAATTGAAGATATTCAAAATAAAAATACAGAAACGGTTATACCAAAAATTGAAATAATCGCAGAAGCTTTAGATGTTGAGAACAGCGAAGTATTAGCAAAAATAATTGGCGATTAACATTATGAAGAGTTATATTAATGGAGCAATTAAAGAAGCGATAGCTAAAGGGCGAGTTTTGATGTCAAAAATACCTGGAGCAAGAGAGTTGGGAGTATACTTCCCTTCATTGGCAACAATTGCAAACAGAGAGATTGATCAAATTATATCTGAGCTTGATTATTTGTATAATGATGATGATTACAATGATCCTAAAAGTATCAGGCAAAAATTTTCAAAATTCAAACAACTCTCGGGTAGGTTATCTGATATTGAAAATGTAGTTATAGCTGCTATGAGTAGGAAAGTTGCTGATGATGAATTTGTAAACAAACTTGTTTATCAAATTTGCCAGGAAATTAACTATCCGTTGCAAAACCCGGTAGCCTCTTGCCTCTCTCAGAAATATTATCATATTTATCCAGATTATAATCTTATCTGCATTCCACTTTTGGAAGCTGAATTTGTATTGCATATTCCAGATATATATCACGAGTTAGGGCATCCGCTTCTATACCTGGAAAACCCGAAGCTGGATGCTATGCAGAATAATTTGGGTTTATTCAATGTTGAAGTAAGGAAATATTTTGACGATGAAATAAAAAGACGGGAACTAAATAAAACGAATCAGTCAGAATTTGATGCTATTCATGTTTGGAAAGAATCGTGGCTTGAGAAATGGTCTGTTGAGCTTTTCTGCGATTTGTTTGCAACTTTTACTTTAGGCCCTGCGTATATCTGGTCAAACATACACATGTGTACAAAGATGTCATGGGAGGTTTACAAAATCCCAACGTTTCAAAAATCATCACATCCTCCAGGTGAAGCAAGAATGAAAGCTATATTGTATGGTCTTGAATTGGTGGGTTTTAAGGATGTTAAGAAAGAGATACAGGAAAAATGGGAGGAGTTTAAGATAATAGTTGACCATAAAAAGCCTTCTGGATTTCCAGTCGCAGTACCTGACAAACTATTGAAATTAGCTGCAGAATTTTGCCTTGTTGGAACTAAGCAGATTGGCTGTGATATTATTTCTCCCCAATCAAAAGGCAAAGTGTGTGAACTTTTGAACAACTCATGGAAACAATTCTGGCTAGATCCCGAAAATTTTTATGAGTGGGAAAAAGCTGCTGTAGTAGAATTCAAATCTACTTTGTGAGAAAGTTAATAACTTGGCTTAAAAGAATAATTAATATGCTTTTCAACTAATCAAACAAAGTATCTATGGATAGCAAAATGGAGATAGCGAAAGATAAGATTGTCACTTTTTTTGATAATTCCGAAAGTGAATATTGGAAAACGCTTGACGAAATATCATCACAGACAAAAATAGACCCGAATATAGTTGTGAATGTGATAACTAACTCCGGTGAGTTCGTGCGGTCATCTTATAGAAAAAAAGCGGGGGAACCTTTATTTACTTCAAGAAAACTTTTTAGAAGTAAAGCTCCAATAATGGATAAAATTATCGGAACATTTAAAAATCGAATAGATTAAATATGTCAATACCAGAACCAGTTTTTATTTCCGGACTTGGGGGCGCTGCTGTACAGATCCTTTATCTAATTGACGGTATGAATGCTCCAAAGGATAGGCGCCCTGACTTTAAATCAATTTTATATTATTTGGCTATAATTTTCAATATTGCGCTGAGCGTAATTCTGGGATACGTTTATTTTGATGATGCACAGAAGCTAAATAAGATTGTGTATTTTCATATTGGCCTATCAGCGCCTCTGATTTTGCGGACATTAGCAACTACCCTCCCTGAAGTAATAAGATCATCTGAAAAGCAACTTAAATAATGCACATTGCATCGTTCTGACAATTTTCATAATTCGGCAGTATCAAGCAATAGCATTTCAAAAGTCAACATTTTGTTATACGGTTTCTTTCATATCTGCTTCAATTTTGAAAAAAGGATTTCCATATAAATGCATGCAAGCCCAAGCCGAAGGTGTCGGATATTTATCAAAAACAGCCTTATTCGATTTCAAAACTGCATTGTTGATTTGCTGACCGCTATCAATGGCTTCAAAAAATGCTTCCAACCATATTGGAGGTATATCAATATGCAAGGCCCAAAAAGGTGCAATCACGGCTTCATAATCATTGGCTAAATATCTATTAACCAAAGAAGCAATTTCATTTCTAAAAAAGTCTTTTTTAGCTGACCCTGAAAAGCAGACAAGCATTATTAGAATCTTACCTTTCCCAACAATTTTATTCAGATCATAAATAACCTCATCGTCATTGGGGTGAATAACATGAACTGAAGAAATATTCCTGCTGCCGTGAGAGGAGATGATATTGATTGTTGAAGACAAGGGATTTTCTATTTTGGCCGTATCTGAAACTTGAACTTTATAAGTATCTAATACATCCTGACATTTTCGGAACAGGAAATCAATAGTGGAATCTTCCATATCCAGCGGAACCCAGATTGCCTTACTGTTGTCGGAATTTACAGATCCATTTATAAATCTTGAATTCAACCACTCAATTGATAATATGTTTGTTATACTTGTGTTTATGCCAATGAATTCCTTTTGTTCATTTAATAGAAGATTATGTGGCAAACTGCTTACTTCCATATCCTTTATTAAAAATAATTCTTTTACTTCCTCACTAAGTGAAATAGTTGGAAACGCAACTTCTTCACTTATTTTTTCTGCCTGTGTTTCATAATCATCGTTAAGTAAACTCCTCACTTCGCCATACCTGTTTTTTACTGTAGTTTGAAAATCTAAATCAGGTACAGTTTCTCTACTCCATTCTTGAAATTTGATTAAGTCCCAGTTGTCAAGTTTTTCAAAATGGAATTTGGTATTATGATAAATCAATTGAAAAAGTTTGTCTTCCGGTGCAAATATGCAGACAAGAGCATGTGAATTATTAAGACAAAATGAATTTAAAGCTTTCATTGGGTCTGAGTAGAATTCATAGAAACCGGAAATATCTTTATCCTCAATATTTAATATAGTAATATCGAGGCTTTCCATCCCGTTGAACAGAACACTATGATCAGACAAGACCAGCATTGCAAGCAGTGCCGCTTCATGATCTTTCTTATCAAAGCCGTCTTCAATAAGCCTATGAGCAATCTTAACGGCCATTTCATTATCATAAACAAAATCAGACTTGTTTCTTGTTGACAATAATTTTAACAGCGATTCCTTTAGATATTCCTTTAGGTTTTCGGAATCCCCTTCAATGATATTTTTATACTTGTTAAGAATGTCCTTTGACACAATGGATTCAAAAAGATTGACATACTGTTCCAGCCCCGAATTTGAAAAATCAAAAACCTGTTGCAGACGCTTAATGTTGTACAATAAAAGCAACCATCTTGAACAACCTTTCTCACCCTCGTGTAGAATACTTTCCCTTTCAATACTTAAATAATCAAATAATAAAGTCGGCAGTCTTTGTTCCTTAAGCATTAGTAGTGAGGAGTAATACGTGAAATCTAATCCATGCCATTCATATTTAGAGAATTTAATACTCTTGGGTGTTGTTTCATAAATTCGAATACCGAACGGGTATAGTTTACTGTTTCGCAATAATTTTAAGGACTGCCAAATTATCTCGTAGAAAAATTTATCAGTATGTATTTGTTTTTTTGACCTGACTACGGCCAGACACAAATTTCCGTACATTAAGGCTGCTAGTGTACTTCCCTGGTTAGAATAGACTCGGAAACAGGTGAAAAAACCATAAAATGATAAATCATCTTTGAACGAGGCGATCAATATTTCTTCGCATAGATCTCTTGCAGGCTGGGCCAGCCCTGAAATAAAAAGCTTATCAAAAAATATGTTTAAAGCATGATAAAAGAGAGGGAGTTGATTTATCTTATTGCATAAGCCCCTCATCAACGATAAATCGGTTAAGGTGCTATTGAGTTGCTTATCATCCCAATCCAGCCTGCTGGCATCCCTTTCAAGTTTGTCGATGATAGTTCCAATTAGCTCTTTAATATCCTGCTCGGACAACCGACCCGTTCGAACATCCAAATCTGATAATCTGTACCCAGACTCCTGATCAATGCTGTGTGTTAGTATGTACCTGTAGTTCTCAATTACGTTATCTGACGGAGATATTTCGAGAATAGATAAATCCAATGCCTCCACAACCGGCAATTTCACAACTTCTTCAAACGAGTTCATATAAGTATGCAATGAATATAGCAGAGACCTGTGAAAATTTTTCTCGAAACAATTCAATAATGTTGCGGAATAATTTCTGTAATTGTCATAATTAGCAATCCAATCGTTCAATAGGATCTTGTAATTTGTAATTATATCCTCTTCATAAATATCGGTTTCATTGGCTGTATCATAAAGGAGTTTACTGCAAATACTTTGTATAATTGTTTTCATGATAGAATTATTTGTTCAGTTGCGTTAATAGGAATATTATTTTGAATTGGTTATGCTGATTATCTCTTTAAATTGATATTCGGCCTTTCCAACATCGAAGACCGCTAAATAACTATCATTTGGCTCCTGACTGTTGGTTTTCTGAACAAAATCTTTAAAATATCCAATCAAACCTGCATGATCTTTTCCTACCCAATAGGAAATCATCCACGTCTTACCATCAGTATCATCTCCGGCCATTCTGAAATCATGATTATCGCCATCCTTTTTAAAACGCTTTTTTATTCTTTGCAGATAATCCATGAATTGCTTTTTAGTTGTTGATCCTAGTTCAAGAAGTTGAATACCCATAGCAATACTGTTAGGGACCCCGGATTCTTCCAGTGCTTTGACAAGATTCTTAACCTGAGAGGATGAATAATGAACCATTTTTACTACTGGCTTTTTTGTATTTCCCTGTTCATAGAAATAATATTTATTAAATACTGGCATATAAGTACCCAAGTGAACTATTGAAGCTGCATCATATCCCTCTGCCTTCATTACATCTTCAAACCTTAAATTCTGTTTTAAATAATAGCCTAGTAAATCCAGTTCATCCAATACAGTGAATTTTTTATGTTTGAAGAACTCTTTGCGCCTATGTAAATACTGAATAAAATAAGCAGGCCCTTCCATATGTTCGCAAACAACACGCAGGTCATAGAGGCAAACAATCCAGGGAAAAGTATTGCTATTGAAAAGCCCTAAGCTATTACCGATTTTTAAATTGCAAGAAATTGTTCTTAAGCTTTCGATTGTCAGGGAAATAAAATAAGCTTGTTTAAATTTACTTCCATCAATAATAACATTTCTACCTGCTTTATTTCTGAAGGCCGCATTCTTTTTTCCAAAAAGATAATTATATGATCGGATAGCTTGATCATGTGATTCTTTAATAATATCATCGACATGATTTTCAAGCCTGTCAATGTATCCCTTTTTTGCACGATCTGTAATTCTGTGTCCTTTAGCCTCAATAAAAAAAACATTGTTATCACAAACAATTATTCCATCCATTTCGCCACCCGGATAAGTTAGATGAGTATGGAAATTTTCAGAACACAGTGTTTTACTGAAATATTCAATTCCCTTTTCCAGTAGGTAATCATGCCTGCTAAGTAAGTATTTATGACTTTTTTTTGTATCCTTAAGTAGGGTATCCGCAAATAACCTATCCAAAGAATAATCCAATAAACTCGTAGAAGGACAGAGATATCTTTCTTCATGTTTGATCAATGGCTTGTCTTTTAAGGGATGGATGATTTCAGGTTGCGAAAAATCAGGATTGATCTCACCGAATTGTATAGCCAGTTTATTAAAAAATTGCTGCACAATAGTCACATCTATATCTTCCATCGTTGCAATATCTTCGGCTGTAAAACTCAGGTTATGCCCGAACATTACCATTTGATAGGTCATCATGCTTGCCTGAAATTCCCATTCAATATCCTGATCGTCCATTTTTGAATACCTGTCAAGAAATTCGGGCGGATAAAAGTTTTTAGGTTGTACTTTACGATATTTATACGCTCTTATCTCATCATACATTTGCTTACTGGATGTTCGAATATCATTGGTTGCTTTTTGTAATTTCTGAGCCATATAATCTGCAACAGTTATACAAATCCGGATAGCATCATTGATAGTAAATCCTAGCTTTCCCAGAAAATAATCATCGTAAGGAGTGTAAAGGTCTTCGAGCAAATCCCAATGGTGAGATTCAAATGTTTCATTACGAACAAGCAATTCATTAGCTGAAAGTGATTGAGCAAAGAAATTCATATCAGAAAAATTACCGTCTTTATCGAATACTTCAAATTTCCTGTAATGGAGAAAGGTATACTTAGCAACAATTTGCTTAGCTAATTCAGTAATCTCATAAAAATCCTTTGCTACATTACTGGCTTGCGTAAATTCTCCGATGCCAAGCGAATGAGGGAATTTCAAACATATCAGGGCAATATATTCAGGAATTATTGGTGAAGGCTCATCTGTATCTTTTGCGTAATACTGAATCGAGGCTATTTGTGTTCTTGCAATTGCATTTGCAATAATATTGAAGGAACCGTATTCCCGGATTTTATTTTCGAGTTCTGTAATATGCTCTTCGATTTCTTTTTTTAATTGCCCGGTTTTATCAGAAACAGCATTAGGTTTGTCATCGTCCATAAAAAACAATTTCCTTAAATATACTATTAAAGTTGAAGAGAATAATTACAATGCTGGGTGCTTAATTTGGCCGTCAGCGCGGTCCAATTGCTTATCTTTTTCCTCCTCAATGATTTTCTGTAATTCTTTCTCACTCGGCAAATTGATTAAATACTTTGAAACAAAAACCTTTTGCGGCAAACCCATTGTAGCATATTTCACCAATGCCTCATTTTTACCTGAACATAAAATAATACCGATGGGATCATTGTCGCCCTTGGTGAATTCATTGTCTTTATAATAGTTGAGGTACACATTCATTTGTCCGGAATCTGAATGATCGAACTCGCCAATTTTTATGTCGAGAAGTATATGGCATTTTAAGATTCTGTGATAAAAAACTAAGTCGATTCGATAATGCTTATTATCAAACGTTATTCTCTTTTGCCTGGCCTCAAAACAAAATCCTCTTCCCATTTCAATCAGAAATTTCTGTAGGTTGGTTATGATGCTTTCTTCCAAATCAGATTCACTATAAGATGGCTTTTCCTCCAACCCCAGGAACTCCAGCAAATAAGTATTACGAAATACATCTTCAGGTATCACATCATTATGGACGATATGTTTTTTTGGGGCAGTTTCCTTATCGGCACTAAGTCCGGTTCTTTCATACAAAAGACTTTCGATAGCTCGTTTTAAATCTCTCACTCCCCAATTGTTCTGAATAGCATGAACTTCATAGAATCTGCGCTTAATGTCTGTATCAGCTTTTAAAAGCTCAATAAAATGGGAAAAGCTGAGGTTATTCAGCAATAGATTCAAATTGGCTGATGCATCCGGTTCGGGCAATATTGCAGACACTGTCTGCAATATTGCAAATGGCTTAAAATCAACTAAATACGATTTTGCAGACAGTGTCTGCAAAATCTGGGGGTAAGCTCTGTAGAAATCCCTGCACAAGTAAAGGTTACGTTCCTGCAACGATTTTACTCCCATTTTTGTAAGTTTTTGGGCAATAGCCTTCAAGAGCCCTAAACCATAAACTGCCCGGTCTTTACCAGACTGCTCATACTCAACTATGTGATACCCAATAATCAAATTGCGAAGTGTTAGAGCAGTATTGACTTGCCTTTGGACTTTATCCAGAAAGAATGAATTAGTCTGTTGAATAGTTTTTGCCAGACTCTCAAAATTATTTAGAGAGGAAGAATTTTTCAATGTTTTCATTTTTACAATTTTAAAATGGTCCGGTTTTTATCATTAGTTATAATGGGGTCCTAGCTTTTGTTTTAGTAAAAGCATATCAGCACTCACTTTTAAATCCAGGATTTTGGCATAATGTTGTGTCTGTCTTATTGAGGTATGTCCGAGCATTTTGGAAACCGTTTCAATTGGTACACCATTGCTTAAGGTAACCGTTGTTGCGAATGTGTGACGGGCGATATGCGAGGTTAACATTTTATTTATACCACAGAGAGCAGCTATTTCTTTTAAATACCCATTCATTTTTTGGTTGCTTGGTACTGGTAAAGGCATACACTTATTTATACAAACCGGATGGGTGGAATATTTCGCAATTAAATTGACCGCAGTAGGCAATAAAGGAATAGCCGATCTGCTATCTGTTTTCTGCCGGTTAATAAAAATCCATTGTTCTCCGTCTAAGCCTTTTGCTATTTGAGAAGTTTTTAGCTTTTTAACGTCTACATAAGCCAGACCAGTGAAACAACAGAATAAAAACACATCACGAACCTGAGCCAAACGAACAATTTCAAAGTGTTTATCAGCCATCCGTTGTAATTCATCGTTAGTAAGATAAATTCGATCTACCGTTTTAATTTTTCCCTTATAATTTGCAAAGGGATTAACTGTAATCCAGCCATTAGATAAACATAGTCGAATGATTTTACCAAAATTACTTATGTATTTAACCGCTGTATTGTTGGCACATTTGTGAGTGCTTCTTAAATAAAAATCATATTCCGCAATAAATGAATGATCTATCTTCCTTATGTCAATATCCGAAATATTATAGTGAGCATTTAAAAATTCTTGAGTATGACGCAGGGAGGTTTTATATCTTTCTAAAGTTCCATTTGCAAATTCGTTCCCTAACAAAGCTGCCATTTTATTATTATGGTCCAGGAATATCTCAATAAGCATTCGAGGCTTTTCTACCTTTCCAAGTATTCGGTTCTTTAATGTTTCGGCTGAAATCAGCTTGTCATTTTCGGAGAGATAACGATGGGCTTCATAAACCCTGGCCTGCAGATTATCAAGGAAAGCGTTAAAGCTTTTAATGTCTTCCTTAGTTCCAACGGCCCGACCGGATTTGTTATTCCATTTTACTGGATCACATTCCCGACCGGTAGTTAATTCTGCTCGTTGACCATCTACAGTAATTCTTAGGTAAATGGGAGCCAAACCTGATTGGTAATTTTTTTGCTTTTTCATGTAGAAAAGCATGCTAAAATTTGTCTTCATGATTTAATCATTTAAAGTGAACAAAATTAGCAATGCAGTTTAAGCAAAACAAGATGTTCATCCTGTGAACATGTTGGTATACAATTAATTATGCAAAATTTGGTGAGTAGCAATCCGTGGAGCCACTACTCACCGAATCACTCACCTTTTTTTTGTTATTCATTGTAAGTTTTGTTGATCTCCCCAAACGAAAAAAGCCCACAAACATAGTGTTTGCAGGCTTTTAGCTTAATTTGATATTGCTTGAGGCGGAGAGTTAGGGATTCGAACCCCAGGACCTGTTACAGTCAACAGTTTTCAAGACTGCCGCAATCGACCGCTCTGCCAACTCTCCGGCGCAAAAGTACGGTTTGGATTATTTCAACCCAAAAGTTTTAAGAACTTATTTGCTCAGCATCTTTATCCTTTACTACTACCAAATCCTTTAAGTCAACAGTAATGGGCATTACGCCTACTTGCAGCATCGCTTTTTTACCTCGTAATTCTTTTACAATTCCTACTTGTCTGTTCTGTTTCATCCTTACTTTGTCTCCAATTTGTATCTCTCCCCCTATTTCGACGAACTTTTCATTCAATTTTTTGTACTGTTTTTCTGCTACTATCTTTTCTTTTTGATTAAACAATAACGCATGGATCATTTTCACCACTTTATCCTTATCGTCCGACCTGCGCCATTCAATCACCATTGCTTTCAAACGCCGCTCCATATCTTTTAGGTATGCCAGTTTATCTTCTGAAATTTTGTTCTGGTGTTTTAATCGTTCTACCTCCTGTTCATGCTTTTCTTTATTGATCACCTGCTGCATTTCTTTTTTTAGCCTTTCATTTTCCTTTAACAGGTGAAACAATTCTTTTTTCTCCAGATCAATTTTTTGCAGGTCTTGTTCCGTCCTGTTAAGCAGTTTATCCAAGGTAAAATGATCTTCATCCACCAAAGTCCTTGCCTTTTCAATCAGCCTTTTTTCCAATCCTATACGCTCTGCAATTGAAAACGTATATGAACTACCGGGTTTGCCTACTACGAGTTTATACAATGGCAACAGGTTTTCTTCATCAAATTGCATAGCTCCGTTTATAATGCCGGGAACTTTGTTTGCCATTACTTTTAAATTTAAATAATGGGTAGTCACTATACCAAAAGAATGCTTGTGTGCCAATTCTTCCATGATCACTTCCGCGAAGGCGCCACCGAGATTGGGATCACTGCCGCTACCTAGCTCATCTATGAAAAATAAGGTTTTACCATTGGCGTTTTCCATAAAGTGTTTCATATTCTTCAGGTGCGAAGAATAGGTGCTCAATTCAAATTCAAGGCTTTGGGTATCACCAATGTGGATCATAATCTGTTTGAATATCCCCATCTCACTATCAGGGTGAACAGGTACCAACAAACCACTCTGCACCATCAATTGCAAAAGTCCCACAGTTTTTAAGGTGACTGTCTTGCCGCCTGCATTAGGGCCGCTGATAACCAATATCCTATTTTTATCATCGAGGGTAAGATCGACCGGTATAGTAGGCTTATTGTTATTTTTATTGTAGATCAGCAATAATGGATGGTATGCCTGTATTAAATGTACATGCGCCTTATCATGTACTTTGGGATAGTTGCCTCCCATTTGGATGGCCCATTTCGCTTTTGCATTTATAAAATCAAATGTCCCGGCTACATCATGGTAGGTTTTCAACAGTGGGGCGTAGGCGCTGATCGTTTGGGTCAACTGCCTGAGGATCTTATATACTTCCTTACGCTCATCATTTTCTAAGGAAAAAATGTCATTATTTAGACCCGTAGTTTCTTCAGGTTCAATGAATGTCGTTCGCCTGCTATCACTCTCTCCATGTAAAATGCCTTTGATCATACGCTTTTGTTCAGCGTAAACAGCCAATACCCTTCTTCCGTTAATAAAGCTTTCTTCAATATCCGCCAGGTAACCTAATTTATTCAGCTTTGTCACCATCCTGTCGAAAATGCGGCGCAGTTCATTTCTTTTACGGAACAGGCTCATCCGAATACCAGCCAATGCTTCACTGGCACTGTCTTTTACGCTACCGGTTTCATCCAGTATCTCATCAATCAATAGGGTGATATTTTTCTCGAAATAAGTATTTTCAATTACTTTGGTTAATGCAGGATAAGCGATTCTTCTTTCATTATCAAACCATCGGAATATACTGCCCGTATTTTCTGCCAGCTTACGGATATGTAAAAACTGCTCTCCTGTAAGTACAGCTCCTGCAATAGCCAGGAGTTTTAGTTCCCTTGTTAAATTGAGTACAAAATCATTGGGAAAGTATATCCCTGTTTGCAGTAACAATTTGTATTCATGGCTTTGTCTTAATTCAAGATCGATAAATTCCTTTTTAGTATGAATTCGTAAATTGGCTGCTCTGTCTCTTGCATATTCTGTTTTACAATATTCTGCCAGCAAGGTTTTTACCTTTTCATACTCCAACTGCATCAATGTTGATTCCGGGAAAAATTTCATAGCTGTAACCCTTAGGATTCGTTTGTTTTTATTGGCGGCAAAGGTACAAAATAGGAATCCTACAGCGTGGTATAAAATAGGGATTAAATATTATTAACTATAAGGAAACAAACTTAAGGGCTGCTAGTTATTACTTTTGTCTCCTCTTTTCTACCTGCAGTTCTTCCCAGGGAGTAGTGCCCTCCTTTTCCCTTTTAAATTCATATTGATCACTGCTTTGGATCACAATTTCGGCAGTAGTATAAATTTTACAGCCATCCATTAAATGCCCCCCAATGGTTCTACCTGTACTATCACTTACACTTAAATGGATATGGGAGCCATTGACAGAAACCGTTCCGGTTAAACTTACAATTTCAAAATGCCCATTACCAATACTTCCTTCGGGTTGGTTTGCAAACCGGATATTGTAAGTTGTCAGGCTTCCGACCGCTGTAGTTATCCATCCTGCTTTGATGCCCCTTTCAGTTACTAACTTTTGAATCCCCGCTTTTAGGTCTTCCTCCGGCTTCAAGCGAAATGCATGAGTGGTAATAGTTTCCATCTCCGGGTTATATTTACATGCTGATAAAAAAAGAATTATTATGCAAAAAAACAAAAAACATAAACGTTGACTGAATCCAAAATAAAAACTGGCCGATAATGACTTCACCATTGGCCTGGGATAATGGCGGGATGATTTGATCATATTATAAATTCACCGGGAACAGGCAAATGATGTTCTCTATTTGTTAAACCTTAGTTAGGAAAAATTGTTTGTCAAACTAAGCTAATTAAATTTGCGTAGTTTTTTAAAACTATAAAAATGAAAATATCGCTATTGGTAATGGCAACGCTGCTAAGCTATTTTTGTCAAGGCCAAAGAAATAGTCCAACTAAAATCCAACATATGAGTGGGAATGTAAAGCTTGATACTGCCACCTTCGGTACAGGCTGCTTTTGGTGTACTGAAGCAATTTTTCAGCAAGTGGAAGGCGTTTCAAAAGTAACCAGTGGCTATAGTGGGGGCAAGGTTAATAATCCAACTTATAAACAAGTCTGTACCGGAACAACGGGGCATGCTGAGTGCCTGAACATTGTGTATGATCCTTCCAAAATTACTTTCGATGAGCTATTGGAAATTTTTTGGCAAGTGCATGACCCTACCACCTTAAACAGGCAGGGAAACGATGTTGGTACGCAATACCGCAGCGTAGTTTTTTATCGCAATGAAAAACAAAAAGAAATTGTGGAAAAGTATAAAGCTGCATTAAACAAAAGCGGTGCCTGGAAAGATCCGGTAGTAACTACGCTGGAACCATTTGTAAAATTTTATCCTGCCGAAGATTATCATCAAAATTATTATAACGACAATAAAGGCGAAGGTTATTGCCAGTTTGTGATTCGTCCAAAACTTGAAAAATTTCAGAAGGTCTTTAAAAGTAAATTAAAGACACATTGATCAAAATCGCTTGTCAAAATCAAAATCCTCCAAACCGATTAGTTCTATTTTTTTGAAATCCGGGTGATTGGGATTGATCAAATAATTGTGTTCTTTTTTGATAATAACGGAAGGTACTTTTAGCATAACGCTCTTAAGCTCATTCAACCATTTATCACCTAAAGATTGAGTGTATATATAGTTTTCCATGCTATGCCAATCCTTTATTAATGAAGCGGGATCAATTGTTTCAGCAAGTATTGTATCTGGAATACTGATAAGCATCACTTTGTATAAAGCATTGTTTCCTTCGCCACTTCTATGCACCAGGTTCTCCAGGCAGGCTAGCGACCTGCTTTCCGCAGTGTATATAACGGAGCGGCCTTTTGCGCTCCATCTAGCGGGGTACCCCGATGCAGTCAATGCTGTACTCCATTGCTGGGTAGTAATCCTAAAAACAGTCATGTAAAAAATTATGCGAGATCTCCATGGGCTATCCGGTTAAGCTCATCTATAATGAAATTGAGGCCACCCACCGTAGCAATAAATGCACGGGGTATGCGATTACCTAAACCAAAAGCAGGTTTGTCGAGCCAGCGGTTAAAACTTTCTTTATTACCAAATACTTGGGTGCCTTTATTAAAAAGCACAATTGTTTTTAAAATATATTCACTTTGCAAAGGGCTAAATTTCTTTTTTTCCTTTTTATAGCGTGCTACAGTTTTATAAGAAACATCCAGCAGATCCGCAGCAAAATCTTTATCATAGCTGGATACGGACATCATATCGTCAAAAGCTGTAGCATAAATGGCTTGAGGCTCGGCGAGTATATTGGCCTCTTGTTGTTGAATGTAACTGGAGTATTGCTTATAAACTTTTGTGGCATTATCTAAATCTTTCATAATTCAAATATTTATCCAAAAATAGACATTTTTCTAATACTATAAGAATTTTGTCCTATTATTTTTTTCTAACTTTTCTTAGCTCCAGCAAGTTCAAGCCATTTGGAAAAAAGTTGCTGATATTGGTATGAACGAGGTGAATGGCCATATCATACCATAAGGGAACAACGGGGGCATCTTCTATAATTATTCTATCCATCTGTTGGTATAACTTATAGCGGAACGAATCATTCTTTTCAGCGATGGCTTTTTCATACAAAGCGTCATAGGCTTGGTTCTTATAATTTGTATAATTGGGAGGAGCAGGATTTTTTCCATAGAATACACTTAGGTAATTTTCTGCATCGGGGTAATCGGCGATCCAGCTACCACGGAAAAACAAGGCCTGCGACCTGGAAGTTTGCTCAAGCAACAGACTTTTTTGGATAGCTTCTACCTGGATGTTTATTCCGGCAAGATTTAATTCGTTGGCGATATAACCAGCCAGATCAGCATACACTGGTATTGTTAATAATTTTATTTGAGGCAAATTTTTTCCGCCAGGGAAGCCTGCTTCGGTAAGCAATTGCCGTGCCTTAGCCGGATTAAAATGATATCCCTTCACGGCGACTGTATCAAAAGAGGGCAGCCCGGCAGGCACAAAGCCACTCTCCGCGGCGGTACCGATTGAATTACGCAGGTACAGCATCATCTTCCTTCTATCAAAGCCGTAGTTTAACGCCTGCCGGATTTTTTTTAACCTCAAGGGTGATTTTTTAACAAGCACATTGTTGGTATCCACCAAAATACCCAGGTATTCTATATTGAGATAGTTATGCTTCTGCAACAACAGTTTCCCCTCCCATTGTTTTTTCAAATGACCGGTTTTAGTTAGTAGTTCGTCTTTAAAAGAAGCTTCAATATCATTTATGAAATCGAGGCGGTGCTGCTGAAATTCCAAAAACTCGGTTGCCTTGCTATCAAAAAAAGAGACTTTTATACCATCTAAATATGGGAGTGAATTGCCACTGCTGTCTTTTTCAAAGTAATGGCTATTTTTCTTCATCAGCAATGCCTGTCCTTCCACCCAGGTTAATAGTTGAAAAGGACCTGTGCCCACAGGATGACTGCGAAAATTACTGCCATATTTTTGCACTGCTTCCATGGGGACGATTGAGCAATACTGCATACTTAGTATACCGAGTATTGGTTGGAACGGTCGGATCAGTGTTAATTGGACAGTTGAATCGTTCAATGCAATAAATCCATTAACCGAATCTATCCTGTTATTAAATATCCAGGCACCCGGGCTTGCGACATCTTTATCCATAATCCGTCTAAGGCTATAAACTACATCCATTGCTGAAAGTAATCTTCCTTTCCCGTTTTCAAATACGGCATCATCATGAAAATAAACATCAGTACGTAAGTGAAAAGTAAACCGCAGATTGTCAGGTGAAAGTTCCCAGCTTTTTGCTAGGGAAGGCCTTAATTGCATATTTTCATCTACTTCAATCAACGTATTGTATAGTTGATGAATTGCCCACATAATTGATTGGTTTTTTGCGAAAGCAGGATCCAAACTTGCGATACCTGTTTGTTCATTATAATGAAATATTTTTTTGTCAGGATGCTTATGGCTGATACAAGAAAAAAGTATAACAGAACAAGAAATAATGAATAAAAGACAAGGTTTTAAAATCATTTGTTTTTTTTGTTTAACGTAAGTTTTCAACAGCTTCAGTTATTTCTGTTTAATTTTATTTTAATCATCTAAAATTAGAGAACATTATTAATTCAAAATTCTTAATTAAAAAATGAAAGCATATTCTGCCTTTATACTTTTAATCATTTTGCCTTGCATAAATCTTTTGGCCCAGCCACTAAGCGGCGAAAGACTTCTCACACATGCAGATACGCTAAGAGGAACCTATGGCCCGCAAAGAGATTGGTGGGATGTATTAAAATATGACTTGCATGTTAAATTTAATATAGCCGATAGTACAATCACCGGCTATAATATTATCCAGTTTAAACCTTTAAAAACAGGTAGTACTATGCAGATTGATTTACAGGAGCCATTAATATTAGATAGTGTAACATGTTTCATTGGAAGTTATAAAGTCAATTTAAGTAGTAACAGTTTTACAAAAGATGGCAATGCTTATTTTATTAATACACCTAATTTAGAAAATCAAATACCTAAAATAAATAATGAGAATTTGCTTACTATTTATTATCATGGTAAACCTGTTACCGCTAAGCATGCACCATGGGATGGTGGCCTTATATGGCAAAAAGATAAAAATAACAATCCATGGGTGAGCATAGCATGTCAGGGTATGGGAGCAAGCGTTTGGTATCCCTGCAAAGACCATCAAAGCGATGAACCCGACAGTGCGGAGATGCACATCACCGTTCCCGATACATTGGTTTGTGTGGGTAATGGACGGTTGCGTAATAAAAAACTCAACGGGGATGGTACAGCTACTTACGACTGGGCAGTGCTAAATCCTATTAATAATTATAATATTATTCCTTACATAGGAAAATATGTTCATTTTGGTGAGTTGTACAAAGGAGAAAAAGGGAAGCTTGATATGGATTACTGGGTATTGGATTACAATCTGCAAAAAGCAAAAAAACAATTTACCGATGCCTCCAAAATGATGAAAGCTTTCGAATATTGGTTTGGCCCCTACCCTTTTTATAAGGACGGTTATAAGTTGGTAGAATCACCCCATTTAGGCATGGAACACCAGAGTGCAATTGCTTATGGGAATGGTTACCAAAATGGCTATCTGGGCAAGGATCTGAGTAGCAGCGGCTGGGGATTGAAATGGGATTTTATAATAGTGCATGAAAGTGGACATGAGTGGTTTGCCAACAATATAACCACAAAAGACATTGCCGATATGTGGGTACACGAAGGATTCACCAATTACTCGGAAACATTATTTACCGGGTATTATTACGGAGCGGAGGCCTCAACTGCATATATATCTGGCATCAGAAAAAATATTGCCAATGATATCCCGGTAATAGGCCTATACAATGTAAACAAAGAAGGTAGCAGCGATATGTACTATAAAGCCGCCAACATGTTACATAACATACGGCAGGTTATCAATAATGATTCGCTTTTCAGAAAAATACTGCGAGGGCTTAATTCTACCTTCTATCATCAAACAGTAACCTCAAAACAGGTGGAAGAATATGTTAGCCAAAACTCAAAAATAGACTTCACCAAAGTTTTTGATCAATACTTAAGAACCACACAAATACCTGTATTGGAATATAAGATCGACAAATACAAACTTGCTTACAGATATACGAATTGTATAAAAGGTTTTAATATGCCATTAAAAATTAAATTTAAAACACAGCAATGGATAAAACCTACCGAAGCATGGCAAACATTGAATGCCTATCCTGAAGGAACGGTGCAGTTTTCAGTTGATCCAAATTTTTATATCAATACGAAAAAGGTAGATTAATTTAGCGGCAAATCAGTATATGAGCCAAATTAGAAGGCAAAGTATTATTTCTTCGGTAATGGTTTATTTCGGGTTTGCCTTAGGCTTTTTTAATACCTATTTGCTTACGAGAGAAGGCGGTTTTACCAAGGAGCAGTATGGACTAACGGGGATTTTTGTTGCTGTAGCCAACCTGATGTTTTCAATCGCCAATCTTGGAATGCCTTCTTATATTTTTAAATTTTATCCGTACTACAAAGACAACCTCGACGAAAAGCGAAATGATATCCTTACCTGGGCATTACTGGTGTCACTCGCCGGGTTTTGTGTTGTCGTAATAGGAGGTATTTACTTTAAAGACCTGATCATCTATAAGTTTGGAAAAAATTCTCCTGAATTAGTTAAATACTATTATTGGATATTTCCATTTGGCTTGGGCCTGACACTATATAGCATTCTTGAAAGTTATGCCTGGCAACTTAAAAAATCCATCTTCACTAATTTTTTGCGGGAAGTACAATTCAGGGCATTTACGACTATCCTGATCATATTCACCTTTATCGGTCTGTTAGGAAAATTTGATTTTTTCATCAAAATATATTCCTTTACTTATTTAGGCATAGCTGGAATCTTGCTTTTCTACCTTTTGGCAAAAGGATACATACACCTGACTTTTAAAGTAAGTATTGTAACAAAAAAGTATTTTAGTAAGATTATCAACCTCATCAAATTCATTTATCCCGGTACCCTGGTATTTGCCATTTCAGGAGTTTTTGATAGTATATTGCTGGCATCCGTTTCTGTAAACGGCCTTGGTGCTGTTGCGGTATATTCTCTTGGACAGTATATGGCAAGTCTGATACAGGCTCCACAGCGCGGAGTAATATCATCTTCCTTAGCAGCATTATCACAGGCCTGGAAGGATAAGGATTATAAGAGAATAACACGGATCTACAGGCAATCGTCCATCAACCAATTAATATTTGCTGTGGGTATGTTTTCCCTTATCTGGCTAAACTTTTCAGATGGCATATTTACATTTCACCTGCAGAGCGTATACCTGGATGCCCGGTGGGTTTTCTTCTTTGTTGGTTTAATGCGCATCGTTGACATGGGCACTGGCGTAAACAGTCAGATCATAGCCACATCAACGCTATGGAAATTCGAATTTTTTACCGGTGTTATTTTGTTAGTGATAACACTCCCGCTCAATTATATACTGACAAAATATTATTTTGATATTGTAGGTCCGGCAATAGCCAACCTCTTTACGTTTACGGTATACAATGGCATCCGTTTTTGGTACTTGCAAAAAAAGTTTAAAATGCAACCCTTTACAAAAGAAACGGCCTACACCATACTGTTAGGCCTGGCCGCTTTTTATTGCTGCTACTTTTTATTCGACCATTATACAGGATTTTTATGGCTGGTAATAAGAAGTTCCTGCTTTATCGCTCTGTATGGCACAGGCGTTTTCCTCTTAAATCTATCCTCGGATCTATTGCCAGTTTGGAGAAGTTTACAGAAAAAAGTGGGATTGAAATAGCAGATAAAATAACCCGGACGTTCCGGATGCTATTGATGTGCTAAACTATTTACGGAACAAGAATCCTGCCGCCAGAGATAAATTTTTTGCTGTAATAATCATCACTCAGGCTACTAATGGTGACGCCGCTATGTACGCTGCTGTGTACAAAATAATTGTTGCCAAGATAGAGGCCTACATGACTTACACCACCCCTTGTATTAAAGAAAACCAAGTCTCCTTCAAGCAGGTTTTCAGTAGCTACTTTTTCACAAAAATCATATTGGTCCTTCGCGGTACGGGGAACTGTCACACTATATACAGCTGATAACAGTTTTGATGTGAAGGCGCTACAATCAATTCCATCACGGTCTATACCACCATATTGATAACGGGTAGCCCACCATTCGTCAATAAAATTATAGAGGATAATATTACTAATACTTTCGACTTCCCTATCCATGATCGTCGCATACTTAAACTGCATCGGAGAACAGCGTTCGATACGGCCCGTAAAATTTGGCTGCCTGATAATGGAACTACTTGCTGGCTTATCATTTAGATTTTCTTCCGCAGCAACGGTTGTGTTTGAAACGGCAGCGGGTAGAATTTCAATGCCTTCGATAAATTTTGGGGAATTTTTTGATTGAGCTCTTGCCTCAAGTCTTTCGATATTGACATTGGTTTGAGCTTTTACAGATATTGTTGTTCCTGAAAAAATGACAGCAACAAAAAATAAGTGTTTCATACGTAAAATTTTAGGTTTACACGTAAGTACAACTTAATCTTGTGTTATTTGATCATCTTAAAAATCTTTAATTACGCTATTTATCTTTTCCTTTCTTTGAACCTTGTAATACAAACAATTAATAAATAAATTTCTTAAATGTGACGCAAAGGTAGAGTCCCAATCTCATAAAACCAACCTTTGGGCTCAAACAGTTGAGATGCAGGTGATTATCTCTTGTGGAAAAACGAATTAGAAGCTTGTTTTATTGTGAACGATATTTGCCAGGTTAAAATATGTGGCAGCATGTAAGTTAATATTGCTTAAAACAAAAGCAGTTCTTAGCAGTTAATTTATCAATGAGGGGAAGATGCCCAATGATATGTAGTACAAGGGAGTGACACAACGATGATGACATGAAAAACAAATGTTAGTTACACAAAAAACTAATTGAGTAAATGCTTTGAAACGCTGATGAAGCGATCAGCAATTATCCATCAATTATTAAACTTTTATCCATAAATGAATTTTTCTCACTTACATGTTCACACCCAGTTTTCGTTATTGGACGGAGCGGCATCTATTAAGAATCTGTATCAGAAAGCCATTGCCGAAAAAATGCCTGCGCTTGCTATCAGCGACCATGGTAATATGTTTGGTGCTTTTGAATTTGTAAAGGAAGCATACAAGCACCGCAACGAGGATAAAACGTTGAAGGTGAAACCGATTGTTGGCTGTGAATTTTATATTACCACCGACCGAACCCGCAAAACATTTAGCAAAGAAGAAAAAGACCCCCGACACCATCAAATACTGCTTGCGAAAAATGAAACTGGTTATAAGAACCTTGTAAAACTAACCTCGCTGGGATACATCGAAGGCATGTATTCCAAATACCCAAGGATTGATAAACAGTTGATTCATATTTACCATGAAGGATTGATTGCCACTACCTGCTGCCTTGGTGCGCTGGTGCCACAGACCATTTTAAAAAAAGGTGAAGCGGAAGGTGAGAATGAGTTTAAATGGTGGCTCAACATTTTCCAAGAAGATTATTACATAGAGCTACAACGGCATGGCATACCCGATCAGGATAAGGTAAACAAGGTATTGCTAAAATTTGCGAAGAAATACAATGTGAAAGTAATTGCCAGCAATGATTCGCACTATGTTGATCAAAAAGATTCCAACGCTCATGACATTTTACTTTGTATCAATACAGGTGAAAAACAGGCTACGCCAAAATGGAGTGAGATCGCTGATGATGATGTGCTGGTAAAAAACAAGCGGTTTGCTTTTCCGAATGACCAGTTTTATTTAAAGACTACTGCGGAAATGTCAACAGTATTTGATGACATACCTGAGGCAATTGATAATACCAATGAGATTGTAGCAAAAGTAGATTTGCTTGATTTAAAGCGGGATATTTTACTACCGCATTTTGTTGTTCCCGCCAATTTCAAAACACAGGATGAATACCTCACCCACCTCACATGGGCAGGTGCTAAAGAACGCTATAAGATCTTTACACCGGAAACCGAAGAACGCATCAATTTTGAATTGGGTGTAATACGTGACATGGGTTTTGCAGGTTACTTCCTCATTGTAAGTGATTTTATAGTAGCAGGTAAAGAAATGGGCGTATTTGTGGGCCCCGGCCGTGGTTCCGCTGCTGGTAGCGTGGTGGCTTATTGTATTGGTATTACCAACATCGATCCGATCAAATACAATTTGCTGTTCGAAAGATTCCTGAATCCTGAACGTAAATCAATGCCGGATATTGATACTGATTTTGATGATGAAGGCAGGCAAAAAGTAATTGATTACGTTGTACAGAAATATGGCAAAAACCAGGTAGCACAGATCATTACTTATGGCACCATGGCAGCCAAATCAAGTATTGCAGATGTGGCCCGGGTAATGGATCTTCCATTGGCCGAAAGCCGGGCTTTATCAAAGCTGGTTCCTGAAAAACCAGGCATCAACCTGAAACGTTTGCTGCATGCGCCTTACACCACCAAGGAAGCGAAGAATGGAATAAAATCGCTGGAAGAAAAGGAGCAATTGCAGGCGGATGATATTGAAAATGTAAAAAAATTACGGGAAATATATAACGGTGATAACCTGCACAGTACCATTCTGCATGAAGCAGAGATCCTTGAAGGCTCCGTCCGAAATACGGGTATTCATGCTTCTGCCATCATCATTGCACCAAGAGATCTCACCGACTTGTTGCCTGTTGCATCCTCCAAGGAATCAGAGTTATGGCTTACGCAAATAGAAGGCGGTTCCATTGAAGAAGCGGGTGTTATAAAGATGGATTTTTTGGGATTGAAAACCCTTAGTATTTTAAAAACGGCGCTGGCCCTGATCAAACAAAATCATGAAGTAAGTATTGCCATCGATGATATTCCGCTGGATGATGAATTAACCTACAAGCTATACCAGCAGGGCGATACGAATGCTACCTTCCAGTTTGAGAGCGTGGGAATGCAAAAATATCTGCGTGAACTAAAGCCGGATAAATTTGCCGATCTTATTGCAATGAATGCCTTGTACCGGCCCGGCCCCATCGCCTATATTCCGGAATACATTGACAGAAAGCACGGCAAAAAACAAGTGATATTTGATCTGCCGGATATGGAAGAATACCTGAAGGAAACATACGGTATTACGGTGTACCAGGAACAGGTGATGTTGTTGTCTCAAAAGCTTGCCGGCTTTAGTAAAGGCGATGCGGATGTGTTGCGTAAAGCAATGGGAAAAAAGCAGATCGCCATCCTGGATAAAATGAAAGTGCAGTTTGTGGATGGTGCTACCGCAAAGGGACATCCGAAGGATAAGCTGGAAAAAATATGGACGGATTGGGAGGCATTTGCACAGTATGCTTTTAATAAATCGCACTCTACCTGTTATGCTTTTGTTGCTTATCAAACTGCTTATTTAAAGGCGCACTATCCCAGCGAATACATGGCGGCTGTTTTGAATCACGCAGGCAGTATTGAAAAGATAACTTTCTTTATGGAAGAGTGCAAAAGAATGGGTTTGACGGTGCTTGGTCCGGACATCAATGAATCGCAGAAAGGTTTTGCCGTAAATAAAAAAGGTGAGATACGCTTTGGCTTTAGCGGGCTAAAAGGCGTGGGAGAAAATGCTATCGAATGCATCATTGAAGAAAGAGCAAAGCACGGCCCTTATAGTTCCATTTTCGATTTGGCAAAAAGAGTTAACCAGCGTGCGGCCAATAAAAAGTCATTGGAGAGTTTGATCTATTCCGGCGCATTCGATTGCTTTAAAGATATAACCCGTGCTCAATATTTTTACGTAGCTCCCGGCGATGTGCAGGGGCTTGAAAAGATTCTGAAGTTTGGCAGCATTTACCAGTTTCAAAATGCAAGCGCTAGCAATACATTATTTGGCGACCTGCAAATGCCGGATCTTGTTCCGCCAAAATTATCTGTGTGCGAACCATGGCCCCTTGCCCAGCAACTCGATTATGAAAAGGATGTAACAGGTATGTATATGAGCGGGCACCCGCTGGACAATTTCAAATTTGAAATGCGGCATTACAATATCACACCACTCTCCGATTACAATGAATTTAAAGCCGCTGTAAATACGCATGCAAATCCCGGCAGGCAATTCAGGGTGGCGGGCCTTGTGGTGGAAGCACAGCAGCGCCTTACAAAAACAGGTAAAAATTTTGCAATACTTACTATAGAGGATTATAGCGGCAAAACTGAGTTCATGCTTTGGAGCGAAGACTATGTGAAGTATAAGGATTACCTGGAAAAAGGTTTGATTGTAATGGTAGAAGGCTGCTTTAAAACCAGGTATAACAGTGACCAATATGAATTTAAGTTATCAAGGATACATTTGCTGGAAACAGTAAAACCGGCATTAACCAGGCAGGTGATTATTGAAGTACAACCGCAGTTTGTAAACACCCATTTTGTAAACTTCGTTGAAAAAAACATAAAAGAAAATCCGGGGAATACAGTGCTAAAGTTCAGTATCGTTGATATAAGAAATAACTACAAAGTGGGCATGTACAGTTTGGGTGCTGGTTTTACTATGAATGATGATATGGCGGTATTTTTAAACGAAAACAAGGATCTGGACGTAACGGTGGTAACCGGATAAGGGGGTAAATCGTGAGTGGTGAATGGAATGGTTAATCAATGTCGCTTAGTTAAGAAGATTATTTGTTTACAAGCATTTGTTTTTTAAATTAACATTGTTGTGTCACTCCCTTGTACATTTTCAGCAATAATGAGCAACGAAACGCCGGTACTTAACCAAATGACATTGAATGGTGAATGGTCACTAGTCAATGGCCAAATGGCTTATCGCATGTGCGCTCATGACATTAAATAGTTAGATAAAAGTTAAAACGCTAGCGGGCAAGTAAGCATTCCACTATTGACGATTCACTATTGACCACTAACCATGTGGCAAAACAACATATTAACACTGACAATAAGATTGTGTATATGTCATTCCAACACATTTAAAAATTTGGATGTATTTTTGCCTCTCTTTATAAAAAATTATAAACTAAAAAAATATTATGGCACACGAATTCACAGATGCAAATTTCAAAACAGAAGTTTTGGACTCAGATAAATTATCAGTAATCGATTTTTGGGCAGAATGGTGTGGACCATGCCGGGCAATCGGGCCAGTTATTGAAGAACTTTCAAAAGAATATGATGGCAAAGTAAATGTTGGTAAAGTAAACGTTGACCACAACCCACAAATTTCTACCAATTATGGCATCACCAGCATCCCTGCAATACTTTTTGTAAAGGGCGGTGTAGTGGTTGATAAATTAGTAGGCGCACAGCCAAAAGCTAATTTTGTAAAGAAAATTGAAGCGCTTAAATAATAGCTGATATAAAATAAATTAAAAACCGAAGTGATGAACTTCGGTTTTTTTATTTCGTGTATTTTCATAATGAACACTGCGTATTAAATGCTTTACTGCCTTTCTAAATATCCTTCTTCAACGTTTTATCTGTAACGTGCTTCCTCTTTTGACATCAACCGCTGCCAGGTTTTATCCCACTGCCGTAGCGTAAGCTTATCTATTTGCATAATTATTTTACAAAATTAATTATCCAAATAAAGAAGTATTATTTTAATATTAACAAAAGAGTAAGCCCCGCAAAAACAAATCTAAGTTTCTACATTTACGATCTTGTTTACCATTATTTGACAGCAATTCCGTTGACTGTCTGTTTCCAGGATAGACATTGTTCACCTGTCAAAAGGTGATAACCTGTTTTTAAATTTTGACATTTTTACTATTAACTCTTAAGAAAAATTTATGCAAAAAAGACTTTTACAAAGAAAAGATTTAACGGGTTTGCTTGTTAGGCTCTCCGTCATTTATTACAAAAAGCAAAAGGCTTTTATAACAGTTTTATTATGCTCGCTTTGTATTTCCCATGCGACCGGGCAGATAACAGTCTTACAGGATTATCAAAATAATTTCTCTGCACCCATCGGAAACTTTCAGGGAATTGATTTTCGGGAGGCAGGGTTTTCAGGATTGTGGGTAATTCCAAATACAAACGGAAAAGAATTCTGGACAGTGTCCGATAGAGGTGTGAATGTTGATGCTGCCAATGCGAATCCCGCTGCATGCAGGCCTACCTATGACAAAATTTATGGGTTCGCCTCGTATGCGCCAAAAATTCACCGGATCAGGTTGAATGGGGATTCTATTCAAATTTTACAAACGATCACAATGAAACGCCCTAATGGAACCAATGCCTCTGGCTTATTGAATCCAACGGATTTCGGCAGCACAGCGGCTGAAGTGGTTTCAACTGATACCGTATTAAATTGTGCCAATTTCAATGCGAAAACTGCTGCCAAAGATATTTGGGGCATCGACTCGGAAGGAATCCTAGTTGATAAAGAGGGTAACTTTTGGATATGTGAAGAAGGTGGCCCCACCATTTGGAAACTAAATGGCAACGGCGTGGTGCTTCAGCGGTTTACCCCTTATGCAAATCTCCCCGGCGCCCAACCCCAGGATGTTATGATTGACACCGCTTTTAAATATCGAAAAAATAACCGCGGGTTTGAAGGAATCGCTATCAGCCCCAGTGGCAAAATTTACGCCTTTATTCAAAGCCCCCTGTTATATCCAAATAAAACTGTCGGCGAAGGAACCCGCATACACCGCATAATAGAAATTAACCCGGCAAATAATGCTACCCGTATGTTTGCTTATCTCAATGATGGTGTGATTGGTGCAAGCGGTGCCAACCAGATTCGATTAAGGGATTGGAAAATTGGTGACATGGCTGCTGTTAACGACTCAACATTTTTAGTGATGGAAGCCGCCTTGCGTGGCACTACCGATATAAAGAGAGTATACCTCATCAATATTAACAATGCCACGCCGGTACATTCCGGTTTGTATAGTGGTTCTACGCTTGAGGCACTGGTAGATGCCGCTGGGTTAGCTGCTAACAGTATTGTGCCGGTTACCAAAACTTTGTTTATGGATCTTCTTGCAAATGGATGGCCTGCTGTTTTAGAAAAAGCGGAAGGGCTGGCAATTATAAATGATAGCACCATCGCCATTGGCAATGATAATGACTATGGACTGGTTTCGCCCACAGAAAATGGGGTCGCTACCGCTACCGGGTACAAGAGCCACGTAATAGTATATGGCTTCACGGGCAGTAATAAACTAATAAATTACCAGGCTTTATCGCTCGACCCTGGTGCAACGAGCATCACCAGTTCACAAAGCCCCTATTTGCAGCCGGCAGTTCCGGGTGTAAGTTTCAAATCGATTATCACAGCCAACGACAATGTGGGCGGTTATAAAATGGCCGGTACTCCCGATGGGCTGGGTGCATATGACAATGGCGATGGTACTTTCACTGTATTAATCAATCATGAGTTTAGTCCCACCGTTGGCGTGGTACGTGCCCATGGATCAAAAGGAGCGTTTGTGAGCAAATGGATAGTCAACAAATCAAACCTTGCTGTTTTAAGTGGAACCGACCTTATACAAAGTGTCCGCTTGTGGAATCCTGGTACCAGTACCTATTCTACAGGTACAACTGCATTTAACCGCTTTTGTTCTGCCGACCTTCCCGTTGCTTCGGCATTTTATAATAGTGCTACCGGGCTGGGTACACAAGAACGTATATTTATGAATGGTGAAGAGGCCGGGGCGGAAGGCCGTGTATTTGGACATATTCTTACAGGAGCCAATGCCGGCATAAGTTATGAGTTGCCTTACCTGGGTAAATTCTCCTGGGAAAATGCAGTACCAAACCCCGCTGCGGGTAATAAAACAGTGGTGGCAGGCCTGGATGATGCAACGGGGGGCCAGGTATATTTTTATGTAGGAACAAAAACAAATACCGGGTCTGAGATAGAAAAAGCAGGCCTTGGCAATGGTAAATTATTTGGTGTAAAAGTTACAGGGTTTGCGAGTGAGGCTACACCACCACTTCCTACGGCAGGCACCCGTTTTACCCTCTTTGACCTTGGCTCGGTGCAAAATACCACAGGAGCTGCACTGGAAACAGCCAGTGTTACAGGCGGTGTTACCGGATTCCTTCGCCCGGAAGACGGTGCATGGAACCCCGCAAACCCACGGGATTTTTATTTTGCTACTACCAATGCGTTTACGGGCCCCAGCAGGTTATGGAAATTACGGTTTGATGATATCGCCAATCCTGAAAACGGTGGTACGATTGAAGCTGTATTAGACGGTACTGAAGGGCAAAAAATGCTTGACAATATTGCGTTCGACAAGTATGGTCATATCATGCTTCAGGAAGATGTTGGTGGCCAGACTCATTTGGGGAAAGTATGGCAATACACCGTTGCTACTGATGAATTGAAACTGATAGCTACACACGATTCTACCAGGTTTATAACCAACGGTTCCAGGTTTCTTACACAGGATGAAGAGTCTTCGGGCGTGGTAGATGTGCAGGATATCTTGGGTGCAGGCTGGTTTTTATTGGTAGACCAGGCACATTACAACACCGGCATCCCAGCTGATGTGGTAGAAGGCGGCCAGTTGCTGGCGATGTACAATACTGATACTTATAATTCTTCTTTAATTATACTTCCGGTTACATTAACGGACTTTGATGGCCGGTTTGAAAACGGCAAAACATCCCTTGCCTGGAAAACATCCAATGAAATAAATACAAAAATCTTTGAGATTGAAAGAAGCAATGACGGAAATGCTTTCCATAAAATAGCGCTGGAAAGTGCAGTTGGAAGTGGTAACAATAGTTACAAAGTCATTGATGAAAAACCACAGCAAGGCAATAATTATTACCGCCTGAAGATGATCGATAAAGACGGGCAATTTATTTACAGCAATATTTTATTGATAAAAGTTGCTTTGAATGCCGGTGCCGGGATTGTTCTATATCCCAACCCAGCTAAAAGCCAGCTGGCTCTTTCGACATCGGGCTTTACGGGTAAGATCAATATCAGCATTTACAACCAGCATGGGCAAAAAGTATTTAACAAACAAATGACCGCTGCCACTACTACAATCCCCATAGCGCAGTTGCCTGCGGGTGTATACACAGTGCAAGTGACGGGCAGCAGCAAGACCCAGGTAAGCAGATTTGTAAAGAACTAGTTTAATTAAAAATGCATCAAAAAATGCCAGCTCAGTTGAGCTGGCATTTTTTGTAATTGCATGTATAATCGAGGTAGCTCCGCTGATGCTTAGAGCGGCTGGTCGTGGATAGCCCGTAGTTAGCGATACAAAACCTGCTCATCAGTGTAATAGGTTTTTCGCATCCCTTTTGCGTCAATTTTAATCAAAGCGCCCGCGGGACTGTTCTTTTTTTCTTTGGTGTGAATTTTTAAAAATTCTTTAACCTCATCATTAACCCGTCCAGGAAAAGTTTTGTAAATCTTTTGGGTTGCCGTTTTGAGAACGGTTTTGATAGTTTTAGCTAGTTCTTTGATCTTCTCATCGGGAATCGCTGATGCAACAGAGAAAGGCGAAATTTTTGTTTCCCATAAAATTTCGTCGGAATAACCATTGCCAATCCCCCTGATAATATTTTGATCCAGTAAAATATTCTTAATGGTTGTTTTTCTGTTCAGGACTTCTTTGAGGTATTTAAAATTTAATTCAGTCGATAATGCATCAACACCCTTCTTGTCCTCCGGGTTGAGTTTTATATTGGCATTTTTCATCCTGTCTGTCAGCGCAATACCAAAATCTCCTTCAAAATAAAGCTCAACGATGGTGGAATGGTGAGTATTTTTTTTATCAAAGACAAATATATCACCGGTAAGCATCAGGTGCAGACCCATCAAGGTCTCATCAGTAAACTCAAAGCGCATTTCCTTGCCTGACCTGTAAATTTTTCTAAGTGTTTTACCTTCCAGATTTTGAGTAAGTAGCTTTGGTTTATCCTTTAACTTACTCCCGGAAACGACTTTCAATTTTACTAATTTTTTACCTGCAAGCAGCTTATTTAGGTTGCGTGAGAAAACCTCCACGTCGGGCAGTTCAGGCATATTGTTAAGTTTAGGTGCTACTGGTTAAATAGTGTTGCGCCGGGTTATCAGCTGTTTAACCCTCTTCCGGTTTTTTGCTGTAATGCTTCAATTCGTTTCGCTGCCTCCGCCTTCGTTAGCGTGCCATCAAAAGTTTCACCCGCTTCATCAGATAGAGTCCTGAGATAAGATCGTTGTGCGCCAGTCATGGGC
Organism: Ferruginibacter sp.; assembly: GCA_039922375.1. GTDB lineage: Bacteria > Bacteroidota > Bacteroidia > Chitinophagales > Chitinophagaceae > Ferruginibacter. The sequence continues at coordinate 37,298 of JBDSAA010000058.1, forward strand.
TCATTTCCGGTAATCCATTCATTTGGATCTTTTACGGTATTAGACCCCTTGGTTTCTTCGTTATTTTCAGATGTCTCAGCATCTTCATTCAGCATATTATCTTCTAGATTTATCATTGGTGTATTTTTTAAAAAATGAATAAAAAATCATGCCAACACTGCCCCTTTTAACGTAAGTGGCAGTGACCTTTTTTACCCCAAATACTTAAGATCAAAGTGTTCTCAAAGCCTTGTCAAGGTCATTCAGGATGTCTTCAGCTGATTCTAATCCAACACTCATTCTTATCAGCCCATCGGTGATCCCGGATTTCAGCCTGTCCTCGACAGTCATTCCTGAATGTGACATGGAAGCCGGATGAGATAGTAAAGTATCCACCGTACCAACGGATACTGCCCGTACACACATGTTGAGCTCATTAATAAAACGCTTGCCCGCTTCCATTCCTTTGCCCAGTTCGAAACTCAACACTGCTCCCGGGTGGCGCATTTGTCGCCTTGAGATATCATAGTCCGGGTGATCCGGCAAACCATTATAATACACTTTTGAAATAGCCGGATGCCTGGATAAAAATGCTGCCACAACCGCTGCATTGCCGCAATGCTTTTCCATGCGCACTTCCAGCGTTTTGATACCTTGCATCAGTAAAAATGCATCAAACGGGCTGCTGTTACTACCCAATAATTTATGGAATTTCTTTGCCGTAGTGGTCATGAACTCAATATCCTTGCCGATCAATACCCCGCCAATACATGTACCGTGGCCGTTAAGAAATTTGGTGGTGGAATGAAAAACAAAATCCACTCCGTATTTGAATGGTTGTTGTAAATAAGGCGTAGCAAATGTATTGTCTACTGTAACCAGGATGCCATGCTTTTTCGCAATGCCGGTTATAGCTTCCAGGTCAATGCAAAACATAGTAGGGTTGGCCGGTGTTTCGATATGTATCAGTTTAAGTGTTGGATTTTTTTTAATCATTGTTTCCAATTGATCAGGATCCCTTAAATCTGTTATTAAACTATTGATCCCATATTTGGGCAGAACGTCAAAAAGGAATTCATGTGTGCCACCGTACAGAGAGTAATGCGATAATACGGTATCGCCTGCACAAAGATTTGACAGAAACATTGTGGCCATGGCCGCCTGGCCACTAGCATGTAACAGCGCTTTTAGCTGCAAATGATTTCCATGTTCATCAGTAACCTTAAAAGCTTCTAATGATGCAATGAGTTCTGCTGCCATCGTAGTGGTAGGATTACCAAAGCGGGAATAAATATAGCCGTCTCCTTTGCCGGAAAACCGGGCCATACCTTGTTCCGCGCTGTCAAAAACGAAAGTAGAAGTAGCATATATCGGTGTTAAATGTGCATGGTCCGCATTCTGTTTTCCACTGCCGTGGATGGCAACTGAACCCATGCCTGCAAACTGCCCATCGTTGTTTATATCATCATTATCTAAGCGCATACTTTTATAATTATCGTTTTGCATTTAATAGATACCAAATATAAAGCGTACAAACATCTTAAGCCAGCTGAATTTCTATAATATATTTCATCTGGGATAAAAAACCTTTTAAAATTAAACCCTGCAAATAATTCAATCATTTTTTTAAAATGCTAACCCAGGCAACTATGACTTTTGCTTTACAATCATGCATCCGCATTGGTAATCATATGTTTGCCTTTTCACAATTAGCGGCTTATCTTTGAAAAAAGATATTGCTATGCTAAAAGTTGGTGTTTTCGGAGTGGGCCACCTGGGAAAATTTCATTTAAATAACTGGAAGGAAATTGAAGGAGCGGAAATTGTTGGGTTTTATGATCCGGGGGAAGATAATGCAAAAGAAGTAATTGAAAAATACCAGCTTACCCGCTTTGAAGATGCAGCCACCTTGATGGATGCCTGTGATCTGGTAGATATTGTAGCCCCGACTACTGCTCATTTTGAATTAAGCAAAGCAGCCATCACAAAAGGCAAACACGTTTTTGTGGAAAAGCCCCTGGCAAATACAATGGATGAGGCAAGAGAGTTGGTGAAACTTGCAAGGGAGGCTAATATTAAATTCCAGGTAGGACATGTAGAAAGATTCAATCCCGCTTTTTTAGCCTTAAACGGCTATAAGGTTAATCCTATGTTTATCGAAGTGCATCGCCTGGCACAGTTCAATCCACGGGGTACTGATGTAAGTGTCATTCTCGACCTGATGATACACGATATAGACATCATCCTGAGTTTGGTAAAAAGCAATGTAAAGTTCATTTCAGCGAATGGTGTGGCAGTCATGAGCGACACCCCGGATATTGCCAACGTACGTATTGAGTTTGACAATGGTTGTGTAGCCAATCTTACCAGCAGCCGCATTTCCATGAAAAAAATGCGCAAAATGCGTTTGTTTCAAAAAGACGCTTACATCGGCATAGATTTTTTAGCCAAAAAAACGGAGGTTATTAAACTGAAAACACCCGATGACACGCACGTGTTTACATTCGACATAGAAACCAACAATGGAAAAAAAACCATTGCTGTAGCCAATCCAATAGTAGAGGAAGGCAATGCAATAAAGATGGAACTGCAGTCATTGGCCGATGCTATCACCAACAACACGGAAACACCCGTGACGGTAATGGATGGCTACGGAGCCATGGATGTGGCCCACCAGATATTGGAAAAGATCGGCAACAAGCACGTTTTATAATTTCCTGCACACCTGTAATTAACCTATATCTCTGCGACAGATTTTGAATCAACCCCGGATAAATATCAAATTGTATATACTTGGAGATATTTGCGGCGCCACCATCACCTGGATAACTTTTTATTTTTTAAGGACAGTGATTTATGGTTTTCATTTTACGATACCGGCTGACTTTTATTTGGGGGCTTTTTTGTATATCCTTGGATGGGTAAGCCTGCATTTTTTAAGCGGGGCCTACGAAATGGTTTATTATAAATCCGGCATTACCGAAATTCTAAGAACTTTAATAGTGTGCACCATCGGTTGCCTTGCGTTGTTATTCTTTTTTATTTTAAAAAACCCCCAGGACAATAACAATTATTACTACAAAGAATTTTTTAGCCTGCTGATTCCTGTTTTCCTCATAACCGTAACACTCCGGTTGCTGTTTTTACGGATAGCCCTGAATCAGTTGAAAAACAAAAAGGTCTTTTTTAACGTATTGCTGATTGGCTCAGGCAAAAATGCTTCTACGTTTTACAAAACATTTATGGAGACTAAAGACATTCCCGGTTATAGTATCAATAGTTTTTTAAATGTCAATGGTGGTGATGAAGTATCCTTCCCGGCCAATATAAGAAGATACAACAGCCTTGCCGATATTGATACCATTATTGCAGAGAACCGCATCGAGGAGGTTATTATTACGATCGAAAAAAATGAAAGGGAACTATTAACTAAAATATTACAGCAACTGAGTGATAAAGATGTGAACATCAAAATAAAACCAGATGCGCTGGACATTATCACCGGAGCGGTGCAGACAAGCAATGTGATGGGAGTACCCTTAATTGATGTCCACAGCGGCTTGCTTCCCAGTTGGCAAAAAAACATAAAACGTTTTATTGATGTCTCCACAGCGGCCACTGGTTTAGTGTTGCTATCTCCATTGTTGATCTATACGGCTATACGCATTAAATTATCATCGCCAGGCAGCATATTTTACTTGCAGGAAAGAATTGGCTACAAAGGCAAACCTTTTATTATTTATAAATTTAGAAGCATGGTAGAGCATGCCGAAAAAAATGGCCCTTTACTGAGCAGTGATGATGATCCACGTATAACAAGTTGGGGAAGAGTGATACGCAAATGGAGAATGGATGAACTGCCGCAATTATTAAATATTTTAAAAGGCGAGATGAGCCTCGTAGGCCCCAGGCCGGAACGGAAATATTATATTGAACAAATAGTGCTTCAATACCCTGAGTTTAATTATTTATTTAAAGTAAAGCCAGGCCTTACAAGCTGGGGAATGGTAAAGTACGGCTACGCATCATCGGTACCACAAATGATTGAAAGAATGACATTCGACCTGATATATATTGAAAATGTTTCCATAGCGCTCGACCTAAAAATAATGATGCATACGTTAAGGCTGATAATGGCCGGCAAAGGAAAATAGCAGTGGTTTTAATCATTTTTTTACAAACTTTTGAAACGGCGAAGTCCCAAAAATTTAACTTATTACACCCAATAAGCGCACGCAAAAAATGGTTCACCACATCCTACTGTATTTATTATTATTTTTGAATAAATAGTCCGTTTTGAAAAAACTGTTCCTGTCATTTATAGTCTTTTGCTGCCAGTTATCAAAGGCGTACTGTCAACTACCCTACTGGCAACAACAGGTTGATTTTAAAATTGATGTTACTCTCGATGATAAAAGCCATTCTCTGGATGGCTTTGTTAAAATGGATTACTTCAATAATTCCCCCGATACATTGCGCTACATCTGGATTCACCTGTGGCCCACTGCTTATAAAAACGATCGCACCGCATTCAGCGACCAGTTGCTGGAAAATGGCAGAACAGATTTTTATTTCAGCAACAGTGATAAGCGGGGTTACATTAACCGGCTTGATTTTAAAGTAGACGGCATAGTTGCCCGAATGGAAGATCACCCTCAGCATCAGGACATTATTAAGGTCGTTTTACCACAGCCGTTAGCTCCTAAAACCAGCGCAAAAATCCAGACTCCTTTTCATGTACAATTACCTTATAACTTTTCACGGGGCGGCCATGTGGGACAGTCGTACCAGATAACACAATGGTTTCCCAAGCCGGCTGTATATGACCGGAAAGGGTGGCATCCAATGCCCTACCTTCAATTGGGTGAGTTTTACAGTGAGTTTGGGAATTATGATGTTCAAATAACTTTGCCCAAAAATTATGTAGTAGCCGCTACCGGTATCCTGCAGGACGAAGAAGAACAAGGCTGGCTGAAGAAAAAAGTAAAGAAACCAATGGCGTGCACAGATTGCAGCGGAACAAAAAGCCAGGTTGTTGACCGAACCGAAATCATGTCTTCAAAAGAGATGAAAACCATTCATTTCAAACAGGATAATGTGCATGATTTTGCCTGGTTTGCAGATAAAAGTTTTATTGTTAATCACGACACACTGCAACTACAATCTGGAAGAACAATAAACGTATTTAGCTATTATCTCCCTAAAACAACGGATCAAAACTATTGGGCAAAAAGCCTCCTGTTTATCAAAAACACCATTGCGACCCGCGGCAAATGGTTGGGTGAATATCCTTATAGTATAGTAAGTGTGGTGGAAGCAGAAATGGGATTTGCCGGCGGAATGGAGTATCCAACTATCACTTCAATAACACCGGTAGCAGGCGAGTCAGCTTTAGAGCATGTAATTGAACACGAAGTTGGCCACAACTGGAATTATGGTATTCTCGCCAGCAATGAAAGAGACCATCCTTGGATGGATGAAGGCATTAATACATTTTATGACGAGCGATATAATGCCAGTGAAAGCTACACCATCGGCAAAGAAACCAACAAACCCACTTTTTTTTCTAAGCGGTTACCCGACGATTTTATGCCAGTTGGTTTTAGAATAATGGCTTCCAATAAAAAAGACCAGCCTATAGAAACAACCTCCGAAAATTTCAACGAATTAAATTATGGACTGGTGGGTTATTATAAAGCCGGCCAATGGATGAAAGGGTTGGAAAAAGAATTGGGCACTGCAATGTTTGACAGTTGTATGCATGAATATTACCGCCAATGGAAGTTCAAACATCCCTATCCTGAAGACCTGAAAAAATTGATGGAAGAAGTAAGTGGCAGAAACCTTGATAACTCATTTGCGCTATTGACAAAAAAAGGACATCTGCCTGCCGGACGGGTAAAAAAAGACACCAGGTTTACTCCCTTTTTTAATTTAAAAGATACAGATAAGCACCACTATATTTTTGCTGCTCCATTGGCTGGATTTAATTATTACGATAAAATTATGTTGGGTGCAATCATTCATAATTATAATTTACCCGCTGAAAAATTTCAGTTTTTGGCGGCACCATTATATGCCACGGGCAGCGGTAAAACAAATGGATTAGGAAGAATGAGTTATCACTGGTTTCCCGGCAACGATGGGATGAAAGCAGAAATATCCCTGGCAGGGGCTTCGTTTACCGAGGATACTTTCACTGACTCGGCCAATAATAAAACGTACCAGCGTTTTAGTAAACTGGTTCCATCTTTCAAGCTCATTTTTGCAAATAAAAACCCTCACAGTCACCTGCAGAAATTCCTGCAATGGAAAACTTTTTTTATAAGGGAACAAGGCTTACTATTTACCAGGGATCCAATTAACAATGTCGATAACATCAGTTATCCATTTACCAACAGGTACGTTAACCAGTTGCGTTTTGTGTTAGATAATAACCGGGTGCTTTATCCGTACTACGGGGAGCTGCAATTGGAGCAGGGCAAAGGTTTTGCAAGGCTTGCGCTGACAGGGAATTATTTTTTTAACTATGCAAAAGGAGGCGGGATGAACGTGCGGGTATTCGCCGGCAAATTCTTTTACCTGGGAGATAAAACATACCTGAAACAGTTTGAAACTGACCGCTATCATTTGAATATGACGGGACCTAAAGGAAATGAAGATTATACTTACAATGATTATTTTATTGGCAGAAATGAATTTGAAAAATACCCCTCGCAGCAGATCATGCAAAGGGATGGCTTCTTTAAAGTGAGGACCGACCTGTTGAGCAGCAAAATTGGAAGAACTGATAATTGGCTGGGTGCTGCCAACTTTACTTCCGACATTCCGCAGCAATATAATCCGCTGAAAGTGTTGCCTGTGAAAGTGCCGCTAAAAGTATTTGTTGATATTGGCACTTATGCAGAAGCATGGCAAAGCAATGCGGGCACAGGTAAGTTTATTTATGACGCAGGCTTGCAGTTATCATTACTCCATAACACGATAAACATATATGTTCCGCTTTTGTACAGCAAAGTGTACAGGGATTATTTCAAATCGACTATTGTTGAAAAAAGGTTTTGGAAAAATATATCTTTCAGTATTGATATTCACAATATTAGCCTTAGGAAACTGGCTCCTAAAATCCCTTATTAGCCGTGGGTTTACAATTCCTTTCATATAGCCAGATTGATAAGGCAAAATGGGATGCCTGCATAGATGCTGCCGGCAATGGACTGGTGTACGCTTATTCCTTTTATTTAGACAATATGGCAAAGCATTGGGATGCACTCATCCTCAATGATTACGAAGCAGTAATGCCTTTAACATGGAACAAAAAGTTTGATATTGCTTACCTGCACACTCCACCTTTTATACAACAACTGGGTATTTTTTCGAAGACGGTGCTTCCCGAAGATTTGATTAGATCATTTGTAGCTGCTGTGCAACAACGTTTTCGGTTTGCTGAGTTGTTTGTAAATTTCAATAACGGTACGGGCCAGCCTAACTATGTTTTATCTCTTCATCAGTCATATGATTTAATAAGGCAACGTTATAAACCCACTCTCCTCAAAAGCCTGAAACATGCAGCCAGGTTTTCATTTAATTATTTAGAAGAAGAAAATATTAGTGAGGCAGTCAACATGAGTAAAAACCAGTACGGCGGCCGGTTACCTCATATAAAAGAGCAAGACTATCGAAACTTTGAAAAGCTTTGCAAAGTGGCTAAAAACAAAGGCGGGTTGGCAATTCGTAAAGTAATAGACGAAAACAACGCTACGCTGGCCATTGTTTTATTACTGAAAGATAAAAGGCGGCTGTATAATATCATATCCGCCGTGACGCAAAAAGGCAGGCAATGTGAGGCCAACTATTATTTATACGATAAACTAATTATGGAATTCGCTGGTCAGCAAATGGTGCTGGATTTCGAAGGTTCTTCTATTGAGGGTATTGCCAGCTTTTATCAAAAGTTTGGCACTCACATCGAACCCTATTTTTTGTTGGGCTATAATAATTTGCCGTGGCCAATTAAATATTTGAAAAAGCGGTATTGAGCGAGTTTTGCACGGTCTTCCCTTGTCCAAAAACTGCTCTTGAAAAAATTTGCAATTATTTTACTTTATCGGCTTGTTTTGCTGAGAGTTCAGCCTTCGGAGTTGCTGCAGTTTTAACTTCAGGATTTATCATTCCTTCTGCCACTGTTAAATCGACTGGCCTGGTAATTTTAATATTGCTTTCCTCTCCATCAATCAAATGAACCTTCAGGCCGAAAGCTTCTGCTACCATGGCTTCATCGGTGTACTTATCCTTGTAATCTATTTTATAGGCGGGTAATAGAATTTTACTGTGAAAAGTCTGCGGCGTTTGTACCAACTTGATCTTGCTGCGTTCGAGTGCTTCATTGCTATCCTCATGTACCATCCGCACACTGTCTTTGGAATCTATAACGGGAATTGCCGAGCCGTAGGCGATGGCAGCTTTATAACAACGCTGTATCAAATCGGTGGTCAACAGGCATCGTACGCCATCATGAACAAATATGATACTTTCTTCTGTAATTAACTGCAAACCATTTTGCACTGAGTGAAACCTCGTTCGGCCTCCTGCTGTAATTTTTATCCGGTCATAATCAAAAAAAGCGTCGATGATCTCCTGGCCGGCGGCAATGTGATCTTCAGGTAACACTAATATTATCTGGAGGTCTTTATATGATTTTAAAAATGTATCAATGGTGTAATACAGTACAGGCTTACCATTTAAGAGTAAAAATTGTTTAGGCAAATTTGAATTCATCCTGCTGCCGCTGCCTCCGGCAACTATCACTGCATATTTTTTCATTACACAAATTTATAATTATTCGGTAACATTAGATGTTATGTAACTAATTTCCACGTTTGTGACAAAAAGTACCTGAATTTTATAATTAAGTAAAATGCTGAAAAGAGCTAAAAACTGATGGACATTATCCTCCCGGTTACCATCATCATGCTCCTTATTCCTTCAAATGTTTACAGCCACCTTGATTTGTGTTAAGGGCGGGGAAAAAATACAACACGAAATATCGGCTTTAGCCGAAATAGCGGTTTGGCTAAAGCCAATACAAGAATTACTTCTTGTTATCGCCCCCTAAAGGACGGTGCAATTCATTTAGCAAGGCTTCACTTAATGACATTGCTCTTCTGGACCTAAACGCTGACTGCATCGAACCTATAACGCAATAAAGTTGCCTATGGCTGGAAAAGTACAAGAGGGCGATGCAACAATGTGCCACATTGCTTCTTAGCCCGACAAGTGATTTTTTTTACCAATCAATTAAATCCCCAGCACTTCTTTTAGTTTCGCATAACCAGCCTTGCTTACTGGTAACCTTACCCCGGTGGTGAGCAAAACAAGGTGGCTGTCTTTTTCGTGCTGGTCAATGCGGGTGATCAACTGTGCATTGATAATGTAGGAGCGGTGTATGCGGATAAATTCCTGGGGCGGCAGGCTGCTTTCAAAATACTGCATGGTTTTTTTCTTTAGAAAATTTCCATCACCGGTAAATATTTTTACATAGTCATCGGCTGCTTCAAGGTATTGCACTTTCGCTACCGGGATGATCTTTATTTTACCATTATCCTTTACAACGATGCGGTTATTTTGTATGGGCGATTGAAGGGCTGTTTCTATTATTGCCTGCGTAACGTTTACCCGTGGCAGTTGCAATTTCTGCATTGCTTTATCAAACCTTTCCTTGCTAAAGGGCTTCAGCAGGTAGTCGGCAGCGTGTGCATCAAAAGCTTTAATGGCGTATTCTTCAAAGGCTGTGGTAAAAATTACCTGCGGCGGATTGTCGATCAATTCGAGCATTTCAAAACCATTAATCTTGGGCATTTGGATATCCAGGAATATAAGATCGGGGGCATGCTGCTGAATGGCTTTCAATCCCTCAAAGCCGTCGTTACATTCTTCCACCACAGTAATATCGCTGTAAGGTTTAAGATACTCTTTCACCATCATCCTTGCCAATGGCTCGTCATCAATTATTATTGCTTTCATGCAGTTGTGGTATGGTGATTATCGTAATAAATTGTTGGGCTTCTTTTTTAATTTCCAAAAGATCATACCGTTCAAATAATAAAAACAATCGTCTTTTAACGGATGTTAAACCAAAGCCTGTTCCTTTAACATGCCCCGATGTTGCTTCGTCAAATGGATTTTGAACAGTTACTTCCAGCATGCCATTTACACTTCTTGCTGATATTAAAATAGTGACCTCGCCAATGGTATCATACAAGCCAAATTTTATGGCGTTTTCCACAAGGGGCTGCAACAACATCGAGGGTATTTTCATCTGAAGTGCGGCGGGCTCATGGGTAACCCTCGTTTGCAACCTGTAGCCAAAGCGCACTTTTTCTATTTCGAGGTATAATTGCAAGTGTTGTAATTCTTCTTCCAGTATTGTCCACTGCTGTTCTTCGTTTTTTAAAGTCCCTCGTAAAAAATCAGCCAGTTGCTGTATCATATGCCTGGCTTTTTCAGGCTGACTGCCGGTTAATGCACTGATGGAATTAAGGCTGTTGAATAAGAAATGCGGTTGCAACTGCTGGCGTAGCGTATTAAGTTCTGCGTCCCTTGCAAACCGTTCTATATCAAGTCTGCGCTTGTTGCCAGCCTGCTGATCCCGTTGTGTGTACCAGAGCAGGCTTATGGTGCTGCCACAACTGATCATTAAAAAAGCAATTGCATACCGGATATAAGTCGTTTGTGACAATGTTTGCAGGTATGCCGGATCTTCTTTATAGAGTCCCCATAAACTCAGCCTCGTTACCAACAACCATAAGGAGCTGAGTGCAATGCCTGTGACGAATAAATACCAATATTTTTCACGCTTTGGCAAATAGTAACGCATGTTATTGATGACGACCAGGCATGCACAGGCCAATAAAATGTTGCTTATGATGGCATCTGCCCTTGCCCGGGAAATCGTTAAGCCAAAACTCAAAAGGATCATGAAATGAAATATGCCCCAGGTGAACCACCATAAAAAAAATACGGTGGCAAAAACATATTTTACTTTTCTATCCGCAGATATATTAAGTGCCAATAGCTATACTATTTATGCCGGTGAACTGATGCAAACCCTGCTCTAATAATTGGGTTGCTTTTTTGTGAATATTGCGAATATACAATTCCGTGTTGGCTTCTTCTTTAATTGCGGAACAGATCTCGGCGCCATCGGTCGGTTGTGCCAGCGAATACAATTCAATAACGTCTATAAACTTCCACTTCACTCCCACATTGTTCCTGTCGGTATCATTTAAGCCATCACCCTCTCCTAAAAGCCTTGCTTTGTGAAAGGCGTGTAGTTCATCATCGGCACAAATCAGCCTCAGTTGTTCATCAAACTGCGGTGTATGATTTCCGCAGCCGCAAATGACACGGAAGACCAGTTTAGCAACAAACCAATTCATGGTAAATAATTTTGATGGAAAATATTTTTATGTCTGATATCTGATTTTTTGATGTCTGATGTGTGTGTGTGCCTGCTATAGATTTTTGCATAAAGAATTCAGTGCATTTGATTTTTATCATGACGTTTAATCTTTTGCCCTTGCCTTTTTTTACAGTAACCTTTCACCTTTTCCCTTCTGCCTTACCCTTTTTTACCTCCTACCTTCTAGTTTCCACCTTCTACCTTCTTTAAAAGCTCCTTATCTCTATTCCTCCAAAAATGGCAGATCCTTTTAAAACAAGTACTTTGTTGGGGTTGATAGAAGCTGAAGGGTTAAAGCTTCTTTTATCATCTAAGCCATGAAAAATACCATCAATTTCATTTTGAACGGCCCAGTGCGGCGGTATTACCAGCTCTACACCACCAAACACGACATTGAAAATAATCTCTGCACGTCCGTTGAAATCTGCCTGGCTGAGGTCAATTTCGACGCCACCAAAGACAGCGGAGATATTACCACCCAGGAAATTCTTAGATATTAAATTGCGTTTAATGCCGCTAAAGACAGAGCGGATCATAAGGAAGTTACTACTATCTGCAGTAGTAATATTGATTGTATCCTGGAGAGCATCAGCAGGTTGACTTTCCCACTTATTCAATTGTGTTGGCTGGCTTATCCATTCTCTTGTGGGCCTAATTATAAAAACAATACCCAACGCAATAATAACCGCGGGCCAAAAAAAGGATTCAAGGCCTAAGGCGGGGATAAATTTATTTACCAGGAAGAAACCTCCTACGGCTGTAATGATCAGCCATGAATTGTTCCTGAAATTATGCTTGAAACCTGTGTAAATACCTACCAGTATCAATATCATTGGCCAGGTGAAAAGCCAACGCGGCATATCATAATCCATGTTGCGCAATAGTAAAACTGTACCAACTGCTACCAGTATCAATCCACCGGCAATTCTTGAACTTTCTTTGTCTCTGAAATTTTTAATCTTTTCCATTTTTATTTGTCATTTTTATTTCACAAATGTATAATGGCTTTGCTTGCTGTAAAACCTGCAATAGGTAACAACATGATAAAGGGCGGTAAAGGCCAGAATTTGATAGGTGAAAACGCAGCGCACCCAAATTTGATTCAACGGGAAACAGCGACTAGACTGATTCGATTACGAACCTATTTTACACGGCAGGAGTAATAGTTGAAACCTTAAGAAGGTTGTATAATAAATATTGGGGGCTATTATCTAATCAATACTACATAGCCTTTTTTTCTTACTACCTGGTTGCGGAAATCTGTTCCTTCGGCATACCAGACATATGTTGCAGGTTCTTGTTTATTGCCTTTATAGGTTCCATCCCAACCTGAAGATTCAGTGTTGGTATCGCTATAAATTATATGCCCCCAACGATTGTAAACCCTGAACGTCTGCAATGATTTTAAACCCAGTGAAACCGGTCTGAAATAATCGTTGAGGCCATCGCTATTGGGTGAGAAGGCTGTGGGAACGTAAATACCTGCGGCTACTTTAAATACTTTTACCTGTATACTGTCATAGTCCACACAACCAAAAGTATTGCTCACTTTTACAATGTATTGAATATCATTTAATGGCAACGCTACGGGATTGGCTATTCCTGTATTGCTGAGCCATCGCGGTGGGCTCCAAAGGTAACTGTTGCCCCCGGTTCCGTTCAACTGCAAAGGCTGGTCTGATACAACCGCAGTATCTGATGGCCCGGCATTGGCCTTTACCTTTGACACTGTGACAAGTACTGAATTCGTAACAGCCTTGGGGCAACCTAAGGTATCACTCACCGTTACTGTATAACGGATATCACTAAGCGGTTTAAAAGAAACAGGGTTTGAGATCAGCCGGTTTGTTAGAAAGTTAGCCGGTGTCCATGAGTAAACACTCCCACCCGAAGCATGCAACTGTGCCGAGGTTCCTGAACAAATAGTCGTATCCGGGCCGGCATTTGCTTTGGGATAGGGTACAACAAATATGGTAATATCGTCCCGGGCCGTACATTTTCCAATATTGGCCGTTACGCGATAAGTTGTTGTAGTAAGTGGCGTGGCTATGGGATTTTTGAATGCAGCATTATTTAAACTGGGCGCTGCTGTACTCTGTGTCCATACATAATGTAATGCATCGCCTGACATTGGTAATGTGATAGGGTCAGTTTGGCAAATAGTGGTATCGTTACCACCTTTGATTGTTACAAAACTTTTTACATTCACAAAAACTGAATCCATACCCGAACAGCCAAATGGATCAGTAAGCCTGGCGTAATATTTTGTTGGCACGTCTGGGCTCACCAAAGGGGCAGCCGTATTGACGTTATTGATATTGTAATTGGGGCTCCACGTAAAAGTTCCGATACCCACAGCGTTTAACTGCAGTGTATCAATGGTGCAGATTAATGTGTCATTCGTAAGTTTTATGGCTGGCTTATTGGTTATAAATACATTTTTTGTCACCACGTCCTTACAACCCATGGTGTTAGACGCCGTTAGTGACACGGGATAATTTGCTTCTGTTGGATAAATATGGGTGGGGTTTTGCGAAGAAGAGGTATTGTTGCCGGAGGCGCCGTCTCCAAAGTTCCATTGCCATGAATCAACCTTTCCATAGGTACTGAAAGTCCCATCAATAAAGCTGATGGGCGTATTCTTGCATTGGCCTTGCATTGAGAAATCCGGTATAAACACGGGGTAAACTTTTACAACGGAGAAGGTAGAATCTGAGCAGGGAAGATTCCTGTTAACCACCAGCTTTAAAATATAGGTGCCCGTATCCGGATAAGTAAATGATGGGTTCGTGCTACCCGAAGTATCATCCGCGGCATTTGCAACACCAAAATCCCAAAATACCGTTTTGATGTTGCCACCGGTAGCTTTGTTGCTAAATGATTTGGTGAAGCTGGTACAACTGTAATATTCAGGGTCTAAAATTGCCTGGGTCAATGAACAATCGGCCACACTTATATGCAAAGATTTGTGTACTGATGATTTTATAATGGTAGTACCTTTTTTATATTCAGTAACGGTGCAGGTAAGCACATAAGTACCCTGGGCAGCAGGTGCAATGCCACTAACGATACCTGTAACAGGATTGATAACAACGCCGGGCCCTAAAGGTGCGGTTCCGGAATATGGCGACTGGTAACCTACGAAGGTAAACGGGGGAGGATCTGAGCGATTGCTGCATTGGGAACCGTTACCCCTGGAAGCATAATAGGCATCTGTAAATGAATACGCAAGCGAATCGCCATCTATGTCGGTAGCTCCGAAATTAAAAGTAAAATAATTGTCTTTGCAGATGATAGCAGTATCATTTTGGGAAAACAAAGCACTTGAGTTTTTATAAGAAAGCGGATCGCCTCCATTGGTGCCGGGTATGCTAACTGTCCATGTATCACCGATGGTACTGGAACCCGGCTGAAGGTTTATAATATTGGCAATGCGGCAGCAACGCTGGTACGATAATATATAACCTCCGGCCGTAATTGGAAGGTCTCTTGTAAATTCAAAAGTTGCGATTTTGTAGCAGATGTTGGGTATATCACTTATGCACGGATGGCAGTCCTGCCGCGTACAATTTTGAATGTCCATTACGTCAGTATTGCCCACATTCACAGTTTCATACAGAGAATTGTTCCCTTCATTAAAAATTGAAATATTTACATCAGGGCACCATTGGTTTGTATTCAATATGCACTCGGTGTATACTTTTAGTGTGATGACATACCTGGCTGTATTAGCGGCAGCACCAGCACCGACATACCTGTAATACAGCCACCCCCCTTTGGTATGATTTGCAAAAGAAGTAAATCCCATTCCAATAAAAAAAATCAACAGCAGGAGATTTTTCATTGACGAAAATTTAACCAGAGGCATGAAGTTCAGTAATAAAATAGAAGATATTAAGTTACTACATTTCACTGTTTAAACGGCAAAATAATATTTTGGGTTGCCAATGTCATCCAGGATGGATTATTAATGTGAAGCAAAATGGCCAACTAATTTTCCAGAACAGCATTCGTGTCATCTGCTTAAATATTCCAATGCATCGATTGACGGTGGGGATTAAAATCATCTACGGCATGCTCTTAGGTATTTTCGGTTTTTTCAATCACTATTGTCCGAAAACAACTGTTTAAAATAAAAAGGGCAATTCCGGGGAATCACCCTAATTAGTTAAGTATGAGTTACAACAATGTGTTATAATAATGGACTTAAAATCAGGGGTGCCAAAGCTTTTTTCGATAGATTATTGCTTACAGAGGTGAGCTTGTCATCTTTTTCGCAGCTTACATTTAATTTAACCCAATCCGTATCAAAACATAAAAGCTAACTTTTTAAAACTGATCATTCTACTCCCCTAACCTGCATTTGAAGTGTGTAGACAGATTCAGATGCCGTGATGAACAGTATAGAGCGGTCTTTACCGCCAAAGCAAATATTGCCCACCCATTTCGATGGAACCGGAATATTACCGATCAATATTCCTGCGTTATTAAAAACTGTAACTCCCTTTCCGCTGAGGTAAAGGTTGCCCGCATTGTCAAGGGTCATACCATCAGAACCCAGGGAGACAAACAGTTGACGGTTACTCAATGTACCGTCTTCGTTTATTTGGTATTTGTAGGTTTTATTAGCCCGGATATCGGCAACATATAAAGTCTTTCCATCCGGCGTACCTACAATACCGTTAGGTTGCATTAATAAGCTATCTGCTATGAAAACATTTTTATTTGCTTTCGTCAGGTAATAAACATTTTGGTTTTTCAGGTCCGGCTTTTTTCTCTCCCAATAATCCCGTTGATAGTAAGGATCAGTAAAATAAATGCCCCCTTTTTTATCGATCCATAAATCGTTGGGGCCGTTTAGCCTGTGTCCATCAAATTCATTTACTAAAATTTCTACCTGCTGTGTGGGTGAAATGGCCAGCAATTGATTTTTTTCATCAGCACATGCAATTATCCTTCCTTTTTTATCAAAATATAAACCATTTGAACGGTAGGTTTTATCCATAAAAACAGAGAGTTTCCCTTCCAAATCATACTTCCATATCTTATCATTTGGCTGATCGGTGAAAAATATATTTCCTTTTTTATCTACAGCAGGGCCTTCGGTAAATTTGAACTGGTTAGATACCTGTACCAAAGCGGCTTCCGGCTTCACTATTTTTAATGAATCAAGCCCCTGGCCGTTGACCTGTTGATTATACATACTGAGGTTGAATAATAAAATAGTTGTAAATATTATCCTTGCGTTTTTGTACATTATTGAACACTTTTTATAACAGGTTAATTTTTATTATTTAAAACTGCAAACAGTTCTCTTTTTTATCCAATTGTCAGTTTTCGGGATGCTCATCTAATGCTTTTTTTATTTCACTGTAAGCCGAAGCAGCATACTGTCATGAGGTTTTATACTTTGCTTAAATTGTTTATTAAATACACCTAGGTCAGCTTTCTTCCAAAGATCCCTTACAGTTACTTTCCCCTTTAAACCCAATGAAGCAAAGTCTATTGAAACATCATGGGTTGCATCAGCAATATTAAACAATTCAATACATATTTGCGCCACATTATAGGCTAATGACTAGCTTCATAAACAAACTTTTCTGTCTGCTACTTATTTTCAATTTTTCATTGCAGTTACCTGGTAAGCTTTTCCTTTAACTGTATTGAATGTTGTTGTATATCCGTTGGCATCCTTAATAGATTTCGCAGGGATGCCCATCACGTTCACGGGAAGAGCGGTTCTTAATTTGCAAGGCACACCTGAGCGGGAGGTTATAACAGCACTAACCAATTGCTGATTTTTCCAATGGATAGCTACGTCAAAATTTCCTCTAGCTTTCAGACCTTTGATTGAGCCTTGTTGCCAGGCATCCGGCAATGCAGGTAGCAGATGAAGTTCCCCCAAATGGCTTTGCAAAAGCATTTCTGTTATACCAGCTATGCCTCCAAAGTTTCCGTCAATTTGAAACGGCGGATGAGCATCAAAAAGATTGGCGTAAGAGCCACCGCCATTGGCATACTGGGTGCCGGTTTGCCCGGTAATATGCAATAGCATGCCAATCATTTTATACGCATGATTGCCATCAAGTAACCGTGCCCAGAAATTTGTTTTCCACGCAAGGCTCCAGCCCGTACCGTCATCCCCTCTAAGCTCCAATGTTTTTTTTGCTGCTGCCGCATATTGGGGTGTGATAATGGGGGAGATTTGCCGCCCCGGATGCAAGCCAAACAGGTGTGAAACGTGCCGGTGGTGCGGCTCTACATCTTCCCAGTCTTTATACCACTCCTGCAAATTCCCTTTTTTTCCGATCTGCAACGGGAACAATTTATTTCTTTTGGCAATGATAAGGTTACGGAAACCAGCATCTTCGTTTAATTCTTGTGAAGCTTCAATCAGGTTGGTAAACAGGTCCCAAATAATCGACATGTCCATTGTAGTGGCAACAGAGGCGCTTCCCTTATTGCCCTTGTCATCGATAAAAGTATTTTCAGGCGAAAAAGAAGGAGCCGTTACGAGGTACCCGTTCTTATCTTCCACTAAAAAATCGATGCAAAATTCAGCGGCACCTTTCATCAAAGGATAGGCTTTTTCTTTCAGGAATTTTTTATCTTTTGTAAACTCATAATGTGTCCACAAATGTTGCGAAAGCCAGGGTGAACCCATTGTCCAGTTAGCCCACATTGGGTCACCTTTGCCAATATCTCCAACCGGATTAGAGAGCGCCCATATATCGCTGTTGTGATGTACAGCCCAGCCTTTGGTATGGTAAAATTCCTTTGAAGTTACCTTTCCGGTAATAGCGGCATTGCCAATAAAATCCAGGAAAGGAAGATGCATTTCCGAAAGGTTGGTCATTTCGGCCGGCCAATAGTTCATTTGCACATTGATGTTGGTAGTATAATTCGCACTCCATGGCGGCCGTAATTCTTTGTTCCAGATACCTTGCAAATTAGCGGCGACACCACCGGGCCGGGTACAGGAAATTAAAAGATACCGCCCATATTGGAAGTACATTGTTTCAAGGGAGGGATCTTTTGCACCTTCTGTATATCCAACCAGGCGCTCATCGGTGGGTAGTGCGGCATTTTTATTATCTGCGGGATTGGCAAGCTTAAAAGAAACCCTGTTATAATAACGATGAAAATCTGCAAGGTGATTGTTTAATAAAACCTGCCAGTTCTTTTTAGTGGCAGCATCCAGGTATTGTTTAACCAATTTTTTTTCATCTTTACCTTCCGAATCAGGGCATTTATTAAAGCCATTGAAACTGGTGGCAGCGGAAAAAAAGACCAGCACATCTGTACCATTTATTACATTGATCCCATTGGTGTCAGATTTTATTGTACCTGCGCTGGCGGTAGCTTTTAACCGCCATTCATAGCGCATTCCCCTGCATCCTGCCGGATCATCCTGCGTAACAGGATTATCGGAACGCACATAACTTGGTTCAATATGAGCTGCCGCTTTTCCTCTCATAGCGATCTCGCTGTTGCTGATGACCGACTGCTGGTATTTCAACAAACTTTTTGTACTGATTTTAAAATTCAACATACCTGGTTTGTCCGCAGTAAAACGAATTACTATCACCTGGTCAGGTGCAGAACTTATCACTTGCCTGGTAAACTTTATCCCATCAATTGTAAAACGGGTGGTCGCAATCGCATCATCAATATTCAGGTCGCGGTAATAGGAGGAAGCCTGGGCATCTTTAAATTGCTGACTGATAACCATATCGCCTAAGGGCAAATATGATTCGGAGTAATAGCCTTGCATATTTTTGGCGTACTTGTATGCTTTATCATAATTTTCTTCTTTAAAAAGTGCTTCCCTGGCCAGTAATAAATTTTCGTAAGCTTTCGGATTTACATTTGTTCTCACGGGCCCGCCAGTCCATAGGGTACTTTCATTTAACTGAATCAATTCTTCAGTAATACCTCCAAAGATCATAGCGCCTAAACGGCCATTTCCTACAGGTAATGCTTCTGTCCAAACCTTGGCTGGTTTTTTATACCAAAGTTTTTGTGGCTGCTGCGCAAACAGCCCGTTCATTGTTAAAGAAAGTGAGATGCAGCAAATGAGAAATCTTTTAATCATCCTTTTAAAGTTTTAGTTTTTCACATAAATAATTGGACTATATCCAACTACTCTTTGATAATGTTTTAAAAATAACCTGACTGGGAAAATAACAGGAAGCTAAATAGTTAGATAATGTAAATGGAGTGTTACATGGTAATAAAATATTGGCAACTGTTTAAATAATAGCAATAGAAAATCACACAATTAATATAGCTTTTTTTCAATCGTCCTGTCCTCTCCGGCTTGTCGGCTTAGTATGTAAACATAGTTTTTAGATACAATAAATGATAACAATTTTTAGTCAAATAATTGTTCTATATTATCCTGCGCTGCTTTCAAAATGCGCCGTAGTCCCGCTGAATGTTTATGCGGGGTGATTTTAAGCCTTCATTTTTCTAAAACCTTTTTGTATACAACGGTTTACCTCAATCTGTGTAATAATTTAAACAAAAAGCTAATCCAAACACCGCTTACCTTAAATATTTTCGGTGGTTCAATATTTTCAGGTGAATACAACTTCAGTGAATGCTTACCGGCCATCGCCTGGCTTGCTGGCTTATGCTGCCACTAAAGGTGCCATCCAGAATTTCACCTCCGGCCTGGCGCAGCTTTGGGCAGAGAAAGGTATACGTGTTAATTGCGTGGCTCCGGGCCCTATATGGACACCGCTTATACCTTCGACAATGCCAATTGAAAAAGTAAAAGAATTTGGAAAAGACACCCCTTTAAAAAGGCCGGGCCAACCTGCAGAACTGGCAGCAGTTTATGTGTTGCTGGCTTCCCAGGATTCCAGTTATATGACCGGGTCTACTGTGCAGGTGACGGGTGGAACCCCTACTATCTAAAGTAAAACATAATCCGAAGGATGAAGGCGTTTGTGTAGACACATCGGATACTTTTTAATTACGAGCAATCAAAAATTATGGCAAAACCGGTATTTGATAAACGGCATGTAAAAGAGTATCTTTTATTTGGCTCCTCTGCCGCTGTAACATATATGATTCCCGTGATATTTTTCCTTTACAATAATAGTTATGAGCATCTTTATTATCTCTTTATTGGCTGCGCACTTTTTATGGCAGTTATTTTTTATTATGTATATCGGTTGTTGTATGCCCGATATGATAAGAAAAGAGCTGTATCCATGCTGATAGCCGGGCACCTGGCAACCTTAACGGGCATTTTAATCGCCAGTATATTAGTGGTCATTGGCATGCTTTTTTTTAACGCCGACCTGTTTTCCACTATGCCCACCGACCGCTTTTTGCCAGGAGCAGCACCACAAGACCAACAAAACAAGCCTGCTTATTTACTGTTGATGATGTTGGCAACTGCTACCATTGGTAATTTTGCCGTTGGTTCATTTATTTCTGTTATCGTAAGTTATGCAGGAAAGAGAGATCAAACCAGGGATAAGGCTGTGGATATCGGCGGAGAAAAGCGAGGCTTGCTTACTAAATAAGACAAGCTAAGCTAAGCGCCACGAATGCACGAATAAAAAATTAAATGCTTATTCGTGCATTCGTGGCAAAAGAATTAATGAGGCGAAGGGTTAACCTCGTTTACTTTAATGTTATGTTTTTGAGCGTACGATTTACCACTGGTGATGAGTTTGTTGTACAATTGACCATATTGCAAAAAGTATTTATCCTCAATTGTTTTTGCATAGGCCTGTATCTGTTCCGGTGGTGCTGCCTGGTCGTACAAAGCTGCAAGCTCCATATATTCTTTTTTATACACCGGCATTACGTATTCGTACAATGCCCGGCTGTTCTGAAGCATTTCCTTTGTTTCGTCCGTTTCTTTCAATGCCTTTACTTTTTGAAAACTGGTTTCCAAGTATTCGATCTTGTCCTCAATTACTTTACTTCGCTTCATGGCGACCGGCTTATCGCTGCCTTCTACCATCATCACGGATGGAGATTCCAGTTGCCTCAGTAACCCCTCATCTGCAAATCCATAAAACATGTTTGAGTTTAATACTGCAATGTCAAAATATTGTTCGGGAGTGGAGCTGCATGCGGATAAAAGCCAGCAGCAACAAAGTAAAAGCCACCCATAAGTGTTGTTCCTTTTCACGCATTTTTCATTTTAGTACCAAAGTAAAATGATTTTAGCGAAAAACTAATCCAATTCCACCATGGCTTTTATCACACCTGTTGCGGGATCAAGCCAGCTTTCAAAAACATCTTTCAGGCCACCAAATTTAACCCGGTGAGTTATATAAGTAGTAGGATCTACCAGACCTTTTTTCATCGAATCAATGACATGTTCAAAATCTTCCCTGGTAGCGTTCCGGCTGCTCATCAGCGTTGTTTCACGTTTGTGAAATTCAGGATGACTAAAACTGATCGCTTCTTTTTGTAAGCCTATCAATACAAACCTTCCTCCATGCGCCAGGTATTGCAATGCATTGTTAATTGCTTTTTGGCTTCCGGTTGCGTCAATTACCACCGTGGGCATATCGCCGTTGGTTATTTCCTTCAACCTCGCTAATACATCTTCCGTAGAACCATTGATCGTATCATTTACTTTCAATCTTTCTTTACAAAACTGTAACCGCTGGTCGTTGATATCAAGCGCAATTACTTTTGCCCCTGCTATACGGGCAAATTCCATGGTGCCTAACCCAATTGGCCCTGCTCCTATCACCAATACAAATTCATCTTTTTGCACATTGGCACGCCTTACTCCATGGGCACCGATGGCCAGCGGTTCTACCAATGCCAGTTCATCATAACCCAGCCCCTGGCTTTTTATCAATGAGTACGAAGGCACGGATAAATAACTTACCATTCCTCCGTCAATATGTACGCCGCAAACTTTAATATCAGCGCAACAATTAGGTTTTCCATTTCTGCAGGCAATGCATTTTCCGCAATTAAAATAGGGAATAAATGTAACAGCTTCACCCTGAACAAAATCATCTGCGCCGTCAGCCTCCACTAACTCTGCTGCCAGTTCGTGCCCTAATATTCTTGGATAAGAAAAAAATGGCTGAGTGCCTTTGTACGCATGAAGGTCTGTACCACAAATGCCTATGCGTTTGATCTTTATGATCGCCTGCCCGGGCTGCATAGATGGAGGTAATATATCAATATAATCAAATACGCCCGGTTTGATACAAATTAATGCTTCCATAATTTTTTATTGATAATTTATAATTTATCGGTCTGCATTACTTTATAGCCTTTCCATCCAAAAAGTAAAATGACGACAAAGCATACAAGCGGTACGATATATCCGTATTGAATATCTCCTGTTTCATCGCTTATATAACCATATAACCGTGGAAGTATTGCGCCACCGACAATAGACATTATAATCAGGCTACTTCCGAATTCTGTATCTCCTTTCAAATCTTTAATTCCAAGTGCAAAAATAGTTGGGAACATAATAGACATAAAGAAACAAATACCAATTACCGCATAAACAGTTATCATACCCTGAGCTGAAATGGCAACTATACAAAGTAAAATATTGACAGCGGCATACAGTGCAAGCAACCTTTCGGGTCTGATATATTTCATTAAAAAAGTTCCTAAAAACCTTCCAATCAGGAAGGCAAGACCACAAGCACCCAAATAATCAGCCGCTTTTACCTGGTTAATACCGGCAGATTTGGTGGCATACAAAATAAATAAACTAAATACGCTCACCTGTGCTCCTACGTAAAAAAATTGCGCAGCAACGGCCCATGATAAATGCCGGTGCTTAAAAGCATGCAATATATTTTTACCTGCTACATGCCCTTCTGTTTTTTGAATGACAGGTAATTTAGTAAATGCAAATATGACAGCGATAAGCACTAAGACAGCACCTAAAATAAAGTAGGGCATTTTTACAGAAGATGCCTCCGAAGCCAATGCCAGCTTCCTCGCTGTATCTGTCATAGCATTTAGCTCGGCATCCGAATAACCTTTGGTGAGTATGATCCTCGCCCCTATTACAGGAGCCAGTGCCGCAGCCAGCCCGTTAAATGACTGAGAAAAATTAAGCCGCTGAGTGGCAGTTTCAGGGTCCCCTAAAGAAGACGCATATGGGTTGGCAGCAGTTTCTAAAATCGTTAACCCACAGGCAATGATAAATAATGCGAAGAGGAAAAAGTTATACGATTGCTGATCGGCTGCCGGAATAAATAAGAAGGAGCCGATAGCAAAAAACAGCAGGCCCGTAATGATGCCGATCTTATAGCCAAACCTTTTCATGATGTACCCTGCGGGTAGTGCCATTAAAAAATAAGCTATAAAAACAGCTGAATCAACCAACGTGGACTGAGTGGTTGTTAACGTAAATGATTTTTTTAAATGTGGAATTAATATCGGATCAAGGTTATGTGCAAAGCCCCATAAAAAAAATAAAGAAGTAATAAGAATAAAGGCAAAACGATAGGATTTATTAGTTAATGCAGGCATGTAAATGTATTTTAAAAATAAAAGTTAGACGGAAAAATGGCGCATGGTCATATATTGGAAAAGGAAAAAATAGAAAAGGTTTCTTTGGGCAAAACAGTTAGAGACTTTATAGTACCGGGATAGATGTTAAATAATAATTCTTTCATTCAGCAATTGTATTTGATATTGGTCAATCGTTTATTTTTTCGGTCACGCCGTAAGATGTAAACTTAGTTGTTACAAATAATATTACGTAGTAATTTTTATTCAAATAGTTGTACTATATTACCCTCTCTAAATTAACGAAAACCGCCTTCATGAAACCGGAATTGCGCCAGATAACATCTACCCCCCATGCTTCTTTTTTAGTAAGAAAGGATGTAGGCAACAAGATGTTAAACAACTGGCATTACCATCCCGAAATAGAATTGTTATACCTAAAACGCAGCGCCGGCACCTGGATGGTGGGAGATCATATCGGCCCTTTTCAAAGTGGAGACATTGTGTTGATCGGCACTAACCTTCCCCATTGTTTCAGGCACGAATATGATCATTTTATCAAAAGAGAAGAAATCCCCGGAGAAGCAATTTGTGTGAAATTTGAACCGTCTGTGTTTGGCAGCCAGTTTTTCGACATGCCCGAGTCAAAAGAAATGAAGGAGCTTTTATCTAAATGCAATCATGGATTAAAATTAGTTGGGAAAACAAAAAAAATGATCGCCGCACTACTGGAAAAAATGCTGGTAGTTTCACCAGGCAAAAAGCTGGTATATTTATTATCTATCCTGGATGAAATTGCTGAGAACAAAGAATATATCGCCCTGTCATCGCAAGGCTTTATTCAATCGCCTGCCAGTACGGATAAAGATAAGATCAGGCTTGTCTTTGAATTCACATTTAACCATTACAACGAAAAAATTTCTCTTGACCAGGTGGCAGCATTGTTAAATATGACCAAGCAATCTTTTTGCAGGTATTTTAAAACAAAGACAAAAAAAACCTACATACAATTTTTGATGGAAGTTAGAATTGGTTATGCATGCAAGCTGCTAATAGAGGATGAAAAAAATGTACGGGAAATAAGCTACGAAGCGGGATACAACAACATTTCTCATTTTAATCACCAGTTCAAACTGATCACTAAAAAGAAGCCACTTGATTATAAAAAGGATTATTTGAAGATGGAATTGGTTACAAGTGGATAGAGGCAAAAAAAGTTTAATGGTTTAAAACAAATCTTTAGCGGTGTAATCAAAATAACTATCCATTAGTAAATTCAGGCCTAAGGATCAACCGTTCTTCAGGCACAGAAATTTTATCCGCTTTTTGTTTGTCAGGATAAATGAAATCGACCTCGTACTTATTGGAATTTTGTTCGTAGTTGCAGATCACTGCACGACCTGCGGGTTTATATTCAGTATCTAAAAGCGTAACTACCTGGCCTGTATAGTACTTCATATAAAAAGTTTTAGTAAATGTAAATATATTGGTAAATGGCAATGACAACCTTAGTATTTATACACAGTTATTACCAGCAATGTGTATAGTCAGTCAATCATTATCACCAGGCCATGTAGCCCCGGTGAAGGTTGATCACATCCTTAACTGACACTATACATTTATCCGCATAACCCATTTCTCTTATTTCCACTATTAATTGGTTGTTGGACAATTTGTTAATCACCCGCCAGAATAAATTATGCTGTACCGGATGGGCATCCTTAAATAAAACCTCATCGCCAACATGGATCTCATCCATTTTAAACTTTGCCTTTTTCATATTTGCATTTAACATAGAAAGTATATCAAATTAGAGACCAACGGAATTAACGGGAGCCGTTTGCAAAAAATAAAAAAGCATTGGGGAATAAAAGCTACAATTTGTATGCTGAAAGTATTCTCCGGTGCCTTAAATATTGTAGATGGTTTGTTTCTTTCGTTAGCGTCGGCTGCTATGGGCCTGAATCGCCGGGTGTACACAGCATACATTGCTGACGTTTATTCCACGGAAATATGTACATTTAAAAATTAAAAACACAAACGGAAACAGTGCAGGGTGCAGTCGAAGCCGTTATAATACTCAGCATTAAAAAGATAGAAATATGCGTTGGTTGCTTACACCCAGGATTCTGCTGGTAATATTATGTATCGTTTTAATAACATTCCTCTTTTTATATGTTACCCATAAACCCCAGGTTGATTTTAGTGCACAGGTAAAGCCCATCATCAATAATAAATGCATCGTCTGCCATGGCGGCGTGAAGGCAAAAGGGGGATTTAGTTTATTGTTTCGGGAAGAGGCGCTGGCAAAAACTGAATCGGGCAAGTACGCCATAATCCCCGGCGACCCGGTAAATAGTGAACTGATAAAACGAATTAACTACAAAGACCCTGAGGAGCGCATGCCTTACAAGCATGACCCGTTAAGCAAAGAAGAAATCGGCATATTTACGGACTGGATAAAGCAAGGCGCTAAATGGGGTGAACATTGGGCATATGTTCCCGTAAAGGATGTGGCTATTCCCCAGGCTACAAAACTTTTTGGCTTAATAAAATCCAATAGCGACTGGGCTAAAAATGAAGTGGATCATTTTGTAGAGCAAAAATTAAATGAGCAACATTTGAAGCCCTCACCGGTAGCGGATAAACGCACATTGCTCCGCCGCGTTAGTTTGGATATTACCGGCTTACCTGCACCTGAACGACTTGCAACAAGTTTTTTAAATGACAACAGTGAACTGGCTTATACAAAGCTGGTAGATTCTTTATTAGCATCAAAACAATATGGTGAAAAGTGGACGGCGATGTGGATGGATCTTGCCCGGTATGCTGATACCAAAGGGTATGAACGGGATGATAGCAGGGAAATCTGGAAATACCGTGACTGGCTTATAAAAGCTTTTAATGATGACAAGCCTTATGATCATTTTTTAACTGAACAGCTTGCCGGCGACCTGATGCCTGGCGCAACGGATGACGATTATATTGCCACCGCTTTTCACCGCAATACAATGACCAACGATGAAGGCGGAACAGACAATGAAGAGTTTAGGACATCGGCAGTAATGGACCGGGTGAACACTACCTGGCAAGCAATCATGGGCACTACATTTGGATGTGTTCAATGCCATAGCCACCCATACGATCCGTTTAAACATGATGAGTATTATGAATTCCTTGCGTTCTTCAACGATTCCCGTGATGAAGATACGCATGCTGATTTCCCTTTGTTACGCAGCTACAACGACAGCATGCAACAGGAAGTAAACAACGTAAAGAATTGGATTTCCCAAAATGTTTCACCACAAAAAGCTAATGAGGTCTACACCTTTTTAAAGACATGGCAGCCGGCGTATAATTCACTCATTTGCGACAGCTTTACCAACAGTGAATTGTTGGATACCAAATGGCTTACTTTTCGTAATCATGCGATCTGCCGGCTTAAAAAGGTTGACCTTACCAACAAAGTGCAGCTCATATTTCGTCACCAGGCGTTTAAGCCGGGAGGCGTGTGGCAAATTCATCTTGATAAACCTGACGGACCAGTGATTGCACACATTAATTTACCAAAGACAAAAATGGGATGGGTGATTAGCCAAACAAAATTAGTTGCCACCAATGGCGTACATGATTTATTTTTTACCTATTCCAATAAGGAGTTAAAAAACGAGAAAGATAACGGCGCTCTTTTCGAGTGGTTTTGTTTTACAAATGACTTACCCGGAAATGAAAAAGATGGCTACGCCGCCGTTAAAAACAAATACTGGTCGCTCTTAAATACCGAAGTTCCCGGCACGCCAATAATGATGGATAACCCCGCTGATATGCACAGGGCCTCTTATGTATTTGAACGCGGCAACTGGTTAGTTAAAGGCGACGAGGTGAAACCAGATGTACCACATTCGTTAAATCCGTTTCCTGCAAATATGAGCCGCAACAGGCTGGGCCTGGCCAAATGGATAACAGATAAAAAAAACCCACTTACGTCAAGAACAATGGTCAACCGGGTGTGGGAACAACTATTTGGCACAGGCCTGGTTGAAACATTGGAAGATATGGGTACACAGGGCAGCACCCCTACCCATGCTGAGTTGCTTGATTGGTTGAGTTATCAGTTTATGCACGCCGATAACTGGAGCACAAAAAAACTGATCCGAAAAATAGTGATGAGCAATACCTACCAACAGGATTCTAAGGTTTCGCCTGAGCTGTTACAAAAAGATCCTTACAATAAATTCTATGCACGAGGTGCGAGGGTTCGTTTGTCTTCAGAACAAATACGTGATCAGGCATTGTTTGTCAGCGGTATGTTAAGCAAAAAAATGTATGGGCCTGGCGTATTTCCCTATCAGCCCGAAGGCATCTGGCTATCTCCCTGGAATGGAGACCAGTGGAAAATCAGCGAGGGTGAGGATAAGTACCGGCGTGCATTGTATACTTATTGGAAACGTACCGCTGCCTATCCATCCATGATAACATTTGATGGTGTATCCCGTGAAGTGTGTACCGTTAGAAGAATACGTACCAACACACCGTTACAGGCGCTTGCCACGTTAAATGATTCTGCCTACATCGACCTGTCAAAGCACCTGGCGGTTCGTATGCAAAGCACCGGGATAAAGGAACCAGGTAAACAGATCGGTTACGGTTACACGCTTGCAACCAATCAAATGATTACAGAACAAAAATTAAAACCGTTGATGGTTTTATACAATAAAGCATACACCCAGTTTAAAAGCGATCCAACTAAAATGCGAAAGATGATGGGCGCAATGCCAGGCCCCACCAATGCGGAAACAGCGGCCCTGGCGGTAGCGGCAAATGCAGTGTTGAACCTGGACGAGGTGCTGACGAAAAATTGATGCGGGGTGAATGGTGAAGGGTGAAAAAAATGGCGTTGTACATAAAGGGTTTTTCACGCAAAGAAAAAAAGGAGCAAAGGCGCAAAGATGATGTTTTCAAAATTCAAATTGTCTCGTTTTCTTAATGCAAATAAATATAATTCATTTAGAAGTGTTTTCTAATTGACTTTTGTTTTCAGTGAGGCAATGTTGCTTTTTATCTATTCAACTTTGAACTAAGTTTTATAACAATCTATTTTAAGCTACAGATGTAGACTTGTTTGTTAAGCATTGAGCATTGAGTATTGACAATTATTTCGGCTTTTAAATTTTTAAAGAAGGATGCACCATTCACCCATTCAAGTCGTTTAGTTAAGGATCGGCGTTTCGTTGCTCCTTATTGCTGAAAATGTACAAGGGAGTGACACAACGATGTTAAATTGAAAAGCAAATGCTTGTAAACAAATAAATTTCTTAACTAACCGACAGCGATTTACCATTCACCACTATGACCCAAAAAGATCCACACCACCAACGCCTTGTAAGGGAAGCAACCGAAGCTGTTATCCGTATGCAATCACGCCGGCATTTTTTAAAAGAAAGTGCCATGGGATTGGGTGCGCTTGCATTGGGTACATTTTTAGAAAGCTGCGGTAGTAAAACCAGCAATAACAACAGCGTGGTCTTTGATCCGGCACATCCATTAATGCCAAAGCTTCCCCATTTTGCCGGAAAAGCAAAAAGTGTGATTTACCTGCACATGGCCGGCGCCCCCTCACAATTAGAGCTGTTCGATTACAAGCCGGAACTCATGAAAATGGATGGACAAAATTGCCCGCCTTCCTTGCTGGAAGGAAAGCGTTTTGCTTTTATAAGAGGCGTACCCAAAATGCTGGGGCCACAGGCAAAGTTTGAAAGGCACGGTGCATCCGGTGCCTATGTAAGTGAACACATGCCGCATCTTGCAGGCATTGTAGATGAAATAAGTTTTTTAAAAGCTGTGACGACTGACCAGTTCAATCATGGCCCGGCGCAGTTGATGGTTCATACCGGGTCAGCCAGGTTGGGGAGGCCAAGCCTTGGGTCATGGGCCACTTATGGACTGGGTACCGACAATCAAAACCTGCCGGGCTTTGTTGTTTTAACCAGTGGTGGTAAAAACCCCGATGCCGGTAAAAGCGTGTGGGGCAGCGGCTTTTTACCCAGTGTTTACCAGGGCGTGCAATGCCGTAGCGAAGGCGATCCGGTATTGTTTATCAAAGACCCCGATGGCATGAACCGCGATCTGCGAAAGGCTTCCATTGACGCCATCAACGAAGTAAATGCGGAAGAATACAAGACATATAATGACCCTGAAATTTTGTCTCGCATCTCACAATATGAGATGGCCTATAAGATGCAGATATCTGCACCCGAGGTGATGAATATAAATGGAGAGCCAGCATATATTCATGAAATGTATGGCACAAAGCCAGGTGAGGCGTGCTTTGCCAATAATGTATTGCTGGCCCGGAAACTGGTGGAAAAGGGAGTTCGTTTTGTGCAGTTATTTGACTGGGGCTGGGATAGTCACGGTACGTCAGAAGATGGAGCTATTGATATTGGATTTATAAACAAATGCCGCCAGGTAGACAAGTCGATTACTGCATTGATCCTTGATTTAAAACAACGTGGCCTGTTGGAAGAAACGTTGGTGGTGTGGGGCGGAGAGTTTGGCAGAACCCCCATGATGGAGAACCGGGAGGGCAAACAAAATCCATTCAAAGGCAGGGACCATCACACAGAAGCATTTACTATGTGGATGGCGGGCGGCGGAATAAAAAAAGGGTTCAGTTATGGTGAAACCGATGAGATCGGGTACAGCGCTATCAGTGGCAAAGTGGAGCCATTTGACATCCAGGCCACCATCCTCAACCAGCTTGGCTTTGATCACGAAAAGCTGATCTACGAATTCCAGGGAAGGCCATTCAGGTTAACAGATACCAGGGGAAAAGTGATACAGGAGATTATAGGATGATGCTGGATGCTGGGTACTGGATATACCTTTTGGATGATCCTATCTTATATAACACTAGTAGCCTTTCAGGCTTTAAAATCCCGAAGGGCTCATTAAGTTAAGATTTGTCCCTCTTCCCAGCGGGACGGCATGATGGTAAAAAGAAAGCCAGTGCATTTCGTTCCATAGGAACGGTATGTAAATGGTCTTCAAGACAGAACTACTTTTTTTGTTTTCAGATACCTAAGTTCGCACATACCGTTCCAATGGAACGGCTGAGCGATCTTCATTATTTTACCGATATAACGTTCCTACGGAACGAAGGTTTGGTTAACTTAATGACTTTGCCCGAAGGCATGAAATTATCATAGAATCAATTTGCTTTAATGTCGAATACAAACCCTCACAGGGCGACATTTCCACTCAATAAGCAATATTGGGTTGCCAACCTTCCTAAGGGTCTTATAAGTTGAAAACCTATTAAAAGGTGACAACCCTTGCGACAATTATAAATCCACCCAACCTTAGTTAAGCCGTCCACAGCTATTATATTCTTTTACCTTTGAATGGTAATTAAAAAAAGCAACCGATGAATTTTACCATAGAAAGATCAATAGAAATTCTTGACCGTACACCAACAGTGCTTATCGCCATGCTACAAGGTCTGCCCATTGAGTGGACCGCAAACAATGAAGGTGGAGATACATGGAGTGTATTTGATATTGTGGGTCATTTTATTGAAGGGGAAAAAACAGACTGGATCCCAAGAATGGAAATTATCCTTTCAGATAACCCTGACAAACATTTTGAACCATTCGATCGTTTTGCCCAACTTGAAGACAGCAAAGGAAAATCATTGCGACAACTTTTAGATGAATTTAAAAGGCTGCGCAAACAGAATATTGAACAGCTGCTGTCAAAAAGGGTTACTGATATAAATTTTGACCAAAAAGGTATTCACCCGGCTTTCGGCGAAGTCACCTTATCACAGCTTCTGGCCACATGGGCGGTACACGACCTTAACCATATAGCTCAAATAGCCCGTGTGATGGCTAAGCAATATAAAGAAGCAGTAGGGCCATGGGTGCCGCACCTGAGAATATTACAGTCATAAATTGGCCGTATTATTAACACCAACTAACTTATAGAAGTAACCAGCGCCCGGGCCACCAGGCACCAGCATTCTATACCCCACCCCGGCGACGCTGGCAAACCCAGGCGAAAATATAAAACCCCGGCGGTGGTTGAAAATTATAAAAGATATTATAAGCACAATAAATATGAAGGTTTTATGTTATTACTCCCAGAAACCAATTGTAAAGATAAAAGCGGGCGGTTTATAAATATAACCTCACGGCCCCCCGAAAAAATAACTAAATGAATTATTTAAACGTATTAGAAACTGCCCATAGAGAAAATGAAGCACTGCTGGCAAAACTAAAAGAACTGCAAACAGCCATAACCCGAAAGGATAGATTGCTGTACAATGCATTTCGAAAAACTGACCCGCCTGTTTTAAGAAAGAAACCGCCCTACGATATACGCTACCAGGAAGAAAAACTTCAATGTTTTCAAGCTTATTTGAACGAGCTGGATAAGATGGAAGAATTAAAATTATCCTTTCTCACCTGGTAGTACATTTTTTTATAAACAAGCCAATAAATTAAATAAACCACCGGCATCCATGCCTGTATCACTGGCGTGGATCCACGTTAAGGCCACCCGGCTACCAGGCTGTCATATTGATCCTTCGCTTTTCGTTTTCCCCGCGCTACCCTACTGCACAAGTTGTTACCCATAACTGCAATCTTTAAAACCATGCTTTAATCTTTTATAAGCAAGCCGTAGTAGAAAGATAATGCTATAGATAAAAACCTTATTACCTGGGCTGTATCTCAAACTATCGCTTAAATAAAATCCGCTGATTATCCCACAGGCGCAGGGCTCCAGCCCCCGACTGTGCAAAAACTAACCAGTAACGCAAACCATCTCGGGCACCTATCGGAGAAAAAAATCGTACAGGCGATTCTCAGGAGGTTGAATTTAGTTTCTGCACAGTCTGCCCCTGTGTCTGCCCTGTTACGACTGCCGAAATTGAATTATTTTTAACTAAGGCATACAAGGCCGCTATTACAGTTCCGTATTACCCACGCTTTGCATTAATAAAATATCGACATATTTTATTAACGGCACCCTTACTAAACTTGGCGTATGTTTCATGGCATTGGATTTACAGCAGTGCCATCGATTATTTTACAAGTAAAAAAGGGTTACTGAATATGTCGGTTTTGGATGGTTTCTAAATCGAACAGTAGTAAAGGCAGACACAGCGCTGGAGCCCTGCGCCTGATGGGAGAAGCAAAATGGTCATACGGGTTGTATAGCGTACTGCTGTTTAATTTTCCTGACAGGGTAAGGATTGTTACCAGAGGTGATGGTAATTTATACGCACAACTTCACAATAGCGAAATAACGCTTGTTGTAATTGATGGAATTCAGGTGACGCCCGATCAGTACCCATTTATTCCCAACATTCCACCCAGTGAAGTCATCAGCTCCGAATTAATTGACTACGCTAAAAACTTTTGAAGCCTTTACTGTGAAGTATTTCCCCAAACTGCATGAATGCACCGGGCTGGGGAAATGTGATTGCAATATATACTTATGACAAAAAGGGGATTTTCGGAGCAAACCGCTCTGTATTTATTATGAAAACTGCAATTCCGGTGTTTTTATCGCCCCGTGAGTTTTATGCCCCCTAAACATGAGCGACCGAAACCAGCGGATTGGCTTAATTCCGATCTGTGGGCACTGATACATTGGCAACCGAAACTCACAACTGATAGCTCAGGAAAAGCATCCCCTGCTTTTTACAATGCTGATATTACAGGAACTGTTCAAGTGGTGGTAGAGGCCATTGCTGCGAACAGTCAAATTGGTACCAGCAGGTAAGTTATGAAGTGAAGAAGCCACGTTAGGCAATGAAGCATACATTGTGCTTCATTGTCGTGATCTGGATTATAATTTCAATTATTAAACTATCCCCGGTGGCAACCACCAAGCCAGTAATTGGTTTTTCTTGGCACCAAAAATTACCGACCTTAGGGCTATGAAGCATTACTAGTCATAAAGCAGGGCAAAACTTACATTCAGGTATCCTTCTTTTGGTCATCTTTTAGTCAACATCATTTTTCAATTTTTATAGAACACTATGCAATTAACAACACAACTAACCTGCTTCATAACGATCGCATTGAGCGTGCTTGTCAACTTATCAGTATGCTGCCAGGTTACAACACCAGCGCAGTGGAAGCAGATACGTACTGAAAGAGAAGCCCGGGATGCAAGAAACCGGCAAGACCTTAAACTACAAACGCAGGAACAAAACCGAACCAAAGTAAACACTTACAGCCCCACCTCAGCGCCTTCAAAGAAAAGCAACAGCGAAGTAGCTGCGGACCCATTGGTGCCGCACCGCGTTTACGAATCAGTAGGTAAATTTCATGAAGGCCTGGCATTAGTAAGCATACAAAATAAATTTGGGTATGTAGATACCTACGGCTCGGAAACAATTCATTTAACTTATGATGAGGCAACCGATTTTTCGTCTGATGGCTTAGCAGCAGTAAAACAAAAAAATAAATGGGGCTTTATAAATAAAGCGGGGCAAGTGGTAATACCATTGATATATGAACGCACTGAAATGTATAGCTTCTACAGGCGAAAAGTAAAGTTAGATAACAAATGGGGTATCATTGAAATGAATGGCAAATTGGTGACAGCTTCAATATATGACGAAATTGGAAACGGTGAAAAAATGCTGATGCCTGCCAAACTGAATGGTAAATGGGGGTATTTAGATTGGGCAGGAACAATGGTGATACCATTTGAGTATGACATACAACCCGAATTTAATTCCAAGGACTACGCAGCCGTCAGTAAAAATGGAAAATGGGGCTTCATCGACAGAACAGGAAAAATACTTATCCCGTTAATGTACCAGGGTGTAACGGCACCGCAATATTTCGCTGACGGTGCTGTAAGTGCCCAACTCAATGGCAGATGGGGATTGATCGACTTCAGCAATAAAATATTAATACCTTTTCGTTATGATAAAGCAATTGATTTTGATGTAAATTTTGCGAGGGAAAGTGTGAATGGTAAATGGGGCATCATTGATAAAAATGGAAAAACGATTATCCCATTGAAATACCAGGCAGTTGAAAGGTACTATGGAAACGGTGGAGCGTGGGTTAAATTGAACAACAAGTGGGGTACAGTTGACAGGACAGGAAAAACGGTGTCGCCTTTTATTTACGATGAGATCAGTTTAGAAAGTGGTTTGGGTAAAGTAAACGGCAGTTGGGTTAAGTTTCCACAGCCTAAGAGCCATGCACCTGCTAT
The DNA here is from genome assembly GCA_039922375.1 of Ferruginibacter sp. Taxonomy (GTDB): domain Bacteria; phylum Bacteroidota; class Bacteroidia; order Chitinophagales; family Chitinophagaceae; genus Ferruginibacter. The sequence continues at coordinate 72,450 of JBDSAA010000058.1, forward strand.
TGCTACTGTGCCGCCACCACAGCCGGTTGAAATTAAAAAAACAATACCCGCCAATTACGGGGAAAACCCTACCGTGGGTGTAAAAACTACAAAAGCGCCTTTAGTAGTGTATGAAGCGCTGGTGATTACTAAAACAGAAATGAAAAAATATGGATTCAATAACAAAGAAGGAAATAATATTGTTCCCTGGATATATGATTATGCTTCAGCTTTTGAGGAAGGGTTTGCAATGGTAAATAAAAAAGATAAATATGGCTTTATAAACGCCAGGGGCCAGGTGGTAGTTCCCCTGGTATATGATGGCGCAGGATACGGCTTCTCCAATGGTTGTGCCTCCGTAAAATCAGGCAAGCAATGGGGTTTTATAAATACTGTAAACGATACTATTGTACCTTTTATTTATGATGAAGTAGGCGCCTTTATTGAAGGTATGGCCGCTGTGAAATTAAATGGTAAATGGGGCTTTGTAGATAAGACGGGCAAGCTGGTTGTTCCATTGAAATATAGCACAGGCTCTTATTTCAGACAAGGAGCTGCCACGGTGAAGTATGGGGGAATGTATGGCTATATAAACAAAGATGGAAAAGAAATAGTGCCTCCCATATACGATGACATCTACGATTTCAACAACGGTGTCGGCAGCGTGAAATTAAGGAGCGATACATCATGGACTTATTTTGACAACACCGGTAAAAGAATTACTCAATAAATTGAAAGGTTACAATATGCTATAATTATAATAAGCAATCCGGGGATGGAATGCGGCAAATAAATTTCTCTCAGGGTGCGTTTTCCCCGCCCTACCCTACTGCACCAGTTGTTACCCATAACTGCAATCTTTAAAACCATGCTTTAATCTTTTATAAGCAAACCGTAGCAGAAAGATAATACCATCAATAAAAAACCTGCTACCAGGCTATACCTCAAATTATCACTTAAATAAAATCCGTTGATTATCTTCCGCGGAACAATACCATTAAGTTAGGAATGTGAATTGCCTCGCTCTTTGTAACAGTTGAAAAAATGAAACAAAGTAAATCGGCTTGAAGAGGCATAGCCCCGATCAATATTGTCATATTTGCTCGAAGACCGTTGGATTTATTGAAATGTTGTCAAAATGGTATATGCTTATAAAGTCCTTAAGCAGTGTTTGTCATTCTATTTGATCTGCTACGTAAAAAATGTGCACACTTGTGAATTAATCACTATTTTGTTTTGTATTGATTACTTATTTCAGCAAATAGCCGTGACTGAGAGAAGCCATGCTGTGTAAATATTAAAGCAATGCTCACAGTTTTGTAGCTAACAACAATACAAAATGTATAACACTAAAGTAGTGATACTGAGTATCCGTTTTTTTGAAGATGGGTGTTTTATATCCTATATATTTGCGTTGGCTGCAAGTCTATTTTAGACAACAGTAAGTTTGAGGTTAATAATAATATTATAGCAATTTGAAAAACCAATCGTCAACGATTTCAATTTTAGGGAGGGTTGGAATTACTATTATTGCGCTGTCCATTATTTACATTTTTTTCGGGCCACCAAGTTATGTTGAAGCTGAAATGATAAATGCAATATTCTTTTTATTTATTGTTCCGCCGATATTAATAGCACTAACAATTCTATTCTCCTTCATAATTGGAATGCCAATTCGAATGATTCCAAAATGGTGTAGCTGGTGGTATAACCGCCCCTATATTCCGCTGCTTATCTTAAGTATTGGTATTTTATTTTGCTTTCTTTCAGTCCACCCGCAATTTTCGAAACCACATGTTACTAATAGTGAAGGGCAAATTGTACAAGGTTCTAATTTGTCAATTCTTTGTGTTGGATGGCTTTTGACTTCATTTTCGTTACTTCACTTTTACTTTGGTGCTTTTATTCAATTTGTAAAAAATAAATTGCGATCTAACAACAAGTAAACTCTTCTCCATAAGCCACCCAGCAGCCAACAAACGGTTTGATGCTACGCTGGCAGACGTAGTAACAATCGCCTGCAAATCGCTATCAGCTTCGGTTTCAACTGGACGCTCAATTTTCAACTATTTGTTATTAACTTCAACTTTAGTTTTTTAATCGTGCTGCGGTTCCGGGCTGAATTAGCAATGAATACCTGCGCAGCAGCAAGCCGTCAACGTTGGTGGCAATACGACTGCAACACTCTAATAACTTGACGAAAAATGAAATAACATTTTGGAATCATCAACTGCAAAAGGTACAAGATTAGAAAATCAAGTTTTTGATTTAGTTTCAAAATTGCTTAAAGACGACAATTTTATTGTTCCTAAAAAAACAAGTAAAGTTTTTAAGAAAAAAGGGTATTACAGCTCGAAGAGAGAAAAAGACATAATTTTTGATGTAACCATTGAAACGACACTTCCCAATGCAGACAAGTATTCAATCTTGACCATTTTTGAATGTAAGAACTTAAACAAAAAAATAACTGTTGACGATATTGAAGAGTTTGGTTCAAAAATTAATCAAGTAGGAGAACACAACACCAAAGGCATTATAATCACAGCACATTCATTTCAGCAATCGGCTTTAAAAATAGCCAAAAAAGAAGGAATTGGACTTATAAGACTCAATTCGACAAATGAAATACAATGGATTAATTACAGAAAAAATTCAAATGAAATAAATCATTTTGAAAATGAATTGGAGCTTACTGATGAAACCTTCCTGAATGAGCCAATCATTTGCAAAATTGGCGACAAAAAAATTACAAACTTTGCAGACTTACTACTTGAGCTTTCCTTAATTGACTATTTTAATGACAGCGAAGAATTCATAGAAATACCTTTCGTAACTCACGACAGGTTTAATTACATTGTTGACAAACTCTACAAAAACAACGTGTATGACAACACAGTTTTAAATTTTGATAAGTTAACTAAATTTTTAGAGCCTAAATACAATGTGACATTTCAGTATGACCTATTGGAAGACGAAAATTATTTAGGAAAAATAGAGTTCAATCCTTTAAAAATAAAAATATCAAACAAAGCAAGAGTTGACAGAAACAGATGGAGATTTACATTGGCTCACGAAATCGGACATTTAATTTTGCATAGTCCTCTATTAAAAGAAAGGCTTCAAGAAAAAAATGACACCGAGAATACTTTAGCTTTAAAATATAGTAGTTCAAACAAAAACTCTGAAAGATTAGAGATTCAGGCTAACCTATTTGCAAGCTATCTTTTATTACCAGAAAGCATTTTATTACCAGTAATGAATGCTATGTTTATAGAATATCGCATTCATAGAAAATGTCTTTATCTTGACAGTCAACCTGTAAACCAAAAGGAAGTTTTTGAAATCCTTTCGAGGTTAAGTATTTTATTCGAGGCTTCAATAGAATCAATTAAAATCAGATTAATGAAATTGAATCTTCTTGTAGACAAAACAGATTACAGAATTGGAACACTAATTCGAGAGTACCTGAAATAGTACTGCCACCAACTAAGACTTCGCTGGGCCCGCAAGACCAACTATAAAGTCGTAGTTGTACGGAACCGGTGATTTGAAGTTGGGAACCACTCTATGGGGATTGATACGAGCCAGGTATTTAAATCAGGTTAGTAACAAGGGCAACACAGGGCTGTAGTTCTGCGCAGGGTAAAAGATTAAAATTACTGCGATACAAAAGGTAAAACCTATTTTTAAAATGTTATTCATGCTGAAGACGAAAAAAAAGCCATCAGTCTGAAATTAAATTACAAAACCAACACACATCACCATCGCATTGTAAAAACCCATCCGGTATTTTACTCCCATAGGGATAAACATATTTCAGCTGCAGTTCAGCTAGTTACATTTGTTCGGGTTTGACCAGCATTGGGAAACATTGATTAATATCTGTACTTTTTAGAAACATTGATTAATATCTGTACTTTTTTTTTCAATTTGGCTTTGGCTCCTGGCAGGAACAGCATCGAATTCCCGTACTTCGCAAATGCAGACCGTTGTGCCTCTTTCTATATGCTGACAAACCCTAAAATAGGTTGACTAAAAATTAAACACTTTTAGCAACACTATGGCTTACATTAAAAAGGCAGACCGCCGAAAAAACCAGTATCAAAAAGTCAGTTTCGACTTCAAACTTTCTGTCATTGACGAAATCCACAATGGGCTTATCTCTATCAATCATGCAGCTAAAGTTTACAACATTTCCCGAAGCTCCATTACCTATTGGATGCAAAAATTAAGTTCCTTTGCACAAACAAAAAAGGGCATGAGTATAAAGGAAGAAAATAA
>JBDSAA010000059.1:0-97005 GCA_039922375.1 Ferruginibacter sp.
TCATCCTCAGTACGGTAAAATTTATGCGTACGAAGTAAATGGTTTTGGCAGTTACAATTTGATGGATGATGCCAATGTTCCAAGCCTGTTGTCGCTTCCATATTTGAATGCGGTAAAAAATACTGACACGGTTTATATCAATACCCGTAAGCTGTTACTCTCTCCCAATAATCCATTTTACTTTAAGGGCAAAGCTGCTGAAGGTATTGGTGGTCCGCATGCAGGTATGGATATGATCTGGCCATTGAGCATCGTCATGAGGGGATTGACCAGCAATAATGAGCATGAAATTAAAAACTGCATAGAAATGCTAAGGAAAACCCATGCTTCAACCGGATTTATGCATGAAGCATTTCATAAGGATGATGCCACAAAATTTACCCGTAAATGGTTTGCCTGGGCCAATACTATTTTTGGAGAATTGTTGTGGGAAGTGTATAAAACAAAACCACATTTGTTGTTATAAGCTTGAATTGATGATAAAATAATTAAAGTATCTTTCATTTGTATTGTTTTAAGATAGATGCCTTATTGTTTGTAGGGCAATCTTTTGAGATGCTATCGCATACAATTATTGTTTCTACCGGATCTATAAACTTGCTGCTAAATGAAAATTAAACTTGCCTGGTTATACTGTTGCCTTATTGCTTTTAGTAGCTGTACTAATAATGAAAAAGCAAATGCTTACGCCGGTTGGGAAGTGTATGGCGGTACCAAAGAAGGAACACGATACTCCTCCCTAACTCAAATTGATACAAACAATGTAGCCCAACTAACCGAAGCATGGCGGTACCATACCGGCGATGCTGATACAGCACATCATTCTCAAATTCAATGCAACCCAATTATCGTTGATAGTATATTATACGGCTGTACGCCAATGCAAAAAATATTTGCCGCAGATGCAGCTACCGGTAAACAGCAATGGGTGTTCGATCCCTTTGATTCAGCAGTAAGTAACACCTCATTTTTTGTTATGAATAATACCCGCGGCATTACTTGCTGGAAGGGAGAAAAAGAAAAGAGGTTATTTTTTACCGCCGGTTCATATCTGCATGCACTTGATGCAGCCACGGGAAAATTGATCAAATCATTTGGGGATAGTGGAAAAATCGATCTGCATGAAGGCCTTGGCCGTGATGTAAAAAATCTTTTTATCACTTATACATCTCCGGGGATAGTTTACAAAGATTTTATTATTGTAGGGTCCCGTGTGGATGAAGGCCCTAATGCTGCCCCCGGCCATATCAGGGCATACAATGTTCATACAGGAAAACAGGAATGGATCTTTCATACCATACCACATCCCGGCGAAGCTGGTTATGAAACATGGGATGATCCCAATGCATGGAAACATATTGGCGGCGCCAACTGCTGGAGTGGTTTTACATTGGATGAAAAGAAGGGGATATTATTTGTTCCAACCGGGTCTGCTTCGTATGATTTTTATGGCGGCATGCGAAAAGGAGATAATCTATTTGCTGATTGCCTGTTGGCCCTCGATGCAGCTACGGGAAAAAGAATATGGCATTTCCAAAACATACACCACGATGTTTGGGATAAGGATCTGCCCACGCCTCCCGCCCTGGTAACGGTTACAAGGGATGGAAAGAAAGTGGAAGCAGTAGCCCAGCCAACCAAAACCGGTTATATCTATTTATTTGAACGTACAACCGGCAAACCGTTATTCCCAATCCGGGAAGTAGCAGTGCCAACGAACACTGATTTAATTGGTGAAAAATTATCACCTACGCAACCGCGGCCATTGCTACCGCCACCTTTCGTGAGAGAAGTATTTAACGAAAAAGATATTAATGATTTGGTAAGCCTTGAAGAACAGGACTCATTAAAAAAGAAACTAGCCGGTCTAAATAATGGCTTCTTTAAATCGCCTTCCAAAAAGGGAACAGTGATTTTTCCGGGCTATGATGGCGGCGCCGAATGGGGAGGGCCCGCATTTGATATGGAGACCGGACTACTGTATGTTAACGCAAATGAGATGCCCTGGATATTGCAATTGAAAGATGTAGACAATAAAACTCCACGACATGAAAACTGGCAACAGGCCGGCAAGCGTTTATATACATCCGTTTGTATGAGCTGCCATGGCGCAGATCGTGGAGGTAGCGGCAACTATCCAGCACTGTTAAATGTGTCTGCTAAATACAGTGTTGAGCAGTTTGATCAATTGATACAGACCGGCCGCAGGATGATGCCTGCCTTTAAACATTTATCGCAGGAAGAACGAAATGCATTGGCCAGCTTTGTGTTGGAAAATAAAAAGGAGCAACTGAAAAAATTTTCACAGGCAGTTGTTGCGGATAGCTTTTTAAACCTGCCTTATAACGGCACGGGATACAATAAATTTTTAACGAAAGATGGCTGGCCTGCAGTGCGGCCTCCATGGGGCACACTGAACGCCATTAATTTGAACACCGGAAATATCGAATGGAAGATCCCGTTGGGTGAAACAAAATTCCTTAAAGAAAAAGGCATCATTACGGGCACAGAAAATTATGGCGGGCCTGTGGTAACAGCGGGTGGGCTGGTATTTATTGCGGCAACCAGCGATAGTAAGATCAGAGCTTTTAATAAACGTACGGGTAAGTTATTGTGGGAAGCTAACTTACCCGCAAGTGGCTTCGCAACACCAGCGATATACGCAATCAACGGAAAGCAATTTGTAGTAATTGCATGTGGCGGCGGCAAGCTTAAGACTTTATCGGGAGATACCTATGTGGCGTTTGCATTAAATAGCAAACCTGAATAATGCAAACGGAGTAACCGTTCAAGCATTCCTGCTTTCAAAATAGTTTTTTAAAAGCCATATGGCAATAATAGATTTATAATGCTAAGAAAGATACTTTTCATTTCTTTTTTTATTCAACTCTTTGGAGATGTGAGTTATACCCAGACCGTAATAACCGTTACCGATCCTGTGGAATGGGTAAACCCATTAATGGGCACAGATTCTAAACCCAGCTTATCAAATGGCAATACTTATCCCGCCATATCAGTACCGTGGGGCATGAATTATTGGGTACCCCAAACCAATGTAATGGGTAATGGATGGCAATATCAATACAGTGCTGACAAGATCCGTGGTTTTAAGCAAACCCATCAGCCCTCGCCATGGATGAATGATTATGGGCAGTTTTCCATTATGCCCGTAACAGGCGGACTGAAGATCACACAAAATGACAGGGCAAGTTGGTTCTCACACAAAACCGAAATTGCAAAGCCGTATTACTACAGTGTATATCTCGCCGATGCAGATGTAACGACGGAGATTACCCCTACGGAAAGAGCAGCTCAATTTCAATTTACATATCCTCAGTCGGATAGTTCTTTTATAGTGATCGACGCTTTTGACAAAGGATCATACATTAAAATAATCCCCAAAGAAAAAAAAGTAATTGGATACACTACCCGAAACAGTGGTGGCGTAACTATCAATTTCAAAAATTATTTTGTTATTATTTTCAATAAAGAATTTTCAATGGCCAAAGCATGGCATGCGGCAACAACACTAACTGATTCACTTGAGCTGTCCGCAAATCATGCCGGTGCAATCATTGGATTTAAAACATTTAAGGGTGAGAAATTAAATGTAAAAGTTGCTTCTTCTTTTATCAGCTTTGAACAGGCTGAACAAAATCTTCAACACGAATTAGCTAACGATTCCTTTGAAGCAACCAAACAAAAAGCCAAAGCCGAATGGAACAAGCAAATGAGCAGGCTTATCGCAGAAGGTGGCACACAGGACCAAACACGAACGTTTTATTCATGTCTTTATCGCACCATGCAATTTCCCCAAAAGCAGTACGAAATGAATGCCTCGGGAAAACCGATTCACTATAGTCCATATACAGGTAAGGTATTGCCAGGCTATTTTTATGCAGGCACAGGTTTCTGGGACACATTCCGGGCGCTATATCCGTTATTAAACCTTGTATTTCCATCTGTCAATAAGGAGATGCAGGAGGGCCTAATCAATAGTTATAAAGAAGGTGGCTTTTTGCCCGAATGGAGCAGTCCTGGCTACCGCGATGTGATGATAGGAAATAATTCGGCGTCTGTAGTGGCGGACGCCTACATCAAAGGGCTTCGTGGCTATGATATCAATACTTTGTATGAAGCTGTGTTAAAAGGCGCAAACATGGAAGGGCCGCAAGGTACAGGCCGCATAGGTGTTAAATATTATAACGCTTTAGGCTATGTTCCCTATGACGTAAATATTAAAGAAAACGCAGCCCGTACACTTGAATATGCGTATGATGATTTTTCCATTTACCAGTTGGCAAAAGCGCTAAACCGGCCGGAAAAAGAAATTGAATTATTTGCAAAAAGAAGCCAAAATTTTGCCTATCTTTTCGATAAGGAAACCAACCTGATGCGTGGTAAATATCGGGACGGTACTTTTCAAAAAATGTTCAATCCATATAAGTGGGGCGACGCGTTTACGGAAGGCAATAGCTGGCATTATAGCTGGAGTGTTTTTCATGATATCGAAGGATTGAAAAATCTTATGGGCGGCAAAGAGATGTTCGTAAAAATGCTAGATTCCGTTTTTATAATGCCACCCGTTTTTGATGATACTTATTATGGAAGCACCATCCATGAGATCAGGGAAATGCAGGTTATGAACATGGGGCAATATGCACATGGCAACCAACCCATCCAACACCTCATCTATTTATATAACTACGCCGCCCAACCCTGGAAAACACAATACTGGATCAGGGAAGCTTTGAACAGGTTATACAAGCCCACCCCGGATGGATACTGTGGTGATGAAGACAATGGTCAAACTTCTGCCTGGTATGTATTTTCAGCCATGGGTTTTTACCCCGTTTGTCCTGCTACGGACCAATATGTTGTGGGAGCGCCATTATTTAAAAAGATCACCTTAAAACTTGAGAATGGCAAACAACTATTAATAACGGCAACAACAAACAATGATAAAAATATTTATGTACAAAGCGTTAAACTGAATGAGAAAAACAGTGATAAAAACTGGTTAAATCATTTCGATTTGCAAAAGGGGGGTACTTTGAAATTCCTGATGGGGTCGGCGCCAAATAAGCAACGTGGCATAAGTGAAGCAGATGCGCCATACTCATTTTCAAAAGAGAGGAAATAGCAATAACACCCAAGCCGTTAGTGTGGCCTTTTGTTTTTGCTATCCAGGATAACTTTACTTTAATTGATTATGAAATCGAAGATTGTAATAGTACTTGCCTTATTACTGGTTACATTCCTAACCTGGATTTCCTGTATCAACAAAAGTAGCAGCCATCCAATGCCCGATCAAGTGAGCTACAACTTTCATATCCGCCCAATACTTTCCGATAAATGTTTTAAATGCCATGGCCCTGATATTAATAAAAGAGAGGCGGGGTTAAGATTGGATATTCCTGATTCTGCTTTTGCTCCCTTGAAGGAAACAAAGGGTGCTTTTGCATTGATACCTTTCAAGCCGGAAGAATCAGAACTTTATAAACGCATAAGCTCAACCGATACCGCATTCCTAATGCCTACTCCTTCTTCCCATTTAGGAGTATTATCGGAATATGAAATTGGGCTGTTTAAAAAATGGATCAAACAAGGTGCAAAATATGAACCGCACTGGGCATTTGTAAAGCCTTTAAAGGCGACGCTACCTGTTGTACAAGAAAAAGAGTTTGTAAAAAATGAAATTGATTATTTCATTGTAAGCAAGCAGGAGCAAATGGGGCTTGTGCCAAATAAAGAGGCAGACAAGGAGCGGTTATTAAAAAGAGTATCGCTTGATATCACGGGCCTGCCGCCATCAGAAAAACTGATGGAAAAATTTTTATCCAACCAAAATGCGAATGCATATGAAACCGTCGTTAATGAATTACTGAATATGCCGGCCTATGGCGAAAAAATGGCAGTGCATTGGCTGGACGTGGCCCGCTATTCTGATAGCTACGGTTACCAGGATGATAATGTGAGAACGCAATGGGCATGGCGTGATTGGGTCATTCATGCCTTCAATAGAAATCTTCCTTATAACCAGTTTCTCAACTGGCAGATAGCAGGCGATATGTTGCCCAATGCAACCAAAGAACAAATACTTGCTACCGCTTTTTTTCGCAATCATAAATACACTGAGGAGGGGGGTGTCATTCCGGAGGAGTACCGCATTGAATACATCATTGATAAAACCAAAACTTTTGGTAAAGGCATCCTGGGATTAACGGTAGAATGCGCCCAGTGCCACGATCATAAATATGATCCAATTTCTCAAAAAGATTATTACCAGTTGTTTGCATTTTTTAATAATACCAAAGAGGTGGGCTATGAAGGGGATGTCACTCAATCGAAGCCTGCGAAAAATCCAACACTTACGATTAGTGACGTGGAGGCGAAAAGCCTTTTATCATTTATCAATAAAAACGATACGGGCAAGCTGATGGTTTCTGTAATGGGCGAAAATGATACCCTTCGAAAATCGTTTATCCTTAACCGGGGGGTGTACGATCAACCCACAGTCAGGGTTTTTCCTGCGGCATTAAAATCTGTAATGGTATTTGATACCATTAAGAATCCTCGCAACAGGCTCGGCCTTGCTGCCTGGACAGTAAACCAAAACAATCCGCTTACTGCCCGTGTTTTTGTGAACCATATCTGGCAGGAGATTTTTGGAAGAGGACTGGTAAAAACCTCTGGTGATTTTGGTATGCAAGGCGAACTGCCTACTCATCCTGAATTGCTTGATTGGATGGCAGTAGATTTTATGGAACATGGATGGGATATAAAACGGCTAATAAAGCAGATCGTCCTGTCTGGTACATATCGCCAGGCGGCAACAATAAATGAGGAGAACCGTAAAAAAGATCCTGAAAATATTTACCTGTCGAGGGCGCCACGGATAAAGGTCAAAGCTGAATTTGTTAGGGATATAATTTTATACAGCAGTGGGTTATTGGTAAATACAATTGGCGGCCCCAGTGTGAAACCGTATCAACCAAAAGGCTTGTGGGAAATGGCCAGTTCTGGCAGGGGCGAATTAGCAACTTACAAACAAGACAAGGGAGATGCCTTGTATCGCAGGGGAATGTACACTTTTATTAAATTGACAGTGCCACCACCGGGCATGATACTATTTGATGCCAGTAACCGTGACCAGTGCGAAGTAAAAAGGTTGCAAACAAATACACCATTGCAGGCTTTAATGATGATGAATGATCCAACTATATTGGAAGCGTCCCGGGTATTGGCTGAAAGGCTAACTGAAGAAAATATTGCCACTGAAGAAAAAATAAAGAAAGCATTTCGCCGCATTATTTGCAGGCATGCTACTGCAAAAGAGACCAATATTTTAAAAGGGTATTATGACGATCAGCTTGGGCAATTCAGGCAGAAAAAGCTGGATGCTGCTGCAACGCTAAAAACGGGTGAGTATCCTTTTAATAAAAACGTAGACAAAGATGCCACCGCCGCATTAATGAAAGTGATCAATATGATTTATAATATGGAAGAAGCCATTACAAAATCCTGATTATGCAAAAAGAAATGCTGGAACATAGCCTTGCGATCAACCGCAGACGTTTCCTTTCCAAATTGAGTTTAGGCATTGGCAGTGTAGCATTGGGGTCGCTGCTGATACCCGATTTGTTTAGCGGTAAAAACGATGAAGAAATGCTGCTGGCCGGCTTGCCACAGTTTGCACCAAAAGCAAAAAGGATCATTTACCTTTTTCAAAATGGAGCGCCATCGCAATTGGATTTGTTTGAACACAAACCCAGGCTGAAGGAAATGCTGGGACAGGATCTTCCCGAATCTATCCGCATGGGCCAGCGCCTTACCGGCATGACTGCCGATCAGAAAAAATTTCCGCTGGCACCATCAATTTTTAAGTTTGATCAGTACGGGCAGTCAAAAGCCTGGATCAGTGAATTGCTGCCAAATACTGCCAAAGTGGTGGACGAATTGTGCATTGTGAAAAGCATGTTTACCGAAGCCATCAATCATGATCCTGCGCTTACTTTTTTTCAAACCGGTGCCCAGGTGGGCAACCGGCCCAGCATGGGTTCATGGCTTAGTTACGGCCTGGGAAGCGAAAATAAAAACATGCCTGCATTTTGCGTATTGCTCTCCAAAGGAAAAGGCAATGGGCAGGGCGTTTATTCAAAATTATGGACCAACGGATTCCTCGATTCTGTGCACCAGGGCGTACAGTTTAGCAGTGGAGAGAATCCGGTATTGTACCTCAATAATCCAGAGAGTATTAACAAGACCGACCGTCGGAAAATGCTTGATAAACTGGCAGAACTAAATGCAGAAAACTTTACTGCATCCGGCGACCCCGAGATCAATGCTAAAGTGCAGCAATACGAAATGGCTTACCGTATGCAAACTGCCGTACCAGAAATTACAGATGTAAGCAAAGAGCCCGAAGATATTGTGAAATTGTACGGGCCAGACTGCCTGGTGCCTGGCACTTATGCTGCCAATTGTCTGCTTGCAAGAAAACTATCGGAGAACGGTGTACGCTTTGTCCAGTTGTACCACCAGGGTTGGGATGCACACGACAACCTTCCATCCCAAATACGTGGGCAAGCATTGGATACAGACCAGGCATCTGCGGCGCTCATTACCGATTTAAAACAAAGGGGATTACTGGATGAAACACTGATCATCTGGGGCGGTGAATTCGGACGGACAAATTATTGCCAGGGTAAGTTTACCAATGATAATTATGGCCGTGATCATCATCCAAGGTGTTTTACCATTTGGATGGCAGGAGGCGGTGTAAAGCCAGGCATTTACGGAGAAACGGATGAATTTGGTTACAACATTATTCAGAACCCGGTTCATGTAAACGATTTCCATGCAACGGTTTTGCATCTTATGGGTATTGATCATGAGAAGCTAACATTCAAACACCTTGGCAGGCGGTACAGGCTAACGGATGTTGCTGGCCAAGTGGTGAAAGGAATTATTGCATGATGAAATAGTGAGCCTGTTTTTATTTTTTTTGTCCCGGCAGCAGAATTTTAGCTGAGCATTTGAGGCGTCGCACTCTTGTACATTTGTACATGTTGCATCATTCACCGGCTGAGTTAAAACAATACAATATTGCCGGGGTACCGTAATAATTTTTTTCAAAGAATATTTCATTGTGCTTTAGAACATAACGCAGTTAAAGTTGCCCAATGGTATGCTGTTGAACCGAGCGTGGCAACGATGCCTAATTGAAATCAAATGCTTGTTCAAAAATTCTTATAAAAATTAACGATCAATACTAAACTCAGCACATGCACCGACGAACATTTATAAAAAACACTTCACTGGGAGCAGCGGCTTTCACTACTCAGCCTTCATCTTTATTTACTGATGAACCCGTGCTGGGCCACAATAATAAACGCTACCAACTCAATACAAAATGGAGTAAGGCAGATGTAGCCCGCAACCCTGTAAATGATTGCCATGAGATGGTGCAGGATAGCAAAGGCAGGATCATTTTGCTTACCAATGAGACAAAAAACAATGTGCTCATTTATAATAAAAATGGCAAACTATTAAAAACCTGGGGCAGCGAATATCCCGGCGCCCATGGCTTAACGTTATTGAATGAAAATGGGCCGAATATGTTATTTATCTGCGATAATAACCGGCACCAGGTGATCAAAGCCACCACCGACGGCAGAGTGTTGATGATATTGGGCTATCCAAAAGAAACGGGTCAGTATGAAAAAGCTGAACAATACGTGCCCACCGAAACTGCGATTGCCCCTAATGGTGATATTTATGTGGCGGATGGCTATGGCAAGGATTTTATAATTCAATATGATTCATCAGGGCGATACATCCGGGATTTCGGTGGCAGGGGAACGGAGCCAAAACACTTGTTAAATGCACATGGTATCTGTGTTGATCAGCGTGATCCGCAACGGCCCTCCCTTATAGTAACTTCCCGCCAGCAAAATGCCTTCAAACGATTTACTTTTAGCGGAGAATATATTGACACCATCCCAATGCCCGGTGCATGGGTGTGCCGACCGGTAATAAAGGGCGATTATTTGTATGCTGCAGTTTTGCAAAGCAACAATATGCAGTGGAAGCAATCAGGATTCGTAACGATATTGGATAAGAATTTTAAAGTTGTTTCCAACCTGGGTGGTAGTGAACCTGTATATGCTGACAACAAATTGTCTGAGTTGTACCAGGTCAGCAAGCATTTTCAGTACCCTCATGATGTGTGCGTGGATGATGAGGAAAATTTGTACGTTGCTCAATGGAATTCAGGCAAAGTGTATCCATATAAATTGTCACCGGTAAAATAAATTGGAGGTACAAATGCAGCGATGGAAAATGATTTTATACAATACCAGTTTCGCATTGAATTGCCTGCTGGTTTTTCTGTTGATTTTTGAAGGAAGGTTATCGGTACCTCCCTGGGTACAAACGATTGGCCGTATGCATCCGCTGCTGTTGCATTTCCCCATTGTACTATTGGTACTAAGTGTTTTTTGGGAATTGGTTTCATTGAAAAGAAAACAGGTCAAGCCTGAGCAATCGACCATTGGCGACTGGTTACTTTTGCTTGCATCCTTTACTGCAGTCACCAGTGCGCTGATGGGCTTATTTCTTTCTAAAGAAGATGGCTATACGCAGGAAGTTGTGGCATGGCATAAATGGGGTGGGGTTTTTATTTCTTTGTTATCACTTACCTGGTACACTTTCAGAGATCATATCCGCCGCATGAAAGTTGTAATGGCACTTACCTCACTCACGGGGATGGTCATTGTAATTATTACCGGTCACCTTGGAGCAGATATCACACATGGCGAAAATTTTCTTTTTGCGCCTGTTACACATGATATTGAGGCGCCCAATATTTTGTTTGAAGATGCAGAAGTGTATGCTCATATGGTGCAGCCAATATTAAAATCAAAATGCTACAGTTGCCATAATGAAAAAAAGGCAAAGGGTGAGCTGGTGATGGAACCAGTTGCGCTGTTGTTGAAAGGCGGTAAAAGCGGCGCCTTGTGGGATTCAACAGAAAAAGATTTTGGATTACTGCTGCGCAGGCTACACCTTCCGCCTGAAAATAAAAAGCATATGCCGCCAGCTGGCAAGCCACAACTTACCGAGCAGGAAACAGATATTATATATCAATGGATACGTGGTGGGACCAGCTTTACAGCAAAAGTAGCCGACCTACCGGAAACGGATAGCCTGCGTATTTTGGCGGCAGCATTATTTAATACGATTGAAACCGACACGTATGCTTTTGAGCCAGCAGATGACAGAAAAGTAAGTGCATTGCGCAATAATTACCGGCTTGTAAATCCGCTGTCGCTGGGATCGCCTGCGCTGGGTGTTGATTTTTTTGGTGCGTCTCAATTTAAAGCTGAACAATTGAAAGAACTCCTTACAGTAAAGCAACAGGTGGTTTCGCTTAACCTAAATAAAATGCCTGTTACGGATGATGACCTTAAAACGATCGCTCAATTTACAAACCTTCGACGCCTCAATTTATCTTTTACAAATATCAAAGGCAGTGGCCTGGCTGCATTAAACCAATTACAAGAGTTAAAGCAACTCTCTCTGTCAGGTACAGGTGTAACAGCTTCAAACCTCACAGCACTGGCTTCATTACCCAAATTAACGAATCTGTATATCTGGAGTACCCCGGCACAATCTCACAAGCTGGCAATTCAAAAACAATTGAAAAATGTTCAAATAGAAACAGGCTTTACAGGCGATACCATTATTATAAAATTAAACCCGCCGTTAGTAGAAAATGAACAGGAAGTATTGTATGAGTCCACACCACTGCAATTGAAACATTATGTAAAAAACGTGGCCATTCATTACACCACTGATGGCACGGAACCAGACAGTCTGCGATCGCCGGTTTATAAAGGCAAGGTAACGCTCAACAAAAATACTACTGTAAAAGCAAAAGCATTTAAGCCGGGGTGGGTGAGCAGCGACATTGCAGAAAAGAGTTTTTATAAAGCAGGATACAAAATTGATTCGATCTGTTTATTGCAGCCGGCTCCTGATGCTCCCTACACAACTTTCAAAGCAGCCATTCTTGCAGACGGGGAAAAAGGTGACCAGAACTTCAAAAGCGGTAAATGGATGGGGTACAGGGGAAAGCCCATGCAGGTGATGTTTTATTTTGATACTGTACAAAGTATTTCCTCAGTTACAGTAAGCACCCTTATTGACATCGGCAGTTTTATCATGCCTCCTCAACAAGTAGAAGTATGGGCGGGTAGTGATCCTTCGCATCTTCGTTTGGTAAAAAAAACATCACCGGAACAACCAATAAAAGATGTGCCGGACTTTATGAAAGGATATGAAATAACCTTTAGTCCGATAAAAGAAAAATACCTTAAAGTGATCGTTACACCGGTAGGCAAACTGCCTGCGTGGCACCCGGGCAAAGGCGAAAGGGGGTGGGTGTTTGTTGATGAGTTTTTTTTGAATTAGCTGTAGATATCTTTGGGCCATAAAATGGCAGACATGTTTTAACCCCCCTTTTGTATTTTTACCCAAATATTTATACATGGATGTAAAAATGGAACCGTCCTGGAAGGAGGTGTTAAAAAATGAGTTTACCAAACCTTATTTCTTAGAGATCGTTACTTTCTTAAAAACAGAGCGGGCTGCAGGTAAAACAATTTATCCTCCAGGCCCGCTTATATTCAATGCTTTTAACCAAACCCCTTTCGATAAAGTACGGGTAGTAATTTTAGGGCAAGATCCTTATCACAATCCGGGACAGGCCCATGGACTTAGTTTTTCTGTAACTGCCGGCGTTAAGCCCCCACCTTCACTTGTAAATATATTTAAGGAAATCAAAACAGACCTTGGAATTCCCATGCCTGTGGATTACGGAAATCTTACAAGGTGGGCAGAACAGGGCGTATTGTTACTGAACGCCATACTAACGGTAAGGGCTAACGAGCCGGCGAGCCATGCTAAAATTGGCTGGATGAATTTTACGGATGCCGTTATCCAAAAAATATCTGATCAAAAAAAGGGCGTCGTATTTTTATTATGGGGTAAGTTTGCACAGGAGAAGCAGGTATTGATCGATGAAACAAAACACCATTTATTAAAGGCTGCCCACCCGTCTCCTTTTAGTGTAGATAAAGGATTTTATGGTTGTAAACATTTCTCAAAAACCAACGAGTTGCTGGAGCAGGAGGGATTACCTCCGATTGATTGGAAACTTTTAACACCTTAATTCGTCATAGCATAAATTATGGAGGAAATAATTTTAAAAAAGAAAAGAAAAAAGAAATCAGCCACGGGTTTTTTAGTAGATGTGTTTGGACGCATTTGGGCAATCTGGGGCCTCATCAGTTTTGTTATTACCTTCCTCATCATCTTTATTCCATCAATGGTATCCTATCTTATTCCCGGCAAAAAAGGCCAGGATTATTTCATTGGGGTTTCACGATGGTGGATGCGTATCTGGTTGTATATGATCGGCTGCCCGGTATCAGTTAAAGGAAAAGAAAATTTCAAGGAAGGCGAAGCGTATGTTATTGTTTATAACCACAATGCTTTCCTGGACGTGCCTTTGTCTGCTCCCTTTGTGCCGGGAGGGAATAAAACAATTGCAAAAGCATCCTTTGCCAAAGTGCCCATCTTTGGGTGGTTTTATAAAAGAGGGTCGGTATTGGTAGACAGAAACGATAACCAAAGCAGGCGCAAAAGCTACGAGGATATGAGAAGAGTGCTGAAGGATAACCTGCACATGTGTATTTACCCCGAAGGCACAAGGAACCGTACGCAGCAACCGCTTAAACCTTTTTACGATGGAGCATTTAAGCTTGCAGTAGATGCAAAAAAGAAAGTGATGCCCTGTGTTATTTTTGGAACAAAAGAAGCCATTCCGATTGATAAAGGAGTGTACTTAATTCCCACACGGCTGCGGCTGCATTTTCTTCCGCCTGTTTCGTCAGACGGTATGAAAGGGGGTGAATTAAAAGATAAGGTCTTCGAAATCATGAAGGAATATTATGTCAGTGGTGGGAAGGTTTTGCCATCGTCCAATGAATAGATTTGTTGCTGTATTTTTTTTAAAAATTTTGGCCTTGGCTAAAGATCAGTATCGTACATTCTTGCATCATCATTCTTTACAACCAGTATTTTTTGGTCCGGGCTGCGAAGCATAAGGATCATTGTTGCATCGCCCCCTTGTACGGCATACCATTGGGCAGCTTCTCCCACGTTACTTAAGAACCATCAGTTCGAATTTACTTTAACCAAATAAAAAGGCCGCATTAGATCTATGCGGCCAATTATATTTTCTACCAGATGTGTATTCTTTTACTAGGCGGCAGGTACATTTTATCTCCCTCTTTTATATTGAAGGCGTCATAAAATTCCTGCATATGGATCACCGTTCCATTTGTTCTAAATTCTCCCGGAGAATGTGTATCAGTCAACACCAGTTGAGCTGAAATTTCAGGCAATGCATTTGATCTCCATACCTGGGCCCAGCCCAGGAAGAAGCGTTGGTCAGGCGTAAAGCCATCTATTTTTTTATTTGACTGGCCCTGCAGTGTTTTTTTAAATGCTGTATACGCCATGTTAAGGCCGCCAATATCAGCTATGTTTTCTCCAAGCGTGAGCCTTCCATTCAGGTGAAGCGTATCTAATACAGTAAAGCCGCTGTATTGTTCTACTACTTTGTCTGCCTTCTTTTTAAACTGTTGCGCATCTGTTTCTGTCCACCAGTCCTTGAGGTTGCCATCAGCATCAAATTGCCTTCCTTGGTCATCAAAGCCATGCGTCATTTCATGTCCTATCACGGCGCCGATACCTCCATAATTTACGGCATCATCCGCACTAAAATTAAAAAATGGCGATTGCAAAATTCCGGCGGGAAAAACGATTTCGTTATTTCGTGCGTTGTAATAAGCGTTGATAGTAGGTGGTGTCATACCCCATTCTGTTTTGTCTACAGGCTTGCCCAGTTTTTGTATGCGGTCGTTGTAAGCCCAGGATGCAGCACTCCTTAAATTCCCTAACAGATCATTGCGCTTGATCACTACGCCATCATACGTTTTCCATTTATCTGTGTAGCCTACCTTGCTAACAAACGTACCAAGTTTCATTAGTGCCTTTGTTTTTGTTTCAGCGCTCATCCAATCCAGCTTCTTTATCCTTTCTTCAAATGCTTTTTGAAGATCGCTAACCAATTCCTTCATTCTTTGTTTAGCCTCGGGCTTAAAGTGTTTTTCAACATATAATTGTCCGAGTAGTTCCCCGAGTGTTTCATCTGTTAATTCACTCATTCGTTGCCAGCGGGGGGCCATTTGCTTTTGGCCTGTCAACACCTTTGTGAATTCATAATTGCGTTGAACAAAATTGTAACTGAGGTAGGGAGCAGCATTTTTTATGATATACCACTGCAGATAAGTTTTCCATGTGCTAACGGGTGTTACTGGTAGCAGGCTGTCTGCAACTTTCAAAAACTGCGGGTTGATAACAATGACGCTGTCTGCACCGGTGACCTTCATTTTCGTCATCAGGTCCCTCCAGTTGATTGTCGGAGTCTTTTTCGAAAGATCCTCCACAAAAAATTTATTATATAGTTTTTGCGGGTTCCTCATTTCCACCCTGCTGAATTGGGCATTCGCCAATTGTGTTTCCAGCGCTAAAATAAGTTGGGCGTTTTGAGTTGCGGTGGCTTCATTTACACCTGTAAATTTGAACATATCACTCACATAAGAAATGTATTCGTTCCGGATCTTCGTACTGCGGGGGTCATTTTTTAAATAATAATCGCGGTCAGGTAAGGTGGTGCCCCCCTGTCCAAACTGTGGGATATATTGAGTCACTTTTTTCGAATCCTGCCCTACTGAAAAACCAAATAGCGGGGCGGCAATTCCTCTCGTCCTTAATGTTGCGATTTCATTAATTACTTCATTCAGATCATTGATCTTAGCAATTCTGTCCAATTCGCTTTTTATAGGTGAATAACCTGCTTTTTCGATGGCGGCGCTATCCATTGCGCTTGAATAAAAGTCACCTACCATTTGTGCCACCCTGCTTTTGCCAGGGTTTTTTCCCGCTTCTTCCGCTAATTGCTTTAACGAATTTGAAGCTTCTTCTGCCAACACGGCGAAAGTACTCCAACGGCTTTTGGATGCGGGTACGGGATTATTTTTTATCCAGTTGCCATTTGCATACATGTAAAAATCATCGCCGGGCTTTACGGATTTATTCATATTGGAAATGTCTATAAATTTTGTGGATGACTTTGACTGGCCATATATGGAACAGGTTATTATAAGGGAAAGACAAATTGAAAACAGCTTTCTTTTCATGTGGAAGTATTTTTTTGCAAATTAAATGCAATGAGGATTAGTAATTTTATTTAATGATAAACGGTTGAGTGAGTGGATTGGTTCAGTTCACAACCTATAATGTAATAAAAGTTGCACAATGGTCTGTTGTACACGAAGGCGACGCAACAATGACGCTATGAAATGCTGAAGCCGGGACAATAAACTTTTTTTGTAAGGTTATAAGGGTTATTTTGATAATAATCCTCTTTTAAGCGATAAATGTGATTTTTTTCTTTACCTTCGCCGCCCGAAAAAGAAACTTCTTTTTCCTACATTTCCCACAAGGCTCAACAAGTTTCCGACTGTTCGGAACGCCAGCAGGGAGTAACTCTAATAAGTTATTAAATGCCAAAAGTTAAAACAAACTCGAGCGCAAAAAAGCGTTTCAAAGTTACAGGAACAGGTCTGGTTACCTTCCAAAAGCCCTTCAAACGCCACATCTTAACAAAGAAATCAAAAAAGCGTAAACGTAATTTAAGAAACAAAGGTGTAGTTCATTCTACCAACCACGATTTCGTACTTCGCTTGTTACGCCTGAAAGGTTAACACCGGGTACAAACCAGGGTTTAAATTACAATATTAACATTTCAAAAATTTAAGATATGCCACGTTCAAAAAATGCAGTAGCATCCAGGGCCAGGAGAAAAAGGGTTTTAAAAGCCGCTAAAGGTTATTACGGTAAACGTAAAAATGTATATACCGTTGCCAAAAACGTAATGGAAAAAGGGTTAACGTATAGCTACGTTGGCCGTAAATTGAAAAAACGTGAATACCGCACTTTATGGATAGCACGTATCAATGCAGCAGTAAGGGCTGAAGGGCTTACTTACAGCGAATTCATCCACAAATTAGCCGTTAAGAATATTGATATTAACCGTAAGGTATTGGCGGATTTAGCCATGAACGAGCCGGAAAGTTTTAAGAGTCTTATTGAGCAGGTGAAGGCCTAATGGTGAAGCCGTGAATGGTGAGAAGAGCCGGGTGTGACGATGTCGCATCCGGTTTTTTTTATTAATTGCATGTAGCATTGAATTACATTTGCACAAAAAAATAAAACCCATTAAAGGACATGAATAACATGAACAATACTTACGCGGATCTGGTGGACCAAACCTTTAACTTTCCACAGGAAGATTTTAAGGTTGTTGATGAGTATTTGCAGTATAATGGACAGGATATAAAAGCATTGATAGATAAGTACGGCACTCCTCTTAAACTAACTTATCTGCCAAAGATTGGGATGCAGATAAATAAGGCGAAAGAAATGTTTGCAAAAGCTTTTAAAAAACACAAATACGAGGGTAAGTATAATTATTGTTATTGTACAAAAAGTTCGCATTTTTCCTTTATAGTGGAAGAGGCATTAAAGAATGATATACATATCGAAACATCCTATGCATATGATATTGACATCGTTAATAAATTGTATGCCCGAAGGAAGATCAATAAAGAAACATTTGTGATTTGCAACGGCTATAAGCAAAAACCTTATACAACGAGGATAGCCCGGTTGTTGAATACAGGGTTTAAAAATGTGATTCCTATATTGGATAATAAGGAGGAACTGAAGGCTTATAAATCTGTGAAGGTTCCTTTTAAATTGGGTATAAGAGTGGCGGCGGAAGAAGAACCTAATTTTCCATTTTATACCTCCCGGTTGGGAATGAGGGCCAAAGATGTGCTGGAATTTTATGTAGATGAGATTGAGGGCATGGAGCATAAATTTCAACTAAAGATGCTGCATATCTTTTTGAACAAAGGCATTAAAGATGACATCTATTACTGGAGCGAATTGAATAAAGTGATCAACCTGTATTGCCAGTTAAAGAAGATCTGTCCTGAGCTTGATTCAATTAATATTGGTGGTGGTTTTCCTATCAAGCATTCATTAGGTTTTGATTATGACTACCAGTTTATGATCAACGAAATAGTAAGGAATATAAAGGTGGCATGCAAGCGCAACAAGGTGCAAATGCCCAATATTTTTACTGAGTTTGGAAGTTATACAGTGGGAGAGAGCATGGCTCATATTTACAGTGTGATTGGTGAAAAAATGCAAAATGACCGGGAGATTTGGTATATGATCGATTCTTCATTCATCACTACGTTGCCCGATACATGGGGTATTGGTGAAAAGTTCCTGATGCTGCCCATTAATAAATGGAAGGAAGAGTACCAGCGGGTAACGCTCGGCGGTATTACCTGCGACAGCCATGATTATTACGATTCTGAGGAACATATTAACGAGGTGTTCCTTCCTAAGATTACAAATGGGGAACCGCTGTACGTAGGGTTCTTTCATACGGGTGCTTACCAGGATCAGATAAGTGGCTATGGTGGAATTAAACATTGCCTTATCCCTTCTCCCAAACATATAATATTAGGGCACGATAAGACCGGAAAATTGGTTGATTGGGTGTATGCTAAAGAACAAAGTGCTCAAAGCATGTTGAAAATTTTGGGATATTAAGAATTTAAAATAGATAGAATTAAAAGAGTGGCTTTGCGGCCACTTTTTTTGTGCGGAGCGCTACAAGGTCTTCCAATAAAACAATTGGATTATTGGCTAAAATATAATTACATATTTAGTAGATAATTATTGGCTTAAACAATATGAAAGAATGGATGCCATCTTTATGTTATCAGTGTACAAGCGCTGCTGATTTTGTGTTTTAAAAATATCCCTTATTTTTGCAGCATGACAATAGAACATTTGAAGGATATGAGAGACCGTGTGTTGGTCTTGAGGAGGTTTCTTTGACGTCGCTAACAGAGAAACTAAAATAAATAACGACAAACAACTCTCGCTTTCACCGGGTTTTTGGGACGATAATGTCCGGGCCACTTCCATTTTAAAAGAAACTAAAGTAAACGAATATTGGGTAAATATGTACCACGATGTAGAATCGTTGGTAGAAGATTTTGCCGTATTGTTTGAGTTTTGGAAAGAAGGGGAAGCGACGGAAGAGGAAGTAAAAGAAGCCCACACCAAGGCCAATACGGCCATTGATGAAGCGGAGTTTAAAAGTACCCTCAATGACCCTGCAGATGCACTACCGGCTGTATTACAAATCAATAGTGGCGCAGGCGGAACAGAAAGCCAGGACTGGGCCGAAATGCTTGCCCGAATGTATAGGATGTATGGAGAGAAGCAGGGCTGGGCTGTAAGCGAACTGGATTGGCAATGGGGTGATGGCGCAGGAATTAAAACCTGTACTTTCCAGTTTGACGGGCCTTTCGCATATGGTTTTTTGAAAGCAGAAAGTGGCGTACACAGATTGGTTAGGATAAGTCCTTTTGATAGTAATGCAAGGCGGCATACATCCTTTGCCAGCGTTTATGTGTATCCGTTGATCGATGATACAATCGAAATTGCGGTGAATCCTGCCGATGTAGATTGGGCATTTTTTAGAAGCGGTGGCAGTGGAGGGCAAAATGTAAACAAAGTAGAAACAGCAGTACGATTAACACATAGGCCAAGTGGTATCATTGTAGAATGTCAGCAAGCCCGAACCCAGGGCGAAAATAGAGAGAAGGCGATGGCAATGTTGAAAAGCCGGCTGTATGATGAAGAAATGCGCAAGCGGCAAGCTGTGTTGGATGCGTCTAACTCTTCAAAGAAAAAAATAGAATGGGGCAGCCAGATACGTTCCTATGTTTTTCACCCATACAAAATGATCAAAGATCACCGTACGGATTTTGAAGTAGGAAATGTGGGACCCGTAATGGATGGTGAATTGGATGGATTTATCAAAGCTTACTTAATGAGTGAGAAGGAAGCTGATGCTTCTTAAAGTTATATGTGTAAAGCTTAACAGCTTTTAGAATGACTGGAGGATATCACATGTAACGGTTTCTTGGAACTCGTATCTGTTTGTAAATTCCGAAAGATGAAAAAATACATTTTATCCATTGTTATCCTTTCTTTTTTATTTGCCTGTAATGAGACCAGCCCCCCAGTGGAAACCCAGCTTCCTATATTGCCAGATTCAATAAAAAAAGATACCGTTAAAACCGCCGGGCAAGACAAGAGCATGGGAACCGGGTTGACGCTGGAGGAAATGACTGACGATAGTGTATTCATTGATGGCAGCGTACCAACCGGATGGGATGTGGCCGGTATTACAGATGTTAAAAGCTTCAAATTATTTTTAAAACGATTACAGATATTAGTCTTCAATGATGATAAAGAAAAGTTAGCACAACTTATCAAATATCCCCTTGGTAAATCGATCAAAACTGAAAAAGACTTCATAAATAATTACAACAAGTTATTTTCAAAGGATGTCAAATTATCCATTGCTAAAATAAATTTTAGCCAGGTATTTAGAAATAGCAAGGGTGCAATGAGTGAAGATGGACGGGTATGGTTTGGACAGGATGGAGAAAAATTTAAAATCATTGCGATTAACAATTAGTTCGGAACGCTCCATTTGTAAATAATAATCTGATACGGCAGGTACATTAGTACTTGCGGTTAAGGGAGAATACTCTTCATTAAATTTCTTGAAATGGCGTCAAGTTTTTTAAAAAAAATCCTTAATAGTTAAAGGATATAATTTTTTATCCTGCTTTTACGAAATCAGCATTTTTTATTTTAAAAAATTAAAAACAGAATATGCAGTACGGAGACTTTTATTATCCAATACCGGTAAACGAACCCGTATTGAATTATGCACCAGGGAGTAAAGAAAAGTTAGCATTGAAAAAAGTGTTGAAAGAATTAAAAAGTGAAAGGGCAGATGTACCAATGTATATAGGAAGTGAGGAAGTTCGCACCAGCAATACAAAAGAACTGCGGCCTCCGCATGAACACAGGCATTTACTCGGCCACTATCACGAAGGTGATGCCACCCATGTTAAAAAAGCAATTGTTGCAGCTTTAAAAGCAAAGGAGAAGTGGGCAGGGTTAAGTTGGGAAAACAGGGCAAATATATTTCTAAAAGCGGCTGATCTTTTGGCTACAAAATATCGTCCATACATAGTGGGCAGCACCATGCTGGGACAAAGTAAAAATGCTTACCAGGCGGAAATAGATGCGGCCTGTGAGTTAATAGATTTCCTGCGGTTCAACGTACATTTTTTAAGTGAAATTTACCGGCAACAACCCATCAGCAGTCCTGGTATGAATAACCGGCTTGAGTACCGTCCTTTGGAAGGGTTTGTAATGGCCATTACACCTTTCAATTTTACAGCGATTGGTGGCAACCTGCCTACCAGCGCTGCCATGTGCGGCAATGTAGTAGTTTGGAAATGCGCTCACACACAGATTTATAGTGCGCAGGTATTTATGCGTATTTTGAAGGAAGCAGGATTGCCGGATGGTGTTATCAATTTAGTATATGTAGATGGCCCTGTCTTGGGAGAAGTTTGTTTTGGACATCCCGATTTTGCGGGAGTGCATTTTACCGGCAGCACCGGCGTATTCAATTTTATGTGGAAAACGATCGGTGCTAATGCAGGAATATATAAATCATACCCACGCATAGTTGGCGAAACCGGTGGAAAAGATTTCGTGATTGCGCATAAAAGTGCCAATGTAGATGTGGTTGTTACAGCATTGGCAAGGGGGGCGTTTGAATACCAGGGGCAAAAATGTTCCGCGGCATCCCGGGCATATATTCCATCAATTATTGCAACGGAAGTAAAACAAAAATTGATAGCAGTATTAAAAACAATGAAGATGGGTAGCACTGAAGATTTTACCAACTTTATCAATGCAGTGATCGATGAAAAGAGTTTTGATAAGCTCGAAAATTACATCAGGAACGCAAGAAAAAAAGACAGCAATGCTAAAATAATTGCCGGCGGTAAATGTGATAAATCCCAGGGGTATTTTATCGAACCGACAGTTATTGAAACAACTGATCCAAAATATGTAACAATGTGCGAAGAGCTTTTTGGCCCGGTACTTACGTTATATGTTTATGATGAAAATAAGTTTGAAGATGCATTGAAATTGGTTGACACTACTTCTCCGTACGCATTAACTGGTGCAGTTATAGCACAGGATAGATATGCGGTGGAATTGGCAACTGCCAGGTTACGCAACAGTGCAGGCAATTTTTATATCAATGACAAACCAACTGGTGCTGTTGTTGGCCAACAGCCCTTTGGCGGCGCCAGGGCCAGTGGTACAAATGATAAAGCCGGTAGCATATTAAATCTATATCGTTGGTTAAGTGCACGTACCATCAAAGAGACATTTACTCCGGTTACTGATTACCGGTATCCGTTCATGCTGGAAAAATAACTTTCAAATAAAACTGAAAGGCCGTTTCCTGAGGAGACGGCTTTTTTTGTAATAAATATTTCAAATCAATAAACAGTCGTACGATCAATACAAAAGGGTTCTAACTATAAACCTTTTTATTGGGACAATATCAATAAATTCGCTGTACAATATTTGGGATGAAAACAATACTTGACAAAAGACAATTACACTTGACCGTTTTGAGGCTTGCACATCAATTACTGGAAAATCATTTTGATTTAAAGGAAGTGGTTTTTATAGGATTACAACCAAGGGGAGTGCAGATCAGCAAATTATTGGTGGAAAGTATCCGGCAGCTTTGCCCGAATGAAAAAGTTCAGTATGGTATTTTAGACATTACTTTTTACAGAGATGATGTAAGGAATGAATTACATATTGCCAATAAAACGGATATCCCATTTTCTATTGAAGGTAAAATTGTGATATTGATCGATGACGTACTATACACCGGCAGAACCATCAGGGCTGCATTGGACGCCATTCAGGACTTTGGCCGTCCTCAAAAAGTTGAGTTGTGTGTGTTGGTTGACAGAAGATTTAACAGGGAACTACCTATTCAACCGGATTATTGGGGAAAGGCCATCGACACCGCGTTTTCTCAAAGAGTGAAAGTAGAATGGGATAAAGAAGAAGTTATTTTATATTAGCCACCATGAAATTGTAATGCAAAGGAGATAAAATTCATAGATTTAAAATTGATGTTTGTTCTAAATATAATTCATGAGAATTCAAACGGCCGTGGCAACAAATTCAAACAAATCTATTAGCTTTGACCTTTAATGCAACTATCTACCAAACATTTATTAGGCATTAAAGATTTATCCACGGACGACATCTCCCTGATCTTAGCCACAGCCGCACAGTTTAAAGAAGTTCTTCAACGGCCTGTTAAAAAAGTCCCTTCTTTACGAGATATTACCATTGTCAATTTGTTTTACGAAAACAGTACCCGAACCCGAATATCGTTTGAATTAGCTGAAAAGCGCCTGAGTGCTGATACCATCAATTTTTCAGCATCCGCATCGTCAGTTTCTAAAGGTGAAACTTTATTGGATACTGTAAACAATATCCTCAGCATGAAGGTGGATATGGTGGTAATGCGGCATAGTGCAAGCGGCGCTCCTCATTTCTTAGCCCGCCATATCCCTGCTGCAATTGTAAATGCCGGCGATGGCATTAATGAACATCCCACCCAGGCTTTGCTGGACGCCTTTTCCATCATTGAAAAGCTTGGTAGCCTCTCAGGAAAAAAGGTAGTGCTTATTGGAGATATAATGCATTCAAGAGTGGCGCTCAGTAATATTTACCTCTTAAAGAAAATGGGTGCCGAAGTAATGGTTGCAGGGCCACCTACATTAATTCCAAAGTATATCAGGGAAGCTTTGCAAGTTGAAGTAGAGTATAATTTGAAGAAAGCATTGGAATGGTGTGATGTGGCAAACGTGTTGCGCATTCAGTTGGAAAGACAGAACCAGGTGCTTTTTTCTTCTATGAGAGAATATAACCTGGCATACGGGATCAGCAAGAAACTATTAGATGGCTTAAAGAAAGAAATTGTCATCATGCACCCCGGCCCCATAAACCGTGGTGTAGAAATCGATAGTGATGTAGCAGACAGCACCCAATCCATCATATTACAGCAGGTAGAAAATGGCGTTGCGGTTAGAATGGCTGTCCTGTATTTACTGGCAGGAAAACAAACAGACTAATCTTGAAGAACGATAATTCAGAACACTTTATAATGGAAACGTAGTTTATACAAAATACCGATTATCAAATCAATATTAACCGATTCACTATATGGAACGCACTTGTTTATTCCCGGGCACATTTGATCCCGTTACCATGGGACATATTGATATAATTAACCGGGCCATTCCGCTGTTTGACAGGTTAGTAATCGGGATTGGGCGCAATACCAATAAAGTGCCCATGTTTAGTGAAGAGCAAAGGTTGAATTGGTTATTAGAAATTTATAAAGACGAACCGAGGATAACGGCAATTGTATATGAAGGGCTCACTGTAAACTGTTGCAAAAGTGTAGGTGCAAATTTCATACTGCGTGGTATTCGGTATGTGAACGATTTTGAATACGAGAAAGCGATTGCAGATATGAATAGAAGCATTGATGGCCATATAGAAACAGTATTTTTAACCTGTCTGCCACAATACACTTCAGTAGCATCCACACTGGTTAGGGATGTATTAAAAAACGGGGGAGATGTGTCGCAATTCCTTCCGAAAGTAGTAAACGAATCTATATTAAGTTTCAAAAATAAATCATCACACAATGTCAATTTGGTTTAAAAAATCTATCAAGATAACGGACCTTGCACCATTTGCTGTCGATACGATGGCTGAACACCTGGGCATGGAATGGATGGAGTTAGGCGATGATTTCTTGAAAATCAGGATGCCGGTTGATAACCGCACAAAACAGCCATATGGTCTTCTACACGGTGGTGCCAGTTGTGCCCTTGCGGAAACTGCTGGAAGCGTAGCGGCCCATCTGGTAATAGATTCCTCCAAATATAGTAGTGTTGGACTCGAAATAAATGCCAATCATATCCGAAGTGCAAGGCAAGGGTATGTCACCGGTATAGCAACTCCACTGCACCTGGGCGCCACCACACATGTGTGGGATATAAAAATTTATGATGATCTTGAAAAACTGATATGCATATGCCGACTGACGGTTGCCATACTCAGCAAAGCATTTTAATTTTATATAGCTAAGGTGCGTCAAAAAATTGACCGAGTATATCTTTTATTGATGCATACGTATTGGAGAGAGGCTCTTTAATATCCTTCGTTTTTACCCATTTTATTTCTGTAATATCTTCTTCGGTTTGGGGTACAAGATTTTGTGTTTTGAGACATGTCATGTAAAACCAATACGTAGTTTTCAAAAAATGTTTGCCAAAAGCATTATAGGTATGATATGTTTCACCAGTCTTATTTTTCAACTGAAGGCCGGTAACCCCCGTTTCTTCTTCCACTTCCCTTAGGGCGCATTGTTTATAATCTTCTCCTTTTTCAACTTTTCCTTTAGGTAAATCCCATTTACCCAGGCGATAAATGAATAAAATTTCTTTCTTGTCATTTTGCACAATACCTCCTGCAGCTTCTATCAATTCAAAGTGTTTAAAGAAGGCTTTCTTTAATTTATCCAGATCGGTATGCCATAATACGCCGGCATGAAATTCATCTTTTATTATTTCATGTAATAAAGATTTAATTGCCGGTCCTGATATTTCGTCAATAAATACTGCGTCGGGATGGTGAAGGATCTCATTGAGTTCTTTATCGATTTCATCGCACAGATAAACAGGCTTATTGTCGAAGTAAATTTTTATATGCATAATGATCAATGAATGTCGTTTAGTTAAGAAATTATTTGTTTACAAGCATTTGTTTTTCAATTTAACATCGTTGTGTCACTCCCTTGTACATTTTCAGCAATAAGGA
Source organism: Ferruginibacter sp. (assembly GCA_039922375.1). Classification (GTDB taxonomy): domain Bacteria; phylum Bacteroidota; class Bacteroidia; order Chitinophagales; family Chitinophagaceae; genus Ferruginibacter. The sequence goes on from JBDSAA010000059.1 coordinate 26,098, forward strand.
GCAGGAAACGCCGATCCTTAACTAAACGACATTGAATGATCGTTTAAGAATTCATTCTTCCCGCTAACTGGAAATATGCGAATTGCACTAAAGCGATGAATACTAAAGCAGAAAGCTAAGGGCTTTTTTAATAAATTTGCCGAATGACAAATGAAAAAGCTACTGCTGAAAAATTATTACAAATTAATGCAATTAAATTAAGCCCGCAACAACCCTTTACCTGGGCCAGCGGTTGGAAAAGCCCGATTTATTGCGACAATCGAAAAGTTTTGTCCTTTCCTTTTGTGAGGGATTTTATCAAAAGTGAAATGTGCAGTGTCGTTTTTGAGCAATTTCCCGAGGCGGAAATGCTGGCGGGGGTAGCTACCGCCGGAATAGCCTGGGGCGCAATGGTGGCAGATCAGTTAAAGCTGCCGTATATATATGTTCGTCCCAAGCCTAAAGAACATGGATTAGGCAACCAAATTGAAGGGTTTTACGAAAAACGCAGCAAGGTGGTAGTTATTGAAGATCTTATTTCCACGGGTAAAAGCAGCCTTGAAGTGGTAGAAGTATTAAGAACCCAAGGAGTAGAAGTAATAGGAATGGTGTCTATTTTTACCTACAGTTTTAATGTAGCTGATGTGGCTTTCGCAAAAGCAGGTGTGAAGTATATTTCATTGACCAACTATGATACGCTTATTTCAATTGCGAAAGAAAATGGAATTGTTACTTCCGAACAGCAAAGCACTTTATTAAAATGGCGGGAGGATCCTGCAAATTGGGGCAAAATTTGACAAATTTTAGAAAACTTCTGAATGTGTCGTCTGCATGGCCTGCTAAAATAAAAGCCGTCTATTCTTAAATTCGCTTTTCCCGAAAGGCAATTATCTTAAACCTGATAAAATTACACCGCCCTCATATGGCGGTTTTTTGTTGTAAGCTTTACAATTTGTCAAGCTCAAAATATCGCAAATTTTTGCTTCCCCTCATAATTAACCGGGAAGCTTTTGTAAAGATTTGCTTTTCCAACCTTTACAGTACCTGTGACTTTTACTGTTACCTCATTACTTAAAATGGAGCTAAGCCCGTTCTTCAAAAAGTTCTTCATATCCACGTCAATTTTTACCGGAATCGAAAATTCTTCCCTGGACGGGATTGAAACCAGTTGTTCCTGGATGGTATGCCCTAAATAATTATTGTCGAGAAATATATCCAGGTCAGTCGATTTTAGTTGGAGCCCAAAATTATTTGGGTTGTAGTAAACGAGGTCCATTTTGATTGCTGTAGCCGAAAATCCCAATCTTTCAATTTCGAAATTTTTAAAATCCCGGTACTCTAATTCCTTTGGGGTAGCACAGGAAATCAGCAATATTGTCAGTATCGCAAAAGCCAGCAGGGTAGATGGTGAAAACTTCTTCATTTTATAGTAACAATGATTTTGTATGTCGGCAAGATAAGCAGATGCGGACAAACGAAAAATAAAAGTGTAAAATATACTGCTACAAAAGTTAGTATTGCACTGTGACATAATGTCAAAATGCAATTTAAGATGTACTAATATTTATAGTGTAATAAGTATATTGATAATTAATTGTTTTTCAAATATTTAATACAATATATCAGTAATAAAATAGTAGATAGGATAGCAACACATTTGAATAAATAGCCTTGATTTTAGGTACATCGTGGAGTGAAGAACTTTTTAATATAATTATCATTTAACTTGTTGGTAATAAGACTATTACTTAATTTATATTCTATAAAAATTCGTATAGAATGAACATGTAGTTAAATCATGATGTTATAAAGCCTTAATTTTCCTATTTTAGCCGATCTCTGCCCTTTCCGTATAAAGCGGTCATGAGAAGACCACTACCTTTCTTACGCTCCCACGGCAGGTTGCTCAGAAAACAAATATTCTTTTGAATATATCGGTAGAAATGTCAGTCTCTGTTTTTATTCTAAGAGACTAATGCTATGGTATATTTTGAAGTTATATAGCAAGGCCCAACATGTAGGAGGTAAAGGAATCCAATACGGTTGTAAACACCTTTACTCTGAAGAGAATTTAAGCGAGTGAAATTTCCCGGAGGTAAAAATTTCTAGACCGGGTTCGAGTCAGATTAATTGTGAGGGCCCGACAAAATATTAGCGGACAAATTGCGTTTAATTATCACCCTTAAGGACCAACGATACTTGTGCTTGGTAAACAAGATGTTTTCTTTGGGGGTTACAGAACCAAAATTGGTTCGTAAACAAAGGCCCGATTTCTATCGGGCTTTTTGAATTTTTGAATGAGACGAGTTAGGAGAGAACAAAGATCTTCCAAAATCTTGTTAACAGGGATGATCGGAGTATTTAAAGAGGATGCACATAACATTAGCATCAGTCATAGATAATGAGAGAATGCGGGCATACATAGAGCCTTCGGAAACTAAAACCGGCTTCTAGTGGATAAAAGCTCTAAAATCAGTAATAGGAAAGATTGCTGCCAAAACGAACATCCGATCTTAAAGCATATTGTTGGTAAAAACCCTATTTGCGCTTAAAATCGGCAACACATTATGGAGTGGCTTGGTTTCGAAGATTGACGTAAAATGAGGCATATGGAGAAGATCGTTGGTCAATGCTACGCTTGCTGAGTATTCAGTTAGGATGTAGTTCTCTTTTTGGTATGTAGCTTTTTTGTAATATGTAAAGTATTAATAATATTGCGGCGGGTGCCCTTTTTTACAACCGACCTAAATTTATTTAGCATAATCAGCGGCTTTATCGCTGGGTTTCCATCGTTGTTGTCTAGTTCGAAATAGTAAGTGTTAATTTGTTTTTTCCCGGACTGCTGTTCCTCTATTTTAATATAATATAAAGAAGAATCGCTTACTTCCTTTTGGGCTGCCTGGAAAACAGATGACTGAGAGTGGACGGATGGGTTCAGTAATTCTTCATTTATATATGCATTTACCAAATCCCCTGGATCTTTGGCTGGCTGTTTGTTTGCCTTCCTTTTAATCAAAGATTTTTTGTTTTTTATCGATTTAGCGGGCACTGTTGTAAAAACGCTTTTTGAAGCAGTTTCGACATTAAACTGTTCAGGTATGCTCGTAATTAGGTTTTGATTTTGACTGCCAGCCAATTGTTTATTATTCTCTTGTATATCTGTCCGAACAGGCTTTACAGCCAATATCGCAGCCAACAGTAAAACAACCAATGCCGCTAATTTGAATTTGTACGAATTCTTGAAATTTGTATTAGGAGAAGAATTAAAAAGACGTTTTACTCTTTCTAAAAGCTTTTTTTTACCACTGGTAGCAGCCAAAGCGTACCTAACCTGTAGTTTGTGGCGTTGCTCTTCTAAAACTAACAACGCTTTGGCATAATCATACTGGCTGTATTTAAAATTCATAACCCAATCATCACAGCAGTTTTCACGCTGTTTTTTTGCAGCCCTGCTTAGAAAAATTGCAAAAGGATTAAAAAATAAGATCATTTCGATCAAAGATTGTACAAGATTGACGAGGTAATCATTTCTCTTAATATGTGCCAGCTCGTGTAATAATATGGCTTCTATTTGGGGAATTGTCAGGTGGTTCGTAATAGCAACAGGCAATAAGATAAGCGGCTTGATAAATCCAGTAACCGACGGTACTTCCACGTGATGAGATATCCAAACCTGGATTTTCTTCTTTACACCTAAATGTAAAGCAGTTTGGTTAACGAAAAGTCGTACATCAAAGGGAGCACGGGATAGGCTCTGCTTTTGCAAAACGCGGTTCATATATAAGTTCCGCAAAAATTGCAGAACCAGGCCGCCCAGTGAAAAAAAGTAAATAATGGATAAAAACGGGAGAACATTTTTTAAAGGTGCGAATTTCAGCCAATCGTCAAAAATTGTATTGTCGACAAAAAAATTGGAGCCTTTAAGTAGTTGATAAATTTGAGCAGTGGTGAATAAAAACCATAAAAATGACCCAAAAAGCAATACCAGGCTTAAGTGATATTTGATCACCGCAGGTAATTTTTTATCGATGGAAATTATAATTTGATATAATAACCACAGGGTGCCTGCTTGCCAAAAACTATTAGCAATAGCCCAGCCTACAGAAGATAACAAGTATGCCTGCTCAAAAAATGGTAATTGCATACATCACGCTTATTTGATGTCGTCTAAATATTTTTTTATTTCTTCCAGCTCTTTTTTTGATGCCTTATGATTGCCAAGGGCCTGCATTACCAATTGGGCAGATGAGCCGGAAAAAAGGGAGTCAATCATACGGTTCAGGAAAAGGTTTTGAGTATACTCCCTGCTTACCGCCGGTTGGTAAATATGGGTTTTGCTGGTACTGTCCCTGGTTACCAACTTTTTCTCAAACATAATTTGCATTAGTTTGAGTGTAGTGGTGTAACCTGCATCCTTAGTTTTTAAAAGTTCTTCATGAACGTCCCTTACTGTGGCGGTGTTCTTTACCCATAACACCTGTAGTATCTCTAGTTCACTTTCAGTAGGCTTATTGTTCTTGTTTAATATCATAATACGATATGTTTCGTAAAGCAATGTATGAATTTTTTCGTAATAGCAAAAACCTTTTATCATTTTTTTGATAAAAATGGAAGGATGTGATCAAGTGTAATGTGAAATATGATATCTCTTTGAAGGTACCTGGATATTGATAGAGCAGGAAATATTCTGATTAAACAATTCCAATCCGGCAAAACAAAGCACAGTAATCAATAACACACAAAGACTGGTCTCGTTTAGTTACCGAAGTAAAAGAAAGCTTCCTGTTTTTGTAATGGTTTGACCAACTTCGCAAAGAACCTCTAAAACAAAAACATAAGCAGCCGCAGGTTGGTACTGCCCTTTAAAATCTCCATTCCATGCAAAAGATTTACTATTGGCAGGAACATTTCTTACTTCATAAATGAGTTGACCCTGGCGATTATAAATGGCAAATTTTGTAATCGATTTAATACCTCTTGTAACCGGGAAGTATGTATCATTTAAATTATCGTTGTTGGGCGTAAACGCGTTAGGCATTAAAATATTAGCATATTTACATTCTACGAATACATTGATACTATCACTTGCCACACAACCACTGTCTGATGTCACTTTTATTAAATATTTCTGAGAATAAAGGGCAGTTCCATTGGGTGTCGCACAATTATTACAATCAAGCAAAAGCGACGGGGTCCAGCTATAATTTTGTACATTATTGCTATAGGTAGGTGTAATCGAATATGCCGAATTGTACGGGAGGATTTTATCCGGCCCTGCATTTACTGTTGGTAAAGATTTTACAAATACATTGACCGACGCAGTGCTGGTATTGCATCCCACTGAGTCGGTTAAAGTTGCTGTGAAGGTGGTATTCTGTAACGGTGAAGCAATGGGATCATAAATCGAGGAATTTGATAAGCTTCCCGCAGGGGCCCAGGTTATTCTTTTCATTTTTGGATTCATATCGAGTTGCACCTGGTCGTTCTGGCAAATGTATAAGTTACTTGATGGTGCGCTTGCCGTGAACGGGGTATATACTTTTATTAATGCGCTATCTCTTACACTGCAGTTTTCCGGTGTGGTAGAGGTTATGATATATTGGGTAGTCACGGATGGGTTTGCAACAACGGAGTCGCAGTTACTACAAGTAATATTATTTGTGGGCGACCATAAAAGACTATCACTTGCAAACGCTCTTACCGTATCAGATTGGCCAAAACACAGGGTATCAATATGCGGTACAACTACCAAAAACGGAATTCGGTTAACCTTAATTACTTTGGTAAGGCTATCGGTGCATCCATTTATATCCATGCCGATCAATTTTATATTGTACGAACCCGGGCTGGTATATTTGATCGATGGGGGTTGGTAAGCTGTATCGTTTGCTGTTTTATTACCGAAGTTCCAATACCAAAGTTTTACAGAATCTTTTGGAACAAACGGCTTAGAAGTGTTTGTAACGATGATCGTGCTGTTTACACACATATCTGAAGGAGCGTTGAAACTAAGGTCTGGCCCTTTTACTAAAATACTGTGACTTAAAAACACTGTATCAGTACAACTTTGAGGTCCATAATTTATCGAAACGAAATTATTAAAATTGCCCAGGATGCTTGCCTTAACAGTGATGGCAGGAGAGGAGGTAGTATTCGCTGGCAATCCGGCAACATTCCATGTATAGGTAGCAGAAGGTGAGGTATAAAAATTTAAAATAGAAAAGTTAGTATTCGAATTTCTGCAAATTGAAGTATCCAGATTGACCAACGATGGGTTGGCAGTATAAACCGTCTGCGAGTAATTATCGGAACAGCCGGTTGTGGAATCAATGACATTTAGTGAAGTTACAAACTGCCCTGAAGTGGGGAAAGTATGTGTTGTATGAATAGTAGATGCTGTTGCGCTACTGTCTCCAAATGTCCATAAAACTGATGATAAAGTACCCTGGGAAAAATTGGTAAATGAGTATGTTTTTCTATTGGTGCAGGTATTGGCAAAAGTATAAGATGCGATAACACCTACCACATCAATTTGAAAGCTAATAGTTGTTCCAGGGCAACCATTATAATATGGTGTTACCGTCACATTTTTAGTTCCCAATGAACCATATTTATGTTGTGTAATAGTGTCTGAAACACCCGCAGTGCCACCATCACCAAAATCCCAATAGTAGCTGTTGGCATTCGTTGCCTTGGCTACAAATACCGGTGTCTCAGAACCGCAGACAACAGCTTTTTTTGGATAAGCCACGTGATTGATAGGAGGTGTGCCGTATGCTATTACCGGAAAATTAAAAGTGTTCGTACACCCATTATTTGTTGTGATGTTTAATGTAGGAGAGTAGGATCCTGCTGCATTGTATAAATGATTTATATTGCCCGTCAATGTAGATAGAGCGGGGGTTCCATCTCCAAAATTCCAACTGTAACTTGTCAGATTATCATTTACCGGGACATTTACGCTTGCATTAAAACTTGTATTAGCGGGTATGCAGCCTGACGCAGGAGAAACACTTGCCACAATTGGTGGCTTCAATACCTGTATTGTTTTGCTGTCGGTACCCATACAGCCTGTTGTATCCGTAGCTTTAAGTGAAACTGTATAGTTGCCAAAAGCCGTAAAATTATGTACCTGGCTATTTGTAACAGTAGTAAATGTGCCAGTTGCATCGCCGAAATCCCAGGCATAAGTTATATTGCTTCCATTGCTTGCTCCTGTAAAATTGATCACGCCAGGCATGCAAATATAATTTCTGTCGTATCCAATAGAAGCAGTGACATTCGGGTTGATCACAATTGTTTTGCTAACCTCTACTTTTGTTTGGTCATAAATTACTATCAATTTTACAATATAAGTGCCAGCACTGGCATAAGTGGCTGATGCATTTCCACTGTAGGCTTTTGTATTATTACCAAAATCCCAGACAAAGCCGATAGGGCTTCCTGTAGCTGTTTGCGTAAATTGAACGGTAGCAGGATTACATAATAAGCCATTGCTGCTTTGAAACGTAAAATCTGCCGTCTGTGATTTGGCTAAGAAGGGTACAAGGAAACAGTATAGTATAAAAAGGTATTTTGGCATGTAGCTGTATTATAATTCCGATTGAAGCTGATAATTTTTAATAATTTTTATATTGCGCATATATGCAATTCATATGCCATTCGCTTCTTAATGCGCTTTAGTCCTAACCGTATTTTCATTTTTTCGCATTGGGCTTTTCATTAAATTCACAGTTAAAACTTATAAACGGCATATGGAAAAGGATATTATTGATCATTAAAAATTCTCAGCATTATATCGAATTATAATACTTCATTATTAGTTAAAATAAATTTTAGCTTAGAAACAAAAGTACCCTACTGGATACAAAATATTTTCTGCAGATTATTATTTTGAAACACGGGGAACACTTTTTTCACTCCTTAATTGAGCAATTGTTTTACTACTACCATCATGACTCCACCCAGGTGACTTAAGAAAATATTTTACTCCGATAATAAAAGACCCGGAAGAATATGCCTTTTTAATTAATTCTCCCCAGGTTTTAAACGCAATTATGGCGGGGTTAAAAGAATCAATATTCTTTGTTAATCCGTATGTGGGCCTTTCTTCTTCAGGTTGGAAACTGCCTAACAGTCTATCCCAGATTATTAATATGCCACCATGATTTTTGTCGAGATATTTAAGATCAATACCATGATGAACACGGTGATGGGAAGGTGTATTGAATATCAGTTCGATTGGTTTTGGGAGTCTATGAATGGTTTCTGTATGAATCCAGAATTGGTAAATCAAACTTACCTGCTGCATAAATAAAATCCAGATAGGATGAAAACCTGCCAGGGGCATCCATGCCCAAAAAAGAAAAGCACCAGTAGCATTACCTGTCCAGGTTTGCCGTAGCGCTGCAGCTAGATTATAATGTTGCGAAGAATGGTGTACGACATGGCTAGCCCAAAAATAGTTTACATGATGGCTTACCCGATGAAAGCAGTAATAGGAAAAATCATCTGCAAAGAATAAGAGAACCCAGTACCACCATTTGGATGATTCCGGAGAAAAGATCCTGAATTGATATAGGAAAGTAAAAAAACCAAAAATTAAAGCCTTTGTTACAAAGCCGGTCAATACATTGCCGATACCCAAACCAAGGCTTCCAAATGTATCCTTGGTTTCATAGAGTTTCTTGTTTTCTTTATAAGAAAACCATGCTTCTATAGATAGCAGCAGTACGAAGAATGGAATGGCATAATATAAAATTACCGGTGGCAAGTGGAATGAAATTTATTTTAAAATTACAGAAAAATTACACGCAAAAAATATTTTGAAACTGCAGCTTCCGTGCGGGATGCTATTATTAAAGAACGAAATGAGTGCTGCGTTCGGAAGCGAAGCTATTGGATTTGGAAATAACCATGTGTAACTTTATTAACATCACTTCACACAAAATATTTTTAAAGTGTATGTAGGAAGCCAACATTTTTTAATCATGAAAAAAGCCCGGAGCGAATCCAGGCTTTTAAATAAAATAGGCTTTAGTTAGATGATATAGTCAAGTGCGGATATTGGTAGGCGTAAGATAGTGTATTTAACGGCAATTCCACAATTACTTATTATTGTTGCCTGTTAAGCATGAACGAGAAATTTATTCGACAGGTTTTTTACCTGCACTCATTTCTGTCAATGTTTTCAATTGCGCTTTTCTGTTTGCTTCAATTTTATCATGGTGCATAACAGCGAGGGTAGGCGCAATTACTAAACTAACAATGCTCATCAGTTTAATAAGAATATTCATTGATGGACCAGAGGTATCTTTAAATGGATCACCAACTGTATCGCCCGTTACTGATGCTTTATGTGGTTCGGATTTTTTGTAAAACATTTCGCCATTGATCTCAACGCCTTTCTCAAAAGACTTTTTTGCATTGTCCCATGCACCACCTGCATTGTTTTGAAACATGCCCATCAACACGCCGCACACAGTTGCGCCCGCAAGAAACCCGCCTAATACTTCTGGTCCGAAAACAAACCCGATAAACAGAGGAGACAATAAAGCAATAGCACCAGGTAACATCATTTTTTTAAGCGAAGCTTCGGTAGAAATGGCAACGCATTTATCATATTCAGGTTTGCCGGTTCCTTCCATAATTCCCGGAATTGTATGAAACTGACGACGTACTTCTTCCACCATTGCCATCGCAGCTTCGCCAACTGCCCGTATTGCTAAAGAGGAGAAAATGAAAGGGATCATTCCGCCTACAAATAAACCGGCCAAAACATCAGCACGGTAAATATCAATACCATCAATACCAGCTATACCGACGAAAGCGGCGAATAGCGCTAGCGCTGTTAAAGCAGCAGAAGCAATGGCGAAACCTTTACCACTTGCTGCGGTAGTATTACCCACTGCATCAAGAATATCAGTTTTTTCTCTTACTTCTTTAGGCAATTCACTCATTTCAGCAATACCTCCTGCATTATCTGCGATAGGACCGAAAGCATCAATTGCCAGTTGCATGGCAGTGGTAGCCATCATACCAGCAGCAGCAATGGCCACACCATATAATCCTGCGCAAGCATACGAACCATAGATTCCCGAAGCTAAAACCAAAATTGGTAACAAGGTACTTTCCATACCAACAGCTAATCCCCCAATGATGTTGGTCGCATGGCCGGTAGCCGATTGACGGATGATACTCATCACAGGCCGCTTGCCCATGGCTGTATAATATTCGGTGATTATGCTCATCAAAGTCCCTACTGCAAGACCCACCATAATGGCGCCGAAGATGCCCATTTTTGTAAATTCATGTCCACGTAAAGTCATGGTTTCGGGCATAAGCCAGTTAACCAGGAAATAAGAAGCCACAGCAGTTAAAACAATTGAACCCCAGTTGCCCATGTTCAATGCTTTTTGTACAGCATTTGTACTAAGTCCGGCTCCTTCTGAAATACGAACAAAGAACGTGGCAATAATAGAGAACAAAATACCCATTGATGCAATGAGCATTGGTAAAAGAATAGGAGACATGCCTCCAAAATTATCAGTCAATGCACTTGTTTCTCTTCCTAACACCATTGTTGCTAAAACAGTTGCTACATAAGATCCAAAAAGATCGGCTCCCATTCCTGCCACATCACCTACATTATCGCCAACGTTATCTGCAATTGTCGCAGGATTACGTGGATCATCCTCGGGAATTCCAGCTTCTACTTTTCCTACAAGATCAGCTCCCACATCAGCAGCTTTCGTATATATCCCACCGCCTACACGGGCAAACAAAGCAATTGATTCGGCACCCAATGAAAAGCCGGTTAATATCTCAATAGTCCGTTCCATTCCGGGGCTATCAACCGCTGCTTCCGGCGCAAAAACCATTTTCAATATTATAAAGAGTCCACCAAGACCCAGCACAGCTAATCCGGCAACACCCATACCCATCACCGATCCGCCGGTAAAAGAAACCAATAAGGCTTTACTTAAGCTGGTACGTGCTGCCTGCGCAGTGCGCACATTTGCTTTTGTAGCAACTTTCATCCCAATAAACCCTGCGAGGGCGCTAAAGAAAGCGCCCAGAATAAAAGCTAATGCAATGCTCCAATGGCTATTTGCATTGCTGTAGCCCATTATGCCCAACAATAAAGCGCCTATTAAAACGAAGTAAGCTAGAATTTTATACTCAGCCTTTAAGAAAGCCATCGCCCCTTCAGCTATGTAAGTGCTGATCTCTTTCATACGTTCATTGCCGGCATCCTGTTTAGAAACCCATGCAAACTTTACAAAAGTGTACAATAAGCCAACAATGCCCATTGCCGGAATAACATAAATTAAATTGTCCATAAGTAGTTGTTCTGAATTTTTAGGATGCCAAAAATAGTGTAATTGGTTTAATTACAGGCAAAAGGGGATATATTCTTAATAATAGTGAAGTGATATTATTGCTTATATTTTTTATCAATAGATTACACGGATTAAAGCTGTTGCATATCATAAAAAAAGGATCATAAGCTTTGCCTTATGATCCCTTTCTTAAAATCAGGTTCCGTATCAATTGTTTTAAATGTCTATCGCTTCTCCATAAGCAACCGCGGTAGCTTCTTTTAGCCCTTCACTCATGGTAGGGTGTGGATGGACAGTGTTTAATATTTCATGCCCTGTTGTTTCCAGTTTACGGGCTGCAACAGCTTCGGCTATATTTTCTGTAACGTTCATACCGATCATATGACAACCAAGGAACTCTCCGTATTTAGCGTCATAAATTACTTTTACAAATCCTTCTGTGGCACCTGCAGCACTTGCCTTTCCGCTAGCCATATAAGGAAACTTGCCCACTTTAATTTCGTAGCCGGCATCCTTCGCCGCTTTTTCAGTATAACCCACTGAAGCGATTTCCGGGGAGCAATAAGTACAGCCGGGTATATTATTATAATCAATAGGATCAGGATGATGGCCGCTTAAATGCTCTGCTGCATTGATACCTTCTTTTGATGCTACGTGAGCAAGCGCTTGTCCCGGGGTACAATCTCCAATTGCGTATATGCCAGGTATGTTTGTTTGACCATTGGCATCCACCAGAATTTTTCCTTTTTCGGTCTTAATACCCAATGCTTCCAAACCAATGTTTTCAATATTGGCCACTACACCCACAGCACTTAAAACGATATCAGCTTCTAGAATTACTTCACCGTTGGGGGTTTTCACTTTAGCTTTTACACCTTCGCCACTTGTATCTACACTCAGCACTTCGCTGCTGGTCATGATAGTCATGCCTTGTTTTTTAAATTGTTTTTCCAACTCCTTGCTAATGTCTTCATCTTCTACCGGAACTATCCTTGGCATAAATTCAACAATAGTTACTTTAGTACCGAGGGAGTTGTAGAAATAAGCAAATTCTGATCCGATAGCGCCACTGCCACAAACGATCATGCTTTTTGGCTGCTGAGGCAATACCATTGCTTTGCGGTAGCCAACAATTTTTTCATCATTGATTGGCATGCTTGGCAATTCACGTGCCCTGCCACCGGTTGCGATGATGATATTCTTTGCTTCCTGTATCTGCTTAGATCCATCAGCGGCAGTTACTTCGAGTTTACCTGGTGCCACCAATTTACCAAAACCCATTATTACATCGATCTTATTTTTCTTCATTAAAAACTGCACACCTTTACTCATTTTGTCGGCAACGCCACGGCTACGTTTTATAACGCCCTCAAAATTAGTAGTAGGCTCCGAAACATTGATTCCATAATCACCCGCATGTTTTGCATATTCAAATACCTGGGCACTTTTTAGCAAAGCTTTTGTGGGTATACAACCCCAGTTAAGGCATACGCCACCAAGACTTTCTTTTTCTATAATAGCTACTTTTTTACCTAACTGACTTGCCCTGATTGCAGCCGGATATCCGCCCGGGCCGCTGCCTAACACAATTACATCGTATGCCATGATTTGCTTTATTTGTTGATTAGATGATTAGTTGACAGATCAAAAGCGATTGATCGGCTTTTAATAAGATGCCAAAAATAGTTTGAAATGGGGGATTAGCCAAAAGCTAATTTAAACTCATTTTTAACTATGAAGAAAACCGTTGAAGAGGATTTGCCGTAGTTTTGATTATGAAAAAAACAGGCTTGATGCTGATGATTCTTTTGAGTTCATTTTATATAAAAGCTCAAAATATTCCTGCCATGAAAATAGCTGAAGTGAAAAGCTATTACAGTAAAAAAACTGACGCTGTGTACGTTATTAATTTCTGGGCTACGTTTTGTAAACCGTGTATCGCTGAAATCCCTTATTTGCAAAGCATTTCAAAAAAATATGAAAGCAAGAAAGTAAAGTTGTTGTTGGTAAGCCTGGACTTACCTGTTTTTTTTCCAGATAAGATTAGAAGCTTTGCAAAGAAAAATAATTTCACAGCGGATATTGCGTGGCTCAACGAATCGGATGCAGATTATTTTTGCCCTGTGATTGATAAAAAATGGAGTGGGTCAATCCCGGCTACACTATTTGTAAATGCGGCAACAGGCTATAAAATGTTTGTTGAAAATGAAATGAGTAACGAGCAGTTTGAAAGCGAACTAAAAATGGCGATTGCCGGGAAAAAGGTCATCGTTAAATAAATTATATCCCTTAATCGAAAAATATTCGATTTCATAACTTCTCAATTGTACCTATTAGCACCACACAGCACTATTTGTAAATCCCTTAGATCAGCTTTCCAAATACCATCAGCTTTTTAATCTTTTAATACCACAGCCCACGCTTTTTGTTTGCTTCATCGAAATTTCTTTACCGGTTGCAAGCTCATCAATAGCGATTTGTAAATGCTTACGTGTTACAGCGGCTTCATCTCCAGGGTTGTTGTCTATGGCACCATGATACACCAGTTTCAAATTTTTATCAAAAAGAAAACATTCAGGCGTGCGGCTGGCTCCAAACGCATCCGCCAGTTCGTGGTTTTCATCAACTGCGTAGGGCCAGCTATATTTTTGCTCCGTTGCGTATTCTTTCATCGCGACATAGCTGTCTTCGCCATTCCGATTGGCTGCATTGCTGTTTAATAGAATTACACCAATATCCATTTTTTGGGCATAAGAACAAATAGTGCTTGTACGTTGTTGGTTTTTTATTACATAAGGACAGGTATTACAGCTAAACATTACCAGCACGCCATTTTTCTTTTGTACCGTTGTTACCGATACCTCTTTGCCTGTAATATCTTTCATCTTTATATCGCCTTTTGGCAACGTGCTGCCGATGGGCAGAGGTCCACTAACAGTAAATGCCATCAATGAAATGGCGGCCAATGTTTGTATTAAAAATGCTTGTTGCATAAAATAGAAGTTTGTTTAAAGTTAAAAAATGATCTTCATTTTTTAGAACCTCTCGTGTAAATTTTGATGCGCAAGTGCTTGCTTTTTTTCTTCGATCTCCCTCTTTTCAGCAATGGAACGGAGGGATTTAATGCTCACGTTTATTTCGAAGCCGATCAACAATACCAGTGAGTTAATATAGATAAGCGCCATAAATACAATGATGGTGCCGATGGAACCGTAGAGGGCATTGTATTTGCCAAAATTATTTACAAAAAAAGAAAATCCATAGGTGGATAAAATACTTAGGAATGTACCCAGGATAGTTCCGGGAGAGATCAGTTTCCAGCGTTTTTCAACAGCGGGCGCATACTTATAAATAAATGCAATGGAATAATATACCAAGGCTACAATAAATATCCACCTCACATAAAAAATGGTCTCACGAAGGGCAGCGCTTTTGATACCAATCCATTTCAATACGGCACCCTGGGTAATCAGAAGAATAAGGCAACCCAATACCAGGAGGAAAATAAGTGAGGTTAATTTTATGGCCATCCACCTGTTGTGCAGGTCTTTTCTTTTGGCAAAGCCGATATAGTTTTTATTGAACGACCGCATCAATCCCATCATGGCATTGGAGGCAAAGAACAGTGCCAGCATTAAACCAAAGGATAGCAAACCAATCTTTGATTCGTCAAGAAAAGAATCTACAAATCTTATGAGATATTCATTGTGAACCCGGGCCGGCACAACATCTATTATCAAACTATGCAATTCCCTTTTCATGCTTGATTTTGAAACAAAAGGCAGATGCGGTATCAAAGTGAATAAAAATAGAAAGGAGGGGGGAATGGCCATTATAAAGTTGTAGGCAATGGCAGATGCTCTCTCTGTAAGTCCAACCGTTTTCACCTGCCTGAAAAAAAACTTGATCACATCAAACAACGGTACCCCCTCAAAACCCGGTAAATACCAATGCTTGCTTTTACGTAAAATAAAGGCAACCGGCGTCTGGGTTATTATGATTCGTTCAAGTCTTGTCATCGGGAAAGCTGTAAGCCTTATCCTTATATTTTTTGATGATTGTTATTATTGCACGGTGAGCGTTAACTTTTAAAATTGTATGTTATTTACTTTCTCTTGCTATCATTAAACTATCCAACGCAGACTGGTATTCTTTTGCAAACCGCAGGTGTTCATCATAACTAACTGCGAAATTCGAGTAACCCCTCAGATCGGGCTTTGCCACAAAATATAAATAAGAAGTATTGGGTGAATTTAATACAGCATCAATTGTTTTGGTGGATGGCGTACACACCGGGCCGGGTGGCAGGCCCGCATGCTGGTAAGTGTTGTAAAGCGAAGGATATTGAAGGTGCTTATTATAAATTCGTTTTAATCCAAAATCCCTCATTGCAAACTTAACTGTAGGATCGGCCGCTAGCCGCATACCGGTTTCCAGCCGGTTGAGGTACACACTGGCGATCTTTCCTTTATCGGCTTCCTGGTTTGTTTCTTCTTCTACAATGCTTGCTAATATGTATGCCTGTTGTGGAGTAAGGTTGAGGCCGGCAGCTTTTTTCTTACGCTCATCATTCCAGAATATTTCCTGCTCGTTGTGTAATTTTTTAAAAATACGTGGTGCAGGTGTATTCCACAAAATGCTGTAAGTATTGGGTATGATGGCAGTCATCACGGTGTTGGTATCCAGGCCATATTTTTCAATAGAATCTATGTTATTAAGTAAATTAATAAACGTGACCGAATCGCATTCAAAATTGCTGGCGATCTTTTTAGCGAGGTCTTCTTTGGTTCGCAATTTATTGATCACAAGGTTAACAGGAGTTTGCCTTCCCGAACGAAGCTTTTTTACGATGGAATAAATACTGGAACCTTTATCGATTACATATTTGCCTGCTTTCACTTTTTTATCATAATCCAGCGTGGACGCTACTAATTTAAAAGTGCCCGGATTTTTTAAAATGCCTTGTGAGGAAAGTGCGGATATTACTTCGTCGAAAGTGCTGCCCGTTTTTATATAAAAGCTTTTTTTATTTTCGCTGAAATTTGTATTGCTGCCAAACAGGCGCCAGCCCGCAAAAGCCGCTGCCATCAATACTGCCAGCACTAATATATTCCCGGTTTTTTTCACTATAACCAATTTTGATAAGCTGTTGAATGATTGCTAAAGTAAAAGAAAAACCCCGTCATATTAAAGACGGGGCAGACAAATTTATTATAAAATAATTTATTATTTTTTTGGTGAATCCAGCGGAGCCGGTGCAACAGCGCCGGGCAAAGGTGCTGTGTTTTGCTGCTGTGGAGCGCTCGAAGGAGCCCTGTTGATCAGGTCATCATTTTTTGAAGAACCGCCAGCATCTTTTGGAATAAATATCGGGGAGATGATACACAAAACACCTACAATAGAAGCGAAGACCCAGGTGCCTTTTTCAAGCACATCCGTCGTTTGTTTAACACCCATCAGTTGATTGCTAAAACCACCCAAGCTACCTGACAATCCACCACCTTTAGGATTTTGTACCAATACTATTAAACCCAATATTATAGAGGCAATAATAACTAAGATTCCGAATAAAATTAACATGTTAATGTTCTTTTAGTTGATCAATTTTGGCTGCAAAGTAAGCGCTTTTAGAGGGATTGAGCAAACTTAATTTTTTATACACTTCAATGGCTTTATTGGCCTTTCCCTGGTGAAGTAATACATCTGCCATGGCCTCAGTTACCACTCCTGCTTCTTTATTAGACTGTTCGGCCAGCTTCTGAATGGACGTGTCAGACTCGCCACCTGACTGGGGCATTTGATCACCGTGGATCTTTTTCATAGTTTTTAGCCAATCAGTAAAGCTTTTTAAATGTTTGCCCAATTTATCTGAAGCAGGAATTTCGGCGCTTAATTTAATGCCCAGGCTGGCAAAATAGTCGGATGTATGTAGTGGTTCAAAAACGATTGTATCTTCTGTGGTATTGGAAGTATCCAGGTTTAATTTAAAATTCAATGGTGCAATTTCCCGTTCGGTATTTATATTTTCTTCCGTTTCCGGTTCGTTCACCAGCGGGTCTGCATCATTATTAAAATGCCCTGCGGTGGATACCTCGGTTAAGTTATCATTTACATCTGTATTTGCAACGGTAAATTCCTCATCAATTTTTTTTTCATCTTGGGTAAAACTTTGCTCTACAGTTTCAGAAAGAGACAAATCAAATAGCTCATTCTGCACGGGATCCACTTGATTTTCAAGAGTAAATTGTTCACCGTAATTAGCGTAATCAGCATTTGTATTGTTGTTTGCAACCAGCCTCAAAGTGTTTTCTAAGGTACTTGAAGGTATTTCGGAAGAAAGCAATGCAGGTTCTGTAAGAGTTGGAGTTAGTGCTTCCTCATGCTCATTTATATCAATGGCTGTCGGCACAGTTTCCTGTGCAATTTCCGGTACATTCAAGCCCGGCACATTCATCTCATCAGGCTTTTGCTCACGCACATTTATATCTACCGCTTCCAGCTTATCTTGTTTGGCCTGGAGTACAGGAGAGTTGTCATTTATAGAGTTTATAATCTCTACTTCATCGGTAGCTTCCTCGTTTTCCTGCAATTGAAATTGTAACCACCAGGGGTTGTTAAATAATACGGAAGTTTTGGCAGCCTGTTGTTCATATGCTGCTGTTCCTTTAGCGGTCTTTAGCAATAAAAAAAAATGTGCGGCAGAAAAATAAGGATTGTCAGTTGCTACCTGGGTAAGAAATTCTTGCGCACCGGGTTCCGATAACTTTCGTTGAAACAGAAATTCAAAAAGTACATTGCTGTTACCCATACGCCGAAGATAGATTTATAAATGCTACAATTAATATTTTATGGCACCCGAAGAAAAAGAATAAGATGGACAATTCCGTTCGCTTATTTACTCTATTTAATTCGTGTAATTCGTTCAAAAAAATTCGTGTAATCCGTGTTTACCAGTTAGAAAATATTTTATTGAATATACCATCCACGATATTCTTAATGATCTCCGAAAATAAAGCAGCCTGCGCCTGTTCAAGCACCTGGTTTGCCGGAAAGTCGAAGTTATTGGACAGTTCTGTTTCAAAATTTTTAGTATCGTCTAATGTGTTTTTGAAGATAAGATGAAAGGACACCGATAACCGGTTAGTACTCGCATTGTTGCCAGAAATACCACTGGTAGTAACATTGTACTCTGACACATAGCCGCTGATATCGTAATGAGCATTGTCATCATTGGTTTGCCGCAGGCGGGTGTTACCAATTATTTTTTGTTTCATTTTCTCCGTTAACTGTGGACTCAATTGTGGGTTTACATACCGGGCCTTATTTTCAAAATAATTTATACGAAATGTTTTTATCTCATCCGGGATAGGGGAGGTGTCTTTAAACGAATATTTACAAGTGGCAAAAGAAAAAACTGTGATCAGGCACATACAAATTAGCCACAAGACAGCATTGTTAATTGACGGTTGTCTTCTGCCAATTGGCCAATTCCCATGGCTTGTATCCAAATGCGTTTTACCTTTCCCGTTAATCTTCAATATCATATTCTTTCAGTTTTCTGTATAAGGTTCTTTCGCTGATCCCTAGGTCGGAGGATGCATCCTTTCGTTTGCCCTTGTGTTTTTTCAGGGCTTTAATAATCAATTCTTTTTCCTTGTCCATTATACTCAGCGACTCTTCAATCGCTTCGTGCTGGTGAATATCTTCACCCTTTTGATTAATAAAGACGGGCTGGGTTGACGGGCCGAAGTTATTTGCAGAAACCGATGGTTTGTGTTCTGGCAACATCCCGTCGATGTTATTGTTATACATAGGGATGTTCTGTGCAACGCCAGGGTTTTGCAAAATCTCGAAGAACATTTTTTTTAACTCATTCACATCTTTTTTCATGTCAAAAAACAACTTGTACAAAATCTCTCTTTCGTTTGCAAATTCCTGCTGGCTGAGGGCCGCTTTGCCTCCAACCAATACCGGCAGCCGGTTAAAATTATTTTCCGGTAAAAAGTTTTTCAACTCATTGGCTGAAATGTTTTTCTCCTTGGATAATACAGATATCTGTTCCGCAATATTCTTCAATTCCCTAACATTGCCGGGCCATGGATAGTTCATTAACAAAGCTTTAGCGTCTTCATCCAATTGCACCGGTGATGCCTTGTAACGGTCAGAAAAATCCGCGGCAAATTTCCTGAAAAGCAGTGGTATGTCATCTCTTCTGTCCCTTAAGGAAGGAACCCTTATTGGCACTGTGTTTAACCGGTAATAAAGGTCTTCTCTAAATCTTCCGGATTGTGTTCTTTCCAATAGCTCTTTGTTGGTGGCCGCAATTACCCTAACATCAGTTTTTTGTACTTTACTGCTACCCACCCGGATGTATTCACCGGCTTCCAGCACACGTAGCAAACGGGCTTGGGTTCCCAATGGAAGCTCCCCAATTTCATCTAAAAAGATAGTACCTCCATTCACTGTTTCAAAATAGCCTTTACGGCTATCAAACGCACCTGTAAAAGATCCTTTTTCATGTCCAAACAATTCGGAATCAATGGTGCCCTCGGGGATAGCTCCGCAGTTGACAGCAATGAAAGGGTTATGT
Source organism: Ferruginibacter sp. (assembly GCA_039922375.1). GTDB lineage: Bacteria > Bacteroidota > Bacteroidia > Chitinophagales > Chitinophagaceae > Ferruginibacter. The sequence goes on from JBDSAA010000059.1 coordinate 46,009, forward strand.
TTCCTGGCACTTAATGCATGAATAATTTGGGAGAAAACTTCCTTACCCACACCGCTTTCGCCGTTGATAAGGACACTAAGATCCGTATTGGCAACCTGTGTCGCCACATTGAGTGCATGATTAAGCGCAGGTGAATTACCAATAATGCCAAAGCGATTTTTTATTGATTGTAAATCCATAATTTGAAAGGGCCTCTGATCCCAACCGGGAGTATTATTTAGAAATTATTTATTCATTTTCCACTGGTGGGCATACCAGTAATATTAAACAGTCAAGGCAAGGGATATTAGATTACAAAAGGTTCTTTACCAAGCTCGTCTTTAAAGTATTTTTAATAACTGAATGCGCAATTTTTAGCCGGCATTCAATCTCTGTGCTGCATCGTTGTGTCACTCACTTGTGCCGCATACCCGTGTGCAGCTTTTCCACCTTGTTTATAAACGATCATCGGAGTTTCTGTTTTAAGCAGCATAGGGTGCGGTTCCAATTAATGTACCCGCAGTACAATTCTCAATTTTCACCATTACATAATCGCCCTTTTTAAAATTGCCTTTTGGAAACACTACCACTTTGTTTTGATCATTTCTTCCATGCAAATCATCATCTGTCTTTTTAGAAAAACCTTCTACCAATACCTTGAAGGTTTTGCCTACATCCTTTTGCATGCTTTGTAAAGAGTGGATACGGTGAAGGTCAACCATTTCCTGCAGCCTTCTTTTCTTCACTTCTTCCGGTACATCATCTTTAAACCTGCGTGCAGCCAACGTTCCGGGACGTTCGCTGTAAAAATACATATAAGCAAGGTCGTACTTACAGTACTCCATCAGGCTCAATGATTGTTGATGGTCTTCTTCTGTTTCTGTACAAAAACCAGTAATCATATCCGTTGATATCCCGCAATCCGGTATGATCTCCCGTATACGATTTACCTTAGAAATATACCATTCCCTTGAATAAGTACGGTTCATCATTTGCAATATCCGGCTGCTGCCACTCTGCACCGGAAGGTGAATGTAATTGCAAATATTATCATACTTCGCTATCGTAAATAACACCTCATCCGTTATGTCTTTGGGATGTGATGTACTGAATCGTACCCTTAATAATGGAGAAATCAATGCCACCATTTCAAGCAGCCTGGCAAAGGTTACCGTTTCTTCAAAAGCTTTTTCTTCATTACCCAAGCTTGAAGGTGATTGCCAATAGTAACTATCAACGTTTTGTCCCAGCAAGGTCACTTCCCGGTAACCGTCTTCAAAAAGTTCTTTGCACTCATTTATTATGCTTTTTGCATCCCTGCTTCTTTCCCTGCCGCGGGTAAAAGGGACCACACAAAATGAACACATATTATTACAGCCCCTCATGATGCTGACAAATGCATTAACACCATTACTGTTTAAACGGATGGGCGCAATGTCGGCATAGGTTTCATCCCTGCTTAATAATACATTCACCGCCTTTTGGCCGGTTTCCGCTTCTTCAATAAGGCCTGGCAGGGTGCGGTATGCATCAGGCCCTACCACCAGGTCCACTAACTTTTCTTCCTGCAAAAATTTTTCTTTTAGCCGCTCTGCCATACAGCCCAATACGCCCACCAATATGCCTGGGTTAGCCCGCTTTAGTTTACGAAATTCAGTCAGTCTTTTGCGTACGGTAGCTTCCGCTTTTTCACGGATGGAACAGGTGTTTAAAAGAATGAGATCGGCCTCTTCACAATTTTTAGTGGCACCATACCCATTGCTTTGTAATATGGATGCTACCACTTCGCTGTCTGCAAAATTCATGGCACACCCGTAACTTTCAATATAAAATCGTCTTTTATATGCATTGTAAGCTGGTAGTAACGGGGCAAAAGCCTCTCCCTGCCTCGCTTCGTCGTGGGTTTTTAAACTGGCCGTAAATAGACTATCCATTTTTAAAATTAGTCCGCAAAAATAGGAAATTATGTTGTTAAAGTGTCAGAGTGGCAGCGAAAGATGGAAGGGAACAACGTGCGTAAATAAAGATGCCATGAAAAAATTATGTACAAGAGTGCGACGCAACGATGCTGCTATGAAACGATGTGTTGGGTAAATAAATTTTCCTATCTACCCTTTATGAGCGGATAGATCAGCTATTTCTTTGGATTGTAACGGTAGGCGCTGTTTTTATTTCTTTTTTCTTATCAAAAAATAACATTTTAACTGCGACGAGAATCATTAAAACCGCAAAAAATTTCTTGACTGTCTCCTGGGGTAGACTGATAGCGATTTTGCTTCCAAAATAACTGCCCGCAACAAATCCTATTGCAAGCAGTCCTACAATTTTTATATCAATGTGCCCTTGTTTATAATAGGTAAGCACTCCTAAAATTCCCACCGGCAATAGTATCAGTCCGAGGGAGGTACCCTGTGCCGAATGCTGCGACATGCCTATGAAATATACCAGTGCCGGTACGATGATCAAACCGCCTCCGACACCCACAAGGCCGCTGAGCATACCCGCAAGTATACCGATCAGTATCACAATCAATATCGTTTGCATATTCATTTTATTTAATTAGACTGATTTCCTTTCAGGAAACTTTCTCTTGTAATATGCAATTGCATCCTGGATAATTTCAAAGGCTGTTTGTTTATCCTGGAACTCATCGATCTCTACTACTTTATTTTCCAATACCTTGTAATTTTCAAAATAATTCCTTAATACATTTATAAAGTGCCTTGGTAAATCGCTCAAACTGGTGATGTGATTTACAGTAGGATCATTGGTGGCGATGGCGATAATTTTATCATCTTTTTCGCCGTTATCAATCATTTGCATATTGCCAATTACTGTGGCTTCCACCAGGCATAAGGGTTGTATGCTTTCACTGCACATTACCAATATATCCAACGGATCTCCATCATGCCCCAGTGTTTGCGGGATGAAACCGTAGTTGATGGGATAATGAAAGGATGAGTGAATGACCCGGTCCAGTAGAAGTAAGCCGGTCTCTTTATCAATTTCATATTTGGCCTTCGAGCCCTGGGATATTTCGATAAGGGCGTTTACAATTGCAGGTTGCTGATCTCCATAATGGGCGCCATGCCAGGGGTGTAATACGTACATAGTTTTTTATTAATGCTGTTACTGTTTAATTTTATTTATTCGATATTTATTTATTACTGTTGAATCCCTCTCTAGTCAGTTGTTATACTGATTAACTTAAAACCCATCCAAACTGCGGCTATACCTAACAGTACGCTGGCTGTTATATAAATTGCAAACATCCCAAATTTTCCGTTCTGAAATAATTGTAAATTTTCTAAAGAAAAAGCTGAAAAGGTAGTAAAGCCTCCGCAGATACCTGTGGCCAAAAAAAGCTTCCAGTTGTTGGTAAATACTTCACTCTTGAGGCCATAGGCCATTACCATACCAATAATAAAGCACCCGGTAATATTGATAAGAAAAGTAGCCAGTGGGAATGGTTTAACACCTATGAATAAACCCGTGCCATACCTTAACATACTTCCCAGTGCACCTCCAAATCCAATTAGTAAAAAATTCCTGATCACATGTTTATTTTTACAGGTTTCCTGAAAAGGTATATTTAAGATCAACAAGCCATTGGCCATTTACTTTTACCATTTTTAACTTATTACTTTTATCTCTTTTAAAAGAGTTGGAATAGTTTACAATACTGGTAGAATCATTTACCGGGCTGATTTCATTAATAATGATATCGGCCTTTTTATAGTTGTCCAATTCATCTTTGCTTTTGGATTCATATTCTTTTTTAAAGAGGTCAAAATACTGCTTGTTTGTTTCTTCTTTAAAGATCAATGTTTCTGCTTCTTTAAAATTATTTTCGAGAATATCTTTAATAAAAGCACTGGCAACATCTATATCAGTATTAGGTACTGCGTTTTTATTGCAGGAAGAGAATGTTAGTATCAATGCAACTGCCAGCAGGTATTTCAATTTCATAGTTAAAGTTAAACATCTTTGCAATATGCAAAATAAAAAAGCATCCTGTTTTGCAGAATGCTTTATGAAAGTGATGATTAAATCGGGGAATAATGAAAGGCAATATTTAATGAAATAAGCAGTAGTTATTGGAGTGGCCTTCCTTATAAAATCAACTTATAATCTTTTATGGGTGCTTTGACGTGTCTTTTAATTTCTCTATATCTTTCATTGCATTGTCTATAACATTTTTTAAAGAATCCTTATTTAATTTATTGAATTCTTCCATGCCTTGTCCAACCGAACCCTTCAAACTATCAATATTGATATGTTTCATGGCTTCCTGTAAATCTTGTTGATTAGCGCCGGAATTTTTCATGCCTGTGGAAAGTAAAGATATTTTCCATTGTCCATCTTCCTTTACTAAACTAAAAGGCCGGGTTTCATTTATGCTATCCTGCACAAATTGCACGTTTACTGTAGCATTGTCTCCATCAATTTTTTCATCCTTCACCTCAATTTTTGCATCCTTTGTTTTTTCCTTTATTTCCTTTGCCATCTTACCCAACATATCCTTTGAGCCATTGGAATCAAGCTTTGCAAGAAAACTTTCCCCTATCTCCAACATACTTAAGTCTGAACTGGATATATGCTTTTTTATTTCTGCAATATTGCCTTCCCGGGAAGCTTCGATAAAGGCCTGCACTGTTTTTGTAGGTGAATTAGAGGCCACAGTAGTACAACTGTATAAAATGATTATTAAACTTACACAGGCGAGTATTCTTTTCATAAATTTATTTTATTGTTGATTGGCTTTTTGTTGTTTTTATATAGTCTTAAAGTTCAATTGGCAAGAAAGGCTTCCCGATAAATACCGGGAAGCCTTCAGAGTTCAGTTGCAATAAAATTACATTAATTTATCTACGCTCATTGGTTGAATCAAACTCTTTATCCTTGTCATAAGCCCTGATAATTGCTTTAACCAATTTATGCCGTACGACATCTTCTTCATCTAGTTCTATATGCGCTATACCCTCCACATTTTTTAAGATACGCAATGCTTTATCGATACCACTACGCATGTTTTTTGGAAGATCTATTTGTGTAGGATCACCGGTAATGATTGCTTTAGCATTTGCGCCAATACGGGTTAAAAACATTTTCAATTGCCCGTCATTGGTGTTTTGTGCTTCATCCAAAATAATAAAAGCATTGTCGAGTGTGCGTCCCCTCATGTAGGCGAGTGGGGCTATCTCAATCGTTCTGGTGGTCATATAATATCCCAGTTTGTCTGCCGGGATCATATCATCCAGTGCGTCGTACAAAGGACGCAGATAAGGGTCAATTTTTTCTTTCAAATCACCGGGCAAAAAACCCAGGTTTTCACCAGCTTCCACTGCCGGCCGGGTCAAGATAATTTTCTTTACTGTTTTGGCTTTCAACGCTCTTACGGCTAATGCTACAGCAGTATAGGTTTTACCGGTACCGGCGGGGCCGATGGCAAATACGATGTCATTTTTGTCCACTGCTGTAACCATGCGTTTCTGGTTAACAGTGCGTGCCCTTACCGTTTTTCCGTTAGGGCCAAATACCAACACATCATTTGGATTTCGATCGATAAAATTATCAACAACCTGCTGGTCATCACCACCTAAGATCTGTTCAAAATAATTTTCACTCATGTGGCCATTGCGTTCAATGTACTGAACGATTAAATTAATTTTTTCCCTGGCATCTACAATCTGTTCGGGTGAACCGCTCAGTTTTACTTGTGTGCCACGGCTTAGAATTTTTAACAGCGGAAATTTCTTTTTGAGAATGTCAAGTTTACCATTGTTAACGCCAAAGAATTCAATAGGGTTAACGGTTTCAAGGTTAATAATTGTTTCTGTCAAAATGGGATGGGTTTAAGGTGAACTGAAGAAGTTGTCGGATAAGGTGTTAATTAACATCTATTCCAAATTTAACGAATTGCCTTTAATAAAAAGTAATATTTATTCACATGATGTTGAAAAGCAAATATATTTAGAACCCTGCATTTGATTGTTGGCCTCAGCCATAAAGTTTGCATAAAATTACAGATGGATACGGGCAAGATTTTTGAATAAAAGCCTGGTTAAAAAAAAATCAGTTTCATAATTGAATATTCAGTAATAAAATTCTTTAATGGTTGCCCTATCTTTGAAGCCTGAATTTTCCAGCATGTACCAGATAATAGCATCTACTCTTTTTCAAAATAAAATCTGCCGCTTGCCGGGGATTGGTACATTGCTTATGCTGGCCCATCCGGCCGCAACCGACTTTGGCAACGCCCTTATAAAATCACCGCTCGAAACAATTGATTTTATTGCAGAACAGTCTGAAGAAAATGCTTTCAATGAATTTTCAGCAATTAGCGAACTATTGAAAAAGAATATAGCCGAAAATGGGGATTTCCTTTTAAAAGGCATCGGGATTTTTTCAAGAGATAATAAAGGAGTAATACAATTTGCTCCTATTTCAATTGACCCGGTTTTTACTCCTTCACTTACCGCAGAAAGAGTGATAAGGCAAGATGCAGAGCATGCTATAGTAGTAGGAGACCAACGAACTACTAATGTACAAATGACGGAATATTTCAGCGAACAAGAGCCGTTGAAGGACAAATGGTGGGTATGGGCAATAGGTTTAGCGGCATTGGGGATTATACTGCTGCTGGTTTATTTTTATCGGTATGGTCTCAATGCTTTAGGAAATATAACTTAGTCCAATTTAATTATTGAGTGTAAGTTCAAACATCTTTGGCCACCTTTTTCCGGTGATATACATTTTTTTATTGACGCTGTCCCAGGCTATTCCATTTAAAACTTCATTTTCATCCGGAGCAAAACCGTTGGCATATTGCTGAATGATGCCAGGTAAATTAATGATACCCACTACATGCCCATTAGACGGGTCGATTTTGATGATCACATCCCTGCCATAAATATTTGCATACAGGTAGCCGTTAATGTATTCCAATTCATTAAGCGCTTTTATCGCCCCTATATTATCCGTCACCTGCATCATGCGCTGCACCTTGAAATTGTCTGGATTAACAAAATAAATGTTTGCTGATCCATCACTGATAATTAACGATGAATCATTGTGGGTAATGCCCCAGCCCTCATAAGGCCATGCAAACGTTTTTATAGGTTTATCTATATTTTTTACATCATATACATTTACCAAATTATTTTTCCAGGTAAGCTGGTATATTTTTTCTTTAAACACCGTCATGCCTTCCCCAAAGATATCTGCAGAACCCATCATATGTTTTTGCATTACTTTCCCATTTTTTGCATCAATGATCCGTAACGATGAGCTTTCAAAATCACCTGTACTTTCATACAGTTTGCCATTATATATTTCAAGCCCTTGTGTATAAGCGCTTGTGTCATGAGGATATATACCAACTATATTGATAGTAATATTTTGGGGAGCAGGAATTCCAGGTAAAGGTTTAATTGGTTCAGCAGAAGGGGTGGAGTCGGTGCCATTGTTACAGGCAGCCAAAAATAGGATGGCTATTAATACGGAATAAAATTTCATTACTTATTATATCAATTTAGTTGTCAAATGTACTAAACACAACATGTTTAAAGGGTTCTTTTCTGATCAAACTCCAAAATAAATTTGGCTGTTTAGAAATTTAGTATATTTTTGCCATGCTTCTGAACCGTCTATTTACTTCATTCTCCCCAACCGGGTAATTTATACGTACGTATAGAAGCACAAACAATCCATCTTTTTTTTATTTCCTCCAATACCTCTGTAGAACTTTAATTGCTTCATTCATATTGCGGCTATCTCCATCCATCCTCTACTTTTTCCAATACCTCTGTAGAAATAAATGTTTCAATATGAAACATTTGAATTCGGATAGTTCATCAGCCTTTTATGAAGTTATTTTTACAAGCAGTATTTTTTCTTTTTCTTTCCACTCTTACAACACAAGGCCAGCGTATATGCGGTGCTACTGCATATAAAGAAGCAATGCTTAAAGCTGACCCCTCCTTAACAGAAGTTTTTACAAAAATCGAAAATCAAATAATAGCTACGGTTAATAATAAAAACGTTGCCCTTCGGGATACCAGTTCAAACGAAATTATTTTTATACCGGTTGTTATTCACTTATTATATAAAAATGCCGCTGAAAATATCAGCGATGCCCAGATCAAATCACAGCTGGATGTTTTAAACAAGGATTTCAACATGTTAAACAGCGACAGGGCAAATACACCGCAAGCTTTTAAAGGGCTTGCAGGTGATGCAAAAATACAATTTTGTCTTGCCAGGGTAGATACAGAGGGAAGAAGCACTTCAGGGATTGATAGAAAATATACTAACCAGGACTTGTTTACAACCGATGATGAAATGAAAATGGTTAATAAAGGTGGTGCAGCGTCGTGGGATAGCAAACGTTATTTGAATATTTGGGTTTGCCGTTTAAGCAGCAGAAGTTTAGGTTATGCAACACCACCGGGTGCAGCCGCAGATGTAGATGGTATTGTGATGGCTTATGATGTATTTGGTACCACCGGTACCCTAAGAGCCCCTTTCAATAAAGGCCGTACTGCTACACATGAGGTAGCGCATTGGTTGGGTTTAATTCACATATGGGGAGATGCAAGTTGCGGTGATGACCATGTGGCTGATACACCTCCACAGCAATCTTACAATTTTGGTTGCCCTACATTTCCCAAAGTGAGTAACTGTTCGAAAGATAATAACGGTGACATGTTCATGAATTTCATGGATTTTTCTGATGATGCCTGCATGAATATGTTTACGAAAGGACAGGTGAAAAGAATGCGTGCGTTGTTTGCCCAGGGAAATTTGCGCAATTCATTTCTTTCATCGTCTGCCTGCGATAGTTTGGTGTCAGAAGCTGCGCCTCTACCTGCTTTACCTGTATCAGAAGAGGTTGTAAAGCTACCTGCTGTATCCTTGGCTTCTTTAAAAGTATATCCTAATCCGGTTAATGGCGTAACCACCATCGAGTGCAAAGGGGCTACTGAACTTACGGCAAAAACCTTAAGAATTTTTAATGGCCTGGGAATAAACATTTTTACCACCAGGCTGATCCGCGAAAGAACGACGATCAATCTGTCAAATCTTAAGCCTGGTATTTATATCGCTCAAATAGGAGATGGACAGGATAAATCCACTTTGAAGATTATCAAGCAATAATTTAGTCGGTCATTAACCGGCCTACCTGCTGTGCTGCTATTGGGGCTAATGCAACACCCATTCCGCTCATCCTTACACAACAGAAGACCTGTTTGCCAATTGCTTTTACTATCGGCAACTTTTCTGTAACCACGTCATGATGCCCGGCTCCTGTTTTCAATGGTGAAACCCGCAATAATTTGATAGGCAAAACACTCCGCAAAATCCACTTCCGATAATTATTATATCCTGGCGGTCAAAAAAAGTTTCTTTTTCCCAGATGGATAACTGTTGCATGGACTTGAACTGTTAAAGTGTGTGAAGGTAAAAACTAATTTATCCATTTTAAAAACGATGGTGCTATTTTTGTTTATACACAAGAAAAATATCATGAAAAAATCGTTAGTCATACTCCTCACCTTTGCTTTTTTTACAAATGTAACTGCACAAACCCTGGGGGATTTAATGAAAAAGATAGCCCGTAAAGATTCATCGGGTAGCAATTCAATCGATAAAATACTAAAAAATTCTTCATCTACCGGTACCGGATTCAACCTTAGCAATGATGATATTATAAGTGGGCTAAAGGAAGCACTGAGAGTGGGCACCGATAGCAGCAGCAAAAAGTTAAGCAAGCTGGATGGTTTCTTTGCAAATGCAGCCATTAAAATATTAATGCCTGCTGAAGCGCAAAAAGTAGAGAACACCCTTCGGAATGTGGGTATGGGTAAGTTGGTGGATAAAGCTGTTCTTTCAATGAACCGGGCGGCGGAAGATGCAGCAAAAGGAATAGGGGATATATTTTGGAATTCCATTAAGAAAATGAATATCAATGATGGCCTGCAAATATTGCGTGGCGGTGATTTTGCAGCTACTGAATATTTAAAGAAAATGACGACGGCTGAATTAACCACAAAGTTTAAACCCTTTATCGATGCGTCTCTTACAAAAATGAATGCTACCAGGTATTGGAATGATGTTTTTTCTAACTATAACATGTTTTCCAAGGCGAAAGTAAATACGGACCTGACTGCTTATGTCACAGAAAAGGCTTTAACAGGGTTGTTTTACAATATAAGTTTAGAGGAGCAAAAGATCCGAAAGGATCCCGCCGCACAGGTTACTTCTATATTAAAAAAGGTATTTGGGGGTAAATAGTTTATGTGCCCGAGTAGCGTTAGCCCTTTGCTGAGTTGAGCCAATTTTTGCTAAATAGATTTTTATATCACGCTACATTTTTGATTTATCAAATGACGCTATCTTTTTAAAAGCTTCTCCGATGTTATCAATGATATCACTTGCTATCATTGCTTCCTGCGACATTTCTTTTGCTGCGATATCACCCGCCAACCCATGCAGATAGACTCCCAGCCAGAGGGCATCTTTTGGCGAATAGCCTTGTGACACTAAGCAGCTAAGAATACCCGTAAGCACATCACCACTACCGGCAGTTGCCATGCCTGCATTACCTGTTGTATTAAAATATGCGGTACCGTCAGGGCATGCAATTAATGTGTGATGCCCTTTCAGAATAATATAACATTCTAATTCAACAGATTTTTGCCGGGCTGTTTTCAATCTTTCGAAATCTCCTGATGTTTTGCCAAACAGCTTTTCAAACTCACCGGCATGCGGTGTAAGTATAATGGGATATTTTGATGGGCGTTGTTTTAGTATGGCAGTGTTCGATGAGAGCAGTTGCAAGGCTGACGCATCAATTACTACAGGGCCGTTATATGCTGATATAATCTCCTGTAACAGTTCTTTATTAACCGTTGATAATTCTAAGCCAGGGCCGATTCCTATCGCCGATTTTTTTTTTGATATTGTTTCTAAATCTTTATCTGTAGTAGTGATAGCTTCCGGTATAGCGATTTGTATAACGGCTTGGGTATCATCTTCGGTAAAGACTGTAACCAACCCTGCGCCACTGCGCAAACAGGCCTTTGCACACAAGATAGCTGCGCCCATCATGTTTCTGCTTCCTGCATACAACAACACATGGCCGAAATTATATTTGTGCAAAAACTGGTTCCTCGGTTGGTAAATCAGTCTGATCTCTTTTTCATCAATTGTATTAAAAAGAGCTGGAGTATCATTGTAAAATTGAGGGTGAAGCCCGATGTTAAATAAGTGCAGCAGGCCTATGGATTTACTATTTTCTGCCATTAAAAATGCCAGTTTATACATTTGGAAACTGAGTGTGTGGCTGGCCTGAACAGCAGTGTTTCCTTCAGAACTTTCATCTGCAAACAAACCGCTGGGGATATCAATACTGATAACGGTGTTACCTGATTTATTTATATGGCTGACCAGTTCCGCTGCCGTTCCCCGGAGCGGCCTACTTAATCCGGAGCCGAATAGCGCATCAATGATAACAGTATGAGTTGCGATGACTGGAAGATTAGTGCAATCAATGAACTGCAGGTTGCTGGTTAATGCCTTAAGACGATCGAGGTTGTTTATAAAGTCTTCACTTCTTTTTTCTCCTTCAAGAATGTATACCATTACGGTGTGATCTGTTGTCAGAAGCATCCTGGCTATTGCAAGGCCGTCTCCTCCATTGTTACCGGTGCCACAAAAAACCGTATAAGTTGATGAGTTATTTAAATTATTGATAAGCCAGTTGAAACAAGCGCTGGCAGCCCGTTCCATCAAATCAACCGACCTGACGGGTTCATTGGCAATGGTATAGGCATCCCATTGGCGAACCTGTGCTGTTGAAAATATTTTCATAATTAAATTTACAATAAAAGCCACGGATGGTTGCCGGTTAATTGGTTTGCTCACAAGCCAACACTGACAATATAACTAACAAGAAAGTTTGGGTTATTCACTGCCACACTACATCGTAATGAAAGCTTAATTGAAAGATAATGTTCACAGGTGCGACGCCAATGAAGCTTAACCGGGGTTCTAATGGCGGTTAACAAATTTATATTTTAAAAAAAGTATTAAAAAGTAAACCTTGCAGAGAAGCCGACTCCACTTGCGTCGAAGCCGACGCTTTCAATGATGTTCAATTCCGGTTTCCAGTCAATTGAAATATTTAGCGGGATATCCGGGAACTTATAATCTACGCCAACGATACCAGCGCCGCCAATATAGGAAGTGCTGCTTCTGTAAGCTGCATAGGCACCAGCGCCTGCAAACCACTGCAGGTGCGGCACGGCGGTAATTGGGAAATGCCATTCATACAATGCGCATACACCGATGCCACTATTTATGCCCACTATCGCTTCCACTGCATGTTGCTCATCCAGAAAATGTTTGATGGTAAATCCAGGGGCAATGGCAGGAGAATTAGGGCCAAGCCTTATCCCCACGGCCGTTTTATATTCCTGCGCTTTGGAAGCAATTGAAAAGAGGGTGATAATGCTGATAAATAAAAGGGCTTTTTTCATGATAAGTTATTTAAAAAATTATTGATAAAGGGAAACTAAAATAATGCCAACGGAATAGCATATTGTACGTGAAACGCACAAGCATATGATTATGCTGTTAAGTATTTGTAAAAAATATATTTAATGTGTGAACTAAGCCCTTTACTGACTTTTAAGGCAGACGTATCGAGTCGGGTTATTCAAATAATTCGAGTTTACTTTTTGGTCTTCTCTTATCGAGCCATTTGTAGTTTTTTAGAAATTTCTGGTCTTCGGGTATCTGGCGAATAGGGTAGAGTGTGCCATCTACTTCATTTACAAATTTTACTTTATTTACTTCCTTGTTTAAGAAATAGATATCAATCAGGTCTCCTTTGCCGCGGTTCATTCCGATGTAAGCGCTATCGTCATCCAGTGGATAAAACACGCTTTCAGCAGGGGATCCTTTGGCCCTCATATAATCCAGTTCGCCCCCTTTAAAATATCCATTCAATGTTCGGCCGGCAATTTGGTTATACATCTTTTCATTTGCCTTATTGACGATGATACCATTTTCAAAAACATAGAGGCGGTCAGCCTTTTTATTTTTAGTGTACATGTAAATAGTGTCACCGGATATTTGTGAATTATTGCTAAACACAAGCGGCTCTTTAAACAGGCGAAAAATAGAATCTTCAGAGGAGTAATAAAGGCTGTCGCACACGGATTGAAGCGAATCATTAAAGATGCGCACCTTATGAAAGGCGATGAAATACCGGATAGCGGTGTCTTTCGAGATTTTGCCTGCAGTGTTGCTAATAAGCGAATCCTTCCTTGTATTATTTGTTATTTGCTCATTGGCAATGCTGTCCGTTTTGGTTTGTTTAGCTATAAGGCTATCTGGCCTGTCAATCATTAATGAATCCCGTGGGGGCGGATTACCAGTTGTATTTTTGCCCGCTATGTTTTCTTTTCTTATCACAATGCTATCCGTGCTGGTTGTTAGCACGGTGTCTTTTGGCAGGATAGTTTTTGACAATGTTTTGTTTTCAACAGTATCCTTTTTTTCTTGTATTGTCAACAAAGAATCCTGCAGGTTCACCACTGTTTCTTTTTTTAGGGTATCTGTTGACACGACTATTTTCCTGCCCAAACTATCTCTTTTTTCTACGCCTGAAAACAGTGTATCTGCGGCAATAAAAGTACTGTCATCGCTTTCTCCTTTAAATATCAATACCGGTTTGCGTGTAGCCAGGAAAGAGCTGTTATTTTTATCAAGATAGATCTGGCCGCCCAAAACAGTATATCCGTTTACGCTATCTTTAATTACCGCGTTGCCTTCTAATTGAGCTATGCCTGTTAGTTCATCATATGCACTGTTATCAGCTATATATGTACGGGTGCTGTCTTTTATAAGGGTGCGGCTACCAAAATAAGCCTTGCCATTTTTCAAGTCATAGGTACCGTTAGACGAATAAATATCACCACCATTTTTGCTTTTAATAACAGTAGGCGTATTCCAGGAAGTTACCTGTGTTTGAGTATTGTACAACAATGTGTCATTGCGGATATCATATTTGGGATCAACCAGGTGAACATTCTTTTTAAAAAATACATCTTTTGTGTCGGCATAATAAACGCCTTCGGTACTGGTGAGTATGGTTTTGCCATTCACTACACGGCCGCCGTTTTTGTATTTGCCGATGCTTGATCTGAGATCATATTCCAGGTCCTGCGTGTATAAAGTTCCTTTGTTATCAGTTAGTCTTACATCTTTTTTTAAGAAGGCGATCCTTTCAGCGCCAATGTATTTCAAGTACTGGGAGTAGGTGTGTATGCTGTCATTTTGATTAATGTGGATATTGCCAAATGCTTCAAGGATATTGGTATGCTTATTAATTGAAGCACTATCACAATGAAAAATAGTAAGCCCTTCTTTTAAAATCACATTGCCCGCTATCGTCTGAAGACTTGTTAGAGAATCGATTCTTTTTTCACGAAGGCTTTTTCCCTGGATGATCTGGATTACCCTGAGGGTATCGGTTGTTGGAGAGGTGTTTGTTTGTGCAACCAATCCGAACCGGCAACAAAGCATTAAGATTACCGATAGAATAATTCTGAAAGTAAATGTTGATTTCAATACAATTAGTTTAAGAAAGATGCAATTTCTTTTATTATTTACAAACAGTATCACAAAGTTTTTGCTGGAAGACAGCTCCAGGGGTAGTTTCAAAAATCTATGGCTTTTTATCCGGCCTTAATGAAGTGTATGCCGTTTAAGGATGCTGCCATTGATTCAAATGTACAAGAGTGCGACGCCAATGCGGCTCAATTGAAATTTAAAAGGTTGGTAAAAAATTAAACAATAATGCTTTGATCAATTTTTCGTCAAAATGCAGTTACTGATTTAAATATGGTGCGTTGACAGTGTCAGGTAAAGGAATTAATAAGGGGCCATTTTTATCTTTTTTTCCGAATACTGAAATGTTCACGTAGCGCTTGGGATGAACCCTTACATCATCGAGTAATAAATTTAATTTATTGCTGGTAGCATTCAGGTTATTATACAATTTGGTGTCGTTGATCAATAAGCCCAGCGAGCCCTTATCGCTGTTTACCTTGCCAATAGTGTTTTTCAATTCTGTCACCGTTACGTCGAGCGATGCAAGGGTCTTATCTATTTCCAGTTTTGCAAGTTTGGCGCTGGTTAATTCGAGGTTGGTAAGGGTCTGGTCTATTTTGGTGTTGTTATTTTTTAGTCCGCCTGTAAATGAGCTTACATTATCCAATGTTTTTGCCAATGCGCCGGTTTGTGTATTCAGCAGGCTTTGCAATGATGCAGATGAAATTGCGAGTGCAGCAGTGGTCCTGTTGAGGTTCTCCATTACAACTCTTATATTGTTTTTTGTATTTGGATCAAAAACGCTGTTAACGGTTAGCAAGACTGAGTCTAAGGATTTAACCGCACCCTTTACCTGTAGCAGAACAGGATCGACTCGTTGAAGCGCTTCATCAAACATACCGCTTGAATTGGCGGTTGTCAGTGTGTCGCCATTTTTTTTGTAAACGTTGCTGGTACCCAGTCTTATTTCCAATGAGGTAGTTCCTAACAGGGAAGGGCTGATCACTGCGACTGAATTATCAGGGATAAGTACTGGTTGGTTCATGGTGACAGCTACAACGATCCTGCGGAGGTCTGCCCCGCCTTCGGTACTATAAATAGTGCCAACCTGCTTGCCATTAATCATAACGGCATTACTGGATGCAAGGCCTTGTATGTTGCCGAACACTGCGTAAAAACGCATTGTCTTAGTAGTTAGATTCTTGCCTTTTAAAAAATTAAATCCTAAAATAAGTAATACAATTGCAATGGCAGTTAGGGACCCTACCTTTGTTTCATTAGAAATCTTCATGTGTTAACAGGATTGTTTGAAAATCAAAAATACATATTAATTTGTTGGAATAAATGCCAGTGACAGGGTATGAAAGAATTAGCAGGATTAATTGAGGTTATTTCTTATTGAAAATTACCACTCCGTTCTTTTTTTCATCCGAGGTAATCCTTACTTCTGTTCTGTTGGAGCCTTCGGTAACGATCATTAACGCAGTGTTGGGAGCGATTTCGCCTTCATTTTCGGCATAGATCAATAATTCATTTTCTGTTTTGGCGGGATCGATGGCCAGGTTAAGTGTGAGAGGTTTTTCTGTTAATTTTTTATTATCAACCACAACTTTGCCATTATACCAGACAGAAACAATATCACCATCAACATCCCCATCATCATATAACTCCACTTTAAAGTTTGGCTGTTTAATATCAATTCTTTTTAAAATATTTCGTGCTCTGTCAGTATATTTTTCAGCAACAAGGGAGGTCTTTTCATCATTTTCTTTTACAACAGCCTTGCTTCCCGAAGTACCATTTTCCAGCATGGCCTTATATCGTTTAACCGCCTCTGTGATACTTTCAGCCAATTCCTGCTGTCCTTTTTCGCTATTGAGATAACGCTCATCTTCTTCATTATTGATGAAACCTGTCTCAATTAATATGGCAGGCATATTGGTAGATTGCAATACCCTGATACCTACCTGGCGTTGATTGAGGCCGTAAGTACGACGACCAGTCTTTGCCACTTCTTCTTCCACCAGCATCCCTATATTGATACTTTTCAACTGAAAGCGTTTTGCATAAATAGCGATAATGGGCTTCATTTCAGGGCTGTTAAAATCCACGTTAGTGCTTAAGCTGTCATCCGCTTCGATGTTGAAATCTTCTTCATTGTCGATGATGGCCTTTAATTTATCACTGGTTTTATGCGATGCAAATATCCAAACGCTCGTGCCGCTTCTTTGCATGGGCAATTTATAATATTGATAAACGGGCTCATCTACTTTTGTGGCAATGACCTTTTTTTTCTTTCGTTTACCCTTGCCGGTATAGGTGGTTTTATAATGTGTTACCTGGCGTGTTCCTATTTGGCGCCTTGCAGTTTTTAATGGACCCGAATCAGCATGAATGCATATAAAAAGATCACCATGGTATTGGTTGGCTATCCTTGCCTTTTCGTTTACATTTTGAAAAATATCGGTAGTGCGGGTAGGAATCGTTTTAATATCGGGCAATTCTTTTTGTAATTCAGCTACCAGCTTTTTTGAAATTGCAAGTGTAATATCTTTTTCTCTGGAACGAAGAGAACCTTCATACTGCCCAGTGGCACCAACATCTGATCCGCCATGTCCTGCATCCACGATGATGGTTTTTAAAGTTTTCGATGCCTGGGCGAAAGATAATAGTGGGTTACAGAGGGTAAATACAAAAACTAAAAAGAGCGATCCTATTTTGACCATATTAAAACCGGTTTATGAATGGTTAGTAATTTTATAAGAGTTTCTTCACAATTAGTTGTAAGTAATATGGTTATTTTTGCCCCAACTGCAATGAACAACTATAACAAAGGTAAGGCAAAATATATTTTGGCATCGATGATGCTGGTATTGTTCATTAGTGAAACGACGGGAGGCATCATTAGTAAGGTGTTGGACAAACAGTTTTACAAAAATTTAACTTCCGATACGATTCCCCCTGTTACCCGCCAGCCTTCTCCACAAAAAATCAACACCCTTTCTCCAACAGATACAATACCACTTCAAAGAAACGATACAACTAAAATCATTGATTCTATAAACAATGTAACGGTAATTGACACCTTTAATTTTAAGGTATCAAAAGATTCTCTTGATGCACCGGTTGTATATCATGCAGATGATTCAATGGTAATGGATATACCAGGTAAAAAAATTCTTTTATATGGTAAAAAGGCCAGTGTTAAATATACAGACAATGAGTTGGTAGCGCCGGGTATTGAATTTGATCAGCGGACAAACCTGGTAACAGCATTTTTAAGAAAAGACAGTACGGGAAAAGTAATTTCATTTCCGACGTTCAACCAGGGCAATTTAAAAACGGTAAGTGATACCATTGCCTTTAACATGAAAACCGGTAAAGGCCTTACAAAAGGTACCTACACCCAGCAGGATGAAATGTATATCTATGCAGAAAAAATAAAGAAGATAGACTCCACTTCATTTTTTGCATACCAGGCAAGGTTTACCACCTGCAATTTAGATACGCCGCATTTTGCTTTCGTAAGTAAAAAAATAAAATTCATAAATCAAAAGTTTGCAGTAACTGGTCCTGTTCATCCCGAATTTGAAGGAGTGCCGGTGCCGATCATACTTCCCTTCGGCATTTATCCGATGTCGAAAGGAAGGCATTCAGGCCTCATTGCGCCTTCTTTTAATGCCAACGAGCAATTTGGTTTATCCCTGGATGGCATAGGATATTATAAAGTGATTAATGATAACTGGGATGTTACCACGCGGGCTACCATCTATTCTTATGGAGGGTATACATTTAATATAAGTCCGCGATATTACAAGCGATACCGGCGACAGGGAAACCTTTCATTTGATTACCAGCGTTTCAAAACAAATTTTAAAGGCGATCCGGATTATAGTACCAGTAAAACATTTAATATCCGCTGGAGCCATAGCCTTGATACCAAGTCGAGACCGGGTGTTACTTTTAATGCCAATGTAAATGCAGGAAGCAGTAAGTTCAATTCGCAGGTACCTAACAATCCCACCCGTAATTTTAGTAACCAGCTCAGTTCAAGCATTGCTTACGCAAAAGTTTGGAAAGACAAACCTTATAACATTTCTGTAAACGCCAATCACTCGCAGAATACAAATCTTAAGATCATCAATGTTACGCTACCTGATGTAAGTTTCAATTTAAATACATTGTATCCCTTCAGAAGAAAGGAGGTGATCGGCAGTTACAAATGGTACGAAAATCTTGGGATAGCGTTAAACTCAAATGTAAAAAGCCTTACTTATTTTTCAGATGATGATTCTGTGAGTCAGTTAAACATTGGCAAACAAATATTTAATAACCTACAGTGGGGAGGCACACACAATGTGCCCATTAGTTTATCATTACCACAGCTAGGCCCTTTGCAGATAGCGCCCAGCATATCTTATACAGAGAAATGGTACCAGCAAAAGTTTACCAGGAGGTGGGATACTGCCAGGAAGAAAATTGACACCGTTATCAATAAAGGGTTTTACACTGCACGTGATATGTCATTTGGTATAAGCATGTCATCACGTATTTTCGGTTCATTTACATTCGGGAAAAAGTCCAACATAAAAGCTATCAGGCACGAGATACGGCCATCGATCAGTGCCAATTATAAACCGGATATGAATGGCAAATCTTTTTATAATACGCAGATTGATACATTTCGCAATTTTGGAAGGTTCAACATTTTTGACAACAGTATTTATGGGCCGTTTGGCGAAGGGAAATTTGGTGGCTTAAGTTTCAATATTGACAATAACATCCAGATGAAAGTGCGGGATAAAAAAGACACTGCGGCTGATGCTGTAAAAAAGATGACATTGATTGATGGGTTAAATCTTAGCGGCAATTATAATTTTCTTGCAGATTCATTTCAACTGAGCACTTTTAGTGTAGGGGCCCGTAGCAACCTGTTTGAAAAGATTAGTATTACAGCCAATGCCATCCTTGATCCTTATCAGGTAGATGCGAGGGGCGAAAGGATTGATAAATTAGTATGGCGGAAGAAGGTTCTTACATTGGGCAGATTTACAGGTGGTAATATTTCTATTTCCAGCCAGTTCCAGGGTGGGGATAAATCCAAAACACCAAAGAAAAACGATCTTGCGGGACAGCAATATAATCCCAATACCGGGATGCCGTTGGATGAATACCAGACTGAATCGGCATACGTTAACAATAACCCGGCAGAATTTGCGGATTTTAGTATACCCTGGTCAGTTAGCTTCTCCTATTCACTCCGTTTTCAACGGGATAGAAAACCGGATTACAGCGGTTACAATACCAGTGTATTCCAGGATGTCAATTGGAACGGCACGGTCAATCTGACTGAAAAATGGCAGTTGGGCCTCAATGGGTTTTACAATATTACTCAAAAAGAACTCGGTACAATTTCAGTATCCATTGCACGTGAAATGCATTGCTGGCAGATGGCTATCAACGTATCTCCGGTTGGGCGTTACCGTTTTTTCAATATTAGTATCAGTCCAAAATCCGGTTTACTGCGGGATATAAAAGTAAACAGGACGAGGTATTTTTATGACCTGTAATTTTGGAATTGTTCATCCTTTGATTCTCCCAAACAATCACCTAATTACTGCAGCGTTAACGTTAATATTTTTCTGTATCATTTTTTTTGTTGTAAAGATTCAAGTGCACTTCCCAGCCATTATAGCTGCCAATCATTTCTATTTCAGCAAAGAACCGATTAAATGATACATCGTCCGTGTTTAGTTTCAATTGAGTGGTTGTGAAGCGTACATTTTCCTGAGGTATTTGAAGCTCACCATTAAATGAACCAATGCCTTGGGTAACGCCTTTTATCCTGCTTTTTTTCAGTAGCCGAAAATTCTTTTTATAGATTTTCACTGCATCATCGTAAACCTCTCCTTCGTATAAGATTGCTTGCCAGGTGGCAGTAGTGTCTTCCAAAGAATGGAAACGAAAAATAGAACAATGCAATGCA
Source organism: Ferruginibacter sp. (assembly GCA_039922375.1). Classification (GTDB taxonomy): domain Bacteria; phylum Bacteroidota; class Bacteroidia; order Chitinophagales; family Chitinophagaceae; genus Ferruginibacter. Next base: position 66,596 of record JBDSAA010000059.1, read on the forward strand.
CCTGGAATTGTAGCAGTAGAATTATATACGTCCTTTTCACCCTCCGATGCAAGTTGCATACCTTCTATAGTTGCGAAATTTTTAATAAAATCCTGCACGATGATGGAAAGCGAGTCAGAGAAAGCATCCGGTGGTAAAATTGATTTGTAAAATTGTGCCTGTGTGAAATTGAAATTACATAATAATGGCAGTAATAAAATGGTTGTTTTTCTCATAGTAGTGGATTTGAAGACAATATTAAAAAATAATTGATAACGGGCAATATATTTTAAAGGTATTTTTCTTCTAAACAAAGGAGTGGGGCAGTACAGAAAAGATGGTATGCAAAATATTATCCATTTTATTGAGTCGGTAATAGGTCAATAAATATTTGCAGAGTAAAATGTTATAGCAAAACGGCCTATGTCAAATTGTGTAATTTAGCTGAATGAAAGCAGCCTCTATCAATGAAATTAAGCAGGAGTTGAATGTTATCAGTCCTTCAAAATTATTGGAGATATGTGTCCGGCTGATAAAGTATAAAAAAGAAAATAAAGAATTACTTAGCTATTTGCTTTTTGAAGCGGATAACGAATCGGGCTATATTGAAAATGTAAAGAAGGAGATAGATAACCAGTTTTCAGAAATCAATCAATCTAACTTATACTTTGTAAAAAAAAGCCTTCGTAAGATATTACGAACTACAGCTAAGTATATACGTTATACAGGTTCCAAACAGGCTGAAGTAGAGTTGTTATTATACTTTTGCAGTGCATTATCTGGTTCTGCGATACCCATAAAAAAAAGCAATGTCTTAATAAATCTATATCAATTTCAACTAAAGAAAATTACCAAAGTAATCGCTACATTACACGAAGATCTGCAGTATGATTATTTAAAAGAATTGAACAGGCTGAAGGCTCAGCTTTCATAGAAAACCAACAACCGGTTATACAATTTTTTCTCAGTTCAAAACGACCATTATTTTATCAGTTAAAAAGCAATTATGGATTTAAAAATTTTATTTGATGAGGCAGTAGTCAATAGCAAAATGCTAACTGAAAAGCCTTCCAATGATGTATTGTTGCAGCTGTACGCCCTATACAAGCAATCAACGGAAGGGGATATCACTTCAGATCAGCCTTCCAACCCTTTTGATTTTGTAGCTAAAGTAAAGTTTGATGCATGGGGACAACTGCAAGGGAAATCAAAGGAAGCTGCAATGCAGGAATATATTGATCAGGTAGCAAAGTTGAAACAGTAAGGCACAACGTCTAAAAGAAGAAATAAGAATGTATTTAAATAAATATTTGGTTATCAAATTAATAACCCTACATTTGCGTCGTGATTATAGCTCAACGAGCACAGCGTTTATAGATAGATTCAATTTTTTACTTCTCCACGTATTAGTTTTCTCTTCTTAAAAGTCTTGTTTTTAGTTACCATCACAGGTATTTTATTTTTTATTTTTTAATTTTAAGATTATGAACATTTACGTTTCAAATTTGAGTTTCAACACTAATGATGCTGAACTAAACGAATTATTTTCAAAATTTGGTGAAGTTTCTTCTGCCAAAGTAATTATGGACAGAGAATCAGGCCGCTCACGTGGTTTTGGTTTTGTTGAAATGCCTTCTAACGAAGAAGGTAAAGATGCAATGTTGGGTTTAAACAACAAAGAAGTTGAAGGAAGAGCAATGTCTGTTTCTATCGCTAAGGAAAGAGAAGAAAGAACAGGTGGCGGTGGAAGCCGTGGTGGATATTCTAACAACCGCGGTGGCGGTGGTGGTGGCAACAGATGGTAATTCCAAACTGATTATACTACAAAAAAAGAGCTCAATTTATTGAGCTCTTTTTTTATGTGCCTGCCCCCAGGAATGTATAAATGCTTTTTGAAGGGTATAGATGCAAACTTACTTTTCTAAACCTGTCTTTATTCAGATTAAATTATTGATAGTTCGTGTTTATAAGGAAGCTAGAGCAAGTATATTTTCTTGCTTTAGGGCACCGTGGTTATCTTTGTTTCTATGGCTTCCAATCGCTCTGCTGCAATTAGTTTTATTTTCATTACGTTATTAATAGATGTTACGGGCATAGGCCTCATCATACCAGTGGTGCCGAAGTTAATTGAAGAATTGATACACGGAAATATAAGTGATGCCTCAAGGTATAGTGGCTGGATGGCATTTGCATATGCAAGTATGCAATTTCTTTTTGCACCATTGCTGGGCAACCTCAGTGACAAATACGGCCGCCGGCCTGTATTGTTATTTTCATTATTAGGGTTAGGGATCGATTATATCTTCCTCGCCCTTGCCCCATCTATTGGTTGGTTGTTCTTGGGAAGGATCATTGCGGGGTTGGGCGGTGCCAGTTTTACCACTGCCACTGCATATATTGCTGATATCAGTACCCCACAAAACAGGGCACAAAATTTTGGAATGGTAGGAGCTGCCTTTGGAGTAGGATTTATTCTTGGCCCTGTGGCTGGTGGCTTACTGGGAGAATTCGGTGTTCGTATTCCATTCGTTGTAGCCGCCTGTCTAAGCCTTTTGAATTGTGCTTATGGTTACTTCGTTTTACCTGAGTCGTTAGCAATTGAAAACAGGCGCAGTTTTGACTGGAAACGTGCCAATCCGCTAGGTAGTTTAAAACATCTGAAAAAATACCCTGCAGTAAGCGGGCTGGTCATTTCGTTTTTTTTGATCTACCTCGCAGCCAATGCGGTGCAAAGCACCTGGTCTTTTTTTACCATCAAACAATTTAACTGGAGTGCAAAAATGATTGGTATCTCTCTAGGGTTAGTAGGATTACTGGTTGGGATTGTGCAGGGTGGATTGATACGTGTTGTCAATCCATTTCTGGGGAATAAACGAAGTGTTTATTTAGGGCTCGCCTTATATACCGTTGGCTTATTTTTATTTGCCTTCGCATCGCAAAGCTGGATGATGTTTGTTTTTTTAGTGCCCTATTGCATGGGAGGTATCGGAGGCCCTGCGCTGCAATCAATTATTTCGGGCCAGGTACCGGCAAATGAACAAGGGGAACTGCAGGGCGGATTAACCAGTATCATGAGTTTGACAAACATTATTGGGCCAGTGCTAATGACGACTTTATTCTCTTATTTTACCAAGCCAACTTCACCCGTCCAGTTTGCCGGGGCTGCATTTTTTCTGGGTGGTATATTTATGGCTGTAAGCCTGTTGTTGGCATATCGTACCCTCCACCACAATACAACAATAACTTAACCAACTTCTATTTATGATTTCAGGAACAGATGATTTTGAAAATGTTTTTTTCATTGGAGTTGCCGGGGTGGGCATGAGTGCTATTGCGCAATATTTAGCTGGTGTTGGGAAAAAAGTATCTGGAAGTGATCGTTTTTTTACTCCGGGTACTTACAATGAAATAAAGGAAAAGCTTGAAGCAGCAGAAATAAAATGCTTTATGCAAAACGGTGAAGGTATCAATGAAACGACTGAATTGGTGGTAGTATCCACAGCGGTGGAAGATACCGTGTTCGAAGTACAAAAGGCTAAGGAATTGGGTATACCAATCATTAAGCGCTCTGAGTTGCTGGCATATATTGCAAATGGCAAAAGGACTATTGCGGTGGCCGGCACATCAGGTAAAAGCAGCACCTGTGCTATGCTGTTTGATATCCTGAAGTACGCCGGTTTACAACCCAGTATTATCAGCGGTGCAGGGTTGGTAAGCATCATAAAAGAAGGCAAAATTGGGAATGCACAAGTGGGGGCGGGGGAGTGGCTGGTAATTGAAGCAGATGAAAGCGATGGGTCAATTGTGCAATACCATCCTGAAGTTGGCTTGTTGCTAAATATAGATAAAGACCACCAGGAAATTGATGAATTGATGAATATATTCGGCCAGTTTAAAAATAACACCAACGGATTATTTATTGTCAATCAGTCTAATGCTTTGTCAAAAGAGTTATCTGTAAATAGCGGCCATGATTTTAGTATTAATGAAAATATACCTGCGAAGTATATGGCCCAAGATTTTCATCAATCCGGCTTTAATATTCAGTATACAGTGGACGGTGTAAAGTTTTCAATTAATACGGTGGGTAGACACAATATGGAAAATGCAGTTGCGGCAACTTGTGTGGCCAACCAGATAGGCGTTGATTTGCAGCTATGTGCTGATGCGTTAAAAGCGTATGAAGGTATTTACCGAAGGCACCAGGTATTGGGTGAAAAAAATGGCGTATGGGTTATAGATGATTATGCTCACAACCCGGCTAAATGTGCCGCGTCTATTGCTGCCTGTCAATACATTGCTCCAAAGGTTGTAGCCTGGTTTCAGCCACACGGTTATGGGCCTACGAGGTTTTTACGGGATGATTTTGTTAAAGAAATAGCGTCAGTCTTAAGGCCTGGGGATGAAATATGGATGAGTGAAATTTTTTATGCAGGTGGTACAGCCGTGAAGGATATTTCAGCCAATGATTTAATCAATGACATAAAAAAACTGGGCGGCAATGCATTTTTTGTTGAAGAAAGAAATGATTTCATTGCTGCTGTTCGTCCTCATTTATCCGCTCCGGCTGTGTTGTTATTAATGGGTGCAAGAGACCCCGGATTGGAACAATTTGGAAAAGATGTCTGGAATAAATTGTAACTGAATAGCTTCTAAATGACTGCAACTTTAAGACCCTGTAGTGGATTATCTGTAAATTAAAACTCAATGACCACGCTGATAACCCATATTGAGCAACTCATTAATACACGGGCAGAAACCTATGTGCTCAGAGGTAACGCGATGGCTGAAATGCCTGTTATTAAAAATGCTTTTTTATTAGTTGAGGATGGGCTGGTAATGGAATATGGCAATATGTATGAATTAGCATTGAAGGTGCCGCAGTTACCTAAAAACGTTATTGATGCTACAGGCCAGTTTGTTTTGCCAGCATGGTGCGACAGTCATTCGCACATTGTATTTACTGGATCAAGAGAAGATGAATTTGTGGATAAGATAAAAGGGTTGAGTTATACGGAGATCGCAGCACGTGGCGGAGGAATTTTGAACTCCGCTAAAAAAATAAATGAGATCAGTGAAGACGTACTTTTTAATGAAGCCTGGAAAAGGCTGGAAGACGTTAGTAAATTAGGGACTGGTGCGATTGAAATTAAAAGCGGCTATGGTTTATCGGTAGCAAGTGAGTTGAAGATGTTGAGGGTTATCAAAAAATTAAAACAACAATCACCGGTAAGCATTAAGGCAACATTCTTAGGTGCTCATACTTTCCCCCTGGAGTTTAAGGACAATCACCAGGGGTATATTGATTTGATCATTACGGAAATGCTGCCGGTTATTGCTTCTGAAAAATTAGCTGATTTCATTGATGTTTTTTGCGAGACAGGTTTCTTCTCTCCTGAAGAAACAGCAACCATTTGCAAAGCCGGGATTGTACATGGATTAAAACCAAAACTCCACGTAAACCAACTGAATAGTATTGGAGGAATTGACGTTGGTCAACAAATAAATGCGCTTTCTCTTGACCACCTGGAAACTTTGACTGATAAAGACATAAAGTTGTTATCGGGTGCCGGGTGGCAAGGCCTTTGCAGTTTGTTGCCAACAGCCGCCTTCTTCTTACGGATGCCCTTTCCACCGGCACGCAAATTAATTGATGCTGGTTGTGCGGTTGCACTGGCAAGCGATTATAATCCTGGCTCCTCACCAGGTGGTAATATGAATTTGGTGGTTGCAATGAGTTGCATACAAATGGGCATGTTGCCTGAAGAGGCGATCAACGCCGCAACGATCAATGGCGCCTACGCGATGGAATGTGGCGATCAACTCGGCAGCATCACTATTGGAAAAAAGGCGAATCTTATTTTTACAAAACCAATCCCTTCACTGGCATACTTGCCCTATTCATTCGGAACGAATCTCATCAGCAACGTAATGCTCAATGGAGAGTGGGTTTCATAAAACAAAAATAGTATTGCATGAAACAACACCTGGCACATGTTGCCATCCTGGTAAAGGACTATGATGTAGCTATTGAATTCTATACTGAACAACTGAGTTTTATTCTTATGGAGGATACCATACTTAGCGAAACCAAACGATGGGTACTTGTTGCTCCTAAGGGTTCCAAAGAGTGTTGCTTATTATTAGCCAAAGCAGCAAACAATGAACAGGAAAAATATATCGGCAATCAATCCGGGGGACGGGTGTTTTTATTTTTGCATACAGATGATTTTTGGCGTGACTATGAGCAATACCGAAAAAACAATATCCACTTTGTGAGAGAACCCGTGAAAGAGGAGTATGGAACCGTAGCCGTTTTTGAAGACCTGTATGGAAATCTTTGGGATTTGATTGAACGGACAAAAATATAAAATACATTTTTACAAGAAAAAATATCTCGTTATTGACCGACCAATACCATTTCGTTTAGAGATACGATGCGTTGTTCATAGTTGCTGCAAATGTACAAGTAAGTCCCGATGCAGCGCTCCAACTTTCCTCGGGATTAGGATGACACAACGATGCTTAATGAAGAACAAATGCCTGTAACAAAAAGAAAAATGGTTAACTATAAACACTGGTTTCGCTATTAACAATATGTTTGTAAACACAAGCAATAATAATCCATCTCATGAGCATTAGTAAACAATACAAAAACAAAAACTCATGAAAAAATCACTCGCGCTTTTTGCAATCGCAGCTTTGTTATCATCAGCATCTTTTGCACAGTATAATCATCGGCGTAATAATAATTACGACCGTGACATGGCAGTAAACAATAACAGGGAACGCAATGGGTACGGCTCAGATAAGGGAACTTATTATTTTAGCGCTAAGGAAAAAAATATGCAAATAGCTGCCATTAATAAGCAATATTACAGGAGCATCGAATCCGTAAGAAAGAAAATGTTTATGAGCAGGTCAAAGAAAGAACGCATGATCTACTCATTGGAAATGCAGCGGGATGCTGAGATACGCTCAGTGTACGCCAAATTCAATGACAGAAGAAACCGAGGCGATGAAAGGGATGACAGGTACAATGATTACGACAAAAGAAGCAAATGGTAATCTATTTAGTTGGTGTAAAAAGCTCCTTATACAGGGGCTTTTTTTTATTAGTTGAAAAAGAGGTAGTTTCTAAGCCACCATTAAAAAATTGCCTGTGTGAAAGTTACAAAAGCAAAAAGGGGCATTTCAAATGTCGCATTACGTTTGGCCTCACCCAAACCCACGTTAAAGGAGAGGGCTTTAGAGCCCTTTACTACAAACAGTTTCTCGTTATTCAGGAAATTCATTCAGGCGACAATTTGAAATGCACCCAAACAAAAAGCCTTCGTGTATGCAGAAGGATTTTCGCTAACTTCCCTAGATGAAACATTTTAAATTTTACACCAAAGAAGATATACTTTCAGTTACAAGCATACGGCGTTTTGAAACAAAATCGGGCGAGCGCATTTTGAATATAAACCAGGAAGCTGAATGGATGGAAATGTTGCAGCATTCGAAAGCGAAGTATGTCCTGCTGGGAATTCCCGAAGATATTGGTGTAAAAGCAAATGATGGTACAGGTGGTACCGATACCGTATGGTTGCCGTTTCTTACTGCTTTCCTCAATATCCAAAGCAACGATTTTTTTACGGGGGAAGAAGTTTTGTTGCTGGGCCATTTTGATTTTGGCGATATTAAATACCTGATTGAAAACAATGCCTATGGATCAGAAGAATTGACAGATGCATACAGGCATGCAGTAAAGCTGATTGATGAAGAAGTAGAAAATTTAATAAAAGTTATTGCTTCTTTCAAAAAAATACCAATCGTCATTGGTGGTGGCCACAATAATGCTTATCCTATTATAAAAGGGGTGGCCAAGGGACTGCACAAGGCGGAAGTATTACCGCTCTCGCAGATTAATGTTATCAACCTGGATGCTCATGCAGATTTCAGGAATGCAGAGGGAAGGCATAGTGGTAATGCGTTCCGGTACGCTTCGGAAGATGGGTATCTTGGAAAATATAGTATCATCGGGATCCACGAAAATTATATTTCACAAAACATGCTGCTGGACATTCATGACGATCCGTTTATTGATTATATCAGCTACGAAGAAATATTTATACATGAAAGGAAAAACTTTATACAGGCTGTTGCACATGCTACTGGCTTTACAGAAGATACTTACACCGGCATTGAATTAGACCTGGATTGTATTGAGCATGTTTTAAGCAGTGCGGTTACCCCATGTGGCATTACCCCTTTACATGCCAGGCAATTTGTAACCTTTGTAGCCCAGGACGCCAAACCTGCATACTTGCATATTTGTGAGGGTGCTACTCAATTGCAAGACGGCAGAAAAAGCGAATCGACAGGTAAACTTATCAGCTATCTTGTAAGTGATTTTATTAAAGGATCCTCATAATAATTTAATCTAGCAGATCCGCAATTTCTTTTTCATCTGCAATTCCTTCTTTACGCCATATTTGTTTTCCTTGTTTAAAGAGTATAAATACAGGTAATCCGGTAATGTTATATTTTCTTAAAATATCCTCGTCTCGTCCGCCGTCAACTTTAACAAGTGTAAATTTACCTGGATGTTTTTTTGCCAGGCTTTTCAAAACCGGTTCCATTTTTTTGCAGGGCGGGCACCACTCTGCGCCAAAATCGACCAAGACATATTTAGAGGTATTGATCCCCTTATTTAATTCCGCCACACTCATTTGCTTTTCAGCTGATTTGCCCTGCACAGCCTTATTAGCAGCTTTCCAGCTGTTTATTCCGTCTTTCAATTCAAACACTTGGGTGTAACCTAGTTCCCGCATGTGCGTTGCAGCCTGCGCACTTCTACCACCACCGAGGCAATAAATATATACCGGGCGCTCTTTATCAATAAATTCAATTCTACGCTCGAATTCACTTGCATCTTTCCAATCGGCAAGCAAAGCATCTTTGATGTGTCCTGAGGCATATTCACTAAAAGTTCTTACATCTAAAAGTTGAATAGAATCTGTACTAATTGCTGTTTCAAATTCACCCGCCGTTAAACTGGTGTTGGTTTGTGCGAAACCAGCCATTGCATGGAAAACAAAGAAAGCGAACGCTATTACCTTTTGGGGCTGATTCATAAATATGTTAGTTAATTACAAATAAAAAACCATTCACCCGCAGGCGAATGGCTTTTTTATCTATGAAGGTTATTATTACAACGGAGATAAGTACTGCGAATAAGCATAACCTTCTTCCCCATCTTTTGTTCTTACTTTCCACCAGCTATCATCAGTTTTCTCTACCAGTGTAACAATCTCATCATGTGCAGCCTTACCAACTATTGCACCTTCAGTGGTTGGTGTGCTCCTGATGTTGAGATTGGTAGCGTCGGTGGTCACTCTCAATTGAGCTCCGGCATCAGCTTTAATATCAATGTTCATCATCAGGTCCCCACTACTCATTGATGGATCGATTTTATCATACAACGCCCATAGTGCATCATAATCAGCGGTACTGTTAGCGGTTCCGCTAATGTGCAATATTCCTTCTTTTTCTGCTATTGCCATGTTGGCTACGCCTTTGGTTTTGGCGGCTTGTATCAACTCAGCATATTTATCTTGAAGTGCCATTTGTTTATTATTTAATGATGATTGTAATTTATTTTTTATCCTTTAACTGGCTCACATCAGACTTAACTTTAGCTGACGATAATATTTGCATTATTTTCATCCTATTGGCTTTTGTTACTTCACCTGTCAATACTGCCTTGTCGTTTGAAAATTCAACAGTAACACCTGGGATATCTTTTAAACCATCCCTTACTTTTTGTTGCGTGGATGCATCTAAGCTGGTGTTTAAAGAAGCAGGCGGTGCAACTGGCGCTGGTGGCGGCGCAGCAACTGATAAATTATTAATCACTGACTTAACGCCTTTTACCTCCTTTGCCATGTTTTCACAATCCGCTTTACAGGTAGCGTCTTTGCATTCGCCGGAAATAGTGGCTACTCCATCCTTTACATCTGCCACGACGTTCATCATGTCAGGCTTGGATTTTAGCTTGGTTTCAACAGCGGCTTTAATATCCGCATCCTTTGGAGAACAACCGGTAAAACCGATTGCAGTGGTGATGGCTAATACCATCAGTAATTTGTTTGCTTTCATTTTTTTGTTTTTTGGTTTGAAATCGTTTTTAAAGATAGCTTAGGTAGATTCAAATTAATAATAACTGCTAAAAAGAAACGTACTCTAATGAGATCATTTGATTGCTTAACCAATTTCAGGCCAACCTGATATTTTTTTCCAGGGAATGTGCATTGTTACCTTACTATTATTTTTATGCGCCCGTTAAAAAGAAAACCAACCTCAGTTACCCGATTCAGCGGGCTGCAAGTCAGAAAAGCCGATAGCTTCCTTTAATCTTTCCACGACGTTAAATATAATGGGGCACATCGCATAATACATTAGCGTACCAAATAGCCTTTGAGGAAAATGCGGCTTATGCAAATGTGGGAATTCCCTGCATTCAGTAAACCGGTGCTCATAAATTGAGCAACTGCTGCCTTCCAAAAAATGACAGGGAATGGTGTTGATGATCATCTTCCCTTGTTCACTTTGCTCTATATATTTTTTTTTAGCATCTGCCACACTTACCTGAAGGCGTGTGGCCAGTGAGATTGCTTCTTCCTCTGTAATGTTGATCATTAACGACTTGCAACAATTACCACATTTCGTGCAATCAATTTGGGGTGCAATTTCCTCATTCAACTGATGGACCATGTTATCAACCTGGCTGATATCCTGTTGTTTTAGAAAAACCCTGAAACTGTCATTTTCTGATTCTTTTTCTACAGCAATGTGGTTTATTTTATTTAGATCCGTTAGTAGTGACACCAGTTTTTTTGTTAATGATTGATTTAAAATACAACTGGCAAATCCTGCATGTCCACCGTAGTTATTGCTTTATCGAGTTGCTTTTTTATCAGCGTTGCCGCTGCCTGTTTTTTTCGTTTTTGCAAAGATTCAAATAAGCCTTTCAAAGCCCAATGATTATTTGGGTTGTCTTTCAGGTCTTCTCTGAAAATATGCTCGGCCTTCGAAAATAAACCCGCTTTTAATAACGCAGCGCCAAGGTAGGGCCTTGTTGGCAATATCCAATCCTTTGGTTCATTGTAGATCATTGCAGTTTCTTGTTTTATAGCCTGCGAAAACAGTCTGACAGCACTTGTCAGATCATTCTCCTGTTCTGCAATAATACCTTCCAATAACTTCTCTGCTACTTTTGCGGCATCCACGGGCGCATTAAAAGGTTGCATTATTACCAGCATGTCAGGTTTATTCATATTCTTCCTAAACAAGCCCAATTCTTTTTTCGCTTCTGCCATATTGTTTTTTCTTGCCTGGGCGATACCTCTTGCCCAATGTGACAATACATTCGCATAGATGTAATTTTCAGTAACTGCAGGTGCCTGTAATATTTCATCCCATTTTCCAAAACGCACATTGTTTATCACTGGTGTCATATACACATATTGGATATAGCCCCCCAATGGTGGCGGAATAGACATAAATGAAGTATCGAAACTTGCCCTGCATGCATCCGCACTTTTTACACTATAGTTGTAGCCCGCCCCCATCATAGCACAGGCAGTCTGCATGTGGAGGTTGTGAACAAGGTAGAGTGGCGAATTGTTAGCCACATCGGGATAAACAGACAGGTATTCATCATAACCCTTCACCGACATTTCGTTCACTTTCATACCTTCTTTATAAAGCCCGCTGCGGATGTATATATGAGATGGCATGTGTACCATATGCGACACGGACGGCATTAACTTAGATAAACGATTGGCGCTTGGTAAAGCCCTTTGTGGATTGCCAGAAGCTTCGGTTGAATGAATGTAATAGTGGTTGGCACCCGGATGGTTTGGTGATAACTGTAAAGTTTTTTCGAGTACCTGCAGCAGGCGGGGAGTCCATAGATGCGCTTCTCCATTGTGCTTCCAATATTCCCACGGATGCTGAAGCATTATGGCATCGGCATACAAGGCACCTATATCTGCATCGTTTGGAAATTGCTGATAAGCTTTCGCCATTTCATCGGTGTACAATTGATTTAATGAAGCCCTGCTAACCGTACTATCCGCAGAATAGCGGGTACCCATTGCCTTGGTAAGCGCTCTTTCTTTTGCAGTCGAATTGCCGGATAATGCAATCGCTTTTTGAGAAGCTTCAAACGCGGCTGGGGTAGCGGAATAGGCAAAGTCATTGATATTAGGGCCATAAGCTAAGGCCTGCGCCCAGAAAATCATGGGGTTTGTATTATCAAATTGCTCTGCCTTTTTAAATGATGCCATTGCCTCAATGATATGAAACGAATAATACATATTGATCCCTTGTTGAAAATACAAACGTGCACTATCGTCTTTGGAGTCAATAGGCCATGAGTAATTGCCCCAACCTTTTAAAATACGGATGCCTTTGGCAAGACTATCACTGTTTAAGAAATTCCAGTCTGGAGAACATTGAACAACAAATTTTTGCTGATAGATTTCCTGCCTTGATATCGGCTTTTGCATTTTCGATCGAGGGTGGTTAGTCATGCGAAATGCATAAAGCGCCAATAGCCCACCGAAGATAATTGCGAGTGTTATTTTTTTTTTCATATACCATGACTATTTAAAGACGGTCAATTAAAAATGCAACTTCAGGCGTAGGGGCATCGGATCAGTTGTAACAAAGGTTGTAGGTTGGGTACAAATTGTATAAAAAAAGCCTTACACCATGCCAACTGTTTAAGACAATTTCATGCAAACCAAAATACATATTATTTTTTTTAGGTTAAAGTCTAAAGCATAATTTTTTTCCACGTTTCGATACGACGCTATGTAAGCAGCTATTTAGGATTGATGTCGCCGTTCAAAAATGCCACCGATTTGTCTGTAAGTAGTCAATTCAACAGACTAGCAGAATGATTTTATTTAAGAAAAGGATAAAGGAATCTATTTATACACAGGTGTTTAAAAGCCTTCGGCTTTTCTGCAGCTCGTTTAACTATATTTGCATCATTGAAAAAATACTAAAAATATTAGTAGCTTGCGGCGACCAAATCCAGATAAATGCTTTTCTACAAAGTTTATTACCAATCAGATAAAAGTGAAAACACTGGAGGAAGAATATCCCAACTAACATAGGATGCTGAATTGATTTACCGGAAACAAAGTATAAAATGGCAGAAAAAGAAAGAATTGAAGTTGATTATAATGAAGACTCGATCCGCAGCCTGGATTGGAAAGAGCATATTCGGTTGCGGCCGGGCATGTATATCGGTAAACTAGGTGATGGCAGCAGTCCCGACGATGGCATTTATGTGTTGCTAAAAGAGGTGATTGATAACTGTATTGATGAACATACGATGGGTTATGGCCGCCATGTAGATGTGAAGATTGAAGGTAAAAATATAACAGTAAGGGATTATGGCCGGGGCATTCCGCTAGGCAAGGTAGTGGATGTGGTAAGCAAGATCAATACCGGCGCAAAGTATGACAGCAAGGCTTTTCAGAAAAGTGTGGGCTTAAATGGCGTGGGTACTAAAGCAGTAAATGCATTGAGCGAATTTTTTAAAGTAACAGCTTACCGGGAGGGTAAAGAAAAAACTGCGGAGTTTCAAAAAGGGGTTTTAATTAAGGAACATAAAGAGGGACCCAGTAATGAAGATAATGGCACTTTTGTAACCTTTATCCCTGATGAAACCATCTTCAAAAATTTTCATTTTGTACAGGAATATTTAGATAACCAGTTTTGGAATTATTGTTATTTGAACGCGGGCCTGGTAATGAACCTGAATGGAAAAAGGTACGTGAGTAAAAATGGATTGCTGGACCTGTTGCAACGCAAAACAAACGAAGACGAACTCCGCTATCCCATCATACATTTAAAGGGAGAAGATATTGAACTGGCCGTGACGCATGAAACTGCCTACGGAGAAGAATATTATAGCTTCGTAAATGGCCAGTTTACCACGCAGGGCGGTACCCACCTTGCAGCCTTCAGGGAAGGATATGTAAAAACAATCAGAGAATTTTTCAAAAAAGATTACGAGGCCTCTGATATACGCGGCAGTATATGTGCGGCCTTTAGCATAAGAGTGCAGGAACCAGTGTTTGAGAGCCAGACAAAAACAAAGCTGGGATCCCAAACAGTGTTCGAAGGCGGCCCGAGCATGAAAAATTTTATCGGTGATTTTTTAGGGAAAGAGCTCAATAATTATCTACATAAAAATCCAGCCACGGCAGATGCTTTAAAGAAACGGATTGAACAGAATGAACGTGAGCGAAAGGAATTATCAGGCATTCGCAAACTCGCCAATGAACGAGCGAAAAAAGCCAATCTGCACAATAAAAAACTGAGGGATTGCAAGTTTCACTACAATGATGAAGCGACTGGCAAAGACAAAGACAATGTACTGGAAAAGCAAAAAGAAAGTACCATTTTTATAACGGAAGGGGATAGTGCAAGTGGAAGTATTACCAAGGCAAGAAATGTAAATACCCAGGCCGTATTCAGTTTGCGGGGCAAGCCACTTAACTGCTATGGACTTACTAAAAAAGTAGTGTATGAAAACGAGGAATTTAATTTATTGCAGCATGCGCTGAATATCGAAGACGGCTACGAAACACTGCGTTACAATAATATTGTTTTTGCCACGGATGCTGATGTGGATGGATTGCATATACGCTTGTTGCTAATGACATTTTTCCTGCAATTTTTCCCCGACCTGGTAAAGAACGGCCATGTATATATCTTAGAAACCCCATTATTCAGGGTGCGTAATAAGCAGGAAACTATTTACTGTTACGATCAGACGGAAAAAGATGCTGCTATAAAAAAGCTGGGTTCAAAGCCTGAAATAACCAGGTTCAAAGGTTTAGGTGAAATAAGCCCGGATGAGTTTGCAAGATTTATTGGCCGTGATATGAAGCTACAACCTGTCATGATGTTGCCCGACACCCATATTCAGCAATTGCTGGAATATTATATGGGCAAAAACACGCCAAGCCGGCAAGACTTTATCATCGATAATTTGAAGGTGGAACTGGATTTGGTGGAGACTGAATAAAAATTTAAAGGTGTAAATTTGAGTAAAACAATTTTATGGAAACGATTAAATTATTTGACAAAGCTAAAGATGGGTTTTTAAAAATAGCGGTACCAAAAAATTTTGAAAATAAGGCGCTGGAAATCGATGTAAGAATTGTAGAAGATGAGGACGAAAATAAACTACACCGTGATGATGTAGAAAAAAGGGGGAAGGCACTATTTGCAAGATTTGGGAAGGCGAAATTTAAAGATTACATAATCAGAAAAGATGACAGTTATTACCAATAAAGTTTTTGTAGATAGTTCCATATTGATCGAATCGGAAAAAGGGAATTTCAGCGATTTTTTACACGACTTATATTTCGATCCTTCCATTCAGCTTTGTATCAATGATATTGTCTTAAGTGAATTTTTATTTCATTTTATTGGTTTACAATCAGGCAAGGCACCGCTAACCATCAAAGAAAAAAAGGCCATTTCAGCCATAATTGAAATTTATAGTGAAGATGAATTATTAAAGAATTTTGAATTTATACCTTCCTCTAAAGAAATTATCACATTAGTGCCAGTGTTGATGGCTAAATATAATTTGCTCCCAAATGATGCGATAATTATAGCTAATCTTAAAATCAACAACATCTCCATGTTGGCATCGCATGATACTGATTTTGCGCAACCATGCGCAGGAGAAGGAATAACATTACTAACACCTGAAAAAATATAATGATACATATCGTTTTTAATGAAGCAGATGTAAAAGTGCTAACTGAAGCCATCGCATTAGATGAGAACCTGCAGGGCGAAGTACTCCAAATAAAAGATGATTATGCAGTGGGGCCTTTAAACAATATCTACATTGGAGAAGGTATTGAGGCCCGAAGGCAATGGTGGCGGGAAGTTTTAGCCGGCGGTGACTACGATGGCAGGGTAGATAGCAATGAAGTGGATGACTATAAAACGGCTGCTGAATTAGTGGGCACAATGCGTAGAAATGAAGAAGAGATCATCTGGATATGGGCTGCGCAAAACAAGCATGATGTGAGCGGTTATTATTGGCTCATAAAATACATGAAGGAGTTTCAGGGAAGGGTTTTTATTCTTTATTTAAACAATCTTCCATTCATCAATGAAAAGGGAAATATATTTTATCCCAACTGGTTACATGAAATTCAACCCAAAGAATATTTAAAAGCAAAAAAACTGGCAAGAGAAATTACCCTGAGTGAATTTGAAGTGGATCCTGATGAATGGACAAAACTGTGCGATGAAAACAAGGGTATCCGTTTACTGGAAGGCGGTAAAAAGTTAACCCAGGAAGACTACGACTTTTATGATGTGGAGTTAAAAAGTTTTATAACCCCTGACTGGCAGAAAGCATCTAAAATTATCCACCAGTATTTAAATAAGGCAAAGCATACTACAGGGGATGCGTACTTGCTATGGCGGTTGAAGGTAATGATTGCACAGGATATGTTCGATGTGCAGGGCAAAGTGGCCAACATGAAAGAATTTGAAATAAAAACAAAGACGGATTAGCCCGTTTATTTTTTGCCACGAATGCACAAATAAATGCAGGCTTATTCGTTTTAATTCGTGCATTCGTGGCAACTAAAAACAATTTAAAACACTTCTGAGATTTATGGAAATAAAAGCAATTCACCATGTGGCAATACTTACGGATGACTATGAACGAAGCAAGGATTTTTACATAAATGTTTTAGGTTTTGTTGCTTTGAAAGAAACTTATAGGGCTGAAAGAGATTCTTATAAACTTGACCTTGAAATAAACGGCCAATATCAAATTGAATTGTTTTCTTTTCCTGACTTCAAAGAAAGGGCATCATTTCCAGAACAAAAAGGCTTGCGTCACCTGGCATTTGCTGTAGAAAATATCGGGCAATCAGTAGATGAATTGATCGCTAAAGGGGTGGAAGTGCAAGGAATAAGAATAGATGAACTAACCAACAAAAAATTCTGTTTTTTTAATGATCCCAATGGGCAACCGCTGGAATTGTATGAGATATAGAATGTAATGTTTAGCGTTTAGGGGGCGCTCCTACGGAGCGGGTGCAATAGTGGGCTAAATACTACAAAGAGGTTGCCCCGATGGGGCAAAGATGCAAGCGGGATGATAACGGAAAAAGCGTAATAAACATGATAAGTTAGATGTAGTGAAAAGCCAGCGGTGTACGCAACGGCTCCATCGGAGCCAACCCTTTGTAGAACATTCAAGGTAATGTAAACCGGCTCCGTAGGAGCCACCCTTGCTTAATAAAACAAAAACCGAATTGAAAAAACTTATATAAACCATCTAAAATCTCCAGGCATGCCAAACACCTATACACAATTATTGACCCAATTGGTTTTTGCTGTAAAAGGAAGGCACTGCATGATCGAAGAATCAAACCGGGAAAAGGTAGAAAAATTTATTTGCGTAACCGCCAGAAACACGAAACACAAACCCCTTGCAATTTATTGCATGCCCGATCATCTGCATTTATTGATTGGTTTAGACCCCAATTAATCTATTTCAAATCTGGTAAAAGAAATAAAAATAAGTTCTAACGATTTAATAAATGACAATCATCTTACAAAGCAGAAATTTTATTGGCAGGAAGGTTATGGTGCTTTCTCCTATTCTAAATCAGCATTGGATAATGTAGTAAAATATATCCTCCTTCAAAAAGAACCTCATCAAACGAAAACCTTTAAAGAAGAGTATATTGATTTCTTGAAAAAATTCAGCGTTGATTATGACGAAAAATATTTGTTCGAATTTTATGATTGAAAAATTATCCAATACAGAAAACCGTTAATATAAACAATGGCAACGAGTAAAAAGAAAGAAGATTACCTCCACACGGATAGTGGCATTGGCGGGCAGTACAAAACCTGGTTTTTGGATTACGCCAGCTATGTTATTTTGGAAAGAGCTGTACCGGCACTGGAAGATGGCCTGAAGCCTGTGCAACGACGGATACTTCATGCAATGAAAGAAATGGATGATGGGCGCTTCAACAAAGTGGCAAATATCATCGGGCAAAGCATGCAGTACCACCCGCATGGCGATGCCAGCATCGGGGATGCATTGGTAAACCTTGGACAAAAAGACCTGTTGATTGAAACCCAGGGTAACTGGGGCGATGTACGCACCGGTGATGACGCAGCAGCGCCAAGGTATATCGAAGCCAGGCTAAGCAAGTTTGCATTGGAAGTTGCCTTCAATGCAAAAACTACCGACTGGACCGTGAGTTATGATGGCCGAAAAAATGAGCCTGTTACCTTGCCAATGAAATTCCCCTTATTACTGGCGCAGGGCGCCGAGGGCATTGCCGTAGGGTTGGCAACTAAAATTTTACCACATAATTTTTGTGAATTAATAGAAGCTTCCATCAAATGTTTGAGAGGCAAAAAATTTGAACTGCTCCCGGATTTTTTAACTGGCGGCACGATGGACGCCAGCAATTACAATGATGGAATAAGAGGCGGTAAAGTAAGGGTAAGAGCTATCATCGAGGAACAGGATAAAAAGACGTTGGTAATAAAAAGTGTTCCTTTTGGTGTTACTACCACTCAGTTGATGGAGAGCATTGTAAAAGCCAATGACCAGGGAAAAATAAAAATAAAAAAAGTACTGGACCATACCGCAGCAGATGTAGAGATCATCATTGAACTGGCCCCAGGTATTTCACCCGATATAACGATTGATGCGCTCTATGCATTTACAGATTGCGAAGTAAGCATATCTCCCAATGCCTGCGTTATTGTACAAAACAAGCCGAGGTTTTTAGGCGTACCGGAATTATTAAGAACAGCTACTGAAAACACGAAAGAACTGCTACGCAGGGAACTGGAGATCAAACTAGGTGAACTGCAGGAAAAATGGCATTACACCTCACTGGAAAAAATCTTTTTTGAGGAAAAAATATATAAAGAATTAGAGAAGAAGCATGAAACCTGGGAGAAGGTGCTGGAAGCAATTGACAAAGCCTTTGCACCATTTAAAAAACTGCTGCGCAGAGACATTACAAGAGAAGATATTGTTAAGCTCACCGAGAAGCCTGTACGTCGTATCTACCGGCTTGATATCGACGAATTGAATGAACAGATAAAGGGCCTTGAAGCAGATATTAAACAGGTCAAATTCGACATTGAACATTTAACGGATTATGCGGTAGCTTACTACGAAAACTTATTGAAGAAATTTGGTAAGGGGAGGCAACGCAAAACCGAGATCAAACAATTTGATACCATCCATGCCAAGTCTGTAGCCATTGCAAACATAAAAATATATGCAAATTTTGCGGATGGGTTTATTGGGACAGGTTTAAAGAAGGACGAACTGGTTGCAGAGGTTTCTGACCTCGATGATATCATTGCCTTTACAAAGGGAGGCATTATGAAAGTGGTAAGAGTTGCAGACAAAGTATTTATCGGAAAGGATATTTTGCATGTGGCGGTGTTTCAGAAAAATGATGAGCGAACTACTTACAACATGATATATGCTGATGGTAAAACGGGTGTAAGCTATGCGAAGCGTTTCAATGTAACGGGCATTACAAGGGATAAAGAATACGATCTTACAAAAGGTTCTGACAAAAGCAGGGTGCATTATTTTAGTGCCAATGCCAATGGAGAAGCCGAAGTTGTGAAGATCATCTTAAGCCCCAATTGTAGTGCAAAAAAGAAGGAGTTGGAATTTTATTTTGAAGAACTGGATATAAAGAACCGCGGTACCATTGGTAACCAGGTAACAAAATATCCCATCAAGTCAGTTAAGTTTAAAGAAGCTGGCAAGTCTACGCTGGATGCAAAAAAGCTATGGTTTGATAATAAGTTTGGCAGAATAAACACAGAGGAAAAAGGGGAGTACCTGGGCAAATTTGATGCAGCCGACAGGTTGTTGGTAATTTTCAATGATGGCAATTACGAAATTACAGACCAGGAGCTGACGCAACGGTTTGATGTGGAAAAAGTGATCCTGATTGAAAAATTCAGGCCCGAAAAAATAATCACTGCAGTGTATCTTGACAATGAAAAGTTGCAGTACAATATCAAACGCTTCAAAATAGAAACCACTACGTTGCACAGTAAATTTTTCTTTATTAAAGAGGGAAAAGACAACCGGCTGGAAATGGTGACAACTGATCAGGAGCCTTTGCTAATAGTTAGAACCGGCCGGGGCCAATTGGTTAGAAGTGCTAAGTTTAAAGTAAACAACATGGTAGAAGTGATGGGCTGGAAAGCAGTAGGAGCAAAGCTAACAGAGTTTTCTAAAAGTGTAGAAATGGAGTGGGAGAGCAAAGCGGAAACTGACAATCCACAGGGGGATTTATTTGAATAGTGCGTTGTTAGGAAATAAAATCAAGTATTTATAGTCAGAGATATTATGGTTCGTGCAGCAACCCAACAAGATTTTAATTTTATCTATGGGCTTTATATGCATCCGCAGGTAAATCCATTTTTACTGTATGAGCAAATGGAGGCGGGTAGTTTTCATCCTATCTACGATGATTTAGTTCAATCGGGAGTAAAGTACATTTATAACAATGGTACGGATGATGTGGGGATGTTTAAATTAATTCCGCTTCAGCATCGCACTGATCATATTAATTATTTGGGAGGGCTGGCGATTCATCCATCATTTTCTGGTAAAGGTGAAGGAAAGAAAATGATGAAAGAAATTATTGACCTTGCCGGTGAAAGAGGTGTATTGAGGATAGAGTTAAGTGTGTCGGTTGAAAATGAAAAGGCTATACACTTATACGAAAAAATTGGATTTCAGAAAGAAGGTGTCTTAAAAAAATACTCCCACTTAAAAAGCGACCAAAGGTTTGTAGATGAAATATTGATGGCCTTTCTATTTTAATGCGGTTACTCCTCAATTTGGCTGCTTTTTTGTAATATGTTCCATAAAAATTAAACTATGCCAGGCAAGATAACTTTCAAAGGGATGTGGGAAGTTTTAAAAAATTCTTTCAAAGGCTTTGACGAAGATAAAGTAACCAAGCTAAGTGGTTCGTTGGCCTATTACACTGTTTTTTCATTGGGTCCTTTATTAATAGTGATCATTTCTTTGTGTGGAATGTTTTTACGCAGAGAAGCTGTAGAAGGAGAAATATATGGCCAGTTGGCTGGTTTTGTCGGTGCCGATACAGCCGCCCAATTACAAGAAATCATAAAAAATGCCTCCCTCGCAGGTAAAAGTAAAATTGCCGCAATCATCGGAGGTATAACGCTGCTGATAGGTGCCACCACGGTTTTTGCTGAAATACAAGATTCAATCAACGGCATATGGGGACTAAAACCCAAACCGAAAAGGGGATGGGTTAAGTTTCTGCAGAACAGGTTTCTCTCTTTTTCTGTAATAATAAGCCTTGGTTTTTTATTACTTGTTTCATTGGGCATCAATTACATTATTGATGGCTTTAGTGACCGTTTAAGTAACCGGTTTCCTGAGGTTGCTGTGGTGATTTTTTACGTCATTAACGTATGCATTACCCTTGGGGTAACGGCTTTGTTGTTTGGAGTAATTTTCAAAGTATTGCCTGATGCAAATATTCAATGGAAGGATGTAACTGCAGGAGCTATTGCAACCGCTTTATTATTTATGCTGGGTAAATTTGCCATCTCTTTTTATATCAGCAAAAGCAATGTGGGCAGTACTTACGGGGCAGCAGGCTCACTTGTAGTATTGCTGCTTTGGGTATATTATTCATCACTGATATTATATTTCGGGGCAGAATTTACCAAAGCATATGCAGTAAAATATGGTTCAAATATTTATCCTAACAATTACGCAGTTACAACAAAAATGGTTGAAGTAGAAACCGGAAGCGAATCGGTGCAAACGAAAGAAAATGCCACCATCGAAACCACAGCGAAGGCACAAGACGGGAAAACGGAGGTTGTAACAAAAAACAAATAATTACTCCGGCTGCATATGGTTTTGTTTTATATGCTGCATAATCATTACTGCATGTTCTCTCGAGTTTTCAATGAACAAGCTGTGTGTATTCATTCCCCCGCAAATGACCCCCGCCAGGTAAATACCTTTCACATTTGTTTCATGCGTAGCATCATCATAAACTGGTTTCCTTATTTCATCCGCAGATAATTCAATACCGGTTCTTTGTAAAAAGGAAAGGTCAGGCTGGTAACCCGTCATTGCAATCACCCAATCGTTGGCGATAGTTATCCTGCCATTGGGCGTGTTTATATCTACATCCTTTTCCCTAATTTCAGCAATCGTCGAATTAAAATACGCTTTGATAGAACCTTCCTTTATCCGGTTTTCAATATCCGGTTTTACCCAATATTTTACCCGGCTGCCTATTTCACCGTCCCGTATCACCATCGTAACGTCAGCGCCTTTTCGCCAGGTTTCCAATGCAGCATCCACCCCCGAATTGTTGGCACCTGTAACCAATACTTTTTCAAAAGCATAAAAATGCGGGTCCTTGTAGTAGTGAGTAACTTTTGGCAGCGCTTCACCAGGTACATTTAGCAGAAAAGGAATATCATAGAATCCGGTCGCAATAATTATATGAGCCGTTGAGTAAGTTTGCCTGGCTGTTGCCACAGCAAAGCCAGCTTCTTTTTTGGTGATCTTAATGACCGCCTCAAACAGATGAAGTTTCAACGAGTTTGCCACGGCAACTCTCCTGTAATATTCCAACGACTCATTGCGGGTAGGCTTTGCATTAATGCTTACAAATGGTACCCCACCAATCTCCAGTCTCTCCGAGGTTGAAAAAAAGGTCATATTAACGGGGTAATTATACAGCGAATTTACCAGGCAGCCTTTCTCAAGGATGATATAATTCAATTGGCGGGCCGCTGCTTCCAACGCACACGCTAGCCCAATCGGGCCACCGCCTATAATGATCACATCAAGTCTTTCATCCATGCACAAATATTTAAGTGTTCTGATTTTTTGTCCAGGCAGAGTCGTTTCATGGCAACATCGTTGCGTCGCCCTCTTGTACTTTTCAGCAATATGGATCTATCATTACGTTTTAATTAACCCACATCATATGCCCCTCAAAAGATAAACCGGTTGACAATCGCAGACCGGTTCATTTTTGCCAGACTATTAATTCAGGTGTGGATCAGCGGCAGTACTTTCAAAGTCAACTTCACTAAAATCCTTTACAATATTGTATAGCGTGTCACGCTCTACAGGCCTCCGTTTCACTTGCCTGATCAGTGTAACAAGTTCTTCCGTACTCATTGCCGGGTTTTGTTCTTCACTGCCCGCCATGCTATAAATTTTTGTAGAATCGTCAATAGTGCCGTCGATATCATTCACGCCAAAAGCCAGGCTCAGTTGAGCATTCTCACGGCCAAGCATTGGCCAGTAAGCTTTCAGGTGAGGAAAATTATCCAGGTATATCCTTGCAATAGCATACAGCCGCATATCTTCTGTTATGGATGATTCAGGCACATAACTCATTTCATTATCGTGGTTCCTGAATTTCAACGGAATGAACGTATTAAAGCCACCGGTTTTATCCTGCAGTTCCCTCAGTCTTCTCATGTGATCTATGCGATGCTCATATTTTTCCACATGGCCATACAGCATCGTTGCATTGCTGTGCATCCCAAGGTTGTGCGCCACTTCGTGTATGCGGAGCCAGCCAGTTGCATCTACTTTATCCGCAGAAATTTGTTCCCTTATTTCAGGTGCAAAAATCTCAGCGCCGCCCCCCGGTAAGCTATCCAGCCCTGCCTCGTGCAACCGCTTCATCCCTTCTTCTGTAGTTAATTTTGCCTTGCGAAACATGTAGTCTAATTCAACAGCAGTAAACGCTTTTACATGCAGCGATGGCCTGTGCGCTTTTATCTTTTGCATCAGCTCAATAAAATATTCCATATTCATTTTTGGATGCACGCCACCCACAATATGTACCTCTGTTATTGGTTTGCCATCGTAGGTTTTTACAATGTCCAGCATTTGTTCAATGCTTAGTTCCCAGCCTTCTTCTTTCTTCGCATATAGCCTCGAGTAAGAACAAAATTTACAACTGAATACACAAACGTTGGTAGGTTCTATATGAAAGTTGCGGTTGAAATAAGTGGTATTGCCATGCTTTAATTCCCGGATATAATTGGCGAGGGAGCCTACAAAAGCCAGGCTTCCTTTTTCAAACAATAGCATACCTTCTTCATCAGTTATTCTTACCTGTTGTTTTACTTTTTCAGCAATTTTTTTTAGTCCGGCATCACCGGTATTATTTATCAAAGTATCAATGGAGTTGTTCATTGGAAGTATTTGTGCGAAGTTACAGCAGGGGTACCTGTAAAACAAAAGCCGGCGATAATGGCAGGAAATTAAATCATTATCCGATGGCAGCGGCTATTGAAAAAGGTTAGCGGCATTGTTTATGTAACGATCTGCAGCGCTGCGCTTTAATTGAATAATTGTATATCTTCAATGCTCAACAACTATTTGCTTATGCAACGATTCCAGGGACTTATCGGAGTGGCGTTAATATTGGGCATTGCCTGGTTAGTATCCAACAACAAAAAAAAGATCAACTACCGCCTGGTAGGAAGCGGTATTTTATTACAGGTAATAATCGCTTTACTGATCTTAAAAGTCCCTTTTGTTAAATTATTTTTCCAAAAAATAGGAAGTATTATTACCCACATAGAAGCCTTTGCAAAAGAGGGCGCTGCCTTTGTATATGGCGGGTTGATGGCAGATAATTTTGCAGGAGGTTCGGTGCCATACAGAACTCCCGGCGTTTTTATTTTTGGCTTTAGTGTATTGGCTACTATCATATTGGTATGTGTGCTGGTGGCTATATTTTATCACTTTGGCATTATGCAAAGAATTGTATCCGTTGTGGCAAAAGCGATGAATTGGGTGATGCGGGTAAGCGGCGCTGAAGCGCTGAGCAATGTGGCAAGCGCTTTTGTAGGACAGGTGGAAGCACAGGTAATGATAAGGCCTTATTTGAAAGGGATGACAATGAGTGAATTATTGGCGAGTATGAGTGGTAGCCTGGCTTGTATAGCGGGTGGTATCCTGGTGGTGTATGTAAGCTTTGGCGCCAAGGCAGAATATCTGCTTGCTGCCAGTTTAATGGCCGCACCTGCCGCATTGGTGATCTCCAAAATTGTATGGCCCGAAACTGAGGAAAGCGAAACCATGGGTAGTGTAAAGCTGGAAGTAAAAACGCCGTACACCAATGTGATAGATGCCGTAACGCATGGGGCGGGGGATGGGATGAAAATATCTGTGAATGTAATTGCTATGCTCATTGGATTTTTAGGGTTGATAGCACTCATCAATTTTTTATTGATGAAAGTAGGAATATTACTGCACCTCGATTTCAGTTTAACCTTGGACTGGCTATTTGGTAAATTATTTTCGCCAATGGCCTGGGCCATGGGTGTACCAACAGCAGACGTAGCTAACGTGGCTACTTTGTTAGGAAAAAAATTGACCATCAACGAATTTGTCGCATTTAGCGATCTCACTCAAACAATGGTTCCAAACCATGCAGGCGAACTGGTGAAAGGATACCAGAGCGTGATCTCTGATAAAGCTTTGCTGATAGTAAGTTTTGCAATCTGTGGCTTCGCTAATTTTAGTTCGGTGGGGATGCAGATCGGTGGCATTGGTGCACTGGCACCCGAGCGAAGAGCCGACCTTGCAAAGCTGGGTATGCGTGCATTGCTATGCGGAACGCTGGCTTCTTATTTATCTGCTACAATTGCTGGTATACTTATGGGATAAATAGGGTTGCCCGACGAGCCATCATACAACAACAGATGCAGGCTGTGAGCGCAAGTAAAAAAGGGATTTATTATTCGATATCATATTCATCTTGGCATGCTGATTGTTTTTTAATTTTTAAAAAACAATCATATGACAGACAACAAAAATACCAAGGACGGCCGGGACCGCTCAAAAGTAGATTCCCAGGATTCAAGCGAAGTAGAATATTTGCATTCGCAATTCCCCGATTTATCCCACAAAGCTATCGTTGAAGCAATTGAAGCAGTGGGACCCGGCAGGGCAAAAATAATTAAGTACATTAAGAAAAAGCATAGCAAATAAGGGCGGGAAACATTGATCTCCAACCTGCCTATTTCCTTGCTTGTTTTATTTCATTCAGTTCCTGGCGAATCTTCCCAAGGCTATCAAGAATAGCCTTATTTTGTTTAAACAAACTATCGACCATCCCTTTTTGCAAATCTTCCAGTTTCATCGTCATTCTTCCTTCGGGGGATGACTCCCTTCCGCAGGAAAGTAGGAAAATACACACCATACCAACTCCGCAGATGTTTTTTACAGCTTGATTGAAATGAATTCGGTTCATAGGTTTACTGTTTTTCCAAAATATTTTTTAGGTTTAAAAGGCCGACCTCCAAATCTTTGCCAAGCATCTTATCCATATTCATGAAAAGCAAAAACAAGTTCGTGGGATAATTCATTCTTCCATTAAATCCCCATTTTACTTTTGTTTGATTATTGCCTGCAGTTTCTGTTATCATGTAGGCATCGTCTTTGGCTTCAAATGGCTTGATAAAGCGAAGCTCAAAATCCATCTTTTGTCCTTCATTTATTTTTTTTATTTCCTGTTCTCCCTTGCCAACATCATCAAGTTTGCTATCCCATGCTGAAACAAAACCCACTGTTCCATCCACTCCTCTATATTCCTTTTTCATGTTGCTGTCCATGGTTGCCCACTTGCTATAATTGTCCTGGTTCTTTAAAAATTTAATGTAGTCAAAAACTTGCTGCCTCGGTTTATTAATGGTGATCTCCCTCACCACTGCATAATCTTTTTTAAGAAACAGTGCAAGGATCAATACCAATGCTAACAAGCCTAATATAACAAACAACAGGGTTTTTAATATTTTCATTTTTTGTAGTGAGATGAATGATGGTGAAATGTTTTGTTAAGAAACCAGAAATATAAAATAAAAGCATCGCAAATTAAACTTTACTCTTTTTTAATTCCGGCTTAAATATTTTGTCTTTGCGAACACTCCATTCTCACCATAAGTTTCCCATTCACCCATCCTAAATTATTGAATGAGTAATTTTTCAATATTGATTTCCTGTCCGTTTGTTACCTTAAGGAAATAGGTGCCTTTGGTTAAAGCACTGGTGTTTATTTGTATGTAGGATGATGTAGCCAATACCTTTTGAATTGACCTGCCTGATATATCCAAAACTTCAATAGTAACCGCTGCGGTATTGTTTTTCTCAATGCGGACTTTTGTGAAGCCTTTTGCAGGATTGGGTGAAATAGTTATAAAAGTAGTTTTATCAAAAGAAATTTTCCTGGTCAATGAATACTTAACTTTTTCATCAATGTCAACCTGCTTCAGCCTGTAATAACTTATTCCTTTCGCAGGGCCAAAATCTGTAAGTGTATACGTACGGCTCCCCGCGCTGGTTCCTGCAGCATTAACAGTGCCCACAGATACCCATTTAGTATTGTCAACACTTCTTTCTACTACAAATGATTTGCTGTTAAGTTCCTGTGATGTCGACCAGTTAAGTACTACAGCGCTATTTTGTTTTGTAGCGGTAAAAGAAACAAGCGTTACAGGCAGGATGACGGGATCGAACGCATAACGTGTAAATACAGGGTAGTGATCAGTAGTTGTACTGCCATAATTTGTTACCAAAGAACTAACATCGGTTAACACACTGGCAGAGTTTTGCATGTAAAAAGGCTGCATTTCATTTGATATTTCTACATGGTCTATCATGTCATTGTAACTCACTGTTGATTTTTTTCCAGCCAGGCTCAAAGCGAGGGTAGGGGCAAAGAAATTGGCTGCATCAGCATTAAAAGTTGAGTAAGAAGAAACCGTTTGTCCCGCCGTGATACTTTGATCAAGGTCATCATTGAAATCTCCCAGTAAAACGATGTTATCATTTGGATACAGGGTGTTTAAAGTATAGTTTAAAGTATCCGCACTTTTTTTCCGGCGGGTGTACGATGTAGCTGTTGGTGAAGTATTTGCTTTCGCATGTATCAAAACAAAACGCACCGCCTTTGTTATACCGCCGAGCGTTACGTTAGCATTCATCATGTAAGGGTAGCGTCCACTTGAAAAATAATCATAGGCAGGGTTTGTAAGATCGGCTGCGGAATTTACTCCATTGGCCAGCAATGCGCCCGGTGTGCCAATAGGTGCGATCACTGAGTTTTTATAAACAAATGCTTCTTTTTGCGCCGTGGATAATGGGCTGGCACCCGTTTCAAACGGGTTGGTATGTGAGCCGTAATTGCAAATCACATAGCTGTACGTACCTGCGCCATATACGTTATTAAGGCTGGTAACAATATTCTGCAAACTGTCTTCGCTTACCACTTCAACAAATGCAAAAAGATCGGCGCCAATGTTTTGTGTGATCTTTTTAATATTAGCAGCCTGTAATACTTTATTGGTAGGGCCAAATCCAGGCTCTGAAGTTCCATACCATTCAATATTCCAGTTTACTACTTCAAGTGTAAGCGCCGCATCAATGCTGTTGCCTGCCAAATTCACTACACTATTGGCAACGCCTGACGTTGTTACTGTGATGGTGCCAACGTAGTTTAAGCTGTTTTGTGGCGGAGTAAATTGCACATAGACAGTTTGAGGAATATTGTTTGCCTCAGCCTGGGTGTAAGTGATAGAATTTGTAAAGCCACCATTTGTTTTAGATATAAGAAAGTTAGTGGTAGCCGTTAGCGTTACGCTAGCTGTAATATCATTTGCTGTAAAACTAAAATACTTTACACTTGGCGTAGATACCGGAACATAACCAAACTGGATATCAGTAGTGCTGGTATTTAAAGATGCGGGTGGGGGAGTTGCTGAATTGCTAACCAGGATATCATCCAGTGTCCACCTTGCTCCATCATCAATGGTGGAATTGTACACAAAAGCAAAGTAAGTTTTGGTGGACTTAAAAGCTGTAAGATTAATGTCCTGTGTTTGTGTCCAAATATTGCTGGCTTGTGCCGGGAACCTTCCATTCAAATCTGTCCAGGTATACGCAGCGGGGTTGCCTGTTCCGGGATAATCAGTTGATACTTTTAATTGCAGCGGGGCGCCATTAAATGCCGTGCGGCTCCAGTAAGAAAGTAGTGGATAATTGGTGGCGGTAAGATCAAAAGCAGGTGATATAAACCAATCTTCATTTAAAACATTGGTGCCGGCATTGAAGCCATTTATTTGAACTGCACTTTCAAATGCTGTTGTTCCGCCGGGGTTTGCCGGGTCCCGTCCAAAAGTAGTGCAAGCCCATACTTCAGCGCCCGTAACGCTGTAAAAAGTAAAGCCGTTTGTTACTGAAGATGAGCAGGTATTAAAGTTATAAGTGGTTCCGGCTGTCCCCTGTGGTGGAGTTGCCGTGGTAGTAAATGACCAGGCACCGCTCCCGGTGATACCTGCAAAATTATTTCCTGCCAGGTCTTTAAAAGCACCAGCGGTTATTTCTACATAATAAGCTGTGCCAAAGGCTAAAGAATATACAGGAAAAAACAGGTTGGCTGCGTTAATCGTAACCGACGAATTTAAAATATCAATGGTTTGTACAATTGAATTATCGGCTACTTTTTTAATAATGATATTACCTGATGCCGCCTTTGCGATTGATTCGCTAAGGGTAATATTAGCTGTAAAAGATGTGGCCACACCTGTAGCCATACTAGCAGGTGACAAGGTAACGATCGTTGGCGGGGTTACGTCTGGCCCGCCGCCACTATTATTAGGTGTTGGAGAACCTGCCGTAAAATCGGCGCTGTTATTTTGTGTATCGGTACCGATGGGTGTACGTTGAACTGAAGTTGTATTAGATGGAGCAGGGGTAGGGGCAGCGCCTTCAAAGCAACTGGCAGTTGCGCCAAAACCAACAAAGTCCATAATGGCTCCACCAGTTGGGCATAAACCTGATAACGCTGTAACGGTATTCGCCAGTGCAACTTTGCCTGCTGTGCCACTCATAGCTATTGTACCAGTAGCATCAGGTGCAGGAAGATTTGTGGTGCCACCTGCGCCGACCGCTTGTTGAACTAAATAGTAACCATTTGCGGGGATACTTCCCGAAAGATTTGTTACCGCCCAGGTAGTGCCGGCAGCGCTTGCATACTGAACCGACCAGCCTGCTAAACTTACGGGTGCAGCACTATTATTATACAGTTCAATAAAATCATTTCTGTAAATAGAACCGGCATTGCCCCCACCTCCATAGATCTCATTGATCACAACCTGGGAATTGGCCGATAAATGGTATAGGAACAGGACTAAAAATACTGCGTAGATTTTTTTCATGAGTGTCTTTTTGGTACGGCGAAAGTAGGGAGTATATCTGCGCCAACGGTGTTCGGGGT